>NZ_BAAILM010000117.1:0-115436 GCF_054589175.1 Pseudomonas sp. 3A(2025) | reverse complement strand
CATTGGAACCACCTGATCCCATCCCGAACTCAGCAGTGAAACGATGCATCGCCGATGGTAGTGTGGAGCTTCTCCATGTGAGAGTAGGTCATCGTCAAGATTCAAACCCAGAACCCCTGATCGCACTGCGGTCGGGGGTTTTGCTTTTAGTAGAAGTCACCCAAATTCGCTGGAGCGTCGTCATAGACGTACCGGCACACAGAATTTCTTGACGACCATAGAGCATTGGAACCACCTGATCCCATCCCGAACTCAGCAGTGAAACGATGCATCGCCGATGGTAGTGTGGAGCTTCTCCATGTGAGAGTAGGTCATCGTCAAGATTCAATTCCGAAACCCCTGATCGCTTTGCGGTCAGGGGTTTTGTTTTTGTGCAGAAAAACTCAGGGCAATGGCTTGAGGCTTTCGACCACCCGGTCCCAGAACATCAAGGCTTCTTCATCCGATTTAAAATCACTGCCAACCTCATGGGTTCCCAGCTCAAGCTCGATGGCTGGGCGGGTGTTGGACTTTAGAGTGCCTTTGTACTCCACCTGGAAGGTATAGAAGAGCTTGCCGTCGACTTTCGCCTTGATGGCCACTTCCTCTACCGGTAGATCGCCAATCATTCGCTCGCGCTTTCGCAGTGTTCTGGTCCCGTTCGTGAGCTTGAACAGGCCATTGGTGAAGAAGTTTCCGGTTGGATTGTCAAAGCGCTCTATCAAGCTCTCTTCGTGCTCTACGATCCGTTGCGTCAGCAGGCTTACGTAGGTGCCTGGGTGCGTAGTAATCTGCGCGCCCATGAATATCCCTTCAATAGATTGGGTTGAGCCAATGGTCGAGTAACCCGATTCCAGTGCAAATGCACCTGGAGGCGGTGCATCCTGCGGTGGTCTGAAAAAGACAGATTCGCTGACCCCTCTAAATTTCTTGATCGCACCTTCCAGCCCTCTGGCAGAAATGGCACTGGTGCCCAGTAGATAAAGCGTGTCATGTGAGGTCAGCAAGTAGGCTCTCAGCGTATAAAACTCCTTGAGCCTGGACACCACCAGCAGGCTGCCATTACTCAGCTCAATTGTTCGTTCGTAGTTGCTGTTAGTCCCCCTTGCGATGCCTTTATTGAGCTCATCTATGTACGTCCCGACAAGCGTGTTGATTTCGGCTTTGCCCTTCTGACTGATGAGCTCAACATTCTCGTTGTAGAGTTTGTAATCAGCCAGGACCTCAGCGTTGCTCGGCAGGTCCAGTTTGAATCGACCAAAGTAGTGAGTCCTCCACGCCTTGTCGTGCGCAGCAGCGGTTTCGACAGGCTGAGCAAGGGCCACAGGCATCGTCATGGAAAAACCCCCAAGCATGCACGCTGCGGCCATTCCAGCGCCTCTGAGTATTCTTGCATTCATATGCGTCTCACGCTTTCAACCAGCTCATCCCAGAAGCGCAACGCCTCTTTATCGCTCTCAAATACAGCCCCCTTGTCGAGGGTACTCAGTTCAAGGACCGTGTAAGGCTCCCTGCTTGATTCAGGCGTACCCGGGTACTCAAGACGAAAGGCGTAAACGGGTCTGCCCTCAAGCTTGGTCTTGAGCAACAGCTCTTCAAACGGCAGCCCTGCAACCGTCCGCTTCGACTTTCTCAATACACGTGTGCCGGACAGCAAGTTCTTTAACGTGGGGGTCATTATCCCGAACGAGCGCTGTTCATAACGCGCAATCAGCCCCTCCTCCGGTTGGCCTATCCGTTGCGTATCGAAGGTCAAATGAATGCCCGGCATCGATGAGACCGGCAGGCCGATCAACACCTGCTCTTCGAATGTATCGACCGGCAGGTTCATGTATCCCGCTTCAATCGCAAAGGTCCCGCTGGGCGGGCTCTGGGCAGGATTGCGATCGTGGATCAATGCATTCAACTCCTTGGCGAGAGCGATCACCGAGTCCAGCCCATCCAGCGGAATCGGCTTTACAACCTGCTGGTACAAGGTGTTGTTTGCCGTGAGGTAGTAAATATCAAAGCTGTAGCTCGTTGACTTGGACACCACGATGGCCCCGCCGCCCTCCAGCGGCACGGTCTGGTCGTAGGCGTCATACCCAACCTTATGCAGTTTGTTTATTTCACTGATGACACGGGGAAGGCGGGTCTCCAGATCCTGTTTGCCATCCTGGCTGACACGCTTGATATCCTTGTCGACCACCCTGTAGGCGGACCAGATACCCGCTCCGTCGGTAGGCACTTGCAGCGTATAACGACCAAAATAGAAGGGCGTTTTACCCGTTGCCATGTCGCTTGCTGCGCTTGCGTTGCCGGTCAGTAAAGCCAGGCTCAACATACCTGTTGCCTGCAATAACCTGAATGTGTTCAACGCTGAATACCTTTTGGACGTCTCACCAGTGGACATTGAACATCTCATGGTTGTTCAGCACCGCGCTTGTGACGACTTTTAGTCACGCCTATGATCACGCGCTGAAGGGAATGCACCGACCATGGGGATCATGCAGTGAGTCTTACAGCAATAGGGTCAATATTCATCCTGCTCTTGCTGCCCACAGCATCCTGGGCATTCGAGAGTCATACCTGCACCGAAACCTGGTACGAAACCGGCATCAGGGACTCGATCCACAACAAGCGTTCGGCCTACAAGATGAACGACTGTCCGGTACCCAAAGACAAAAAGGCTGAACTCAAGACGGGTTATCAAGTAATCGACGGTCGCGTGTATTGGGTTTCATCATCAAGCAAGCGTTACAGCCCCTGTCAGGGAACGGGTGTCGGCTCTCTGGGCCAGATAATCACCCCGACCTGTTATCTGCCCGCACTGCTGCAAACCCATGAGAACGTCGAGCAGCGCCATTTCTGGCGGGTCACTGAAGACATTGCACACTTTCGTCCGGCCCGATCAAGCCAGCCAGCATTGACGCCCGCGCAGCAAGACAGAGTCGATCTCTATGCCGTGGATCAGACTTCGGTGTACTACTTTTCGGATAGGATTGACGGTGCAGACCCCGAAAGCTTCGAGGTGATATTTCCTTTCGGAGACGATGCGAAACTAAAGCGCTATTCAGTTTCCAGGGACAGCCAGCATGTCTTCATTGATGGCTATTCACTGCCCATCATTGACCTGACCAATGTGCAGTGGCTGGCCTTGCCGTGTACGGGCGATAGCCAGTCGTGCCGATCCACCGATTACGCAGCACCCATGATTGGCAAGGTCGGGCGCGATGTTCTGTATCTGGATAACCGCGCACGTCCGACCGTGTTTCCGGGCCTGGCAACGCCGGATATTGCCTGCTCAAGAGAAGGCTTCAATAACTATTGCATGAGTGGCGGCAAGCGCTATCTGATCGACTTCGGGGTCATGACCCAGGCCCGGCTCGTCGAGCAACCTGCTGAGTAAGCCTGCCCCACCCGGTGCCAGGCACCGGGTAAGGTTTTACCGATTACGCCATCACGCAAACAGACTGCGCACATTGTTCATCGAGGTATCGGCAAAGCCCTGCAAAAACGCCTCAAAGCCCGCCAGATCCTGTTCCGCGCCGGCTACAGGGTCAGCGACGATGGTCCAGGTCACCACGCTGGCCTGACCATCCACCGCCGCCACCGTCATCGATGCCCACAGATTACTGACCGGCAAACTGGTGTGAATCAGGCTCCAGGTGATGTAACGCGCCTGATCATCACGCGAGTTGAGTTGCTCGACAGCAAAGTTGCCGTCCTTGAAGCGCTTGTACCGCACCGAGCCTGGCCCCTGACCAATCATCTCGGTGCTTTCCAGGCCAGGCACGAAGGCCTGAAAGCCGCCAAAGTCGCCCGCCACGGCCCACACACGGTCAGCCTCGGCCGGGACCTGCACGCTGGATACCACGCGGCAGGCGTTGGCATTGTGGATACGGGTGTCAGGTTGCAGCGTATTGAATACAGTCATGTCGTTCTCCATTGTTTCAGGGGGTTAAATAAATTCGATTTCTTTCAGGTAAGCGCAGCCCTTGCTCAGCAGCGCCGGGGTCTTGGAGGGGTAGCATTCGCCCATTTGGTGAATGCCCGCCAAAGCATTGCGGTACTCGATCATCGAGATGTCGCCGATGTCTTCCTGGAAACCATCCAGATAAAAGCCCAGCACACCGAACAACGCGTTCTGGCTGTCGACCCGATCAAGCTGGGTCTGCCACTGCGCCACGCTGACCAGCTCGAACTCGCGGCCCGCCTCACGGAAGGCCTGCACATAACTGTCCCAACTCAGGGGTTCAGGGTTATGCAGATTGAAAACCGCGCGGCTGGCCTGGTAGCGGCTGGCATGAAAGCCGATGAAGCGCGCCAGAAAATCCACCGGCATCAAATCGAAGTTGATCGCGAAGTCCGGCACCTGGCCCAGCTGCAGCGAGCCCTTGAGCATCAGCATCAGGCGGTTCTTCTGCGGCTGGCAGACACCGGTAATGCTGTTGAAAGCGATGTTGCCGGGACGATAGATATTCACCCACACACCCAACGTGCGCGCCTGCTCCAGCACTCGCTCCGCGACCCATTTCGACAGGTTGTAGCCGTTCTTGATGTAGATCGGCGGCGTGGCAGCGGCCGGTTGCTCCAGCACACTGCCGGTGGCATCGATGGCACTGGACGCCGACAGCGTCGAGACGAAATTGAACACCTTCTTGCTGCGCCCTTCGCACAGCTTCAGGCATTCGAAAATCGGCGCCACGTTGTCGCGAGCCAGCGCCTCGTAGTCCTGCACGTGGTTAACGTTGGCAGCGTTATGCACCAGCGCACCGAACTCGCGGTCCAGCCGCGCATACACCGCCTCGCTCAGCCCCAGTTGCGGGCGGGTGACATCGCCCGCATAAATGCTCACCCGGCTCAGGTCCAGGTGCGCCAGACGGTTTTCCTGCAACGACTGGATAAACCGCTCGCGTGCCGTCATGCCGCCGCCTTCGCGCACCAGACAAGCCACCTCGGTCGCACCCCATTCCAGCAGCGCCTGCACGATGTGCACGCCGAGAAAACCATTGGCGCCGGTGACGATCACCTTGTGCACATCGCCCATGGCCTTGATGGGCAGCACCGGTAATTGCAACGCGGCGCTGGCATCGCGCAAGGCTTGCGGGCTGACCGTCCAGCCCGAACCGTCATCGCTGCTCAGTAGCCGTGCCAGGGTCTGGATACTCGGCGCCTCGATAAAGCGATTGATGGGAATACTGCGGCCGAACCGCTCGCGCACCCCCAGCAACAGGCGCGACAGCAGAATCGAATGCCCGCCCAGATTGAAGAAACTCTCGTCAGTGGAAATATCCCCAGGCGGCAGTTCCAGCAGCTCGGCCCACAGCGCCAGCAGGTGCTGTTCCTGCTCGTTGTCGGGCTGTCTGCGGTTGCCGGGCTCAACCACATTCAGCGGTATCTGTAATAACGCCTGGCGATCGACCTTGCCATTGCTGGCAAACGGCAGATGCGCCAGCACGCTGTACAACGCCGGCTGCATGTAGTCCGGCAACAGCCGCTGCACGTGGCTCTTGAGCGTTTGCAGAGTGGTCGTCAGTTGCGCATCGTGGGGCTGGGCGACAAAGGCCAGAATCCGCCGCTGCGCATCGACCACCACGGCCACCTGGCGATACAACTGAGTGCCGCGCAGGCAATGCTCGATCTCTTCAGGCTCGACCCGAAAGCCACGAATCTTCACCTGATTGTCACGCCGCCCGCCCAGCTCGATGCCATCCTCGGTCCACTTGCCCAGATCGCCGGTACGGTAGGCGCGCAGCCGCTGGCCATCGGGCAGCGGCAGCTCGACATAGCGCTCGGCGCTCAGTGGCGCATTGTTCACATAGCCCAGGCCCACGCCGGGCCCTGCGATGTACAACTCGCCCTGTACCTGCTCGGCCACCGGTTGCAGGTGTTCGTCGAGAATCCACACCTGGCTGTTGGCAATCGGCTGGCCGAGGCTGCGGTTACTGCTGCCTGCCTCCAATTGCCGGGCGGTAACCAGCACCGTGGTTTCGGTCGGCCCGTACAGGTTATGAAAGCGGCACTGCCCGGCCAGCCGCTCGATGACATACGGCTCGCAAACATCACCGCCAGTCACCAGATGCGCCAGCCCCAGCGGCGCGTCCAGCGGCAACAGGCTCAACAGTGCTGGCGGCAGAAAGGCGTGGCTGATGCCCTGACGCAGCAGGTCGAGCAGCAGCAACGGGTCGCGGCGCTGATCTTCATCGGCCACCACCAGCTCGGCACCGCTGAGCCAGGTGGGGAAAATATCGATCACTGACGAGTCAAAGCTCAAGGTCGAGAACTGCAACACCCGGCTGTATTCGCACAACTCGACATAACCGGCATACCAGGCCGTGAAATGGCTGAGGTTATGCTGGCTGAGCAACACGCCCTTGGGCTGGCCGGTGGTGCCCGATGTATACAGCGCCATGCACGGGCTGTCGCTGGCTGGCTGCGCCCGCAACAACGGCTGCACGCTGGCTGTCACCGCGATGGTGGCAATGTCCAGCGCCGCGAAGCCTGCCACTGCCAATGGGTGCCCGCCATCGTGCAGCAGCAAAACGGCCCCTGCGTTTTCCAGAATGTACTGCTGGCGTTGCAGCGGCTGGTTGGGGTCCAGCGGCAGATAAATCGCGCCGCTACCCAGAATCGCCAGAATCCCGGCAAACAAAGCCGCCGACTTGGGCAGGCAGATGCCGACCACAGGCGTTGCATTGCCCTGGCGCAGCGTGGCCAGCCGGGCAAGCAGCGGCTGCTGGATAGACACCGCGTGCGCCTGCAATTGCGCATAGCTCAACGTCTGCCCGCCCAGCGTCAAGGCCGGGCGCTCGGCAAAGGCTGCAAAACTTTGCCCAAGCCGCACGCTCAGCGGTGTGGCGGCCTGCTCCAGTAACGTGGCATCGGCGGTGTCATTGAAACGATGCCGAAACAGCAGTCGATCCAGCGCCTGCAAGCCGTCCTGCCATTCACTTTGCGCCGCTGTCGCGCTGCCCGGGCTGGCAAAGTAATCCGCATCCCGCGACAGGCGACTGACCTGCAAGGCCAGCACATCCACCAGTGTCGCCACTGCGGCATCGCGCAACTGCCGACCGTTGCCTGCGGCCTCCTCCGGTTGCCACTGGCGCACAATCAGGCGCTGATCGTGGCCGTAACCATGCCACACCAACAACTCCAGACGCGGCAGATGCTGCAACACACCGCTATTCAAGCCGACCCGCAGGCTCAGGCAATGGCTGGCCGCAAAGGCCGCCAGCCTCTGGTCATCCAGCTCCAGGCTGCCGTCGTCGATCAGCAGCGCGGGCTGCCTGACCTGGCAATCGCGCAAGGCCAGCGGGTCGCTCAGGTGATGCAACGTGTGGCCATGCTCCAGCAGCTCGCGGTGCAACTCGACGAGCACCTGGCTATGGCCGATCAGAACGATCTCCAGGCGTCTCATGCGAGCACCTCGCGCACCGGCAGATAATCCACCAGCGCCTGACGCACGCACGGCGCTTCGAGCATCGTGCTGTTGCGAAAGAACCGCACGATATTACCCACCAGCGGGTGATGGCTGTTGATCGGAAAACTCAAGGCCAGGGTCTCGGCCTTCAGCGCCTGCCTGACCGCCCCGGTCACCGGCAGGTGATCGATGAGGATAAAGTCGAAGCCGTTCTGGATCTCGTTGGTCAAATACTGGTTGATGAACACCGGCAGAATCTGCGCGATGGCCTCGCGATCGGGCTGCGGTGCGGTCTGCCAATAAATGCGCACCAGCCGGGTCCAGAAGCCCGAGTGGCGGCCTTCATCAAGCAGGTGATCGGCCATCAGACCCTTGACTGACTGCTTGACCGAGTCGTCCCGGGCAAACGCGGCCACATCGTTGGTCACGGTGTTTTCCGCAATCGACACGCAGATCAGCTCGACGGCGCTGCGCAGGTGTTCCGGAGCCAGCGCCAGGGCCGCCGGAATGGCGCGGCTCAGCTCGATCTCGGCAGGCAGCGCGATGGGCTCGATGCCGGTCAGGGCGATGGTCTGCTGCATGAAGTCCATCGCCACCAGGGCGTGGTAATCCTCATCGACCACCACGCTCATCGCATCGAAGCGGCAGGCGAACGGGAAGCGAATCGCGAAACGGTCCTTGGCGATACTGCGCGCAGTCTTGTCGACGATCTCGGTCTCGAAGATCACCACATCGTTGATGAACTTGTAGAGGCTCTGGATCAACGCGTAATCGCGCAGTTGCGGGCATTCGCGGGTGAAGGTGTCGCTGAGCACCAGCGGCTGGCGGCTCAACGGGTAGATCAGGCGTTCATCGTCTTCGACCATACGCCGGGGGCGTGTGCGAATCGTGGCGCGCGCTTCCCAGGCATCGACGAACGACACATAGTCTTCAGCTTTCATGACGGCATCCTTGTAAGCAGAAAGGCCGGGCAGGGCATCACGCGCTGGCCTGCATCAACGGGGCGTGCAGGCGCGCACGCAAGGTGTCCCACAAAGCAATGCGGCTCTCGACGGCCTCGATTGCCGCCTCATACACCTCACGCTCGCGCTGCGCATCGCCGGCCACCAGGCGTGCCAGCAAATGCTCGGCCGCAGGGCCGTGATCCTCGGAGTCGACCTCGATATGCCGCTGCAGGTAATAGCGAAAGGTCGGTGCCTGCGCCGCGCTGATCTCCCATTCATCGAGGATGGTCTGGAACATCGCCGGAATGACGCTTTCGCGGCCGTGCAGAAACGAAGCCGCCACGCTGTGCGCCGGTGCATGCAGGGCCGTGGCCAGGGTCTGGGTAACGAACAGTGAGGCGGCAGGATCGGCATTGACCCGCTGCAAAGCGGTGGCGTAATGCACACCCTGACGCTGCAACTCAATGAAGCGCTCGATGCGTGTGGTGCTGGCGCCGATCTCGCGCATGGCGTCCAGATACAGCTCGAAGTGGCTGTAGTGACCATGGGCCGGGCGGTCGTCCGACTCTTCGCCGAGCACAATGTCATTGATCAATCGCGCCGCTGCAGGGTCCCGGGGTGGTAGCCAGGGCAACTGGGTGCAGGTCAACTCCTGTTGCAAGCGCTTGGTCAGGGACATGAAATCCCAGACCGCGAAGACATGCGTCTCCATGAAGCGGCGCAAGACCGGCAACGAATCGATTTCGGAAAAGACAGGGTGCTGGCTAAGTTCCAGTTTCTTACGTTCAAGTAGCGTTTTCTGACAAGTCATAGCGGTATCCCGGTAGTTGTAAATGCGCCGGAAAGTTGCAACTCTGTATGCCTGTTTCGCACCGTTGACAACATTCCTTGTTGGTCGCAAACCGCGTAACTCCATAAATACAAGGCGAATGAAAGCCGACGTTTTCATACGTCAAATTCCAAGGGCTACGCCCGTTTCATGGGGTATTGAACGCCTTCTGTCTGGCGTGTGCTGCCTGCTGTACCGCCGGCTGGCAGAAGAAAGAGAAGTTTCTGCAACAAGCGGTGAATAAAAGTTAAAGCACTTGGAATGTGCATCGCAATGTTTTTTTATATTTTTTTAGTTGTGTTTATTTTTGGCGTGCGTGTAGCCATATAAAACTTTTAGTTGTGTTTTATAGGCGCGTAAGTGACCCTTTCAGCCAAGTAAGGCCAAAATTTCAGTTAATGAACGAATGCCTCGTTCAGCGTCACTTCTATGGTCGATCTATCGGGGTCGTGATGAAGGTGTGGGCGATAGCCGAATAACACTCGCTACCGTGCTGCCCTGGGCAATCACTCCTTTTGCCGTGTCGTTCAATCGATGAACATCGTCCTGTGCCATCAAGGCCATTCAGGTGTAACCCGGTCTGAGACATGCGCATGACGCAGGCCAGGGTCACCGCGAGTTTGCCTTATTCGCGGGTCAGGCCAAGCGGGTGGCGGGAGAAAAGCAAAAGAAAGGCGTGCGAACAGCCCGGGCGATGTACCGGGCTGGCGAAGGGCTCAAGTCATGACAAGCGAGGCGTTACATCACGCGGGGCTTTTCTTGCGCTGACGCTTTGGCGGGGTTTCAGCAGCCTTGCTGGCCAGGTAGCGAGTGATTGCCTGCACCGCACGATTGAGGTGGTGGTGCAGGGCGGCTACGGTCTGCTCGACATCCCGGGCTTGTGCCAGGCGCAACAGTTCCCAGTGGTCATCCTGAGCCAGTTTGCCCAGGCCCATGGCCGACAGGTTGAAGCGCAGAAAGCGCTCCTCTTCGTTGAGACCGGCCTCGACCAGGCGCATCAGGCGCTTGTTCGATGTCTTGGCGTACAACGTCATGTGAAACATGCGGTTCAGGGTGCCGATCCGGCTGTAATCGGTCTCGACCTCCAGCGCCTCTATATAGCCGCGCGCCTGGGCATAGTCTTCTTCATCCAGCAACGGAATCGACAGGCGCAGCGCTTCGGACTCGAACAGGATGCGCAAGGCGTAGGCCTCGACGGCATCCTCGGTAATCAGCGGTGCCACCACCGCACCCTTGTGCAGTTCGACCCGTAACAACGACTGTGCTTCGAGCTGGCGCAGGGCCTCGCGCACCGGCATGCGACTGACGCCGAAGAGCGTGGCCAGTTCCTGTTGCCGCAAGGCCGTGCCGCTGGGCAGACGTCCATCGATGATGGCGCTGCGCAGTTTTTCCTCGATCACGGTGCGGGCAAGGTGCGCAGGAGGCTGCTCATTGCCGAGCACCTCGTATAAATAGGCTTCTCTATCGATCTTGCGCATCGCCATAAATCTTCATCAACCTGGCCGAATAGGATCCAATCAACAAGCGGGCTGCCAACAGACTAGCCAAAACTCATGCAAAAGGCAGAAAAATATTGCATGACCCGCATCGACACCTTGCGCCACCGGCTGGCTGCGCAAAGCGAGACGCATTTTTCGTATTCAAGCGGCGTTCATCAACCCATTCGCGGCCTATTTTAATGTCGTTCGTCGGCCCGCCCGATATAAGCATTTACCTACACGGCAGAAACAATGCAGACATCATGCGGGCCGAGTCGATTCAGCGCAGCAAACGGCCTGAAACAAAGTGCTGCACGTCGTTGAAACCGGGCGTCGAGGCGTGGCCAGGGGTGACCAGCGAGTCGATGAAGGCTTCGTCTTCGGCGGTGATCCGCACCTCCAGCGCCTTGAGATAGCCATCCCACTGCTGCTCGGTACGCGGGCCGACAATGGCCGAGCTGACCGCCTTGTTGTTCAGCACCCAGGCAATCGCGAACTCGACGATGCCGACGCCCTTTTCCTGGGTATACGCCTGAATACGCTGGGCAATGCGCAGCGACTCCACGCGCCATTCGGTTTCCAGCAGGCGCTTGTCCTGCCGTCCGGCGCGGCTGTCGCCGCTGGGCGCGATGTCCGGGTTGTACTTGCCGCTGAGCACGCCGCGTGCCAGCGGGCTGTAGGGCACCACGCCCAGACCATGAAACGCCGCCGCCGGAATTTGTTCAATCTCGGCCTGACGGTTGACGATGTTATACAGTGGCTGGCTGATGATCGGCTGATCGACCCCCAGGCGCCGGGCGACATTGGCGATTTCGGCGATTCGCCAGCCACGGAAGTTCGACACCCCCCAATAACGAATCTTGCCCTGGCGAATCAGATCGCCGATGGCCGACACCGTCACCTCCAGCGGCGTGTCGTGGTCTTCCTTGTGCAGGTAATAAATATCGACATAGTCGGTGTCCAGCCGGCGCAGGCTGTTATCGATGGCGTTGAAAATGTGCTTGCGGTTCAGGCCCGCACGGTTGGGAATACCGTCGCTCGGGCCTACGGCCACTTTGGTTGCCAGCACCCATTCACTGCGCCGTGCGGCAATCGCCTCGCCGACGATCTCTTCAGAGCGGCCGCTGTTATACACATCGGCCGTATCGATGAAATTCACCCCCTGATCCCACGCCTTGTCGATGATGCGCAGCGACTCCTCGGTGCCGGTCTGTTCGCCGAACATCATCGAGCCCAGTGTCAGGGTAGAAACCTTCAGGCCCGATTGGCCCAGCGTGCGATAGGTCATGTTCAATACCTCCATGTCATTGAATGCAATTACGGATGGGATTGGTGCTCAGGCCGGCAGGGCGGGCAAGCCCCATTGCACCAGTGGCGACTCGTTCAAAGAACCCAGCACCAGATCGGCGTGGTGATAACGCTCGATCGGCATGTTCGCATCCGGAATGGCCACGGCAAACATGCCGGCGGCTTTTGCGGCGGTCACGCCGAAGGGCGAGTCCTCGAACACCAGGCAATCGGCAGGGTCGACACCCAGGCGCTCGGCAGCCACCAGAAAGATATCCGGTGCCGGCTTGGCGGCCGTCACTTGCGGGTCATCGGCGGTCACCACGGTATCGAACAGCTCGAACCAGGCTTTGTGGCGGGTGATCTTGGCGTGGAAATAGCGCACCGAAGAACTGGTGCCCACGGCAATGGGAATGTCGTGCGCCGCCAGATGGCGTACCAGCGCTTCGGCGCCGGGCATCGCCGGGGCCAGTGGAAAACGTTCGTCGAGCAGCGGCTGGCGCACCTCAAGAAACTCATCCACCGACATCGGCAAGTCCAGCGTCTCGATGATGTAACCGGAAAAATCCCGGGCGCCACGCCCGATGGTGTTCTGTTTGATGCTCCAGTCGAAGTGCTTGCCGTAACGTTGGGCAATCAGTTCGGTGACCTCGGTGTAGATCCCCTCGGTGTCCAGCAACAGACCATCCATATCGAAAATAACGGCCTTGATCGGCCGGCGGTCGCCTTGCTGTGCACTCATGTGATCGGCCTCTGGGTAGTCGGTGCCCAGCCTAACGCGTCCATCGAGACTGTGGCTACCCATCGATAATGATTGGCATTGCAACGAAACGCTCTGAAATGTGTCGAACCGCGCATTCAGGCCACGTCGCCGGGCCGTTTTGCGCCGGCAATGTTAATCTCCTGCGACTTTTCGCTTGGGCCGTCATCGGCCCGGCGCGGTACCTAACCAAGTGCAGCGCCAGGTGCAGGGAAGGCTTTTTCAACCATCAGAACGGACATCTTCAGGTCGGACATGAATAAATCAGCAGGTATCGTCGCAGGCGTCATCATCGTAGTCGGCGCACTGGCAACCGGGGGCGCCTGGTACACCGGCCAGCAATTGCCCGGCGTGCTCAATGACACGCTTGCCAAGGGCAATCAGGAATTGGCCCAGGCATTCGCGGGCAGCGGCTATCAGGCCAACGTGCAACTGGAGTCGCTGGACAGCGGCCTGTTCCGCAGCACCGCGCGCTATCGCTCGACCTTCCAGGTCAAAGACCAGAACGGTCAGGTGCAAACGCTGGAACTGCACTTTGTCGATCATATCGAGCACGGCCCGCTGCCACTGTCGCGTCTGACCTCGCTCAAACTGCTGCCGGTCATGGCGGTCAGCAATGGCGAACTGGTGAAGACCCCGGACACCGAGAAATGGTTTGCCCTCAGCCAGGGCGCAGTGCCCTTCAAGAGCCAGACCAGCATTGGCTATGACCGTGCCGCCAACGGCACACTGACCTTCGCCCCGATGCAGATGAAAGACACCGACGGCGAATTCAGCTTTTCGGGCCTGACCCTGCACAGCGATGTGTCGGCCGACGCCGAGAAAATCAAGGTCACCGGCAACATGGACAACCTGCAACTCAACGTCCAGTCCGCCGAAGGCCCGGTCAGCATGCTGATCAAGGGCATGACCTTCGACACCGGCGGTACCAAGGGCAAGGCCGGCTTCTACCTGGGGCACAGCAACGTCAAGGTCGAGCAAGTCAGCTTCCAGGCCGTGGGCCGCCCGGCGTTGCAGATCGATCAGTTCGTCAACACCAACCTGATGCAGGAAGAGGGCGACAAGCTCTCGGCGCAGATCAACTACGACATCGGCAAGATCGCCTACAGCGGCAAGGATATTGGCGCTGCGCACCTGGGCCTGCGTTTCGGCAATTTCGACATTGCCGCCACCAAAGCGCTGTACCAGCTGTTCCAGCAGAAAGTCGTGCCGCAGCAACAGGCTGCCGCTGCTGAGCAGAAACCGCTGGAAAAAATTGAACTGAGCGCCGCCGACCAGGCCTTGATGAACGCCGAGCTGGGCAAGCTGCTGGCCGGCAAGCCGCACATCGAGCTGGAAAAGCTCTCGCTGCGCACCGCCAACGGCGAAAGCCATGCGCGCCTGAGCATCGACCTGACCGACCCCGGTTCGTTCGAGCAAGCGCCGGACGAGCTGGTCAACAAGAGCCTGGGCGCGGTCGACGCACGCATCGTGCTGTCCAAGGCGATGATCCAGGACCTGGTCGGCCTGCAAGCGAACCTGCAAG
This sequence comes from Pseudomonas sp. 3A(2025), assembly GCF_054589175.1. Taxonomy (NCBI): domain Bacteria; kingdom Pseudomonadati; phylum Pseudomonadota; class Gammaproteobacteria; order Pseudomonadales; family Pseudomonadaceae; genus Pseudomonas; species Pseudomonas sp. 3A(2025). The sequence continues at coordinate 101,232 of NZ_BAAILM010000117.1, read as the reverse complement.
GCATCACCGATACCAAGGACATCACCGTGCAGGCGACCACCACCAGCGAAATGATCGGCACCATGGCGTCTGCCCTGCAACTGGCCAAGGTCGAAGGCGACAACATCGTCACCACCCTGCAATACGGCAACGACAGCGTCGACTTCAACGGTCGCAAGATGAGCGTCGAAGAATTCGCCGCCTTCGTCATGGCCAACGCCGGCGGCCTGGGCGCGCAGTAACGTTTTACCGGGGGCGTTCAACGCCCCCTTCGCGCAACAACCCGCGAATGACCTCAAGGCTCTGGTAATACACCGGCCAGTAATGATCGTTGTGGCAATACGGCCTGACCGCCAGGGTCACGCTGTCGGCGCTCAGGCTGGCCAGGTGTACATCCACCGGCGGTGCTGTCAGCACATTTGGAATGGCCTTCAATTGCTCGGTCAACCGGACGATCAGCGTCTGTTCATCCGCGCTGGTCGGTAACGTCGCTGTCAACTCCACGCGGCGATAGCCGTTGACCGAGTAATTGATGATATTGCTCGAAAAGACCTTGTTGTTGGCCATCAGCACCCGCACGTTTTCAGCCGTGTCGAGTGAGGTGGTGAACAGGCCGATCTCCTCCACCCGCCCACTGATCGTGTCCACTGCGATGAAATCGCCGACCTTGAACGGACGCAGCACAATGATGAATCCGCCCGCCGCCAGATTGGCCAGCAAACCCGACCACGCCATGCCGATCGCCAGGCCCACCGCCGCCAGCAGCGCCGCAAAGCTGGTGGTCTCGATGCCGCAGTAACCAAGAATGGCCACCACCAGAATGATATTCAGGGTCACGGTGACAAACGAGCCCAGGTAACGCAGCACGGTAGGATCGAACCGTTGCCGGGTCAGAGAGCGTTGCAGCATCCTGACCAGCATGCCGATCGACCAGCGTCCGACAATCCACAACAAGGCGGCAACCAGCAATTTGATACCGACGGTAGCCCCGTATTGCAGAACCAGATTAAGCAGCGAATTGACCTTGTCGGTTCCGACATTAATGACATTCAACGCATCCATCAGGTAGCACCTCCGCAGGTAAGGCCACGCAGGCGCTCAACCAGAACTCATGCCACGCCCGTGCGACAGAACCCTCCATTGTGCAAAGGCGCAGGCCCGCGTCTACTGACAGTTATGACAGGAGGCGAAGTGCCTTGCCCCTGAGCGCCACTCAAGCGCGTCAACAGTTGCGCCATCAGCGCCTCGCCGTCGTCACGGCGGGTGTCGATCACGAACTCAGGATTCAGCGGTGCTTCATAAGGGCTGTCGATGCCGGTGAAATTACGGATCCGCCCCTCCTGCACAGCGCGGTACAGGCCCTTGGCATCCCGGCGTGCGCATTCGGCCAGCGGCGTGCTGACATGCACCTCAATGAACGCATCGGTTGCCAGTTGCTGCCGAACCCGGTCCCGGTCAGCGCGAAACGGCGAAATCGCCGAGACAATCACAATCAGCCCGGCATCGACCATCAACTGCGCAGCCTCGCCGATGCGCCGTACATTTTCATGCCGGTCAGCGTCGGACATGCCCAGGTCCTGACACAGGCCCTTGCGCATATGGTCGCCGTCGAGCAAGTAACTGTGCAGGCCGTTGGCGTGCAGAACCTGATCCAGGCGATTGCCGAGGGTCGATTTGCCGGCGCCCGACAAGCCGGTCAGCCAGATGCAACAAGCCTGCTGGTGCTTCAGTGCCTGGCGCATGGTCCTGTCGACCATCAGGGTCGGGGCGATCAATAACGGGCGCGGTTCATTCATACGAAAACAACTCATAGTCGCGGGCATAAACTTCACGCACCTTGCGCCGTGAGGCGGCAGAACAGGCCATGTGCGCGCCAGAACGGTTGACGTGCTGCAGGTCGGCCTTCAGATGCAGGTGGGTACACAGCGCCCGAAAGTCCGCCTCAAGGTTTTCATGACGGCCGATAAAGTCCACATCGATACTGCCCAGGGTGTTCTGCAAAAAGTAATGCTGCGGCGCAAAATGAATCTGCCGAGTGATGTTTTCCGCACACAGCCAATGGTCGACGAAGGCATCGAAGCTGGCATATTTGCTGACCAGATCAAAAGCCGCCTGATCCCGGCCAGGCCGCGACTTGAGCAAGTAGTTGTACGCCGACAAGGCCCTTTGTAACGGGTCGCGTACAAAACCGAACTTGAAGTAATGCTGGTAGCGCTCCTGAAACTGCTTTTCGTACCAATACAGTGGCATGTGCCCGGCCGGGTTATCGCCAAACAACGCCTTGGCCACACTGCTGCCGGCGCATTTGGGCACATGGATAAACAAACACTCAAGGTGATCGAACACTTCCGGAAAGCGTGACGTGCCGGACAGTGTCTTGTTGACGACCTGCCGGTCAATGACCGGCAGACGATCGAGCAGCAGCTCGCGCTGACGCTTTGGAATAAGTTTCCATAGGAAGCGATTCATGTAACCAGACCTGTAGGTTGTCCATAAGCAGGAGCACGCAAGCGTACAGGTCCTTTAAAAACCAAGTGTCAATTTTTCATTTAATTTACGTTAAGGTTTACTGAGTAGTTAAATGTTTATCCTCGGTAATAAAGTGGATACGTTCACTGCATTTCAATCGGCCTGGTCTGCGATAAACGCCAACAGCGCCTGCTTCTCATCGGCATTCAAATGATTGGCATGCTCGGCGCACGCCCGTGCATCTTCAAACTCTTTGTTCAAGGCATGCACAATCGCAATGTATTGCGGAATACCGTACTTATAGTCCCAGCTCAAGCCCTGGCCAAAGTTCTTGCGAATCAGCGGCGCTTTGGCCAATCGCTCGTTGGACAAGGCATGAAGGTCGGTCAGCGAGCCTGCAAAGTTATCGAAGATTTTCAAATCCTTGATAAGCGTACCGAGTGACGTGTCATCGTCTTTATGAATGTCGAAATAATAATTGGTGTCCCGCGTGCTGTTGGCCGGCGTAAAGATTCTGAGGGTGCCCCACAGCGTTGCCGGGTTGACGTCAGGGGGTGAAAACAAACTCGCGCCGATTTCATTGACCCGTGGTATATCGATGAACACCCGCACGTCGACGGCGACGATGTTCTTCGGGTAACCGGCCGTTGACACGGTATAAGCAATCCGTATCTCGCACGGCCCCACCGCCTTCGCAAAAGAGGCGCGACTTTTATTGTAGCCATACCCCAGCGCTTGCAACGCCGTATTGATCTGGCCCTGAAGGGTCTTCTTGAATTCAGCTTTGGTTGTCATGTGTTTACACCTTCCTAAAATAGGCCGCCCGGGACTCTGTAATGCTGCATGCTGAAGTCGCTGGTAATTTTGTTCGATGACAGGCCTAGTTCTTTCATCATGGCGTCCGCCCGAGGCCCACTCAGCTCGGCCCCTTGCGACAGCGTGGAGTGCTTCGCCGAGAACACGCCCGACGCTTTCTGGTTCTTGGTCAGCCGCGCGAACGGCCCGGCCTTGGTTTCCAGCACCATGAATTTCTGTGTTGCCGGATTGTAGCCAACCAGGTCGGCGCGAATGCGCGAGTTTTTGGGCCCTACGCGCATGGTGATTTCTTCGCCCACCACCTTGTAGCCTTTGGACTCCAGGTAGTTTCGCCCCCGATGCTTGCCCCATTCGCCCTTCGTCGAACTCTTGAGTTTGCGAAAGCTCTTCGGACACCAGCCCCACGGGTCTGCCCAGCCAAACGGGTTCGGCGCGTACAGGTACAGATTCAGGCCACCGGCCAGGCCAATCGGATCCGGCGTGGTAAAGCGTCCGATGTCCGGGTCATAAAACCGGAAAGTGTTGTAGTGCAGCCCGGTCTCGCGGTCCAGGTACTGGCCCTGAAACCTGAGGTTCTGCTCCTCGACATACCAGACCTCGCGAGTTTCGCGCAGCGTGTTGCCCCACACCTGGTACTGCGCCTGCCATACGGTTTTGCCGGCGCTGTCGGTCAGTTGTCCGGGCAGGCCATTAGGGTCGTTGTGGTAGTAGCGAATGTGCTGTTGATCACCGGCGCCATCCACACGCGCCAGCGGTTCATGGCTGTCCTCGACGTAGACATACAGGCTGCTCAGGCTGTTTTTCCGCTCTTGCAGCAGGCGCATGCCGTCCCAGATAAACCGGGTCTCGCCCAGTAGATGACCGTGGCGGTCGTGTTCGGTCTTGGCGATGCGCCGGCCCAGCGGGTCGTACTGCATGCGCACCACGCTGCCGTTGTCATTCTGCACTTCGACCAGTTGGTGTTCGGCGTCATAGGCAAAACGTTGCAGGCCATGGCGAGCGCTGCGTTTTTCCACGGTGCGGCCGAAAGCGTCGTAGCGGTAGCGTTTGTCCTGCCAGGTCAGCAACTGGTTGTGTCGCACAAAACCTGCGCCCGAGAGCGGCCGGTCGAGCAGGTTGGCGGCCGCATCCCAGGCAAAGGTTTCGCTCTGGCTGCCTGGGCTTTGCTGGCTGGCAGCAATGCGTCCACTGGCGTCGTAATGCAGGTGCTGGCGCTGATCCTGCTGCGCATGCCGGTCGCGTTGCAGGCGGCCGATCAGGTTATCGGCCGGGTCGAAGTCGTACTGGCTTTCGCGCTGCGCGGGCAGTTGTGTAGCCCCTCGAACAGTCCCTTGGGTCGGGCGCCGCAAGCGTGCCCGTAACCGGCCGCTGCGGTCGTACTGGCTGGCAGTGCTGATCTGTCCCTGGGTCCTGAGCACTTCGCGGTGCAGGCGGTCGCGTTCGAAGTCACTGATCACCCGACCATCGAGATTGATCTGGTGTAAATGCCCGCTGCCGTAATACAGCCGGTTGAGCCAGCGGCCGTCCGGTGTTTGTGTGCGGATCAGATTGCCCAGTTCATCGTACTCATGGCGCAGGCTGCCGGCAGCGCTGCGCTCTTCCCGCAATTGACCGAGGGCGTCGTAGCGGAACTCAAGATTCTGCTGCTGCCCGCCGTGACCGGTAAACATAATGCTCGCCGGCAAATCCTGCGCGGTGTAGCGGTAGGCCGTCAGGCCGTCAGCCGTGGTTCTGGCAATCAGTCGCCCCAAGGCATCGCGCTCCAGGCGCTGTACCAACGGTTGCGCACCGTCAGCCTGCGGCGCCGGGATATGCCGGTGTTCGATCAGCCGATCCGCCGCATCGTAGGCAAAACACTGCACGCTGCGGTCCAGCGCCTGCTGCTCGATCAGCCGGTCACCGGCATCCCAGGCAAAGCGGTACGGCTCGCCATTTTCATTGCTCAGGGTTTGCAGGCGGCCATAACGGTCATAGTCGAACTGCACCTGATGTCCCAATGCGTCGATGCGCTGGCGCACCTGGCCACGGCGGTTCCAGCCGTAGCGCGTGGCGTGCCCGGCCGGGTCGACATAGCCGGTGAGCAGGCCGCTGCGCTCGCGCTGAAAGTGTTCCACGCGCCCATCCGGCTGCTCGATGCGCAGCAGGCGCCCGAGCACATCGTGCTCATGCAGCGTTCGTTCGCCGAGTGCATCGGTGACGCTGCACAGATGACCGTGGCGGTCATAGGCATAATCGGTCGCGTAGCCTGAACAGTCTGTGTGCTGCAGCAACTGCCCGATTGCGCTCCAGCGTTGATGCCGGCTTCTACCGCTGGCGTCGATGATCTCGATCACCTGGCCCTGCGCGTCATGGCGATAGCGGGTTTCATGGCCGAGCGGGTCGATTTCACGGGTGCAGTTGCCGCGTTGATCGTAGCGGTACTGCCAGAGCCCACCGGCCTTGTCGGTCTCGCTCAGCGGCAGCGACCAATGCTCCAGCCAGCGCGTCGACTCGGTCTGGCCGAGCGGGTCGCGGGTTTCGCTGAGGTTGCCGGCGTCGTCGTAACTGAACTGCCACTGGCCGCCCAGCGGGTCGGTTGCCCCCAGCCACTGGTCTTCGTCATTCCACTCGAACTGCCAGGTCTGGCCGAGGTTATCGGTGTACGCGGTGATCTGCCGGCGCGCGTTCCAGCGCCGCTCGCTGACCCGCTGCAAGCCATCGGTGATGCGTGTCAGGCCGGCGTCCAGGTCGTAATCGAACAGGTACTCATCGCCCTCATCGGTCCAGTGCCGCACCACCCGCCATTCACGCGTGTCGATCAGCGCCCAGTCATAAAAACAGCGCAACCCGGTCGGTAACTGATGCTCGACCATGCGCCGCCCGCTGTCGTAGGCGAAGCGTCGCTGCACCTGACCCAAGGCATCGCACACCTCGCTCAACTGGCCTTGCGCGTCGTAGTCATAACGCGCCAGCAGCGTGCGCGACTCATCGGCGTGCAATCGCTCGATACGTTCAAGGCGCTGTGGCCACTGCAATGAATGCACCAGTGCCAGCCGCACATTATCCAGGCCATCGCGCAGGCCGCTCAGGCGGCCCTGTTCGTCGTAGTCCAGATGAATGCGGTTGTCGTTACGGTCGCCCAGCACGCTCAGGCGCAACAACGAGGCGTCGAGCGGCGAGGGTTCGAACAGCCGATACAGCCCGTCCTCGCTTTCGATCAGCAGTTGGCCGCGCGCATGCCGGCGCACGCTCAAGCCTTCACCGACACTGAACACCGCGCCGCCCAACGGGATGCTGCCCATGTCGATGCGCCGGCCCTGTTCGTCGGTGTAGACCAGCCGCTCGCCGCCTTCGGGGTGCGGCTCGATGGCGACACACACCTCGAACGCCACGCTCCAGCCCAGGCCGAACAGCGTGTTCTGACGCTCATCGCGGCTGTTGTAAACACGCTGCCACTCGATGGGCAGGATGCCGGGCAGCACAAAGTCCAGCTCGTCGCCACCGCTGAGCACCTTGGCGCCAGTGGCGGCATGCACCGGATTGGGCGAACCGCTCATGGCGCGGGTCATGGCGCCGGTCGCTTCGCCGACCACAAAGCCGTTGACCATGCCCAGCGCCATGCACGGCAGGTTGCTGAGAAACTTACCCTTGCTGCCCTTGAGCATCATCAGCACGCTGACCGCCAGGCCGACGCCGGGCGTCTTGCCGCTGCGGATCTCGCGCACGGTCAGCTTCTCGCCGCCGATGCGCACGTTCGACGAAATGGGCCCTGCCGACACCACCACCGCCTCGCAGGTGCTGCGATCGCCGCTGCGCACCGCCGGCTGGCCATTGATGGTGACCTTGGCCGAGCCTTCGGCCAGAAACTGCGGCGGCATTGGCGGGTGCTTGCTGCACAGCACCAGGTCTTCGGGCAGCGGCTGTGCGCCGGGGGCGGGCGTGGCTACGGTAGGCCGCCACATCTGCGAGAAAAAGTTGCTGGCCATGTCGAGATAGCTGGCCTCGGGCGCCTCGCCGTCCTGCTCGACCAGCTCGACGCCCGGCGGCACCCAGCCGGCAGCGCGTGCGGCCAGCAGGTTATTGGTCCTGGTGTTCAGCGAGCCGGTGCTGATGGTCGCCTGAATCGTCGGCGGAAACAGGCCATTGCCGATGCCCTCGCATAATCGCGAAAGCCCCGTGTCGGCACCGGTCTTGGCCATCACCACGCCGACCACCAGCCCGACCACGGCACCCAGCAGGCATGCGCCGATACCGCCGGTGGCGACGGTAATGCCGGTGGCAGCGACTACCGCTGCGGTGGCCAGTGCGCCAATCGCGACCGTGGCGGCGACCTCCAGCACCCCGCCGACGATGTCGGCCATCATCGAGGTGTGTTCGAGGCCGTCGCCCAGCCGGGCGGCCCAGATCGCGTCAGACACGCGCGTTCATCAGGCCGAGGGCAGGGTGGCCAGGCACGCGCCGGCGAGGTCGACGACCTTGCCCAGCAGCGCTTCCTGTTCCAGCGAAAAATCGCCGTACTGGGCCAGCGCCATGCAGGTCGACAAGCGCTTGAGGCTTTCCTGATGCTCGGCGGCGCTGAGGTTGGCCTGGCGCAGTTCGGCGGCGCGTTCGGCAAAGAATTCGGCCGAAGGCTTACCGGCCTTGTTGAGTGCCTGGATGAGGTTATCCAGCGCGGTCAGCAGTTCGTTCAACGGCATTACCAGGGGACTCCTGTGGTTTTGACGACCCATGATCGGGGCAGGTTGGTGATGACACCTTGATAGCCGCCACCGGGGTAGCCTGCGCCTTGTGCGGCGGCAGGCCCCTCGCTGACCCAAGTGCCTTTGGGCACATTGAATTCGGACACCTTGGTGATTTCCACCCCCCAGTCACGGTGGATCGCCAGGTCTTTGCGCAGTACATCTTCAGAGCTGTATTTCTGTTTGGTCAGCCACGACACCTTGCGCCCGGTGCGGTTATCCACGCCATGGTACTTGTAGAAGCGTTCGTTACGGGTCAACTGACGGTTCTTGTACACGCCGCCGGTGAAGCTGTCGGTGGTGCGTTTGTCATGGGTCGGGCCCGGCGGGCGTTTGCGGCTGCCGGTGCCGCACTTGCTCAGGCCCAGCGGGTCGGCCCACACCAGCGGGTTGGGCGCATAGGCATACAGGTTCAGGCCACCGGCCAGGCCGATCGGGTCAGGCGTGGTAAAGCGGCCGATGTCCGGGTCATAGAAGCGCAGGGTGTTGTAGTGCAGGCCGGTTTCGCGGTCTAGGTACTGGCCCTGAAAACGCAGGTTCTGTTCTTCGACGTAATGGGCGGCGCGGGTTTCGCGCACCGTGTTGCCCCACACCTGATACTGCGCCTGCCACACCGGCTGGCCGTCGCTGTCGGTGAGCTGCTCGGGCTGGCCATTGAGGTCGTTGTGGTAGTAGCGAACCTTCTGTTGGGCGCCGGTCCCATCGACCCGCGCCAGCGGCTCGAAACTGCCCTGGTTGTAGAGGTACAGGCTGGTAACGCTGTTCTTGTGCTCCTGCAACAGGCGCATGCCGTCCCAGACAAACCGGGTTTCGCCCAGCACCCGACCGCTTTCGTGCAGCTCGGTCTTGGCGATGCGCCGGCCCAGCGGGTCGTAGCGCATACGGATGCGCTGGCCGTTGGCGTTGCGCACCTCGATCAGGCGACTTTCGGCATCGTAGGCAAAACGTTGCACGCCATGACGGGTGCTGCGCTTCTCGATCATCCGGCCGAAGCCGTCGTAACGATAGCGCTTGTCCTGATACGTCAGCAGCTTGTTATGCCGCACCAGGCCGCCGGTGTGCGGGCTGTCGAGCAGGTTGGCGGCAGCGTCGTAGGCGAAGGTTTCACTCTGGCCGGTCAGGCTGTCCTGGCTGGCGATGATGCGCCCGGTGCTGTCGTAGCCCAGCAACTGCCGGCCATCACCTGGCGGCTGGCGATCACGCCGGGTCTTGCCGACCAGGTTGTCGATCTGATCGAACTGATACTCGGTTTCGCCCAGCCCCGGCAGTTGCGCTGGTTGCCCGGTCGGGCGGTGCAAACGGGTGCGCAGCCGGCCACTGCGGTCGTACTGGCTGCGGGTACTGATCTGCCCTTGCGTGCGCAGCACCTCGCGGTGCAGACGGTCGCGCTCGAAGTCGCTGATCACCCGGCCGTCGAGGTTGAGCTGGTGCAGATGGCCGCTGCCGTAATACAGCCGGTTGAGCCAGCGCCCGTCAGGCAGACAGGTTTGAATCAGATTGCCCTGTTCGTCATGCCGATGCTCCAGGCGCCCGGCCGCGCTGCGTTCTTCCTGCAACTGGCCGAGTGCGTCATAGGCAAAGTCGAGCTGCTGTTCGCCATGGCTGTCGGTGAAGCTCACCGCCGTCAGGTTATCCAGCGCGTCGTACTGGTAGTCGGTGCGCCCGTCAGCGGTGACTTTGCTTTGCAGGCGGCCGACGGCATCGTGGTGCAGCTCATGCACGAGGGGCGCGGGCGGCGCCTCGACCAATACCGCCACAGCCGTGGCCAGCGGTGCCGGATGATGCTCGACGCGGGCCAGGTTATCGCCGGCGTCATACGTATAGCGACGGCTGGCGCCATCCAGGTCCTGCTGTTCGATCAGCCGGTCGGCGGCGTCCCAGGCAAAGCGATAGCGCTCGCCGTTTTCATTGCTCAGCGCCAGCAGTCGCGCATAGCTGTCGTAGTCGAACTGCACCTGCCGACCTTGCGCATCGATGCGCTGGCGCACCTGGCCGCGGCGGTCGTAGCGGTAGCGGGTGGTGTGCCCGGCCGCATCGGTGTGGCCGATCAACTGGCCGAGGCTGTCGCGTTGATAGTGCTCGGTACGCCCGTCCGGCAGTTCGCTGGACAGCAGCCGGCCTTGGGTATCGTGCTGATACAGCAAACGCTCGCCCTGCGCGTCGGTGATGCAGGTCAGGTTGCCGCGCCGGTCGTAGGCGTAATCGGTGGGGTAGCCGGAACAGTCCGTGCGCTGGATCAACTGGCCGTAGCGGTTCCAGCGCAACTGCTGGCGCTTGCCTGCGGCATCGGTGATTTCCACGGTCTGGCCGTGTGCGTCGTAGCGGTAGCGGGTGCTGTGGCCGAGCGGGTCGGTTTCACGGATGCAGTTGCCGCGCGGGTCATAGCGAAACTGCCAGGTATTGCCGGCCGCATCGGTCTCGCTCAGCGGCAGCGACCAATGCTCCAGCCACACCGTGGTGGTGCGCCGGCCCAGCGGGTCGAGGCTGGCGGTCAGGTTGCCAGCCTCGTCGTAATCAAAACCGTACTGGCCGCCTTGCGGGTCGGTTGCGCCGGTCAGCTGGCGCTCGTCGTCCCAGTCGAAACGCCAGGTCTGGCCGAGGTTATCGCTGTATTCGGTGACCTGATGCTGTGGGTTCCACAGGCGCTGGCTGCTGCGGCCCAGGCCGTCGCGCACCGTGGTGCGCCCGGCGTCCAGGTCGTAGTCGAAGGCGTATTCGTCGCCGTCGTCGGTCCAGTGCCGTACCACTCGCCACTCACGCCCATCGATGTGCGCCCAGTCGTAGAAGCAGCGCAGCCCGGTCGGCAACTGATGCTCGACCATGCGCCGCCCAGCGTCGTAGGCAAAACGCCGGCGCACGAGGTTTTCGCCATCGCGCACCTCGCTCAAATCGCCGCGCTCATCAAACGCGTAGTGGTTGAGTACTTCGCGCTGCTGGTCGGGGTAAATCCGCTCGATGCGGCTGACCCGCTGCGGCCATTGCTCGCTGTAGACCAGCTCGACCTGCACCAGGCTGTCGTCGTCGCGCAGGCGCTGCAAGCGGCCACGTTCGTCGTAGTCCAGATGAATGCGGTTTTCGTTGCGGTCGCCTTGCTGGGTCAGGCGCAAATGCCGGGCATCGAGCGGGCTGGGTTCGAACAAGCGGTACAGGCCGTCGTCGCTCTCGATCAGCAACTGGCCGTTAGTGTGGCGTCGAACGCTCAGGCCTTCGCCGGCGCTGAACACCGCGCCGCCCAAGGGGATGTTGCCCATGTCGATGCGCCGGCCTTGCTCATCGATATACAGCAGCGATTCGCCGCCGTCGGCATGCGCGGCAATCGTGACGCTGACCTCATAGGCCACGCTCCAGCCGGCGCCGAACAAGCCGTCGCAGCGCTCGTCGCGGCTGTTGTAGACGCGCTGCCAGTCAATGGGCAGCAACGCCGGCAGCACGAAATCCAGCTCCATGGCCTCGCCCAGCACCTTGGCGCCAGTCGGCGCATGCACCGGGTTGGGCGAGCCGACGATGGCGTGAGTCAGGGCATTGGTGGCCTGGCCTACGACAAAGGCATTGACCCCGCCGAGCAGCATGCACGGCAGGTTGCTCAAGAACTTGCCCTTGCTGCCCTTGAGCATCAGCAGCACGGTGACCGCCAGGCCGATGCCGGGCGTCTTGCCGCTGCGAATCTCGCGCACGGTCAGCGTGCCGCCGCCGATGCGCACGTTCGATGAAATAGGCCCCGCCGAGACCACCACGGCCTCGCAGGTACTGCGGTCACCGCTGCGCACCGCCGGCTGGCTATTGATCGTGACCTTGTCCGAGCCTTCGGCCAGGTACTGCGGTGGCATCGGCGGGTGCTTGGTACACAGCACCAGGTCTTCGGGCAGCGGTTGCGCGCCGGGGGCGGGCATGGCGACGGTGGGCCGCCACATCTGCGAGAAAAAGCTTTTGGCCATGTCGAAGTAACTGGCCTCTTCTTCTTCGCCTTCCTGTTCGCTGACCTGTACACCGGGCGGCACCCAGCCGGCGGCGCGTGCGGCCAGCCGGTTATTGGTCTTGGTGTTCAGCGAGCCGGTGGTGATGGTCGCCTGAATCGTCGGCGGAAACAGGCCATTGCCGATGCCCTCGCATAATCGCGAAAGACCCGTGTCGGCGCCGGTCTTGGCCATCACCACACCGACCACCAGCCCGACCACCGCGCCGAGCAGGCACGCGCCGAGGCCGCCGGTGGCGACGGTAATCCCGGTGGCGGCGACGACGGCTGCGGTGGCCAGAGCGCCAATCGCCACGCTGGCGGCGACCTCCAGCACCCCGCCAACGATGTCGGCCATCATCGAGGTGTGTTCAAGACCGTCGCCCAGCCGGGCGGCCCAGATCGCGTCAGACATTCAGGGTGCTCAGACGCTGGCGTCGAAATTCAGCGACTGTTTGATGCTCGCCCAATGCGCCGCTTCGGCGGCACCCAGCGGCTGCGCCTTGACGTAACTGAGCGCGAGCATGCGCCGCGTGCCGGGCAGCACCAGCGCCAGCTGGAACTGCCAGATTTTCTCGTTGCCCTTGCTGAACTGGCTACGCAGCTCGATGGCCTCGACCTCCTGATTGACCCCGACGTGCAGCGTTTGCAACGGCTCGTGGCGCAAGTCCTGCACCTGCTGGCCCAAGCGTTCCAGTTGCGCGCTGAAGTTGCTGTGCAAGGTTTCCGCATCACCCAGCACACTGCGGCTGACAATCAGCGAAGTGCCCAGCTCAGCGAACTTGAGGATATTGATACTGGCGTCCTGCACCTGGGGATCGGGCAGGGCAAAACTGAACTCATTGAGGCGGTAAGTCATAAAACGATTCCGTGTGGATGGCGCGCACAGGGTGGCATTTGATTTTCGTAGGACCGACTTTAGTCGGGAACAGGGGCGCTGCGGTTCGCGGCTAAAGCGGATCGCCGCCCGGCCGCTCCTACGAGGCGTGCGTTATTGTTTGCCCTACGCTTTGGGAAATATCTGCTGCACCGCCGCATCGATCTCGCCTTTCACGCCCTGGCCCTTGGGTTCGGTGCCTGCGCCACTGCCGTTGTTCAAATGCAGGATTTCGCCGGTGTTGATCATCGCCGTACCGCTGGCGTAGACATTGATATTCACCCCGGTCAGGTTGATCTGCCCGCTGGCGTTGAGCTCCAGCACGCTCTTGCCGCACACCAGGCGCAGGTTTTCGCCCACCTCGATCAGGTAGCTGCGGCTGATGGCATCGGTCTTGGTATTGCCCACCAGCAGCAGGTCGTCGTGGTTGACCGCGCGCACCCGGTCCATGCCAATGGTCACGGTTTCGGTGACGCCGATGACCTTGGTGCGGTTCTGCCCGACCGAATGGCTTTCGTCGTTCTCGACGACAATGTCCTGGTTACGCTCGGCATGGATGTACAACTGCTCTTGACCCTTCTTGTCCTCCATGCGGATTTCATTGAAGTTGGCCGGCGTGCCGCCCTTGCTCGAGCGGCTTTTCATGCCGCTTTGCGTCGCATTGGCCGGCAGGTCGTAAGGCACGGTCTGTTCGGCGTTGTACACACGTCCCGTAATGATCGGCCGGTCCGGGTCACCTTCAAGAAAGCTGACGATCACTTCCTGACCGATGCGCGGCACCTGCATCGAACCCCAGTTCTTGCCGGCCCACGACTGCGACACGCGAATCCAGCACGAGCTGTTTTCGTTGGACTGGTCATGCCGGTCCCAATAGAAATGCACCTTTACCCGGCCATATTGATCGGTCCAGATTTCCTCGCCGGCCGGCCCCACCACGCGCGCGGTTTGCGGGCCCTGAACCAGCGGCTTGGTGGTGCTGGCCAGCGGCTTGAAGCTTTGCTGGGCGTCGATGCAGGTCAGCCCGACCTCGAACTGCACACCGCCGCCGCCCCCGGTTTCCAGGCTTTCCTGGGCGACGTAATAGCGTGCGGCGACGATCAGGTATTCGCGGTTCTGATCCTGACGACCAAAGCCGGTCAGGCTGAACAGATTGCCGGCGCACAGCCCGCGTGCGTTGCCGCTCAGCTCGACCCGCTCATGCAGGCTTTGCAGGGCTTCAAGGCGCGTGCGGGCGTAATGCTCGCCGTCCTGATTCTGCTCGTAGGCACCGGGGTAGTCGTACAGCGGATAATCGCCGGCGGTGTGCGGGCGCGGCATGCTGGAGCGCACTTCCATGCGCGCACTCGGGCGCTGGAAGTCGTAGTCGTTCAGCTCAAGCGAGCCTGGCTGCACTTCCTGCGCCAGGCGCCAGTCGTTGAAATGGTCGCGCTCGCGGTGCTGGCCATCGGGCGGGTAATACGGCACCGACTCATAGCCCGGCGCCGGTTGGTGCGCGCCATAGGCATCGGCCAGCACCAGCACATGGCGGTCTTTCTCGTGGCGGAAAAAATAGTAGATGCCTTCGTGTTCCATCAGCCGGCTGACAAAATCCAGGCTGCTTTCACGGTACTGCACGCAGTATTCCCACTCTCGATAAGGGCGGCTCAGCGCGTCTTCGAAATCGGAAAAGCCCAGGTCGCGAAACACTTGCTTGATGATCTGCGGCACGGTCTGATGCTGAAAGATCCGGCAGTCCGAAGTACGGCTGAGCAGCCACAACCAGGGCCGCAAGGTCACCTGATAACTGGCGAACTGGCCACGGTCGACGTTCTGGCTGCAGCGCGCGACGATGCCGTGAAAATGCCGCTGCCCGCCACCGGTCAGTTGCAGCGACAGGCACATGGGCTTGCCCAGCAACTGGTTCAGGTCCAGCGCGCCGTCGGTGGCGGTCAGTTGCAGTTCATAGTTGAACAGCCGGCCCAGCTCATCGCCGCCGCCCATATCCTTGAGCAACAACACATCCGGCCCAAGCGGGCTGGTGATTTGTGCCATGCGAGTGAGTTGCTGGAAATTCATATCCGTGTCTCGTCAGGTGGATACCGCATCACCGAATTCATACTGGAACTGCCCGTCGCGCTGGCTGATCTTCACACCGGCCAACGGTTTGCCTTCCAGCATACGGGTGAGGAATTCGCGGCTCATGTCCGGCAACAAGGTGTTGGTCAGAATCGCATCGATCATCCGACCACCGCTTTCGGTTTCGGTGCAGCGCGACACGATCAGATCGATCACGTCGGCGTCGTATTCGAACGGCACTTTGTGGGTGCTCTCGACCCGCTTCTTGATCCGGCCCAGTTGCAGCTCGGTAATGGCCTTGAGCATGGAGTCGCTGAGCGGGTAATACGGAATGGTCACCAGGCGGCCAAGCAGCGCCGGCGGGAAAATTTCCAGCAGCGGCTGGCGCAGGGCCTTGGCGATCTCGTCCGGGTCCGGCACGTTGTGCGCGTCCCGGCACAGGTGCGCGATCAGGTCGGTGCCGGCGTTGGTGGTCAGCAGAATCAGGGTGTTCTTGAAGTCGATTACCCGGCCTTCGCCGTCTTCCATCACGCCCTTGTCGAACACCTGGAAGAACATCTCATGCACATCCGGGTGAGCTTTTTCGACTTCGTCGAGCAGCACCACGCTGTACGGTTTACGCCGCACCGCTTCGGTCAGCACGCCGCCTTCGCCGTAGCCGACATACCCCGGCGGCGCGCCCTTGAGGGTCGACACCGTGTGCGCTTCCTGGAACTCGCTCATGTTGATGGTGATGACGTTCTGCTCGCCGCCATACATGGCCTCGGCCAGCGCCAGTGCCGTTTCGGTCTTGCCGACGCCCGAGGTGCCGGCGAGCATGAACACGCCGATCGGTTTGCTCGGGTTATCGAGGCCGGCGCGTGAGGTCTGGATGCGTTTGGCAATCATCTTCAGCGCGTGGTCCTGGCCGATGATGCGTTTGCCCAGATGCTGATCGAGGTTGAGCACGGTTTCCAGCTCGTTACGCGCCATGCGTCCGACCGGAATCCCGGTCCAGTCGGCGACCACCGAGGCCACCGCCTGGTAATCCACGGTCGGCAGAATCAACGGCGTTTCGCCTTGCAGCTCGCTCAGTTGCTGCTGCAACTCGACCAGGCGAATGCGCAGTTCGTGAGCACTCTCGTCATTCACTTCGCTGTCCACCACGCCGACGCTTTCACGCAGTTGCGCCCGCAGTTTCAGCAGTTCGTCGACCAGCGCTTTTTCATCGGCCCAGCGTACTTCCAGCCCGGTCAGGCGTTCCTGCTCGGCGTCCAGCAGCGCCTGGGCACTGCCCTGGCGGGTGCCGGTGTGCACGCCGATGGTGTGTTCGCGGGCGATGATCTGCAACTCGGTTTGCAGCGCTTCGATGCGCCGGCGGCTGTCGTCGACTTCGGCCGGCACCGCATGCAGGCTGATGGCGACCCGCGCGCAGGCGGTGTCGAGCAAACTCACCGATTTGTCCGGCAACTGCCGCGCCGGAATATAGCGGTGCGACAGCTTTACCGAGGCTTCCAGCGCCTCGTCGAGAATCTGCACCTGATGGTGCTGCTCCATGGTCGAGGCCACGCCGCGCATCATCAGCAGCGCCTTGTCTTCGGACGGCTCGTCGACCTGCACCACCTGAAAGCGCCGGGTCAGGGCCGGGTCTTTCTCGATGTGCTTCTTGTACTCGGCCCAGGTGGTGGCCGCAACGGTGCGCAGGCTGCCACGTGCCAGTGCCGGCTTGAGCAGGTTGGCCGCGTCGCCGGTGCCTGCTGCGCCGCCGGCACCGACCAGGGTGTGGGCTTCGTCGATAAACAGAATGATCGGCTTGGGTGAGGCCTGAACGTCTTCGATGACCTGGCGCAGGCGCTGTTCGAACTCGCCCTTCATGCTTGCGCCGGCCTGCAACAGGCCGACATCGAGGCTGCGCAGTTCGACGTCCTTGAGCGCCGGCGGCACATCGCCGGCGACGATGCGCAGGGCAAACCCTTCGACCACCGCGGTCTTGCCGACCCCGGCTTCACCGGTGAGGATCGGGTTGTTCTGCCGACGCCGCATGAGGATATCCACCAGTTGGCGGATCTCTTCGTCGCGGCCGACGATCGGGTCGAGTTCGCCGTTGCGCGCCTGGGCGGTCAGGTCGATGGTGAATTTGTTCAGCGCTTCCTGCTTGCCCAGCGCACTCGGCGCGATGGCACCGCTGGCTTCACCGGGTGCCGCTGCGCTGAAGCCATCGGTGGCGTGCAGGGCGTTTTCCGGCGAATCACCGACGTACTCGTCGAAGCGCTCGGTCAGGCTTTCGATCTTGAGTTTGCCGAACTCTGCCGACAGGCCAAGCAAGGCGTTGCGCAGGCTCGGGGTCTTGAGAATGCCGATCAGCAAATAACCGGTGCGCACCTGGTTTTCGCCGAACATCAGGCTGCCGTAGACCCAGCCGCGCTCGACCGCTTCTTCGACGTGCGACGACAGGTCGGTGATCGACGTCGAGCCACGCGGCAGGCGGTCCAGCGCCTCGGTCAGGTCGCCGGCCAGGCGTGCAGGCTCGACGTTGAACTGGCGGATGATGCGGTGCAGGTCCGAGTCCTGCAATTGCAGCAACTGGTGCAGCCAGTGCGCCAGTTCGACATACGGATTGCCGCGCAGCTTGCAGAACACCGTGGCCGCTTCGATGGCTTTATAGGCCACGCTGTTGAGTTTGCCGAACAACGCGGCACGACTGATTTCACTCATTTAACTGGCTCCTTGAAGTGTGTGTCGAACCAGCGTGCTCGGCATAATGCCGGGCCAGAACCAGTTCGTCGGCATCGGTGTCCCGCTCGCCCAGCCAGGTGTTGAACCCCAGGCGCTGGCGGCCGTTGAGTTGCAGGCGCGGCACCTGTGGCTGTTCCAGCACCAGGTTCAAATCCCAGTCCAGCTCGTGCCCCAGGTACTCGGCGACCCAGGCCACCAGCTCACGAAACGGCTGGCCGTCGGGCAACATGCCCATGTATTCATCGAGCGTCAGCGGCCCCAGGCGGATGCGGAATTTGTGCTGGCGGTCCCAGACATGGCTGCCCAGGCACAGGTCGACGCCCAGCCGGTTGGCACTGACGCCCACGCGGCTGCGTTCGGGCAATTCCAGCCACTGGCCGACGTATTCCTCGATGTGCACCGGCAGGCCGAAATACTCGCCCAGAATCGCTTTCAGGCCATCCGGGTAACGGGTCTGCGCCGCCAAGTGACCGCTGTAATGCAATTTGGCGGTGCCCGGCAGTTCGCCCTGCTCCAGCTGGCCGGGCAGGCCACGGCCACACAAGGCTGCGAGGCGCCCGGACCAGTAATCGTCATCTGCGCGGTCATGGCTGACGGTCGGCCGCGCTTCGGCCCAGGCGCGATAGAACAGGCTCAGCAAGCGGTGATGAAACACATCCAGAAAGCGCTTGCTGGTGCTGTCGGCATGGTTGCGCTGGCGCTCGCGCACGTATTCGGTCAGGTGCAGCGGCAACGGCCCGTTGGGTCCACCAAGGCCGAAAAACAACTGCTCCAGCCGCGCCGCCGTGTCGTCGTCGCCGGGCGTGACGCTGGCCAGGGTCGAGGGCGCAAAGGCGCTGTCCTGACGCTGGCCCAGACGCACCGGGTCATCACTCAGGCGCAGCGAATGGCCGAAACGCGGCAGGTCGGGGTTCTCGCATTCGATCCGTCGCAGGGCCTGGAAGAAGTCGTACTCCCAGGGCTGCGTGTGCATGTCATTCAGCGTACTCACAGGGTCGGGCGCCGGCCGGGTTGAGCTTTCCAGCGCATGATCTCGCCGCGTTCGGTGCTGCGCAGGACGGTTTCGGTAAAGCTGTTGATCGACACGTAGCGGCTCAGAAAGCGCTCGAACACCGCGCCGAGCAGAAACACGCCGCTGCCGCGAAAGGCGTTTTCATCGAACTCCAGGGTGATTTCCAGGCCGCGCCCGAAGACGATCGGACCGGGCATCGGCAGCCGCCGCGTACACGGTTTGCTGCTGACTTCGCGCAGGCCTTCGATCTGCAATTGCAGCGCGGCATCCTGATCGTCGCCATACAAACGCAGCAGCTCACGCAAGGCTGCGGCGCCCTGACCTTGTTCGCTGAGTGACAGGTAATTGAGCGACAGCTGGCTGATCAGCCGCCACGCCTTGTTGTCGTGGGCATGGCTGGCGCGCGGGCGGCTGGGGCCGGCCAGGCAACGAATGCTTTGCACCGGCGCGCTGTCGGCCAGGGTGAAATCACTGCCGCCGCCCAGGCGCATGAACAGCGGCAGGTCGCGGTTGGTACACAAGGCGGTCAGGCCCAGTTGGCGCAGGTCATGGCCATACGGCGCCTGCTGGCTGTCGACCAGGCTGATAAAGGTTTCGCTGCCTACATAGGTCGAGCGCGTGCCGCTGCGCCGCTGTTCGCTGGACAACACGCGCGGCTCGCGGCGCAGGCTGTAATAGGCCTTGTCGCGGCCATAGCGCGACGGCTCGCGCACCGCGTAAAACGGCAAGAACGGCTGGTCGGGACCGGTGCCGAAACCGGTGACGCCGGTCAGCGAGTGAACCTCGAAATCCATCGGCCGGGTACGGTCGGCAATCGCATGGTGCTCATGCACCCGGTCAGACAAATGAATGCGGTCCAGGCGCTTGGGAAACAGGTTGATCGCCGGCGTGCAGTAGGGCACGAATTGATCGCGGCCCACCGTATTTTCCAGGCTCTGGTCGAAGCGCTCCAGCAGCACGATCAGCTCCAGCTCCTGGCCGTTGCAACGGCTGACAGCGCGTTCAAGCCCGCTGAAATCAACAAACAGAAAACGCTGTGGCAGCGCGAAATATTCCTGCAGCAGGCGATACCCCTGAAACGCCTGCGGCACCACCGGCAGCGCCGCTTCACGGTCATCGAAACCGCACGGGCGCAGCGCCTCGACCGGCAGGCGCTCGACCCAGTCGCTGCCCGGCTGGCGGGCAAAGATCGCGCAGGTATTGGCCAGTAATTGCTCGTAAAGCCGGTACGGCAGTTCGTCCGCGCCATTCAGGTACAGCGGCAAATTGCTCAGCGCCAGGCTGTTGAACGGCAATTCGGCGCCGGTGCGCAGAGTGATGCGCAGCGCCGCCTTGGCCTTGGGTTCACTGGCTGCCAGCCGGCCGAGCACGGCCGCCGGGTTGCCGAAATACTCGGCCTGGCTGACCTGCACCGGCCACAGGGTGACGGCCTGGGTGCTGCGGTATTCGCACGAAGTCTGCGAGTCGCGGCCTAACGCTGCGCGCAGCACGGTGCCGCGCGGCAACGGGAAACCGTCGGCCAGTGAGCCTTCGTCCGGGTCGGCCTGCATCTGTACCACGGTCATCGACGGCGTGGGCGCCAGGTAATGCGGGTAGGCGACCTCCAGCAGGTTATGGGTGAAGGTCGGGTATTCGGCTTCCAGCTTGAGCTGCACGCGGGCGGTCAGGTAAGCGAAGCCTTCCAGCAGGCGCTCGACATACGGGTCGGCGCAATCGAGCCCCGACAGCGTCAGGCGCCCGGCAATTTTCGGGTACTCGCGGGCGAACTCCTGAGCACTCTCGCGGATGTGCTGCAACTCCTGGTTATACAACCCGAGCAGGCGCGGATTCATGCACGTCTCCGTTGTTCGGCCGGCAGCACTTTCACATGCCCCGACTCCAGGTCCAGCTCGGTGCGCAGCAACAGCGGCAACGCCACCGGCTGCGCCCACAAGTCGCCCTGAATCTCGAAACTCAGCGCGTTATGGTTCATCTGTTCATGCCCCACATGCGCACGAACCCGTACGGTGTGCGCCAGCAAGCGCGGCTCGAAGGTAATGATCGCCCGATGAATCAGGCTTTCGAGCACCGCGATATCGACCCCCGACACACTGCTGCCGGCCAGCGCCGGCAAGCCGTAATTGACCACCGAGGTGCCCGCGTGGGTGTGCAGCGTGGCATCGGCGTCCAGCAAGGAGGTGGTGTTGAGCAGCCAGGTCAGGTCGCGCAGCACAGAGGCTTTGAGCTGGTTCAGCGACAGCACACGCTTGTCCGTACCCTCTTGCAGATTGCCCGGATCATCGTCGGTCAGGCGGTCGAGCAGGGAAGGCTGCAAGCGCTCGCGCGGGGTCATGTTGGTCATGGCCAGGCTTACCAATCGAACATGGCGGTGTAGTCTTTCTGATCACCGACACTGCGCAAACAGCTCGCGCTCTCGGCAACGACCGATGTCTCCAGCTGGCCCTTGATCAGGCGTATGGCCTTGTATTTCGAGCGGCACTCCAGCGGGTTATCGGCTGTCGGCGTCACGTGCAGCACCATGACGATGGGCACACTCTGAAAGGTCTCGACATGCGCCTGTCCCGCTTTGCCGATACTGAAATGACAGGGCCAGGGCATGTCCAGTGGCAGCACGCTCCGATCAGGTTTGCGCAGTACGCACTGTTGCTGGTCGTTTTCCAGCTTGAACGTCTGTCCGGCCAGATTGACCTGCTCCGGGAAGCTGGTCGGTGTGGCCGAAGGCTGCGAGGTTTCGGCACAGGCGCACAGGCTTATCAACATGCTGCCCAGCGCTACAGAGGTTCGCAGGTGCTTGTTCATTGCAACTCCCAGAACCAGATTTGCTTGGCCATGTGCCTTGGATCGGCATAACGGCCGGCTGTGAGGCCACGCTTCCAGAGATCGATATGGTCACCGGTGCGCGCATCCAGCGCTTGTCCTGCTTGCTGGAAGCAGTCCTTGAAAAATATCAGTCCGGTCTTGTCGGCCAGTTTGAGGCGATCTTGTGCAGTACCACCGAGAATGAGTGGACGGCCGAGGTGATGTTTCCACAGCCAGTTGGCCAATGACTCTGCGCCACGAGCGTGGTCATGCGCGCATTTGGGTTCGGTGTAGGTAGATTTGTTGACCTTGATGGTTTTGTCGGCATTGAGCGTGTAGCTCATGCGCAGGGCACATTGATTGGCCCACGGACCATCACAGACTTTTCCGTCAGGGTGCTCGGCCCAGATCTTGAGGTATTCATTCCACAAATTGATAAACGAAGGTTTGGCCATCTGTGTGTCTCCTTACCGCCTGCCGCGCAGGCATCCTGATGCCAATTACCCCCGGCCTGTGCGGCCGGGGGCGCCAACACTCAGCGTTTGGTATTGGAGCGGATGTTCCAGCCGTACTTGATCGGGCCGCCTTCCTTGCTGCCGTCGGCTTTCTGCGGTTGGTAATCGACCGTGACCTGGGCGAAGTTCAGGGTGACGTTTTCGACCAGGCGATCATCGTTACCCGAACCGCCGGTGCTCAGCGAGGTGACCAGCACTTCTTCGAGGTTGATGATCAGGTACTCGACCTGATTGTCGCCGCCGGCCTTGCGCACGGTCAGGGTGACCTTGTCGATGTGCTTGCCGTTGGAGCAATGCATCATCAGGTTGGGGGTCGCCTTGTCGACGAACTTGGTCAGCGACAGGTCCTGGATATTGACCTTGCCGGCACCGCCACCGGTGCCCATGTGCATGTTGCCGGACTGGGACATGCCCCAGCTCCAGTTCAACACTTCGATCTCGTCCTTGTGGGTCTTGTCTACCGACTCACCCTTGATGTCACCGATCTTGATAAAGATATCGACAGCCATGTTTTCTCCTGAGGTGGCGTGGGGCCACGGTATTGATTAGTGCACGTGTACCGACCGGGCGGCGATCCGCTTTAGTCGGGAAGTGGGCGACACGATCCCGGCCATTCGCGGCTAAAGTCGCTCCTACGACGATTGCGTCGACTCTCGTCAGGCGCCTTTTGCCGAGGGCAGTTTGGAAACCAGGCGCAGCGACACGGTCAGTCCTTCGAGCTGGTAATGCGGGCGCAGGAAGAACTTCGAGGTGTAGTAGCCCGGGTTGCCTTCGACGTCCTCGACCACCACTTCGGCCGCTGCCAGCGGGTGCTGGGCCTTGGTGGTTTCGGTGGAGTGCGCAGGATCCCCGTCGACGTAGTTGAGAATCCAGTTCTGCAGCCAGCGCTGCATTTCGTCCTTCTCTTTGAACGAGCCGATCTTGTCGCGCACGATGCACTTGAGGTAATGCGCAAAGCGGCAGGTGGCGAACAGGTACGGCAGGCGTGCGGCCAGGTTAGCGTTGGCGGTGGCGTCCGGGTCGTCGTATTCGGCAGGCTTTTGCAGCGACTGGGCACCGATGAACGCTGCAAAGTCGGTGTTCTTCTTGTGCAGCAGCGGCATGAAGCCGTTCTTGGCCAGTTCCGCTTCACGGCGGTCGGAGATGGCGATTTCGGTCGGGCACTTCATGTCCACGCCACCATCGTCGGTGGGGAACGTATGCGCCGGCAGGTTTTCCACCTCGCCACCCGATTCCACACCGCGAATGCGCGAACACCAGCCGTAGTGCTTGAACGAGCGGTTGATGTTCACGCCCATCGCGTACGCCGCGTTGGCCCAGGTGTACTTGGCGCTGTCGGCGCCGTCGGTGTTCTCTTCGAAGGCGAAGGCTTCAACCGGGTCGGTCTTGGCGCCGTACGGCAGGCGCGCCAGGAAGCGCGGCATGGTCAGGCCGATATAGCGTGCGTCTTCGGACTCACGCAGCGAGCGCCAGCCGGCGTATTCCGGGGTGGTGAAGATCTTGGTCAGGTCGCGCGGGTTGGACAGCTCCTGCCACGAACCCATGCCCATCACCGTTGGGGAGGCGGCAGAAATGAACGGTGCGTGCATCGCCGCGCAGACTTTCGACAGCTCACCCAGCAGCTCGACATCCGGTGGCGACTGGTCGAAGTAGTAGTCGCCGATCAGGCAGCCATATGGCTCGCCGCCGAACTGGCCGTACTCTTCTTCGTACATCTTCTTGAACAGCGGGCTCTGGTCCCAGGCCGTGCCCTTGAACTTCTTCAGGGTCTTGTGCAGCTCCGGCTTGGAGATGTTCAGCACGCGAATCTTCAGTTGCTCGTCGGTTTCGGTGTTGTTAACCAGATAATGCAAGCCCCGCCAGGCGCTTTCGACCTGCTGGAACTCGGGGTGATGAATGATCTGGTTGACCTGGGCGGTGAGCTTGGCGTCGATCGCGGCGATGATCGATTCGATCGACTTGATCGCATCGTTGGACACCAGATCGGTCTGCGCCAGGGCCTGTTCGGCCAGGGTGCGCACCGCCGTCTCGACCGCTTCGCGGGCGCGCTCGGTCTTGGGTTTGAATTCTTGCAACAGCAACGAGGCAAACTCGTTGGTCTGTTCTACGGTGCCCGCCTGGGCCTGATTGTCACGCAGCAAATCGGTCATGATGATCGGTCCTGATCAAGCGGAGGGCTCGGAGTCCTGAGGCTTTGGCGCACTGGCCAGGGCCTGCAGCAACGCCGGGTCCTTGATGGCTTTCAGAATGATTTCTTCGGCGCCGGTCTTGCCGTCCATGTAGGTCAGCAGGTTGGCGAGCTGGGTACGCGCTTCGAGCAACTGGTTCAGCGAATCGACCTTGCGCGCCACGGCGGCAGGGCTGAAGTCGTCCATGCTCTCGAAGGTGATGTCCAGGCTCAGGTTGCCTTCGCCGGTCAGCTCGTTGGGTACATGAAAGGCCACCCGTGGCTGCATCGCCTTGAGGCGCGAGTCGAAGTTGTCGACATCGACTTCCAGAAACTTGCGCTCGGTCACCGGCGCCAGGGGCTCGGCAGGCTTGCCGGTCAGGTCGGCCATGACGCCCATCACGAACGGCAGCTGGACCTTCTTCTCGGCGCCGTACAGCTCTACGTCGTACTCGATCTGCACGCGAGGCGCACGGTTGCGCGCAATGAATTTCTGCGAACTGGTTTTCGCCACGTTGCTCCTCCTGGTCGCTGGTGCGACGCTGTTGGCTTCTAAGCCGGTAACGGGTTACGCACCCCGAACGTGATCCACAAAACGGATCAGTCAGGCTCCGGGCCGCGCAAGGTTTCAAACTGGGACATGCCGTCGGGAATCAGGTTGCGCACGATGCTCTCGAAATCTGCATTGACCAGACCTTTGGCGCGGTTCAGCAGCATCGGCAGCGGGCTGGACGGCTCGTGGCGGGCGTAATAGGCCAGCAAGCGGTCCAGGCTGCGCAGCACATCGTCGCGGCTGTTGATCTCGGCGCTGATGCGCGGCGCGGCAGGGGCGGCAACGGTTTGCGCCTGGGCCGGGGCTGCATCGTGTGCTTCAGGCGCTGCGGGCGCATCGCTGCCCGGCTCATCTGTCTGCGGGCCATGCTCGTTGAGCACATGCAGCGCCTGGCGCAACGGCTGTTTCAGTGGCGCCAAGTCGATGCCTTGCGCGGAGCCGACGTGTTCGTTGACGAAGTCCTCGATGTCTGTGGCCCGTTGCAGGGCCTGGCGCAGCGCGCTGTGGGTGTCTTGCAGGCTTTGCGGGTCGCTGTCGCGCAGGGCGGCGCTGAAGGCGTCCAGGCCCAGCGACTCATCGCTGGCATGTTGCAGGCCGCTGGCATGCAGGGCAGCGCGCAGGCTCAAGGTGCCGAAGGCCCGAGAGCGCACCAGCGGGCTTTCACGCAGCAGCCGCAGGTTGGTGTCGCAGGCCAGGCCCGCCAGCGCATTGATGCGCAGGGTCGGGTCGTTGTCGTCATCGGCGTCGAGTAGCGGGTACAGCTCGGCCCAGTACTGGCGCAGCAACTGGTCGATCAGTTCGAGGGTGTTGGCAAGCCCGGTGATCCCGTCCAGGGCCAGCGCGCTCTGCACCAGAAAGTGGGTGATGCGCAGGTCCTTGCTGCGTTGCAGCAGGCCGCTGGCCGACTGCTCGATGAGGCGCCACGGTGGCGGCTCGGCAGGCTGCACGGCATCACCCATCACGCGCTCGGGTTTGCCCTGTGCGTCACGTTCCAGTTGCAGAAAGTCGGCGTCATATTCCAGGTCTTCACCGCAGGGGAAGTTGGCTGAAACAGCGCTGAGCAACAATGCGACATCCATCAAACGTGATCTCCTTATCGATTCAGATGATGTCTACCGGTAGGTGGGAAATTTCTCGAAGTCATGTCGGAACTATTTGAAAACGCCGCAGTCGTGATGAATACGGTAGATATCAATGTGACACTAGTCTGTGCGAGAAGTTGTGCATTTTTGGAGTAGTTAAAGGGCAATGTCAAGGTTAGGATGGGCGCCCTTTCGGGGAGTTGTGACGCAGCTAACAGCTTGCATGTTATTTTGACATCGCTTGCGGCAGCATGATTATCATGCGCGCAAAGTTGTCGATGTACAGACTTTTAGAAGGCGTCGCCAGTTTTTGAACTTTTTCGTCGGGCGCCTGTCTGGCCTTGATCCACAAGGCTTTGAGGCGTGGGTTTCATAATGCGCGATATAGCAGGGAGGCACGATGTCGCTGTGTTTGACGATCACCAGTTACCACAAGATTACCCCCGGACAGTGCGCTGAAAAGACACTTGAGCAGGGAGTAATGGCAATTGGCCGCAGCCCGGAAAATGACTGGGTACTTCCCGATCCAGAACGGTTAGTTTCTTCACGGCATTGCGTCATCCAATATAAGGATGGCCGTTACTATTTGACCGATAACAGCACTAATGGCGTCGAGCTGGTAGAGGCAGGCATTCGTCTGCGTCGCGGTAACAGTGAAGTATTACAGGACGGTGAACTTGTCCGCATCGGCGAATATGAAATTCGCGTGCGTATCGATTTCAGCATGCAATTGCCCGAAACGGGCGTGCTCGCAGGGGAGGGCGCACACAGTTTCGAGGCGCTGATGAATCGCCAGGACACCGCGCCTGTCGCCACGCCCGGCATGGCCCGTTTGCAGGGTGGTTCTGCGCAGGACACCTTTCCCGACCTGTTCGATTTTCTGGCGCCTGGCAGTGTGGCGCCGGCAACCCAGCCCGACCATGTGCCGGCGCGCCAGCATGACTTTCGACCGCCCACGCCTGTGGTTCAGGACAAGCCCGTAGCGCCGGCCGGCATGATTCCCGATGACTGGAACCCGCTGGCCGATGTCGCCGCGCCACTGCCGCCGCCCGTTCCAGCGCCACAGCCACAACCGATTCCTGAGCCGGCGCCGCGTGTCGAGCCGGCCCCTGCGCCCGTCGCGACACCTGCAGCGCAACCCCCGAAGCCAAGCCAGGAACCGAACCAGGACCTGCTGCAAGCCTTCCTGCGCGGTGCCGGTCTCGATCAACTGAACCTCGACCCGGCCCAGGCTGCAGCGCAGATGGAAGCCATCGGTCGCAGCTATCGGCTGATGGTCGAGGGCCTGATCGATGTCTTGCGTGCGCGCACCAGCCTCAAGGGCGAGTTTCGCATGCAGCAGACCATGATTCGCCCGGTGGAAAACAACCCGCTCAAGTTCGCCCCCAATGCCGATGAAGCGCTGCTGTTGCTGCTGCGTCACGGCAACCAGGCGTTCATGGGCCCCGAACAGGCGATCAACGACAGTTTCGACGACCTGCGTGCCCACCAGCTGGCGGTCATGGCCGGGGTCGAGGCGGCGATCAAACACCTGCTCAAGCGCTTCGAACCGGCAGAACTTGAAACCCGCATGGGCAAGCCCGGCGGCCTGTCGAACCTGTTCGGCGGCACGCGGCAGGCGCAGTACTGGCAGCAATTTACCGCGCTTTACCAGCGCATTTCGCAGGAAGCCGAAGACGACTTCCAGGACCTGTTCGGCCGCGAGTTCAGCCGAGCCTATGAAGCGCACAGCCAACGCCTGCGCCGCCCCTGAGAACCCGCCGTGAGAATTGCGATGTTGCGTGTAGTTGCCCCCCTTGCTGCCCTGGCCTTGTTGCTGGGTGCCTGTTCATCGACGCCGGCCGGCAAGACGCCCGAGGCTGAATCGATCAAGGCCGCCGAAGACGGCGCGGTGATTCTGAACCTTCACGCCGCTGCCGGTCTCAACCCCGGTGCCAGCGGCCAGCCGGCGCCGGTGCGCGTGCGTATTTTCGAACTGAAGAACACCGCCGCCTTCAACCGTGCCGACTATTTTGCCCTGGCCGAACGCGCAGGCGATGCCTTGGGGCCTGACTTGGTCGATCAGGACGAAGTGCTGATCCGCCCCGGTGAAACCCGCCGTGTGGAGCGCAAGCTGAACCCGGCGACGCGGCAGATCGGCCTGGTGGTCGGCTATCGCGAAATCGACCGTGCGCTGTGGCGCACGGTGCTGTCGGCAAACGCACGCGAATACCGCATCGAACTCGACCCGCAGGCTGTGCGCAGCACCCCTGTCACCCTTCCTGCTCAATAAGCATTCGGAGAACCCATGTCCTGGAACAATCGTGTGGTCTGGTCGGAAGGCATGTTCATCGGAACCCAGCATTTCCAGCAGCATGACCGCTACCTGGAAAACCTGATCGACGCCCGCAGCCGTCCGCTGTCGGCCGCCGCCTGGGGCTTTTCCGAACTGCTGATCGACCAGGGCCTGCTGGCCCAGGGCAAGCTGGCGATCATCAGTGCCCGTGGCCTGTTGCCCGATGGCACACCGTTCAATATTCCGCATGACGACCCGGCGCCCAGCCCGCTGATTCTCGACGACAACGTGCGCGACGGCCTGGTGTACCTGGGCCTGCCGCTGCGCCGTGCCGGGGTGCGCGACACCGTTGACGAAGGCGAAGCGCCGGGGGCTGCGCGCTACCAGAGCCAGGTGCGTGAAGTGCGCGACGATAACGCGCCGTTCGAAAACCGCGCGCCCGTGGCAGTCGGTTCGCGTGCCTTGCGCATGCTGA
Source organism: Pseudomonas sp. 3A(2025) (assembly GCF_054589175.1). Lineage (NCBI taxonomy): Bacteria > Pseudomonadati > Pseudomonadota > Gammaproteobacteria > Pseudomonadales > Pseudomonadaceae > Pseudomonas > Pseudomonas sp. 3A(2025). The sequence goes on along the minus strand of NZ_BAAILM010000117.1, from coordinate 72,773 downwards.
CCGAGCAGGAAGGCCTGAGCGATTACGCGGTGCTGGGCGTGGTGCGGGTCATCGAAAAGCGCGCCGATCATGTGCTGTTGCTCGACGATCAATACATCCCGCCGCTGCTCGACATTACCGTCAGCCGGCCGCTGAATGCGTTTCGCAGCGAGCTGCAAGGCCTGCTGCGCCAGCGCGGCGAAGCGCTGGCCGGGCGCGTGGTGGCCTCGGGTGCCGGTGGCGCTTCGGAAATTGCCGATTTCATGCTGCTGCAACTGGTCAACCGCGCCGAACCGCTGGTGCAGCACCTGGGCCACATGAGCCCGCTGCACCCGGAGCGGCTGTACAGCGAACTGGTCAGCCTGGCCGGCGAGTTCGCTACGTTCTCGACCCGCGAACACCGCCCGCAGGAATTCCCGCGCTACCAGCACGACGACCTGCAAGCCAGCTTTGCGCCGGTCATGCAGGCGCTGCGTGAAGCGTTGTCGATGCTGATCGACAGCAAGGCGGTGCCGATTCCGATTGTCGAAAAAGCCTACGGCGTGCACGTGGCGATGCTGGCCGACAAGAGCCTGCTCGACAACGCCAGCTTCATCCTCGTGGTGCGCGCCGACATCCCTGGCGAAACCTTGCGTGCGCGTTTCGGCCAGCAGAGCAAGGTCGGTTCGGTGGAGCACATCCGCGACCTGGTCAACCTGCAACTGCCAGGCATCGGCCTGCTGCCGTTGCCGGTGGCGCCACGCCAATTGCCGTTCCATGTCGGCTCGACCTATTACGAGCTGGACCGCGGCAGCGAGCACTGGCAACAACTGATGCGCTCCGGCGGTTTTGCCTTTCACATTGCCGGCGAATTCCCGGGCTTGAATCTGGCGTTCTGGGCGATCCGAGGATAAGCGGCCATGCACCCCACTGACGATCGCACCCAGTTCATGCCGCGTCCGGGCGGCCGCCCGGCGAGCAGCGGTGAAGCGGCCCCGCCGCCCGCGCGCGCGCCCGAGCCACAAGGCCCGGCACTGGCGCCCGGCCAGGCGCAAGGCCTCAATCCGCTGGAAGCAGCGGCGGGTCCGTTGCTGGCGCTGTTGACGCGCTTGCGCAACACCATCGCCCACCCGGCGCCGGCCAGCCTGCGCGCGCAGTTGCTGGCGCAGTTGCGCCAGTTCGAAGAGCGCGCCGAGGCCGCCGGTGTGGTGCGCAACGATGTGTTGCTGGCCCGCTACGTGTTGTGCACCGCGCTGGATGAGGCGGTGATGAGCACGCCGTGGGGCAGCAGCAGCGAGTGGACCCAGCAGAGCCTGCTGATCACCGTCCACAACGAGGCCTGGGGCGGCGAAAAGTGCTTTCAGTTGCTGGAGCATTGCCTGCAAACCCCGCGCGAGCGCTTGTATCTGCTCGAACTGTTGTACCTGTGCATGAGCCTGGGTTTCGAAGGCCGCTACCGGGTGATGAACAACGGCCGCAGCCAGCTCGATGCCCTGCGCGAGCGCACCAGCGCGGCGATTCGCAGTGCCCGTGGCGAGCGTGAACAAGCGCTGTCGCCGCGCTGGCGCGGCCTGACCCTGGCCCGCGACCGGCTGGCGCAGTTCATGCCGCCGTGGGTCGGCGTGGCGATTGGCGTGGCGCTGTTACTGTTGTTGCTGCTGATCCTGCGCATGCAACTGGCGGCGCAGGCGGAGCCGGTGTTCAAACGTATTCATGCGCTGGGCGAGATTCCGGTGCAGGCCATCGACCGCCCTGTCGTGCAGCCAAAAATCGTCGAGCGTCCGCGCCTGGCGGGTTTTCTGGCCGACGAGATTCGCGCCGGCAAGGTCGCGGTGGAAGACGCGGTGGACCGTTCGGTGGTGACCATTCGTGGCGACGAACTGTTCGCCTCCGGCAGCGCCACCATCGTCGATGCCTACCAGCCGCTGATGCTGCGCATCGCCGAAGCGCTGGGCAAGGTCAAGGGCGAGGTGCGCATCACCGGCCATAGCGACAACCGGCCCATCGCCACGCTGCGCTTTCCGTCCAACTGGGCCTTGTCCCAGGCGCGTGCCCAGGAAGTGCTGCAAATCCTCGCGGCGCGCACCGGCCAGCCGCAGCGCTTTACCGCCGAAGGGCGCAGCGACACCGAGCCGCTGGCGCCCAACACCACCAGCGAAGGGCGGGCGAAGAATCGCCGGGTTGAAATCACGGTATTGGCGGAGGGCGTCGAGTGAAGGCGTTTTTGCAGTTTGTAATCCGCTGGGTGATTCCGGTGCTGGGCCTGATCGCTCTGAGCCTGATCGTCTGGTTCATTGGCCCGCTGCTCGACGCACTGGTGCCCGAAGGCCGGCGCTGGCTGCTGATCGGCCTGTTGTGGGCGGCGTGGATCGGCTGGCGGGTGTTTCGCATCGTTCAGGCCCGGCGTCAGGCGGCGCGGGTCATCGACAGCCTGGCCGCCGAAACCCCGCCGGACGCCGCCAGTGTCGCCACCGCCGAAGAGCTGGCGACCCTGCGCCAGCGCATGGACGAGGCGCTGGCCCTGCTGAAAAAAGCCCGTCTGGGCGGCGATCAGCGGCGCAACCTGTATGAGCTGCCGTGGTACGTGATCATCGGCCCGCCGGGTTCCGGCAAGACCACCGCACTGGTCAACTCGGGCCTGGATTTTCCGCTGGCCGCGCAAATGGGCAGCGGCGCGATTCGCGGCGTGGGCGGCACGCGCAACTGCGACTGGTGGTTCACCGATCAGGCCGTGCTGCTCGACACCGCCGGGCGCTACACCACCCAGGACAGCCATGCGCAGGTCGACAAGGCCGCCTGGCTGGGCTTCCTCGATTTGCTCAAGACCCAGCGCCCGCGCCGGCCCATCGATGGCGCGTTTATCGCCATCAGCCTGTCGGACCTGCTGCTGGGCAGCGAAGAAGACCGCGTCGCGCATGCCGTGGCGATTCGCAGCCGGATTCAGGAACTGCATGACCAGTTGGGCGTGCGCTTTCCGATCTACCTGATGCTCACCAAGCTCGACCTGCTGCCGGGCTTCATGGAGTTTTTCGACGCGCTGAGCAAGGATGAACGCGCCCAAGTGTGGGGCACCACCTTCGATCTGGACGACGGCACCAGCGCCACCGGCCCGTTGCAGGATTTCCCCGCCGAGTTCGCGGCGCTGGAGCAGCGCCTTAATGAGCGGCTGGTCGAGCGTTTGCAGCAAGAGCGCGACCCGGCACGCCGCGATCTGATTTACGGTTTTGCCCAGCAGTTCGCCGCGCAGCGCCAGGTGCTGCAAGGCTTTCTGGAAGGCGTGTTCAAGCCCAATCCGTATGAAGCCCGGCCGCTGCTGCGCGGGGTGTATTTCACCAGCGGCACCCAGGAAGGCAGCCCCATCGACCGCCTGATCGGGGTCATGGCGCAAAGCATGAGCCTGGACCGCCAGCACCTGGCGCGGCAGAACGGTACCGGGCGCAGCTACTTCATCGAAAAACTGTTCACCGGCGTGGCCTTTGCCGAACAGGGCCTGATGAGCGCCGACCCCAAGGTCGAACGCCGCCGGCGCTGGATCGCCCGTGGCGTGCTGGCGGCCACCGTGGCGGTGGTGCTGACCGTGGCCGGTTTGTGGTGGGTCAGCTACCGCGCCAACCAGGACTACATCGCCCAGGTCGATGGCAAGGTCGCGCCACTCGGCCCGCAGGTACAAAACCTCAGCCCGGCGCAGCGCGATGTGCTGGCGGTGTTGCCGCTGCTCAATGCCACCCGCCATCTGGCCGGCGATGCACCGGACTGGTCCGAAGGGTTGGGCCTGTACCAGGGCGACATGCTCGAAGCCGAATCGGGCAGCGTGTACCGCAAGCTGCTGATCGCGGTGTTTGCGCCGCGACTGGTCAGCCGTATCGAAGAGCAACTGCGCTCCGGCGGTTCGTCGGACTATCTCTACGAAGGCCTCAAGGCTTATCTTATGCTCGCCGATCAGGAGCACTACGACGCCGACTTCATCAAGGCCTGGGTCACGCTCGACTGGGAGCGCAGCCTGCCGCGTGACCTGCCGGCGCAGCAGCGTCAGGCACTCAATGAGCACTTGCAGGCGCTGTTCGAGCGGCATCCGCCCAAGGCGCGGCTCGACCAACCCTTGATCGACGACCTGCGCCGCCAGTTGCAGCAGCTGCCGGTGGCGCAGCGCGTCTATGACCGGGTCAAGCGCCAGAAGCTGCCCGACGGCGTGCCGGACTTTCGCCTTAACGAAGCCGCCGGCCGCGATGCTGCGCTGGTGTTCAGCCGCAAGAGCGGCAAGCCTTTGGGCGAGCCGTTGAGCGGCCTGTTCACCGCCAAGGGTTACCGCGATGGTTTTTTGCGCAACAGCCTGAGCCAGGCCGGCACCCTGGCTGAAGAGCAGTGGGTACTGGGCGGCGCACAAGGCGGTGTGGCCGGTGCAGCCATGGATGTGGCGGCGCTGGCTGGCGAAGTGCGGCGTTTGTACTTTCAGGATTTCGTCCGTGAGTGGGACGCCTTGCTCGCCGACATCGACTTTGTGCCGATCACCAGCGTGGCCCAGGCCGCCGACGTATTGCGGGTGATTTCCGGTCCCGATTCGCCGTTGAAAAAGCTGCTGGTCGAGGTGGCGAAACAGACCGACCTGCAGGCCGAAGATCGCCTGCTCGGTGCCCAGGGCAAAAAGGCCGAAGACGGTGTCGACCAGCTCAAGCAACGCCTCGGTTCGTTGCTCGGTCAGGAGCAGCAGAACGCGGCGGCACAGGCGCCAGTAAGCACTGAAGATCCGGTCAGCGCGCATTTTGCCGAGCTGCGCCGGCTGGTCGGCAGCGGCGATAACCAGCCGGCCGGTATCGACGGCCTGTTGGCTGATATGAACGCGCTGTATGTGCAGGTCAGCGCGATGGTTGGCGCCAGTGGCGATGCGTTGCTGGGCGAGGCCAAGAACCAGACCACGGCCGCCGCCAACCGCGTCAACCTCAGTGCCGAACGTCAGCCGGCGCTGGTGCGCGGACTGGTCAAGTCAGTGGTCAACTCGACCACCAACACCATGATGGGCGGCGTGCGTAACCAGCTCAACGCGGCCTGGACCAGCGAGGTGCTGAACGTGTATCGCCAGTCGCTGAGCGGTCGCTACCCGATGTCGCCCGGCAGCGCCCGTGACGCGACGCTGGACGATTTCGGCCTGTTCTTCGGTGTCGGCGGGGTGATGGACAACTATTTCCGCAAATACCTGCAACCCTATGTCGACACCTCACGCAACCCGTGGAGCTGGCAGCCGGGCGCGGCGCAGAAGCTGGGCATCAACAGCGGCGTGTTGCAAACCTTCCAGCGAGCCAGTGCGATTCGCGATGCGTTTTTCCGTGCCGGCGGCACCCAGCCGGTGGTGCGTTTCGAACTCAAGCCGGTGGCCATGGACGCCTCGATCAGCCAGTTTCTGCTTGATCTGGACGGCCAGCAGATCAGCTACGACCACGGCCCCAGCCGCCCGGTCGCGATGCAATGGCCCAACCCCGGCAGCATCGGGGTGGTGCGCCTGTCGATCAGCCCGCCAGCGCCCAGCGGCCGCTCCGGCGTAACGCTGGACGGCCCGTGGGCGTGGTTTCGCCTGCTGGAGCAGTCGGACCTTTCCGGCGGCAACGGGCCGGACCGCTTTAACCTGCGCCTGCGCGTCGACGGCGCCAGCATCGCCTACGAGCTGCGCGCCAACAGCGCCTTCAACCCTTTCAAAAGCCGTGTCCTGAGCGGTTTCAGCCTGCCGGAGCGGTTATGACCTACGCCGGGTTTTACGGAAAACTGGCCAGCCGTGGCGACTTCGTCAGCCGCGACTTGCCGCCCTCGTTCATTCAGCCCTGGGACCAGTGGCTGGCGGCGGGCCTGAATGCCAGCCAGCAACAACTGGGCAACGACTGGCTGCCAGCGTACCTGGTCAGCCCGCTGTGGCGCTTTGCGCTGGCTCCCGGTGTGTGCGGGCCGCAGGCGGTGGTCGGCGTATTGATGCCGAGCATCGACCGGGTCGGGCGCTACTTTCCGCTGACCGTGGCCCTGCCCCTTGAGGCTGCGCAGGGCGTCGGTCCCTGGCTGGAAGTCGAAGACTGGTTCGAACAGGCTGAGGCGCTGATGCTCGACAGCCTGGAGGCGGATGCCCGTTTCGAGGCGTTTGAAGTCGGCCTGCAAAGCCTGCCTTTGCCTGAGTTCGAGGCGGTGCCTGAACAGGATTACGCCGGTGCCAGCCTGTGGTGGGGCCGTGGCAATGAACACATCGCGCCAGGCCTGCGACGCTTCGTCGGCTTGCCGGCCGCCGCCGATTTTGCCCGTGCGCTGCTGGGTTTCGAAGGCCTTGGCCATGAGGGGCAGGGCTGATGTCATTGACTTACCAGGCGGCCAGCTACAGCCACACCGGCATGGTCCGCTCGTTGAACGAAGACGCTTGCCTGGCACTGTCCGAGCGCGGCTTGTGGGTGGTGGCCGACGGCATGGGCGGCCACGCGGCCGGCGACTATGTCAGCAGCCTGATCGTCGACGCCTTGCGTGGCGTGCCGCCGCTGGCCGCGCTGACAGCCTATGGCGATGCCCTGGCGCTGCGCCTGCAAGATATCAACGCCGAGGTACGCGAAGAAACCGTGCGCCGTGGCGTGCAGGTCATGGGCAGCACCGTGGTGGTGCTGGCGGTGCGTGAGGACCAGGGCGAATGCCTCTGGGCCGGCGACAGCCGCTTGTATCGCCTGCGTGACGGTGTGCTGCAAAGCCTGTCCAGCGACCACAGCTACGTGCAGGAACTGATCGACAACGGCCTGCTCAACGAAGCCCAGGCACGGGTTCATCCGCGCGCCAATATCGTCACCCGCGCCATCGGCGTCGAAGACCGTTTGAGCTTGTCGCGGGTGACGGTGCAGATCCTGCCCGGCGACACGTTTCTGCTGTGCAGCGATGGCCTCAACAAGACCGCCGAGGACCACGAGATTCGCGGCGTGCTCAGTCATCCAAACCCTTATGAAGTGGTCCGCAGCCTGGTGCATCTGGGCTTGACCCGCGGCGCACCGGACAACATCACCGCCATCGTCGTCAAGGCCAGTTGAGAGCCGTTATGGACATGCAGATTCCTGGATTCGACATCGACGGCGAGATTGGCGAAGGCGCCATGGCCACGGTGTACCTCGCCACCCAGCGCTCGCTGGAGCGCAAGGTCGCGCTCAAGGTCATGGCCGCCAGCCTCGCCGACGACCCGAGCTTCTGCGAGCGCTTTTTGCGTGAAGGCCGCACCCTGGCGCGGCTGTCGCACCCGCACATCGCGACCATTCACGACATCGGCAATGTCGGCCCGCTGTACTACATGGCCATGGAATACCTGCCCAGCGGCACGCTCAAGGAGCGCATCGGCGCCGGGCTGGCCGCCGAATACGGGCTGGTGTACATCCGCCAGATCGCCGCTGCGCTGGGCTATGCCCACGCCCAAGGGCTGGTGCACCGCGATGTGAAACCGGCCAACATTCTGTTTCGCGCCGACGGCACGGCGGTGCTGTCGGACTTCGGCATCGCCAAGTCGCTGGACGACCGCACCCAGTTCACCCAGGCCGGCTTTGCGGTCGGCACGCCGAGCTACATGAGCCCGGAGCAAGCGCGTGGCCAGGACATCGACGGCCGTGCCGACCTGTATGCGCTAGGCGTGGTGCTCTACGAAATCCTCGCCGGGCGCCTGCCGTACAGCGGCCCCGATGCGTTGTCCACGGCACTGGCGCACCTGACCGAGCCGCTGCCGGAACTGCCGCTGCAGCATGATCGCTACCAAGGGATTCTTAGCCGTCTGCTGGCCAAGGACCCGGCCGAGCGCTTCGCCAATGCCCAGGCCTTGGTCGCGGCGCTGGATGAGCTGGAACTGGCCGACACGCCACGCGACAGCGAGCGCACGCAGTTCCGGCCGTTGCCCGATCCGCAGCCGGTAAAAGCTGTTCAGGCGCCCGGCGACGATCTGGCCGGTATGACGCCGGTGTCCATCGAGATTCCGAGCAGCCCGCCGCCAGCGGCCAGGCCTGTGCCGAGCCTGGACAAGCCCCAGCCAAGGCCTCAGCCGCAACCTCAACCGGCACCGCCCAAGCGTTCGGGCAAGACCCTGCTGGCGGTGGCGATTGCCGCCGCGCTGGGCCTCGGTATCGGCGGTTACCTGTGGCTGGGCAGCGACAAACCCGAAGAGGTGCCGGCGGTCAGCAAGCCTCAGGATCCGAATGCCGTCACCGCCTCCGATCCACCAACCAATCTGCTGGCAACCGGCACGACAACACCCGCCGCACAACCGCCCAGCGATTCCGGGCGGCCTTTGCTGATGGCCGGCAAGAAAACCCTTTACCAGCGCGTACTGAGCAAGCCCGGCGCGCAGTTGGCGACAGAGCCGGGCAGTGGCGGCGGCCAGGCGCTGCCAGCGTTCTCGGTGCTGTATGTCTACGAGCGCCGTAAGGCGTCCGGCGGCCAGTGGCTTCGTGTCGGCGCCGGCAGTGACGGGCGCAGCGAAGGCTGGTTGCCGGCGGATCAGGTCAGCGACTGGAAACAGAGCCTGGTGCTCAAGTTCACCGAACGCTCCGGGCGTTCGCCGGTGATGTTCGTGCGCGAGCCGGGCCAGCTGGAAAAACTGATCGGCGACCCGGTGACGGCACGCAAACTGTTGATGCAGGCGCAAAACCAGGGCCAGGACAACAGTCAGGTGCTGGCCCTGGAACCGACCGCCAGCGCGGTGCCGCAAGATCAGTTCTACCTGCTGCCGATCTTCGAGGCCAAAGAGAGCTTCAACGAGGACGGCCAGCCGGTGCAGATGCTCAACGTGGCGTCCATCGACCCCGGCAGCCAGGCCGCGCAAACCGTCGCCAACCCGCCAAAACCACCCGCAGCCGCCAACGAAAAGGCCTTTCGCACCGCCGTGGTATTGGTCGTAGATACCTCGGTGTCGATGCAGCCGTATATCGATCAGGTGCGCGACGTCGTGCATCAATTGCAGGAAAAAATCGCCCAGCGCGGCGAGCTGGACAGCGTCAGTTTTGGTCTGGTCGGCTTTCGTAACAACACCACGAAAACCCCCGGCTTGCAGTACCTGGCCAAGACCCTGGTCAGCCTCGAACAAGGCAGCGACCCACAGCGCTTCATGCAACTGGCGCAGCAGGTCAAGGCCACCTCGGTGTCCAGCCATTCGTTCAACGAGGATGCCTTTGCCGGGATCATGCAGGCGGTTGACGGCATGGACTGGTCAGGCTACGGCGGGCGTCTGATTCTGCTGGTCAGCGACGCCGGCGCGCTGCGCAAGAGCGACCCGCTGAGCAGCACGCAGATGAACGAGGCCGAAGTGCGCCAGGCTGCGCTGGGCAAGCAGATCAAGATTTATGCGCTGCACCTGCGCACCGACGCCGGCAAGAAAAACCACGACACCGCCGAGCAGCAGTATCGCGTGCTGACCGCTGACGCCAACCCGCGCATCGGCGACCTGTATGTGCCGGTGGCCGGCGGCGATGTGGCGCAGTTCGGCCAGCGCGTCGGCGAGATCGGCACGGTGTTCGCCGATCTGGTGCATCAGGTGCGCAGCAACCAGCCGCAGGCCGTGCCATTGCTGGCTAATGCGCCGAGCCTGGGCGAAAAGTCGGCGGCAATCGGTTATGCCATGCACATGGATTTTCTCGGGCGTAAATCGGCCAGCCAGGCGCCGCAACTGGTCAACGCCTGGGCCGCCGACCGCGACCTGACCAACCCTGCGCTGCCGGCGTTTCAGGTCTGCGTGATGCTGACCAAACTGCAACTCAACGACTTGCAGCAATCGCTGAAACTGATCGTCGATGCGGCGCGCAAGACCCAGACCTCGCCCAAGGATTTCTTCCAGGAAATCGCCAGCGCCAGCGCCTACATGAGCCGCGACCCGCAAGCCCTGCGTTCGGGCGGCAACCTGGCCAGCGGCGGGGTGCTGGGCGAATACCTCGAAGGCCTGCCGTACCGCAGCAAGTCGCTGAACATGACCCAGGACTTGTGGTTGTCGCTGAGCGTCGCCGAGCAGGAAGACTTTATCGACGAGCTGGAATCGAAGATCCGTCTGTACGAGACCTTCCACAACGACCTGGCCAACTGGGTGCGCTTCGGCGATGCCGAGCCGGGTGATGCGCTGTACCGCGTGCCCCTGTCGACACTGCCGTGATGCTCAGTTTGCGAGAGGTGCGCAAGACGCGCGGCGTGGGCAGCCAGCGCTATAGCCTGGTGATCCCGCGTCTTGAGCTGCAACGCGGCCAGCAGTGTGCACTGGTCGGTCCCAGCGGCTGCGGCAAGAGTACCTTGCTCGACCTGCTGGCGCTGGTGCTGGCACCGGACCATGCGCAGCGCTTCGATTTTTCGACGTCGCAGGGCGAGTTCGACATTGGCGGGCTGTGGCGTGAAGACCGGCAAAACCAGCTGGCCGCGCTGCGCAGCCGGCACCTGGGCTATGTGCTGCAAACCGGCGGGCTGCTGGGGTTTCTCGATGTGCGCGGCAATATCGAGCTGTCGCGGCGCCTGCTGGGCTTGAGCAACGATGGCAGCGTCGAGCACCTCGCCGAGCAACTGGAAATCGGTGACCAGTTGCGCAAGAAACCCAATGCCTTGTCAGTCGGTCAGCGCCAGCGCGTCAGTTGCGCCCGCGCCCTGGCGCACAATCCACAACTGCTGCTGGCCGACGAACCCACCGCTGCGCTGGACCCGCTGAACGCCGGGCGGGTCATGCAGCTGTTGCTCAAGCAGGCGATCAAACAGAGCGCCTGTTGCGTGATCGCCACCCATGACGAGGGCCTGGCGCGGCAGGCGGGCTTGAGCGTGCTGCGCATCGAATGCCAGCGCGACGCCGACGGCGGTGTGACCGCCACTCTCGGGGAGTTGCGCGCATGAGCGTGGGGCTGGTGGCGAGCCTGGCCTGGCAGGATTACCGCGCTGACTCACGCTTGTCGGCGTGCAGCGTGTTGGCGCTGGTGGCGGTGCTCGCACCGTTGCTGGTGCTGTTCGGCCTCAAGTTCGGCCTGATCGGCAGCCTGACCGAACGCCTGGAACAGGACCCGGCAGTGCGCGAAATCATCCCGTTGGGCGGCGGGCGTTTCAGCAGCGATGCGATTGCCGCGCTGGGCCAGCGCCCGGACGTGATGTTTGTGGTGCCGCGCACCCGGCAGATCGCGGCGACGGCCGATTTGAACGTGAACGGCCAAACGTCGTTGAACGTCGAAATGATCCCCACCGCCCACGGCGATCCGCTGCTGGGCGACCTCGCCGCGCCCGATGGCCTGCACGACGTGCTGCTGAGCAAGACCGCCGCCGAAAAGCTTCAGGCCAAGGCCGGTGACTGGCTGGAATCGGCATTTACCCGCCAGGTCGCCGGACGTGTCGAGTCGCGCCGCGTGCGGGTTCAGGTGCGTGCGGTATTGCCGCTGCAAGCATTTCAACGTGATGCACTGTTCGCCGATCTGACCCTGCTGCAAGCCGCCGAAGACTACCGCGACGGCCGTGCGGTGCCGGCGCTGGACTGGCCCGGTGACGCACGGCCCGAAGCTGCGCAGCGCATTTATCCGGCGTTTCGCCTGTACGCCCGCAACCTCAACGATGTCGAAACCCTGCGCCGTCATTTTGCCGACACCGGCCTGCTGGTCTCGACCCAGGCGCAGGCCATTGCCCAGGTGCAGTCGCTGAGCCGCAACCTGTCGATCGTGTTCTGGATCATTGCCGCCCTGGCCATGGGCGGCGCCTGTGCGGCCATCGTGGCCGGCACCCTGGCGGCCATCGAGCGCAAGCGCCGCGAGCTGTCGGTGCTGCGCCTGCTGGGTTTCGGCACCGGCGCGCTGTTGGGCTTCGTGGTGCTGCAAGCGCTGTACAGCGGTGTGATGGCGTCCGCAATTGGCGCAACTTTGTATGCAATTGCGGAGCTGGGGCTGAACCGTTTATTCGTTCAGGGGTCTGGCCAATATGCCAGTCAGCTATTACCGCGCCATTACCTCGTGGCCCTGGTCGCTGTGCTCGGGGTCAGCGCCTTCGCGGCGCTGCTCGGCGGCTGGCGCGTGTCACGGATCGAAGCTTCGGAAGGAATCAGAGATGTTTGAGTTGCGCAGGGGCTTACAAGCTGCCCTACAGGCGCTGACGGTCGCGGCGTTGTGCCTGACCGCGCTGGGCGCGCAGGCTGAAGAGGCCGCCAATAAACTGGACAACCCCAAGCCATTACCCGACGACGTCAGCCTGCCGCTGCCGTGTGGCGGCGAGATGGTCATGCGCTACGTGTATATCCTCGCCGAGGGCAGCCTGGACGACCGCGAGATCAGTCTCGGCTACCCGTTCAGCGAGGGCGAGGCGGGCTACAAGCAGTCGTTCATTTCCGGCTACCGGCGCGACTTCATCAACGGCCAGTTCACCTTGCAGGACTTGTCGCCCGACTGGCGCAAGAGCATCGGCCCGATGCTGCCCAAGGCCGAGGCCGGCACACCGCTCAAGCCGATGATGTACTTCATTGGCAAATACGAAGTCACCCAGCGCCAGTACGCGCAGGTCATGGCCCAGGCGCAGTCACTGGCCAGCGGCGATCCGGCGCCGGCCTGCGAGCCTGTCGAAGGCATGGCCGGGCGCCTGCCGCAGGTCAAGCTGTCGCGCTTCGAGGCCGAGCGTTTTGCGGCGGTGTACAGCGCCTGGCTGATGAAAAACCACCGTGATCTGTTGCCGGTCAGCGGTCGTGGCAAAGACGTCGACGACGGCGGTATCGGTTTTGTGCGCCTGCCCACCGAAGTGGAGTGGGAGTTCGCCGCCCGTGGCGCCCAGGCGGTCAGCCGCCAGGACATGGAAGGGCGCTTGTTCCCGCGCCGTCAGGAAGGCCAGGAAGGCGATGGCCCGCTGGCCGACTGGGCGGTGTTCAACCAGGTCGCCGGCGGCACCGGCCAGGCCGCACGGCTGATGCCCATCGGCACCAGACTGCCCAACCCGATCGGCATGTTCGATGTGATCGGCAACGCCGCCGAAATGGTTCAGGAGTCGTTCCAGCTGGTGCATGCCGGTCGCCGCCAGGGCACCTATGGCGGCTTCGTCGCCAAGGGCGGCAACTACCTGGAAGGCGAGGGCACGTTGTTCACCGGCATGCGCCGCGAATACCCGTTGTTCGCCGCCGACGGCACCGAGCAGCGCAACGAAACCACCGGTTTTCGCGTGGCGCTGGGCGCCTTGTCGGCCCCGCGCTCGCGCTACAAGGAACTGTTCGAGCAATGGCAGAAGGACGGCCGTCTGGCCTCGCTGACCGACGACATCGACGCGGTCAACGACCCGACCCAGCGCCTCGACACCTTGATCGGCACCACCGCCGACCCGCGCCTGCAGGCAGAACTGGGGCTGGTCAACGAAGAGCTGAAACGCAACGTGGCACTGATCGCGCTGCAACGCGAAGAAGCCGCCGGCAACCTGATCCAGTCCGCCGCACTGGTGGCCGAGACCATCAATAACTACAACATCCGTTTGACCAATATGCAGAAAAGCCAGAAGCAGGCCAGCGATGCCAAGGATGAGGCCAGCGCCGCGATGTTCGGCGCCGCGATCAGCAATGGCCGCAGTGCGCTCGATGGCGCCGTGGCGATCTACATCGACAACCTGGCCAACGGCACGCGCTACACCGATGCGGTGATTCAGGCGCAGTTTCAGCGGGTCAAGGAAGAACTCAATCGCAAGCCGGTGATCGGCAAGAGCCTGGTCAACCGCGCCACCCTGTTCGTGCGTCATGTCGGCGAGTACCGCAAGAACAAGCGCGCCGACCCGGAAGTGATCCTCAAGCAATTGCTCGCATCGGTCAGCACCCGTGACTGACCGAAGCCTGTATGTAACGCAAAAACCTGGACGGCATGGGGCCGTACCGGGCTGGTTAAAACCTCAAGAAGAGAACGCAGTCATGTCTTTTTCCCGCAACCCCCTCGCAAGCTTCGTCAAAAGCCGCACCCTGTTGATGGCCACTGCCGGTTTCAGCGCTGTTCTGTTGACCGGTTGCGCCAGCTCGCCGGTGTCCAAGGTCGGCGCGACCACCAAGGTCGAGTACTACCCAAGCTGCTACGAGCCGGTACAACACCTGCGCAAGACCGATTCGGACATGACCACCTCGGTCGTCAGCGGTGCCGCCATCGGCGCGGTGGGCGGTGCGCTGGCCGGCGCCCTGACTGGCAACTCGGAAAAACGTGGCCGTAATGCCGCCATCGGCGCGGCCGGCGGTGCACTGGTCGGCGGCGCCGCCGGTTATTACACCGAGCGCCAGAAGCAGATCGCCGATGACAATCAGCGCATCGCCTCTTATGCCACCGACATCAGCAAAAGCGCAGCCGACATCGACCGCAGCACCGCTTATGCCCAGGCTTCGCAATCCTGCTACCAGCGCGAGTTCGCCAGCCTGGTTGCCGGTCGCAAGTCCAACAGCATCGACGCCGTCGAAGGCCGCAAGCGCCTGGCCGAAATCGTCGCTGGCCTGAAAGAGTCCAACGACCTGATCGTGGCCGTGAATGGCCGCGCCAGCGAAGACCTGAACAACTACACCCAGGCGTACGAGGCGGACCTGCAACAGGTTGGCGTCAAGCGTAACGACGTAGTGGTCGTGGCCACCGCCGACCAGCCGAACCTGGTGACAACCTCGACGCAGTCGGGCAAGAAGCCGCCGAAGAACCCGCCAAAGGTCAACCGCGGCAAGCTGCCTGACGTGCCGAAAGAAGCCGTCGGCACCGAGCAATCCCTGCAACAGGCCAAGATCAAGCAAGACAAGAGCAAGGCGGTTGCCGCCGCCGGTCAAAGCGACGTCGACCGCATGTGCAAAAGCCCTGACGTAGGCGACTGGGCACCGGTGCCTTGCCCTGCCTGAGTACGTTAATGACACGCCCGCCGATCTGAATGATCGGCGCGGCCCCGCACGGGGCGCCTGTTTGTATTGTTTCAAGGAAGACGCATGTCAGAAGTCATGATCGGGCTGAGAAACAGCCCTTCGCAAGTGTTGGCCCGGCAAAGCATCGAGGCCCGGATCAATGTCAGAAAAATCTATGCCGCCATCGATGCCGAGCCTGCGATTGTCGGGGCCGGGGTGGTGTACATCGATGCCGATTTCAATGTGGTGACCCTGCGCGAGTTCACACCGATCTGCAGCATCAAACCCAAGCGGATCATCGTGCGCGAGGCGCCACGCAATATTTCTCCCCAGCAGTTCGCCCAGCATGTACAAACCAACCCACGTGAATCGCGGCTGATTTATGAGGGTTTCAGCGCTTCAATGGCCTGCACCGGCGCGGTGCTGGGCTGGATTGCGGTGATCGGCGGTACTGCTATCGTGCCCTTCACCGGCGGTGCGAGCCTGGTGATTACCTCGCTGGGACTGGCGGCCACGGCGGCCAGCACCGCGCAATGTGGCATTGGCCTGGCCCGGGTCAGTAATGAGATCAACAACCCTGCCAGAAACGATGCCCTCGACAGCGAGCAGTGGTACCAGGGCATGTCGCAAGCGCTGGACATCGTTGCGTTGGCCGGTGTCGGGTCTGCCGGCCTGACCATTGCCAAACTGTTGAATACGCGCAAGGCAATGACCGGGCGCCGTTGGTACGAGAGCCTCAAGGGCCTCAACAGGCAAGAGCGCAAGCGCCTGACCGATGAACTGCACAAGATTGAAAACCCGGCCTTGACGCCCAAGCTGCGCAAGGCGCTGCAAGCCGCCGGAACCCTGCCCAAGCGCTACGGGACCGCTGAGATCTCGGCCAAGTTTGCGGTAACGATCAAGGATGCGATTGGCGTGGGCACAGGACTGGCAGGCAGCACCATTGTGCAAAACCATGTCATTGGCCTTTATGAGGAGTTGGGCGAGTGAGGGACGCTATGGACTTCATGACGATCCTGCGTCGGCATTTCCCTGTCTTCATCGGCGCGTTTTTCCTGGCGCTGTTTGCCCTGTCAGCGACCTTGATCATGCTTTTGGAGCTGTATCCACCGACGCTTTCGGACTACGGGAAATACATGGTCATCGCCAACCTTGGCCTTTCGGTCTACCTGTGCTCGGCCAATTTCCTGGTCATTCGTGGGCGTCCCTGGGGCATCTGGCCGGTTGTGGTAGCGATGGTCGCCTGCATCCTGGTGGTCGGTGTGCATTGGGGGCAGCGCGGCGTGCCGTTGTTCATGTATGTCGCAGGCCTGCTGCTGCCGCTGCTGACCTTGCTGATGCTCAACAGCAAGCGCCACCGCGAAATGCGCGAGGCCATGGTGCAGGTGCGGTTGCAGCGACAAGCGCTGCGCCACAAGGCCCGTCGCAAATAAGCGACTTTCAAGGATGCCCATGAAAAACCTGAAGCTGGTCGCGGTACTGGTGCTGTTGCCGCTGTGCCTGGCGCTGTTTGGTGCCTGGGAACTGCAACGCAGCGTGGCGAACACGCGTGAACATGCCGAGCTGCGCACCTGGCTGACGGATCTTGGGCCGACGATCAAGACCTTGCGTGCCCGGCCCGCCTCGGAGATGGTCGACGTGGGCGGCACAAAGATGCCGGCGGCACAGGTTCTGGCACGCATCGACAGCCTCGCCAGTGGCATGGACACCTTGCAGGCGATTGACCGCAGCCGGCAGGTGCTGGCCATCGCAGTCATCGCCCTGAGCCTGCTGGCAACCGTCATTGGCCTGGCTGCCCTGATCGGCCTTTCGTCCGCTGCCGCGCGTGCGTTACGTTCGCGCGAGCACCTGCTGCGCATCTTTACCCGGGCCAGCAAAGTGCTGCCCTATGGGCTGGTGGGCCACATTCTGGTGATGGGCGCGGCGGTGGTGGCGATGCTGGGCTTCGAAGGCCTGGGTGTCTGGCATGCCGGGAAGCTGTCGTCCGGTGAGGTGAAGGTCATGGCCGTGGCGGCGATCATCATGCTGCTGTGCCTGTATTCGCTCTGGCATGTCGTCAGGCAACTGCGCGTCATGCTGCACATGTTCGAACCCGTGGCGCTGTCGGTGCATGGCCGGCCGGTGAGCCATGAGCAGGCACCTGGATTATGGGCGTTCGTCAACGCACTGGCCGACCGGCTTGGCGCGCTGGCGCCAGAGCACATCGTCGTGGGCTTGCATGAAGGGTTTTATGTCACCTCCAGCGACATCGAGCTGTTGCCGTGCCAAAGCACGTTGTCCGGCCGCACGCTGCATGTGCCGGTCATTTATCTGGGCGTGCTCGACACCGCTGAACTCAGTGCCGTGATTGGCCACGAGCTGGGACATTTCGTCGGTGATGACACCGAGTACAGCCTGCGTTTTTTGCCGGTCTACGACGGTATCGGTCGCAGCCTGGGGGTTATCGGCGGCTTGATGATCGAGGGCGGCCTGCTCCGGCGCACGCTCTTGCGTCCGGCATTCATGCTGGGCGTGTATTTTCTGGAGTGTTTCGATCACTCGGTCAGCCACTGGAGCCGCCTGCGCGAGCTGGCGGCCGATGCGGCGGGCGCAAAGCTGGGCGGTCATCTGGCGGCGGCGTCGGCACTGGTCAGGATCAGCGCCATCGAACCTCTGCTGCTGGACGCTTTGCAAGCGCGCATCGACCCGCATGACGACCCGCAGCCGGCCGACCTGCCGGCCAGCCTGCTCGAAGAACTGGCGCAAAAGACGCTGGCGCTGCCTGCCGAACACCTGGCCGTACAGTTACCGCATCCGTCCGATAGCCACCCGTCGAACGGCGAGCGTTTTGCCGCCTTGCAGGTCGATGCCGACGATGCGGTCGCGCACGGCCTGCGCCCCGTCGTGGCGACGCAGGCGTGTGCCAACTGGCAGGGTTACTTAGCCGATGCCCCGGCGTTGTGCGCAGTGATCGGCCAGGATTTTCTCGAGCATTACGCCGCTCAGGACGCCGAACTGGTGCAGCAGTTACACGAGGTGGCCGGCCAGGTCTCGGGCGAGGTTCGTTTTCATGAAGGTGCGCATGTTCAGGGCTGGATCACGAGTATTTTATTCGGCCTGGTGGGCTTGGCCGGCGTGGCGGCAATCGCCATACCTTTGCTGTTCACGCAGGATGCCTGGGATGTCAAAGAGCCGATCATCATTATCGGGGTAGTGATAGCGGCATCGATTGCCAGCTTGCTGCCTGCTTCGGTGATCATGATCCGTCGTGCCGGCGAAACCGCCCTGTTGCTGACACCCGATCACTTGGTGTTTGCCAGGATAAAAGAGCCGGTGCCCATCGTGAACATTGCCGAGTTCAGCCTGAACATCGCCCAGGGCATGTACCTGGTCTTTGTGCTGGAAGACGATGCACCGCTACCCCAGGCAAGCCCCCGCTCGCATTTCAAGTCAGGCGTGTCGGTGGATAAAAAGAACCGCCTCATACGCCTCAGGCTTACGCGCTTCTGTCACAACGGACGGTCGCTGAACCCCGATGAACTGGTCACTCTGGTGGGCGACTATCTGCACGCCGGCCATGCCCGACATGCGTTGCAGCAGCGCGCCGGACAGGTTTGATACCCCGTCATATTGCAGGCAATAAAAAACCCGCCGAAGCGGGTTTGTGTCCAAAACCATTCCAACTCCCTGTCGGTAGCATCCAGGCAATGGTTGATCGTCCTTGATCCTGACCAGCTTCCTGCTCGTCAGTGGATTGGATCCAATGTATTGCTTTTTTAGCTGCCATGAAAGGGCGATTGTCCTAAATCCATGTAAGCCTTTGGCTATATATGCTGATAAGCATCATTCGCATTTACTTTGTCGCAGGCAATAAAAAACCCGCCGAAGCGGGTTTGTGTTCCAAGACCATTCCAACTCCCTGTCAGCAGCATCCGGGCATGGTCGATCGTCCTTGATCCTGGCGGGCTTCCTGCTCACCAGTGGTTGGATCCAAATATAGGCCTGTCGTGAGGGGCTGCAAATGGCAGTTTCTCTCTATTACGTGTAAGCCTTTGGCTATAGCGTGCTAATGGCGCTCAGTGGCGTGGCGTATTGGCGGCAGGCTTTGCGGCGACGGGAAACAACTCGGTACTGTGACGTTTGAATTGCGACACCAGCAGGAACACGCTGAGGATGGCCAATAGCGTGCAGAGGATAATCAGCCCGTAAGCGCGGCGTGGCGCAGGGCGGGGAAGGACATTCTTGTTGGGGTGCGCCCCCAGCACGATGTCGACATGGCCCGGTTCCAGGCGTTTGATGCGGATGATGCCGTCGTCATCCGGTTCTTTGTTGGAATCCATGTTGCTCCTTGCATGACCCCTGTAACGTGTCGAACTGTTTTATCGTTTTTCAAGAGCATAAACCATGTCTGAAGAGATACTGAAGCGCTCCCACTATCGTCACTTCCAGCCGATTACCACGCGCTGGCAAGACAACGATATCTACGGCCATATCAATAACGTGACCTATTACAGTTTTTTCGACAGTGCAGTGAATGCCTGGTTGATCGAGCGCGGCGGGCTGGATATTCATGACGGCAAGGTGGCGGGGCTGGTGGTGAGCTCGTCGTGCGACTATTTTGCGTCCATCGCCTACCCGGAGCTGATCGAAGTCGGGCTGCGGGTGGCGCGCTTCGGCGGCAGCTCGGTGCAATACGAGCTGGCGGTGTTCAGAGTCGGCGAAGAAGAACCCTGTGCAGCGGGGCGCTTTGTGCAGGTGTTTGTCGATCGGGTGTCCAATCAGCCGGCGCCGATTCCCGAGCTGTTACGTGAAGCGTTGCAGGCACTGAGCTGAACGCCTGAAAACAAACTGGCCGCTCGTAAGCGGCCAGTGGTTGTTTTAGCGATGACGCCAGTTGCGGTCGTGCTTGCCATGCTTGCGGTGGCCGTAGTGCTTGCCTGGATGGCCACGGCCACCGCGGTATTCGCGGCGGTCATCGCCGCCACGGTAGCGGCGATCGTCTTCGCGGCTTTCGTTGCCCATGTAGTTACCCAGCGCGCCACCGGCGCCACCGCCGGCGGCTGCGCCGATCAGGCTGCCGGTGTTGCCGCCTACGCTGCGGCCAACGACGTTGCCGCCGGCAGCGCCCAGGCCACCGCCGATGGCGGCTTCGGTACGGTTACGACGGTCTGCGCCGACCGCACCACCGGCCGCGCCGCCCAGGCCTGCACCGATGGCAGAGCCTGTACTGCCGCCGATCTGTTGACCGACGACTGAACCCAGTACCCCGCCCAATGCACCACCAACGCCCGCTTCCAGGTTTCCGCCAGCCATGGCAGAACCGGTCACGAGAGAAAGAGACAACAGCAGAATCGAGGAGAGTTTCATAGAGGAATCTCGGATTGATGACGCCGCGATCCTGCAATTAACAAATGCTTCATGCAATGCAAATCCGACGAATAACACGACTGTTACTCAAAGTTCTAAGTTGTTGTTTTTAATAGGGAACTTAATTGTATTTGGACAGTCTTAGCTTACTTAACCAAGGCCTGTTTCATTGCGAAACAGGCCTTTTTTATGGGCGCTTTACTTGTCAGAGAATGCGCGCCGACTCGCCGGAACGCTCCAGGCGAATGGCCACGAACTTCGAGGTTGGCGTGTGGCTGCCGTCGCCGACGCTTTCCAGTGGCACCAGCGGGTTGACCTCGGGATAGTAAGCCGCTGCTTGCCCGGCCGGAATATCGAACGCCAGCAAGGTGAAGCCCTTGACCCGGCGTTCGTGCGCGTCGCCCCAGATCGAAATCAGGTCGACTTTCTGACCCGGCTGGTAACCCAGGCGAATAATGTCCGCTTCGTTGGCAAACACCACGTCACGCTGGCCCTTGACCCCGCGATAGCGGTCATCCAGCCCGTAAATCGTGGTGTTGTACTGATCGTGCGAGCGCATCGACTGCATGATCAGGTCAGGTGTCTGACCCGTTGCAAGCACCCGCTCGTCGATCAGGCTGCCCGGCAACTTGTTGGGCTTGAAGTTGGCGCGGGTGGTCGGGGTATTCCAGCGCCGTGCGCCTGCCGAGTTGCCCAGGTAGAAGCCGCCGGGGTTGGCGACTCGTTGATTGAAGTCCTTGAAGCCCGGAATGGTGTCGGCGATCAGGTCGCGAATGCGGCTGTAATCTTCGGTGAGCCACAACCAGTCCACCGGTTTTTTGCCCAGCGTCGCGTTGGCGATGCCGGCCAGAATCGCAGGTTCCGAGCGCATCTGCTTCGACAACGGCTGTAACTGGCCATTGGAGGCGTGAACCATGCTGAACGAGTCTTCGACGGTGACGGCTTGCGGGCCGCCGGCTTGCTGGTCGATATCGGTGCGGCCGAAGCACGGCAGAATCAGCGCTTCTTTGCCATGGAACAAGTGGCTGCGGTTGAGCTTGGTGCTGATCTGTACCGTCAGGTCGCAGTTCTGCAAGGCGGCGGCGGTGCGCGGGCTGTCGGGTGTGGCCTGGGCAAAGTTGCCGCCCAGGGCGATAAACACCTTGGAGCGGCCCTCGGCCATGGCATGAATGGCCTCGACCACGTTATGGCCGTTGACGCGCGGCACCTTGAAGCCGAAGCGCTGCTCCAGCGCGTCGAGCAGGAACACCGGCGGGCGTTCGTTGATGCCCATGGTGCGGTCGCCCTGCACGTTGCTGTGGCCGCGCACCGGGCACAGGCCGGCGCCCGGCTTGCCGATGTTGCCGCGCAGCATCATCAGGCTGGCGATTTCCTGGATGGTCGCCACCGAATGGCGGTGCTGGGTGATGCCCATTGCCCAGCACATGATGACGTTCTTGCCTTTGACGTACATTCGCGCCGCGCGCTCGATGTCGGCGATGGGCAGGCCGGACTGCTCAAGAATCGTTTCCCACGGCGTGTCGTCGACCGCCGCCAGATAATCGAGCAGGCCGTGGGTGTGTTCGTTGAGGAAGGCGTGGTCGAACACCGGCTCGCTGTTGCTGGCTTGGGCTTCGCGCTCCCATTGCAGCAGCAGTTTGGCCATGCCGCGCAGCAGCGCCATGTCGCCGCCCAGTGCCGGGCGGAAGTACGCGGTGTTGGTCGGCTTGTCGCTGTTGGTGAGCATTTCCAGCGGGTGCTGGGGGTGCTGGAAGCGTTCAAGACCGCGCTCTTTGAGCGGGTTGACGCAGACCACCTGGGCGCCGCGTTTCACCGCATCACGCAGCGGGTCGAGCATGCGCGGGTGGTTGGTGCCGGGGTTCTGGCCCAGCACGAAAATCGCGTCGGCGTGCTCGAAGTCATCGAACGTCACCGTGCCCTTGCCGACCCCCACGCTCTGCGACAAGGCCACACCGCTAGCCTCGTGGCACATGTTCGAGCAGTCAGGGAAGTTATTGGTGCCGTAGGCGCGCACGAACAGCTGGTACAGGTATGCCGCTTCGTTGCTGGCACGGCCCGAGGTGTAGAACTCGGCCATATTGGGGTCGGGCAGGGCGTTGAGGTGTCTGGCGATCAGCGCGAAGGCGTCGTCCCATTCGATGGGCTTGTAGCGGTCGGTCTGCGGGTCATACACCATCGGTGCGGTCAGGCGGCCCTGGTATTCGAGCCAGTAATCGCTCTGCTCCAGCAACTGGCTGACGCTGTAGCGCTGAAAAAACGCCGGGTCGACGCGGCGCTTGGTGGCTTCCCAGTTGACCGCCTTGGCGCCGTTTTCGCAAAACTTGACCATGCCGCTTTCCGGCGAGTCGCCCCAGGCGCAGCCCGGACAGTCGAAGCCGCCGTTCTGGTTGGTCTTGAGCATGGCGCGCAGGTTTTTCAGCGCGTTGTCGCTGCCCAGCCACGCCTGGGTCACGCTGATCAGTGCGCCCCAGCCGCCTGCCGGCCCTTTGTAGGGTTTGTAGCGGGGTGTCGGGGTCTTGTCGGCTTGATGATGAGTCACGGTCGGTTCTCCATCGCAGGGCTGTAAACCCGCGGCGCACTGTGCTGCGGCAGGTGAATCAGGTTGAGGTTATGGCTGCGCGCCCATTGCAGGGCAAGACCGGTGGGCGACGACAGACTGACCAGAGTCTGGATGCCGGCACGCAAGGCCTTCTGGATGAGTTCCAGGCTGCAGCGACTGGTGACGACGGCCACGCCGCCCGCCAGGGGAATGCCCTGGCGGATCAGCGCGCCGATCAGTTTGTCCAGGGCGTTGTGCCGGCCGATGTCTTCGCGGCCCATCAGCAACTCGCCCTGAGCGTCCATGAACAACGCGGCATGCACCGCGCCGCTGTGCCGGCCCAGCGGTTGAAACGCGCTGATGCGCTGGCGCAGGCCGTCCAGCCACTCGACCGGCGGCAAGGGCGCGCCGGGCAAGACCGCCAGTTTCGGCAGCGCCTGTTCGACCGCCTCGACACCGCACAGGCCGCAGCCGGTGGTGCCGGTCAACTGGCGGCGGTGCTCCTTGAGTGCCCAGAACGCACGGCTGGCGATGTCGACCTCGGCCTGCATGGCCGAGCCACAACCGCTGAGTTTGAAGTCATAGATTTCGTCGGGCGAAGCAATGATGCCGCTGCCCAGACTGAAGCCGACGATGAAATCCTCAAGGTCGGTGGGGCTGACCAGCATGACCGCCTGGCTGATGCCGTTATAGGCGATGGCCAGCGCGACTTCTTCGGCCAGCGCGGTTTCGCCGGTTTGCGAGCCGTCAAGGTTGGCGTACTGGTAGGACTGGCTGGCGACAGGCACGGACGCATCCAGGACCGCCGCCGTGCTGGCTGTGCGCTTGGCATGCATGGCTGGAATACCGGCAGATTGACAGTCTTAAGCCTAGGCCGCTTGCCGGTATCCGTCTAATCGCTAGTTCCGATGCCGTGATAGACGATATCGATCAAGCCGAAACACACCTCGGCCAGCGCCGAGCGCGGCGCCGTGCTGCGCATGATCAGCCCCAGGCCGGACAAGGTGCGGGCGTCGGCTATCGGGTGCAAACGCAGGCTGTCGCCGAGCGTTTCCAGGCCACCTTGCAGCGGCATGATTGCGCAACACAGCCCGCCCTGAACCGCCTGCATCAACTGATACACCGCATCGGTCTGCAACAGTGGCTGCGGTTGCAGGCCCCGGCTGTGGAAGTTGTAATCGATGGACTGGCGAAAATGCATGCTGCCGGTCAGCAGGCCCAGCGGCAGTTCGGTCACGTCGCTCCAGCTCAGTGGTTGCTCGCCGAACTGAAAGTGCCGAGTGTCATACAACAGGCCCATGCGCGTTTCGCCCAGCGGCAGGGCTTCGAAGCGGCTGGTGTCGAGACGCTCGAAGTACGAGACGCCCAGATCGATGCGGTTACTCGCCAGCTTTTCCAGAATCTGCTCTGAACTGAGCGATGACAGCTCGAAACGCAAGTTGGGATGCAACTGATGCAGGCGTTGCAGCAAGGGCAGCGGGTCGAAACTCGACAGCGGCACCACGCCCAGTCGCAACGTCCCGACCAGATGGCCCCGACAGGCGGCCGCTTCTGCCTGCAAACCGTCATAGGCGGCCAGCACCGTGCGCGCCCAGGCCAGTACCCGCTCGCCCGGCGCGGTAAACCCTTCGAAACGCTGCCCGCGCGTGACCAGCTCCAGCCCAAGTTCCTGCTCAAGGCTGCGCAGGCGCATCGACAAGGTGGGCTGAGTGATATTGCAACGCGCCGCCGCTTGTCCGAAATGCCGGGTTTCGTCGAGGGCAATCAGGAATTTCAGCTGCTTGATGTCCATGGGCACTCCGGGGTTGGGCGGTCGGCCGATTCTACGCACTCCCGTTGACGTTTGTCGGGCCGGCGCTCGGGCCGGCTGTCGCGGGCTATGGTTGTGGGTGCGGACTTTTCGAGCCGCAGGAGAAACAACAATGAGTATTTTCAGTTTCCTGAAAGACGCCGGAGAAAAGATCATTGATTTGCTGACGCCGGGCGACGCCCAGGCCGACTCCCTGAAAGATCACATTGCCAGGGTTGGCCTGGGCAATCCCAATGTCCAGACCTCCGTGCAAGGCAGCACGGTGATCGTGACGGGGGAAGTAGCCAGCCAGGAAGAGAAAGAAAAAATCGTACTCGCCCTGGGCAATATCGCAGGCGTCGACAAGGTCGACGACCAGATCACCGTCGCCGCCAGTGCACCGGGGGCCACCGCTTCGCGCTTTGAGGAGGTGAAAAGTGGCGACACCCTGAGCGCCATTTCCAAGCGGGTCTATGGCGACCCGAACAAATACCAGAAGATCTTCGACGCCAACAAACCCATGCTCAAGGACGTGAACAAGATCTATCCGGGGCAGGTGCTGCGCATCCCGGAGTGATAGAAGATGATCGGTCCGGTGGACGCCGGGCCTGACCATTTGTCCACGCACCCTTGCCAAAGATGACTGACACTGCCACCGTAAAGACAAATGTCATTACAGGTGGTCGCTATGGCTTCTATCAATATCAGGATCGACGATGATCTCAAGATTCGAGCCTACCAAGAGCTAGAAAAGCTGGGCGTCACGCCATCAGAGCTCATGCGTCAGACGCTGCAATATGTAGCCGAACGGGGTCAGTTGCCGTTTCGTCCTGTCCTCATGACCGAGGACGATGAAACCCTTTTGGCGACTGTGCGTGAACGGCTAGCAGCACCGCAACGGGTCAAGGTTTCGCTGGATGATCTATAGCCTCGAGTTTGATGAGCGGGCATTGAAAGAGTGGCGCAAGCTGGGCGATACGATCAGAGAGCAATTGAAGAAAAAGCTGGCGCAGGTGTTGCTCAACCCTCGTGTCGAAGCCAATCGTCTGCATACATTACCCGACTGCTACAAGATCAAATTGCGCAGCAGCGGATATCGATTGGTTTATCAGGTGATCGATCACGCCATTGTGGTTTTCGTCGTGGCAATTGATAAGCGCGAGGGCGAAGAGGCCTATCGTAAAGCCTCCGTACGGTTGAAATAGTTGCAGTATATGCCGTCTTACAACCCCTCGATCAACTCCCGATAATCCCCCACCGCCACAAACTCTTCGGTGTCCTTCGGGCCTTTGCTGCTGTCCGGTTCGCTGACCGCCAGCAAGTGCGCGACGCCGTAAGTGCGGGCGCTGCGCAGGATCGGCAGGGTGTCGTCGATAAACAGGCTGCGGGCCGGGTCGAACGCGGTGTCGGCGTGCAAAGCGTCCCAGAACTGCTGGTTTTCCTTGGGAAAGCCATAGTCGTGCGAGCTGATCAGGCGCTCGAAGTAGGGCGCCAGTTCAATGCGCTCAAGCTTCAGCGACAGCGAATCGCGGTGGGCGTTGGTGATCATGATCACCCGCTTGCCGGCGCGCTGGATCGCGGCCAGGAACGTCTGCGCGTCGGGGCGCAGGGCGATCAGGTGGGCGACTTCCTGCTTTAGCTCGCGGATCGGCAGCTTGAGTTCGCGGCTCCAGAAATCCAGGCAGTACCAGTTCAGCGTGCCGGCGTGGTCGACGAACAGCGGTTTAATCTCCAGCCACGCCATCGCCAGGCTGATGCCGTGCAGATCGGCATAACGCTGTGGCAGGTGATGCAGCCAGAAATGTTCGTCGAAATGCAGGTCGAGCAACGTGCCGTCCATGTCCAGCAGGACGGTGTCGATCTCGCTCCAGGGCAGGCAGGGCATACGGCGCTCTCTTCAAGGTGACAGGAATATATCGGCGGTAAATCGCAGAAAAAGCCACGTATAGTACCGCGCTCAAGCCAAGGAGTTTGTCATGCGTCAGAAACCCACTGTACTTGACCGTGAAATCGTCGCCAGCAGCCGTTTGTTCCGTGTCGAAGCGGTGCAATTGCGCTTTGCCAACGGTGTCGAGCGCACCTACGAGCGGCTGGTCGGGCGAGGCACCGGGTATGGCGCGGTGATGATCGTCGCCATGCTCGATGCCGATCACGCCATCCTGATCGAAGAATACTGTGGCGGCACCGAAGACTACGAGTTGTCCTTGCCCAAAGGGCTGGTCGAGCCGGGCGAAGACGTGCTGGCCGCCGCCAACCGCGAGCTCAAGGAAGAAGCCGGCTTCGGCGCCCGTCAGTTGGAACACCTGACCGAGCTGTCGCTGTCGCCGGGCTACATGAGCCAGAAAATCCAGGTGGTGCTGGCCACTGATTTGTACGAAGAGCGTCTGGAGGGCGACGAGCCCGAGCCGATCCGTGTCGACAAGGTCAACCTGCGCGATCTGGCGGCTCTGGCGCAAAACCCCCAATTCAGCGAGGGCCGTGCCCTGGCCGCGCTGTATCTGGCCCGTGACCTGCTGACCCAACGTGGATCGTTTTTGCCATGACCGACCTGCTCGATAACCTGCCCCATCCACTGCTGGCGCCCGTCGTCGAACTGGCCCTGCGCGCCGGCGAGGCCATTTTGCCGTTCTGGCGTAACGGCGTGGCGGTGACGTCCAAGGCCGACGATTCGCCGGTCACCGCCGCCGACCTGGCCGCCCACCATGTACTGGTTGCCGGCTTGCAGGCGCTGGACCCGAGCATTCATGTGCTGTCCGAAGAAGACGCCAATATTCCCCAGGCCGAGCGCGCCACGTGGGAGCGCTGGTGGCTGGTCGACCCGCTGGACGGCACCAAGGAATTCATCGCCGGCAGCGAAGAGTTCACCGTCAATGTCGCGCTGATCGAGCGCGGTCAGGTGGTGTTCGGCGTGGTCTCGATGCCCACCAATGGCCGCTGCTGGTTCGGCGGCGCGGGCCTGGGCGCCTGGCGCCGCGAGGCCGATGGTTCGGGAGCATCGATCAGCGTGCGGGAAACGCCTGCCGAAAACTTTACCGTGGTCGCCAGCCGCCGCCATACCAGCCCTGAACAGGAACGCCTGCTGAGCGGTCTGGCCGAAGGGCTGGGTGAATTGCAACTGGCGAATATCGGCAGCTCGCTGAAATTCTGCCTGCTGGCCGAAGGCAGCGCCGACTGCTACCCGCGCCTGGCCCCGACCTCGCAATGGGACACCGCTGCCGCCCAGGGCGTGCTCGAAGGCGCCGGCGGAGTGGTGTTGCAACTCGATGGCCAGCCGTTCAGCTACCCGCCGCGCGAATCGCTGCTCAACCCGTTCTTTTTGGCCTTGCCGGCCAACGCCGCGTGGCGCACCCGGCTGCTGGAACTGGCCAACACCTAGCGCACCATTTCTGTAGGAGATCACCCGGCGCCACGGCGCCGTGCTGTCGCGCAGCAAACATTGGATGTAGGAAATTCAATAAAATAAATAAGTTATTTTATGTTTGATGAGAGATTACCCGCCGCCTTGGCGCCGCGCTGTCGCGCAGCAAACATTGGATGTAGGAGGGAGCTCTGCCGGAATGCCGGACCATCGCGATCGGCTGCGCAGCAGTCGTAGATTTGCGGCGTTTTGACGATTTCTGTGAGCGCTTCGCGCTCAATCGCCAGCAGAGCTGCCTCCTACAAATTTGTGTTTTTAATTCAATAAAATCAATAACTTATTTTGTGTTTGATGAGAGGGAGCGGCAGCTCGCGAAAGGGCCAGTAAAGCCAACACATTTGTAGTGATGGTGCGGCTGCATTCGCGAGCTGCGCTCGCTCCTGCGAGTCGTCCTGCGGGCCATGACATTCCCGTTACCGGTGCACTACAAACTGCCCAACAAACCGCACTGCCGCGTCACTGCTGTCCGGCGAGAAGATCTGCGTATGCAGCTCCAGCCGGGCGCGGCCGCGGCGGTTGTAGGTAGTGACAAACCGATCCCACGACGCCGGTAACGGCGGCTCGCACAGCGCCACCGCGTCGCCGCGCACCGGCAGCGGGTAGCTGATCTGGCCGTCCTGAATCACGATGTGCCCTTCGCTAATACCCGCTTCGCGCAGGCGCAAGTGCAGCCAGCCCCAGCCGGCCAGCACCGCACCGCAGTACAGGCTGCCGCCGAACAGGGTGCTCTTGTGATTGACGTTGGGCGCCAACGGCAGGTGCAGGCGCAGCGTCTGGTTCTGCCAGTCGATGACCTTGACGCCCATATCAACGGTCAGCGGAATATCGTGGTGCAGCAGTTGCTCCAGGTCCTCGGCAGGTTGGCGGTTCATTCGCTGTCGTCCGGGTGAGTGCTGTGGTCGCCGAAACTCAGGCCGTGCTTGCGCAGCTTGTCGTGCAGGGTCTTGCGCGGCAGGCCCAGTGCTTCGGCCAGGCTGCGCACCGAGGTGTGCGGCCGGGTCAGTTCAGCGGCGATCAGGGTGCGCTCGAAGTGCTCGACCTGCTCACTGAGGCCGCCGCTGCTCAGCAGTTCAGGCGTGGCGGTCATGCCTTCCAGTTCCAGCTCCAGACCGAGAGCAAAGCGCTCGGCAGCGTTTTGCAGCTCACGCACATTGCCCGGCCAGTTATGCCGCAGCAGCAGGGCGCGCTGGCCCGGTGTCAGTTCGCGTTTGGGGATGCCGTGCCGCTGGCTGGCGGCATCGCTGTAATGCTCGAACAGCATCAGCGCGTCTTCACCGCGCTCGCGCAACGGCGGAATACGTAACGAGGCGACATTGAGGCGGTAATACAAGTCAGCACGGAAACGGCCCTGGTCGGCGCTCTGGCGCAGGTCTTCCTTGGTCGCGGCGATCACGCGGATATCCAGCGGAATCAGCTGATTACTGCCCATCCGCTCGACCGCCCGCTCTTGCAGCAAACGCAGCAGTTTGACCTGCACATCGAGGCTCATGCTTTCGATTTCATCGAGAAACAACGTGCCGCCGTTGGCGAATTCGAACTTGCCGATGCGGCGCTTCTGCGCGCCGGTAAAGGCGCCCGGTTCGTGGCCGAACAGCTCGCTCTCGACCACCGATTCAGCCAGCGCGCCGGCATTGATGGCCACGAACGGCCCGTTACGGCGTGCCGACAAGTCATGCAGGGCGCGGGCGACCACTTCTTTGCCGGCACCGGTTTCGCCCAGAATCAGCACGTCGGCGCGGGTGCCGGCCAGCGCGCCGATCTGCTCGCGCAGGCGCAGCATCGGTGCCGACTGGCCCACCAGCCGGGTGCTCAATTGCTGGCGGTCGCTCAGTGCCAGGCGCAGGCTGCGGTTGTCCAGCACCAGCCGGCGCAGGGCCAGGGCACGGCGCACGCTGTCGAGCATGGCATCGCTGGGGAAGGGCTTTTCGAGAAAGTCATAGGCGCCGGCACGCATTGCCTTGACCGCCAGCGGCACATCACCGTGGCCGGTAATCAGCAGCACCGGCAGCTCCGGGTCCTGCTCATGCAACTGGGCCAGCAGCTCCATGCCGTCCATACCGCTCATGCGGATATCGCTGATCACCACACCCGGCCAGTCGCGACCGATGCGCCGGGCCAGGCCGTTGGCTTCCGGCAGGCTCAGGACGTTCAGGCCAGCGAGGTCCAGGGTCTGTTTCAGGGCCTGGCGTAGCAGCGAGTCGTCGTCGATCAGCACCACTTGAACCTGGCTGTCGATGGCGGTATCGGAACTCATGCAGAAAGATCCTCGGGAGGTTGAAGGTTGGCCCCGGACAAACCGGCGCGCAGGCGCAGGGTAATCAGCGCGCCGCCGCTGGTGTGGTTGGCGAACAACAGCTCGCCGCCCAGGGCGCGCATCAGCGTATCGCAGATCGCCAGCCCCAGGCCCAGGCCCTGGGTACGGGTCTTGGTGGTGAAGAACGGCTCGCGGGCGCGGGCCATGGCTTCTTGTGAAAAGCCCGGGCCGTTGTCGCGGATGTACAGGTTGACGCCTTCAGGGGTGGCTTCGGCACTGATCCACAATTTACGCGGCGGGCCTTTTTCGGTCAGCGCGTCCAGCGCATTGGCCAGCAGGTTGCCCAGCACCTGACGCAGGCGGGTTTCACCGGCCTGCACCCACAAGGTGGCGGCGGGCAGGTCGCGAATCAGCTCGACCTCCATGGCCCGGCGGCGCTTGGCCAGCAGCGCCAGGGCGTCTTCGAGTGCCGGTTGCAGGGCCACGCTTTCCGGCGCATGCGCATCACGGCGGGCGAAGGCGCGCAGGTGGGCGATGATCGAGGCCATGCGTCCGGTCAGTTCGCCGATCAGCTTGAGGTTGCCGCGGGCTTCGTCGGTGCGTTGATGGTCGAGCAGGATTTCGGCGTTTTCCGCATAGGTGCGGATCGCCGCCAGCGGCTGGTTCAGCTCATGGCTGATGCTTGCCGACATGGTGCCCAGCGCTGACAGTTTGCCGGCCTGCACCAGTTCGTCCTGGGCACGCACCAGTTCCTGTTGGGCCTGCTCGCGCTCCAGCACTTCCTGACGCAGGCGGCTGTTGAGGCCCTCAAGGTCGCTGGTGCGCTCCATCACCCGGCGTTCCAGTTCGCGGCGGGTCTTGCCCTCGAAGGCAATGCGCTCCAGATAATGGCGGCGGCGCTGCATCACCAGGCTGAGCAGCAGCATGAGCACCAACAGCGCCGCACCGCCGACCGCGACCACGGTGCGCACCGGGCGGTCGATCAGCACACGCGGGGCAAGGGCATTGACCGTCCAGCCGGTTTCTTCGATGGTCCGGGTCTGGGTCAGCCAGGCACGCTCGTCGAGCTTGAGCGGTCGCGGGTCGCGAGTCGGGTAGGGCTGAATGGCGACGATGGCTTTCTTTTCTTCCTCGCTCAATTCGCGGGTGGCATGAAAGCGCCAGGCCGGGTTGGAGGTCAGGATTACCACGCCGTTCTGATCGGTCAGCAGCAGCTGCACCGGGGTTTTGCCCCACAGGGTTTCGGTGTAGTCCAGGTCGATCTTGATCACCAGCACGCCGATCACCTGATCGCCATCGCGCACCGGCGCTGCAAAAAAGTAACCGCGCTTGACCGAGGTGGTGCCCAGGCCGAAAAAGCGCCCTAGTTTGCCGGCAATGGCATCGTTGAAATACGGCCGGAACGAGAAATTGCGCCCTACGAAGCTGTCGTGCTGATCGAAATTGGACGCGGCCAGCGTGCGGCCTTCTTTGTTCATCAGGTAAATGACGTCGGCGCCGGTTTGTTGGGTGACTTCGCGCAGTGCCTGGTTGGCGCCCTCGATCACATTCAGGTCGGCTGGCGTCGCCAGAGCCGTGCGCAGCGCCGGCAGGTCGCCGAGAATCAGCGGCAAGGACTCGTAGCGGTGCAGGGTGCCGAGCAGGTTGGCGACGTACAGGTCCAGGGTCTGGCGGTTCTGGCTGGTCAGTTCGCTGTGGTAATAACGCTCGGCCAGATGCTCCAGCGGCCACAGCAACGGTGCCAGGCACAGCGCCAGCAGGGCCAGGCTGCGCCAGCGGGGACGGCGCGCAGGGGCGGCAGGTGGGTTCATCGATCACAAGGCCTGAAGGTTACTGCCCGGCATCGGCTGCCGGGCATCAGGCCGGTATTATGCCTGCCGCTGGCCGGCCAGGCACTCCAGTAATGCGTGCTGCCAGTCGGGCTGGGTCACGCCCCATTGGTGGGCCAGCAGGCTGCAATCGAGGCGCGAATTGAGCGGCCTGGCGGCCGGCGTCGGGTAGGCGCTGGCAGCAATCGGCGCCAGCGTGGCGCAGGGTTTACCCTCGGCCAGCAACTGCTTGCCGATCGCCTGGGCAAAGCCGTACCAGGACGTCTCGCCGCTGTTGGTCAGGTGATACACGCCCCAGGCGCCGGGGGTGCCGTCGCGCCAGCGTTCGATCAGTTGCCGGGTGCTGTGGGCGATGCTGCCGGCCCAGGTCGGCGCGCCAATCTGGTCGGCGACCACGCTCAGCGATTCACGCTCTTGCAGCAACTTCTGCATGGTCAGCAGAAAGTTGCGCCCGTGCAGCGAATACACCCAACTGGTGCGCAGAATCAGGTGCTGGCCACCGACGGCCTTTATCGCCTGCTCCCCCGCCAGCTTGCTGCTGCCGTAGACGCCCAGCGGATGCGGCGCGTCCTGTTCGGTATAGGGCGCAGGCTTGCGGCCGTCGAACACATAGTCGGTGGAATAGTGAATCAGCGGCACGCCCAGCCCCGCCGCCGCTTCGGCCAGCAGACCAGGCGCGGTGGCGTTGATCGCGCGGGCCAGGCCCGGTTCTTTCTCGGCCTGGTCGACGGCCGTGTGCGCGGCCGCATTGATGATCAGGTCCGGCTGCGCTGCCTGCACGGTCTGAATGATCGCGTGGGAATGGCTCAGGTCCAGTTGCTCGCGGCCCAGCACCTGCAACTCGCCCAGATCGGCGAGACTGCGTTGCAGATGCTGTGAAACCTGGCCGTGCTGGCCGATGACAAGAATTTTCATACGATTGAATCAGCCTCGTTCAGGCAGTTGTGGGTGTCAGGCAATCAGATCCCTGGGTTCAGTAAAGCCCAGGCGCTGGCCCTGGTAGCTGCCGTCCTGAACGCGGCGGCACCACTCCAGGTTGTCCAGATACCACTGCACGGTCTTGCGCAGGCCGGTTTCGAAGGTTTCTTCAGGCGTCCAGCCCAGTTCGCGTTCTATCTTGCCGGCATCGATGGCGTAACGCTGGTCGTGGCCCGGACGATCCCGTACGTGGGTGATCAGGTCGCTGTAGCGCGCCACCCCGGCCGGGTGCTGGGGCGCCAGTTCTTCGAGCAGCGCGCAGATACCACGCACCACGTCGATGTTCTTCTGCTCGTTGTGGCCGCCGATGTTGTAGGTCTCGCCCACCGCGCCTTCGGTAACCACCTTGAACAGCGCCCGCGCATGGTCCTCGACATACAGCCAGTCACGCACTTGCAGACCGTCGCCGTAGACCGGTAGCGGCTTGCCTGCCAGGGCGTTGAGGATGATCAGCGGGATCAGCTTTTCCGGAAAATGAAACGGCCCGTAGTTGTTCGAGCAGTTGGTGACGATCACCGGCAGCCCGTACGTGCGCTGCCAGGCGCGCACCAGGTGGTCCGATGCCGCCTTGCTGGCCGAGTAAGGCGAGCTGGGCGCATAGGACGTGGTTTCGGTAAACAGGTCATCGACGCCATGCAGGTCGCCATACACCTCGTCGGTGGAAATGTGGTGGAAGCGAAACGCCTCGCGTTCGGCCGGTGCCAGTGTCAGCCAATAGCCGCGCGTGGCTTCCAGCAGGCTGTAGGTGCCGACGATATTGGTGTGAATGAACTCGGCCGGGCCGTCGATGGAGCGGTCGACGTGGGATTCGGCGGCCAGGTGCATGATCGCGTGCGGCGCAAAGCGCGCCAGCACGGCACTGACCGCAGTCTGATCGGCGATGTCGGCCTGCACGAACTCGTAGCGGCTATCGCTGGCGATGCTGGTCAGCGACTCAAGGTTGCCGGCGTAGGTCAGCTTGTCGAGGTTCAGCACTTCATGGTCCGTGTTCTGGATCAGGTGACGGATCAATGCAGAACCGATAAAGCCTGCGCCGCCGGTGACAAGAATTCGCATGAGTGAGCCTTTTCCTTGTAAAGAGTAGGGAGAATCGTCAAGTTGTTACAGCATAGCGCGATCCCCTGCGAGCAAGCAGGATCAGCCAGGACGACGGGCGGTGGTGATGAAATTATTCGATGGTACAGGCGCTGAGTGCCAGTAATCCGTCGTCGCCAAACCGTGTCGATCTGGGCGATGCGCCTGTAGCGTCCTATAGTGCCGGATTGCATTGTCATGCCGGTCTGCTCCAGAAACCATTACCTGAGGTCTTCCATGCCGCTTGCCACCCTGATTCGCCGATCCAGCCTGCCTTGCCCGCACGTAAGTCTCGATCAGGCCCGATCGCTTCTGGCGCAGCATTATGGTTTGAACGGCACGCTCAAGGTGCTGGGCAGCCAGCAAGACTGCAACCTGTTGCTCGACACCGGCACGCACCGCTATGTGCTGAAAGTCTGCCACGGCGACTACAGCCCGCTGGAGCTGGACGCCCAGCACGCGGCCCTGCAACACCTGGCGGGCCAGCCGGGCATTCGCG
Organism: Pseudomonas sp. 3A(2025); assembly: GCF_054589175.1. NCBI lineage: Bacteria > Pseudomonadati > Pseudomonadota > Gammaproteobacteria > Pseudomonadales > Pseudomonadaceae > Pseudomonas > Pseudomonas sp. 3A(2025). The sequence continues at coordinate 38,283 of NZ_BAAILM010000117.1, read as the reverse complement.
TACCCGGGGTGATCGGCGCCCTTGATGGCGAAAAACTGCTGTCGCTGAACCTCGACGGCCAAGCGGTGCATGCCCGCCTGCTGGAATTCATCGAGGGCGAGTCGCTGGGCCACAGTGGCTACCTGGGCCATGAGGTGGTGGTCGCGCTGGGCGAGCTATGCGCGCGGGTCGACGCGGCGCTGCACGACTTTAACCATCCGGGCCTTGAGCGGGTGCTGCAATGGGACCCGCGCCACGCCAATGCGCTGGCCCGGCACCTGCTGCCAGTGATCGATGACACCGATGAGCGCGCCTGCCTGCACGAAGCCGTCGAGCAGGCCCGCCAGCGCCTGGTGCCGTTGATCCCCGCGTTGCCGTTGCAGGCCGTGCACCTGGACATCACCGAGCACAACGTGGTCTGGGCCCGCAACCCATTAAAGCAATGGCAACTGCAAGGGCTGATCGACTTCGGCGACTTGCTGACCACCTGGCGGGTGGCTGATCTGTCGGTGACCTGCGCCGCCTTGCTGCACCATGCCGGCGGCGACCCGCTGTACATCCTGCCGGCGATCAGCGCTTATCACGCACTCAATCCGCTGCGCCTCGAAGAACTCAAGGCACTGTGGCCGCTGGTCGTCGCCCGCGCCACGGTGCTGGTGCTCAGCAGCGAGCAGCAGGTCAGCGTCGAGCCGGGCAATGCCTATATCCAGGCCAATCTGGACAGCGAATGGTCGATCTTCGATGTTGCCACCTCGGTGCCGATGGCGCTGATGGAGGCGGCGATTCTGCATGCGGTCGGCCTCGATGCCGAGCCTGCGGCCCAGCCAGCCTGGCGTCCGCTGCTGCCGGACCTGGCCGGGCGCGGCTTCTGCACGGTCGACCTGGGTGTGCTCAGCGAGCATTTCGAAGCTGGCAACTGGGAGCAGGACGGCATCGACGAACGCCTGCTGGCGCAGACCGCCCGGCAGACCGGGCTGGCCGCCAGCCGCTACGGTGAATATCGCCTGTCGCGGACCTTGCCCGACTGCAGCCGCGAGCCCGACACCTGTGCCTTGCACGTCGAGCTGCACCTGCCGCCCGACACCGTGGTGCATGTGCCGTTTACCGCCACTCTGCGCCAGACCGCCGATGCGGCGCTGCTGCTGGTCGGCGAAACCTTCAGCCTGCGGCTGTGGGGCGTGGCCTGCGAGTTGCCGTCGGGTTGCCCGCTGGCGGCCGGCCAGATACTGGGCGTCACCGATGGCGTGGTGCTGCTGCAATTGTGCAGCGAGCCGGGGCTGACGCCACCGCTGTTCACCACCCCGTCCTGGGCGCCGGCCTGGCGCCATATCGCGCCATCACCTGCGCTGTTGCTGGGTTTCGATTGCGATGCTCCGGCCTTGCAGGACCCGGCCGCATTACTGGCGCGACGTGACGCCAGTTTCGCCCGTTCGCAAAAGCACTACTACCAGGCGCCGCCACAGATCGAGCGCGGCTGGCGCAATCACCTGATCGACATGCAGGGCCGCTCGTACCTCGACATGCTCAACAACGTCGCGGTGCTCGGTCATGGCCATCCACGCATGGCCCGTGAAGCCGGACGCCAGTGGTCGTTGCTGAACACCAACTCACGTTTTCACTACGCCGCGATTGCCGAATTTTCCGAACGCCTGCTGGCGCTGGCGCCGGCCGGCATGGACCGGGTGTTTCTGGTCAACAGCGGCACCGAGGCCAATGACCTGGCGATCCGCCTGGCGTGGGCCTATAGCGGCGGGCGCGACATGCTCAGCGTACTGGAGGCCTACCACGGCTGGTCGGTGGCCACCGATGCGATCTCGACGTCCATCGCCGACAACCCGCAGGCGTTGACCACCCGGCCCGTCTGGGTGCATCCGGTGACCGCGCCCAACACCTATCGCGGGCCGTTCCGTGGCCCGGACAGCACTGCCGATTACGTGCGACACGTCGACCAGACCCTGGCCACGCTGGACGCCCAGGACCGGCAAGTGGCCGGTTTCATCTGCGAGCCGGTGTACGGCAACGCCGGCGGTATTTCCTTGCCGCCGGGTTATCTGCAACAGGTCTACGCCAAGGTTCGTGCACGCGGCGGGGTGTGCATTGCCGATGAAGTGCAGGTCGGTTATGGCCGGCTGGGCGAGTACTTCTGGGGCTTCGAAGAGCAGGGCGTGGTGCCGGACATCATCACCCTGGCCAAGGGCATGGGCAACGGCCACCCGCTGGGCGCGGTGATCACCCGCCGCGAAATCGCCGAAGCGCTGGAGGCCGAGGGCTATTTCTTTTCGTCTTCCGGCGGCAGCCCGGTCAGTTGCCGCATCGGCCTGGCGGTGCTCGACGTCATGGAACAGGAGCGCCTGTGGGACAACGCCCGCACGGTCGGCGGCCACTTCAAGGCGCGTCTGCAAGCGTTGGCCGATAAACATCCGTTGGTGGGCGCCGTGCACGGCCTGGGCTTCTATCTGGGCGTAGAATTGGTGCGCGACCGCCAGAGCCTTGAGCCTGCTACCGAAGAAACTGCTTACCTGTGTGAGCGCCTGCGCGAACTGGGCATTTTCATGCAACCGACCGGCGATTACCTGAACATCCTCAAGATCAAGCCGCCGATGTGCACGACGCTGCAGAGCGTGGACTTTTTTGTCGACAGCGTGTCGAAGGTGTTACGAGAGCTGGAGTGATTATTGCCGATTAATATCTGCGTTTTTTTCAAAAGATATGACTGCTGATTTATTTTTTGCTTTGAATGCCGATTTTTATCGCCTATAAAGGACCGCTCAAATCGTCATGGCCTGTTTGCTATGGTGATTCACCTTTCTCGACCGCTCACGGAGTCCTGACAGCCATGACCACCCTCACCAGCACACCGCGCGCCGACGGCTTTCATATGCCGGCCGAATGGGCGCCACAAACCCAGGTCTGGATGCTCTGGCCCGAGCGCCCGGACAACTGGCGTCTGGGCGCCAAGCCTGTGCAGGCAGCGCATGCGGAGCTGGCCAAGGCCATCGCCCGCTTCGAGCCGGTGACGGTCGGGGTGTCAGCTGCGCAGTACGACAACGCACTGGCCAGCCTGGACGCGCCGAATATCCGTGTAGTAGAGATCAGTAACGACGACGCCTGGGTGCGTGACACCGGTCCGACCTTCGTTATCGACGACCATGGCCAGGTGCGCGGTGTCGACTGGGACTTCAACGCCTGGGGCGGTTTCGATGGCGGCCTGTACTGGCCCTGGAACCGTGACACCCAGGTGACAGGCAAGATCCTTGGCATCGAGCGCAGCCCGCGCTACGCCACGCCGGGCTTTGTACTCGAAGGCGGCTCGATCCATGTCGACGGCGAAGGCACGCTGATCACCACCGAAGAATGCCTGCTCAATCGCAACCGTAACCCGCACCTGAACCGCGAGCAGATCGAAGCGGTGCTCAGCGATAACCTGGCGGTGGATAAAATCATCTGGCTGCCCGATGGCCTGTTCAACGACGAAACCGACGGGCATGTGGATAACTTTTGCTGCTACGTACGCCCCGGCGAAGTGTTACTGGCCTGGACCGACGACCCGCAAGACCCCAACTACTCGCGCTGCCACGCGGCCTTGCAGGTGCTGGAAAGCACCAAGGATGCACAAGGCCGTGCGTTTATCGTGCACAAGATGCCGATTCCCGGTCCGCTTTACGCAACGGCCGAGGAATGTGCAGGCGTCGACAAGGTGCACGGCAGCCAGGAGCGCGACCCTTCTGTGCGTCTGGCCGGCTCTTATGTGAACTTTCTGATCGTCAATGGCGGCATCATCGCACCGTCCTTCGACGACCCGCTGGACGAAACGGCACGGCAAATCCTGCAGCGGGTATTCCCGGAACACTTGGTGGTCATGGTGCCGGGCCGTGAATTGCTGTTGGGCGGGGGCAATATTCACTGCCTGACCCAGCAACAGCCTGCCCCACAGGTCGCTCAAGACTGAGTGTTGCTCAGGTTGGTCCTGTTCTTGCTGGCAAAAGCCCATCTATCGATGGGTTTTTTTCCGAGTAACGCTTTGTAGCACTAAATCGGGACATCCATCTTTGGGTCATCAGTCGATTGTTTAGCGTACCTGTCACACGGTATCGGTACAGTGGGCTTGCTCATGAAAAAGAGGTTGTTCCTTATGAACGCAGGTATTACCCCACACGCTTCCCGGGGTCTGTCCGTCAGTAGCGAGGCCCGCACAGTCATTGCCGCCTGGCTGCGCAGCACCCGCTTTCCAAAGCCGCGCCCCGACACCCGGGCGATGCTGATCCAGCGTTACCCGCGCGGACTTTTCAGCGAGGCAGAACTTCAGGCACTGGTCACCATGATCGAGAGTTAAGCCTTATGCCATCCTGAAAAGGCTCTGGAATAAGCTTTTGCCCGTTTGACACCCCTCAAGGGCGCGACTAGGATTCGCCCCCAACGCCTGTGGCCACGCGCCGCGTACGTGCATCAGTAGACCACTGCGATGATTTCGTTCGGCCTTTATGCCTCGCATAAAGCCCTGTGTGCGACCCCTAGAGTTGCGGGTCACAGCGCGTTAATCATTCGTCAAAGGAAAACAAAATGCTTAACAAACGTATGGGCGTTCTCGCGCTGGGCGTACTCAGCGCCACTCAAGCCATGGCGCAAAGCCAGGCCGAATCCCAGGGCTTTGTCGAAGACAGCCACCTGACCCTCAACGCGCGCAATGCTTACATCAGCCGCGACTACAAGAACGGTAACCAGGACAAGGCCGAATGGGGCCAGGCGTTCTCCGGTACCTTCACCTCCGGTTTCACTCAGGGCACCGTCGGTGTCGGCGTTGACGCCTTCGCGCTGTACGGCGTGCGTCTGGACGGCGGCCGTGGCAAAAGCGGTGCCGGCGGCATCGACTTCTTCAAGCAGGGCGACAGCGGCGAAGCGGCCGACGACCTGTCCCGCGTAGGCGGTGCCGTCAAGGCGCGCATCTCCAACACCGTGATCAAGTACGGTGATCAGATGCCGCAACTGCCGGTGCTGAGCTACGACAACGGCCGTCTGCTGCCAGAGAGCTTCACCGGTACCTACATCAGCTCCAAAGAAATCGAAAACCTTGAAGTGGTTGCCGGTCGCTTCACCAGCCAGGTGCGCAAGAGCGCCACTGGCCACGACAGCGGCGGCCTGAAAAGCATCAACGTTTACGGTGCCAGCTACAAGTTCAGCGATGCATTCAGCGCTTCGGCCTACGCTTCCGATAACGAAGACGTATTCAAGAAGCAGTACGTCAACCTGAACTACATCCTGGCCCTGCCTTCCGAGCAGTCGCTGACGTTCGACTTCAACGGCTACAAGACCAAGCTGGACCGTGACTTCTCGGCCGACGCTGCCGCTGGCGAGCGCGACAACAAAATCTGGAGCCTGGCCGCTACCTGGGCCGTGGGCATCCACAGCTTCACCCTGGCGCACCAGCGCAGCACCGGTGACACCGGCTACAACTACGGCTTCTACCAGAATGCTGGCGCATACGGCGATGGCGGCAACTCCATCTACCTGGCCAACTCCTTCTGGTCGGACTTCAATGCCAAGGACGAGCGTTCGTGGCAAGTGGGCTACGGCGTCGACCTGGGCGGCCTGGTATTGCCTGGCCTGAGCTACAAGGCGGCCTACGTGCGCGGCACCAACATTGACGACGGTACCAACCGCGGCAATGGCACCGAGCGTGAAATCTTCAGCCAGTTGACCTACGTGGTTCAGAGCGGCCCGGCCAAAGACCTGTCGCTGCGCCTGCGCAACTCGTTCCTGCGTGTGTCGGACAACGCCAGCGCTTACAACAGCGAAGGCAACGAAACCCGTATCTTCATCGACTACCCGATCAACGTGTTCTGATCGAACGTAGTTTCGCTGCGATACAGCCAAGGCCCGCATAATGCGGGCCTTGGTTTTTGTAGAGGCTTTCGCGGCTGAAGCCGCTCCTACGAGATAGCGCCGGCTGTCGTAGGAGCGGCTTTAGCCGCGAATGCCACGAAACGCTATTACCGCGCGGTCAACGCGGCATAGCCATTCATCAGGTTGCGGTAGTTGGGGATGCGCTGCGACAGCAGGTTACCCAGGCCTTCGATATCGTTGCGCCAGTCGCGGTGCAGCTCACAGGCCACCGAGAACCAGTTCATCAGTTGCGCACCGGCCTGGCTCATGCGGTTCCAGGCCGCCTGCTGCACGGTCTCGTTGAACGTGCCCGACGCATCGGTCACCACGAACACTTCAAACCCTTCGGCCAGTGCCGACAGCGTCGGGAACGCTACGCAGACATCGGTGACCACGCCGGCAATGATGATCTGCTTGCGGCCAGTGGCCTTGATCGCCTTGACGAAGTCTTCGTTGTCCCAGGCATTGATCTGGCCAGGGCGGGCAATGTAAGGCGCGTCCGGGAACATGGCTTTCAGCTCCGGCACCAGCGGGCCGTTGGGGCCTTGTTCGAAGCTGGTAGTAAGGATGGTCGGCAGCTCGAAGAACTTTGCCAGATCAGCGAGGGCCAGCACGTTGTTCTTGAACTCGTTGGGCGAGAAGTCCTGTACCAGCGAGATCAGACCGGTTTGATGGTCGACCAGCAGTACGATGGCGTCATCTTTGTTCAGGCGGTTGTAGGTCGGTGCGGTCATGGCGTAGGTCCTTTATCTGAGAGGTTTGAAGTTCGTTAATCAGTGGTGTCGCTCAACATGGGTACAGATTAATGATTCGCCATGAACGGATAAATCGGCTGAAAGGCGTTTTACTGTCAACCCAAAGGTGACAATTAACCGTGCGTTTTATTCGGCGTTACCATGCGCCATCACCCACTGGCTGCGATGACCCTTTATGGCCCTGGCCGCTCCACCCGACCTCACCGACACCGCCGTTCCCGTGCAACCGCTGGCGCGCACCTATCCGCGCGGGCTTTACATCGAGCCGCACCAGCATTTCTGGGGCCAGGTGCTGTATGCCGTGTCGGGCGTGATGTGGGTCGAAACGCCCGGCGAAGCATTGGTGGTGCCGCCACAGCGCGCCGTGTGGCTGCCGCCCGGCGTCGACCACGGCATTCGCGTGGTGTCGGACCTGGAGATGCGCAACATCTACCTGCGCCCGGCCATTGCCAGCACGCTGGAAAACACCGTGCAAGTGCTCGAAGTCGGCGGCCTGCTGCGCGAACTGATCATCAACCTGGTGGCGCAGGGCCGCGAAGGCGAGGCGGACTACTACGACGCGCTGGTCAACCTGGCCCTGCTGGAACTGCAACGCGCCCGCCGTTCATTGATCCGCATCCCGATGCCCGACGGCGCCGACCGGCGCCTGATGAACCTGTGCCAGGCAGTCATCGACGAACCGTCGCTGGCCATCGCCTTTGAACAGCACGCCGACACCGCCGGCGCCAGCGTGCGCACCCTGGCCCGGCTGTTCCAGACCCGCCTGGGCATGGGCTTCGCCGAATGGCGCCGCCAGGTACAACTGGCCACCGCCGTGGCCCGGCTGATCCAGGGCCAGCCGGTCAGCGCGATCGCCCGCACGCTGGGCTACTCGCCGAGCAGCTTCAGCGACATGTTCCGCCGGGAGTTAGGGGTGGCGCCCTCTCAGTACAGCGCTGCGCAAGCGCCCGAGTAAACACCGTACCCGTAGGAGCGGCTTTAGCCTGGGCGGCATACCGACGAATGGTACCGATACCGCGTTGCGGCCTTCCCGGCTAAAGCCGGTCCTACGTGGATCGCCGTCCGGTTGCTGCTACGGTAATCGTGAGTCTCCCACCAACCTGACCGATAGCCAGAAGTCCTTGGCCGGTAGCCCGGCCGCCATCTCCCTAGACTGCGGGCATTCCCTGATTGCCCGGAGCTCATCATGAGTTTTGTCATCTCTCTTGCCATTGGTATCGCCGTCGGCGTGCTCTACGGCGTCCTGGATTTTCGCTCGCCTGCGCCGCCTGCCGTGGCGCTGGTCGGCTTGCTGGGCATGCAGCTCGGCGAAAAGGCCTGGCCTCTGGGCAAGCAGTTGCTGAGCCAGTGGCTGTCCTGAATCTTTCTTCCCTTGCGATTGGAGTCAACGATGAACGCACTGCAATTTTCCCGTACCGGCGACCTTGCGGCCCTGGAGTACGTCGAGCTGCCCACCCCTGTGCCTGCCGAAGGCGAGGTGCTGATCGAGGTGAAAGCCGCCGGCCTGAACCCCAGTGATGTGAAAAACGTGCTCGGGCGTTTTCCGTACACCACCTTGCCGCGTGTACCGGGTCGCGACTTTGCCGGTGTCGTGGTCGAAGGCCCGCCAGCCTTGGTGGGCAAAGCCGTGTGGGGCACCGGCAAGGAGCCGGGTTTCTTTCGCAACGGCTCGCATGCCCAGTGGCTGACCCTGCCGGCCAGCGGCGTCGCGCTCAAGCCCGAGGCACTGAGCTTTGCCCAGGCCGCCAGCCTCGGCGTGCCGTACACTACCGCGTGGGATGCGTTGCAGCGCAGCCAGGTCAATGCGCAAACACGCTTACTGGTGATCGGCGGCAATGGCGCAGTAGGCAGCGCGGCACTGGCGCTGGGCAAGGTGCTCGGTGCACAGGTACTGGGCGCGGTGCGACGCCCCGACCAGCAACAGGCGCTAGCCGCCGAGGGTTTCGAGTCGATTGTGCTGGGCGAGCCGGAGGCGTTGGCCGGGCAGGTGAATGAACACTTCAAGGGCGGCGCCGATGTGATCTTCGACACCACCGGCTTCTGGCTGACCGCTTCAGTGGCGGCACTGGCCACTTGGGGCCGCATCGCGATCATTGCCGCCCCGGTCGACGGCCAGGTGCAATTGCCGTCGCTGGCCCTGTATCGCAAAGGCGGTTCGGTGGTGGGTATCAACTCGCTGCTCTACGACTGCCAGGCCTGCGCCAGCATGCTCGACCAGTTCGGACGCTTCTTCGATGAAGGCCAACTGGCCTTGCCAGGCGGCCTGATTGAATCGCCGCTGAGCGAAGGCCTGGCGCGCTATGCCGAGGTCAACGAGGGCCGCAGCGAGAAAATTATCCTGATTCCCTGACCCTAGCTGTCAAGGGTCAAAATCTGCAAAAACAGAGCGAAAAAGCCGAAAAATACCCAGAAGATGCTGAATAGCCAAGGCGCCCGCTTGGAGAACAACAGGGATTTTTTCGGCCCTGTTTCGCTGGACTCCCAGTCGCTGAACAGCGGCGAGTCGTCATAAGTCAGGCCAATGACCGGCTCGCTGCTCAGCAACTGCGCCTGCTTGTGATGCCAGTGCTGAATGATCTCGCAGGCCGCCCGGATGCCTGGCCAGGCACTCAGGGTATTGAGCAGGCCGAGCAGGGCGAGCATCGGCGGAATCACCAGGGTGAAAATCATGCCCCAGTCCGGGTTCATGTTGGCCATTGAGGATGCGTAGGCAATCACCAGAAACGACTGCGCCGTGAGGTAGGCGTTGGTGCGGTTGGACAGGTTGGTGGTTTCGTACTGGATCTCGCGCCGGTAAAAGTCCAGGCGCTCCTTGGGCGTACCAAACAGCCGGGTGCTCTTGTCTTTCACCACGTCTTCTGGCGTTTCGTCGGTAATGATTCTGGGCACGCGGTTGAACCTGCAATGAACGATCAGCCCGGTAGACTGCTGGCGGGTCGTGCGGTTCGATGGCGGCGACGAGCATCGGACGACAGCATTGCAGGCGTTCTGATGGCACCGTAAGATGAGAACGATTTTCAAAACCGGAATCGCTCACGGTGTCTACGTCCTCAGGCATTTCCTCGACTCGCAAGCTGGGTTTTTTCTTCAGCGATCATCATCGCTGGCTGCTGCAGCACATCCAGCGGCGGCTGCGCAGCCATGCCGGTAATCGCGCCGACGCCGAAGACACGGCGGCTGAAGCGTTTTGCCAGATGCTTGCGGCCAACGTCGACCCCGACAGCATTCAACAGCCGCGCGCCTACCTGTCGACCATCGCCCGGCGCTTGATGCTCGATCGCCACCGGCGCCGACAACTGGAAAACGCCTATCTGGAGCGCCTGGCCCTGTTGCCTGAGCGGGTGGCGCCGTCGCCGGAAGAACAGCATCTGCTGATCGAGGCGTTGCTGACCATCGACCGTGTTCTCGACGGCTTGCCGATGATCGTCAAGAGCGTGTTCCTCTACAGCCAGCTCGACGGCCTGAGCTATGTCGACATCGCCGGCAAGCTGAACCTGAGCGAACGCACGGTGAGCCGCTACATGAAACAAGCGCTGTGCCAGTGCTATCTGGCGGACGCGCAGCCGTGAGCCGGCCACTGATCGACCCGTTGGGCGAGCAGGCCGTCGACTGGATGGTGCGCCTCAGCGCCGGCCATCACGAACCCGGCCTGCAGGCCGAGTTCGACGCCTGGTTGCAGCATGACCCGGCCCATGCGCAAGCCTGGCAACGCCTGCAGGATCGCATTGGCGGCTCGTTCAACGTGGTGCGTTCGCTGGAGCGACGCACGCCCGGTCAGGCCGACGAAGCCCGGCGCCTGTTGCTTACGTCCTCGACCTCGCGCCGCGATGTGCTACGCGGCCTGGCCGCCATCGGCCTGCTGGGCGGTGGCCTGTGGCTGGCGGCACGCAGCAGTACCGGGCGGGCGCTGATGGCCGACCTGCACACCGGTACCGGCGAGCGGCGCACTGTCGAACTCGCCGATGGCAGCCGCCTGAGCCTGAATGCCGACAGCGCCGTGGACCTGGATTTCAGTGCCAGCCAACGGTTGATCATCCTGCGTCGTGGCGAGCTGATCATCCAGGTGGCCGCCGACCCGCAACGGCCATTGCGCGTACGCAGCGCCCAAGGCGAAGCCCGCGCGCTGGGCACCCGTTTCATGGTCGGCCAGGAGCGCGACGCCACCCGTCTGGTGGTGCTGGAACACAGCGTTCGCGCCCGCCTGCTCGACGGCAGCGAGCGCGATATCGGTGAAGGCCAGGCCGTGCTGATGAGCGCCGGGCGCATCGACGCACTGGGCAACGACCAGATGCGCCGAACCGCCTGGCTCGACGGTCGCCTCAATGTGCTCAACGAACCGTTGAGCGAAGTGATCGACGCCCTGCGCCCGTACTCCAACGGCATCCTGCACCTGGCACCCGAGGTCCAGGGCTTGCGTGTACAGGGCGTTTTTCCGCTCGACGACCCACAACGCACCTTGCAGGCGCTGGCCGAAACCCTGCCGATCAGGGTCGAGCGCTATACGCCGTGGGTGACGTTAATCGGGGCACGTTGAGGTCTGCACAGTATTTTGAAAATATTTCTCATTCGTGTCCGGTTTTCATTTCTCGTCCCACCTATCTCCTGAAGCCAATTAAAAACACCATCAGGAGCACGCTGTGCACAACCCTTGGTTCCCCGCCCTTGCGCTGGCCCTCGCCGTCGCCGCCATCAGCGCCCCGGTCATGGCGCAAAGCACCCAGACCTTCAACCTGCCTGCCGGTGGGCTGGCCGACACCCTCAACCGCATCGCCAGCCAGGGCGGCCTGATCCTGTCGCTGGACCCGGCACTGGTCAGCGGCAAACAGGCACCGGCCATCCACGGCGAAATGACCGCCAGCCAGGCATTGCAACAGGCCGTGGCCGGCAGTGGGCTGGATGTGCTGGTGACCGGCAGCGGCAATGTCACGGTAGTGCCAAGTGTCAGCGCGCAGCAGGCGCTGGAGTTATCGTCAGTAACGATTTCCGGCAAGGCGCCGGGGTCGATTACTGAGGGGACGGGGTCGTATACAACAGGGTCGACCAGTAGCTCGACGCGGTTGAATCTGTCGCTACGGGAAACGCCACAGTCGATTACTGTGCTGACCCGCCAGCGGATGGAAGATCAGAATCTGGATAACCTGATCGATGCGCTGGATGCGACGACGGGCATTATTGTAAAGCCCTACTCCATGGGTGCCGATGCCCCGCAAATGTGGGCGCGAGGTTCGGTCATCAACAACTTCCAGATTGATGGCGTGCCGTCTTCTGCATCCCTCGCCAATTACCTGCAAAGTACTACCGCTTATGACCGCATCGAGGTGGTACGCGGTGCTACCGGCATGATGAGCGGGATGGGCAGTCCCTCGGCGACCATCAACATGATTCGCAAGCGCCCGACCTTCGATCCGCAGGTGTCCGTTAGCGCCGAAGCCGGTTCCTGGGACCGTTACGGTACAGGGCTGGATGTCTCCGGCCCCTTGACCGAGAGCGGCAATGTTCGCGGACGCCTGGCCGCCGACTACAAAAGTCAGCACGCATGGACGGATAACTATGAGCAGGAAAACGCTGCGGTTTACGGCATCACTGAGATTGATCTGAGCGATACCACCTTGCTGGCGCTGGGGTTCAATCATCTGAAAAGACACACCGACTCTCAAACCCGGGTATTTCCCGTGGCCTATAGCAACGGGCAGAAAATCAGTACAAAGGCTGGCGATAATGACTCGCCGGACTGGTCTTACTACGACCATCAGCTCAATAGTGTGTTTGCCTCTATCGAGCATCAATTCGATTCTGGCTGGAGTTTCAAAAGCGAGCTGAACCACACGCAATACCACTATGACGCCTTGATTGCTGCCTTTCTGGGGCAGGTCAATCAGGACACGGGGGCTGGCGGTCGAGTGTTGTCCAATCACTATGCGGCCACTGTCACGCAGAACAGCCTGGACTCTTACGTAACAGGACCGTTTGCATTGCTGGGGCGCGAGCACGAGTTGATTGCAGGTGCCACGCTCTCGCAGCTTGAAGGGTATAGCCCGGAGTACACCCAGACGACCGGAACCTACTGGATTCCCGAGATATTTGAATGGGCTAAAAATACCCCGGTTCCGAGTTACAACAGGACAGGCAAAACAGAGACGCATGAATACCAGTACAGTGCATACCTGAGTGCGCGCCTGCACCTGACCGATGCCACCCGGCTGATTGTTGGCAGCCGCATCACTGACTGGAAACAGAATCGCGATGCCGCCTCCTATACGTCCGGTACGACCACCAAGACCCGCAGTCGGGAAAGCGGAGTATTCGTTCCTTACATGGGACTTACTCATGAACTGGATGACACCTGGTCGCTGTATGCCAGCTATACCAAAATCTTCAACCCACAGCTGTATTACGTCAGGGACGCCAATGATCAAGCTCTGCCGCCTGAAGAGGGCAGTAGCTATGAAGCCGGTATCAAGGCCAGTCTTAATGAGGGCCGCCTGAACGCAAGCCTGTCGGTGTTCAAGACTGAACAGGAAAGCCTGCCCATCTGGGATGCGGCGACCCGTACTTACACGCTGGCCAATGGCACGGAGACTGAGGGCGTCGAGCTTGATCTTGGGGGGGAACTTGCAGAAGGATGGAACCTCAGTAGTGGCTATGTCTATAGCGTCACCCGCGATGCTGAAGGTGAGCGTATTCTCACTGCTGCCCCCCGGCACAGCCTGAAAACCTTTACCACCTACCGTCTGCCGGGGACTCTGGACAAGTTCACGGTGGGCGGTGGATTCAACTGGGAAAGCAAGACCGGCAGCGACCTGAAGACGTATACGCAGGACAGTTATGCTGTATTCAATCTGCTGGGTCGCTACGACATCAGCAAACATTTATCGGCCTCGATAAACGTCAACAACGTGCTTAACGAAAAATACCTGGTGGCTATCAATGGCTATCTGGGTGTTTATGGTGCGCCCCGTAATTTCATGACCTCGCTCAAATACAACTTCTGACTTTTACTGCTCACTGACGCATCTGATTTTCAGGTGCGTCACCGCTTTTGCTTTGTATCTTGCGCACCGTCCGATCGCGCTATGCTCGCCTGCTCTTTCCCCACAAGACTTCCCTGTATGTCCTGCCCCCACGAAGACCACTTTCACGCCCTCGAACACTGGCTCGGCCAGCCCCTGGCCGCGCCATTACGTGAGCACCTGAAATACGCCAACGGTGCCGAATATGGCGACTACGTCCGCTTTTACGCCGCCGATGAACTGCTTGAACGTAACAAAACCTATGAAGTGCAGTCTTACTGCCCAGGCTGGTTAACCATTGGTGACGATGGCGGGGGCAGGGCGGTGATGGTGGCGCCCGGCTTGAAACCGGCAACGGTGTTTCTGGTCGATCACGGCAGCATGGCCCGCGAGGATTTTCACGTTGTGGCCGATGAGTTGCTGGCGTGGGTCGATCAGGGTTGCCCGCTGTCGGACGACTGACAAACAAGAGAAATCTTATGAGTACAGCATTGTTGAAGGCCGCTGCTGCGGGGCAGAACGAGCGCTTGCAAGCGTTGCTGGACGATGGGGCGAACATTGATTTTGCCGATAAGATGCCCGGCCGCACGGCGTTGATCGAGGCGGCGATTGCGGGGCACATCGAGACGCTGTGTTTGCTGAACGACAAGGGTGCGAACCTCGATCAGCACGACCTCACTATGGGCTTCACGGCCTTGGGCTGGGCGGCGCATTCCGGTGACCTGCACATTCTTGAGCGGCTGCTCGATGCCGGGGCGGCGGTGGATGCGACCGGTAACGATTATCTGCATTCGCCGCTGATGGTCGCGGCACTGCAAGGGCGTGTCGAGATCGTTGCGGCGTTGCTGGCGGCCGGGGCCGATGTGCAGATGCAGACCCGTAATGGTCGCAATGCGTTATCGATGGCGCAGGAGCGAGGGCATGCCGAGGTCGTGGCATTGTTGCTCAAGCATGGCGCCCGGCCGCCGGTGCCGCTCGAAGAGGTTTATCTGCCGTGGCCGGCCGATGTCGACCACAGCGATCCTGCCAGCGTACTGCGTGGTTATATTCTGGCGATGAATCGCTGGGAGACCGAATGCCATGAGCACAGCGAACAGGTCGGCGTCCGCGATCTGGACTGGGACTTCATCCGTCAGGGGCTCGCAGGTGTTTTCGAGCGGTTCTGCACCCTTAAGCCACGCCCGCAGGGTCGCGGCAACAGCATCGGCTGGCCGCCCGATTACACCCCCGGTGAAGCGCTGGTCAGTATCGACAACAAGGGCCGGCGTGCCACGCTGATGACCCGCCAGGCGCCTGATGGCCCGATGCGCTATGAGGCGCTTTACACCGCTGTGCGCACGGGCGACACCTGGCGGCTGGACAGTAAAAAGACCCGGCCCTGGGGCACGCTGAACTGGGACAAAGGCATTCTTTAAATCACGATCAAGGAGCTTTCATGAGCATCGATAATCCGGCTATGGGCGACCACGTTTTCCTGCAAGGCATGTACGCCGACGACTACTTTCCCGACGAAGTGGTCGACCTGTGCAAAGACGTGCTGATCGACCTGTGCCGACAGATCGAGCAGCAAAAGCCGGCCGACCTTGAAGCGCTGTACGTGCTGAGCCATGCCGCCACCGAGCGGCTTAACGGCCTGCAGGAAACCTTCGAAGAACACGGCAGCGAAATCGAAAGCACCGCCCGCGATGCGCTGGCCGAGGACTTTGCCTGGATCGCCACGGCCTATGGTTTTGCCGAGGCTGACCTGGAAGAACTGACTGCGCCACGGGAGTGGTAAGCGCGGTCGTTTTCAGACTACGAAGTGCTTTTCCACACCCTTGGAGAAGTGCGTGCAGTTGATCCGTAGAAACGCCTGGTAGTTACGGCTCACTGAAAATACCGAGCCTGGCAGCAACAGGATGTCGTGCTGTTCAAGCCTGCGGATAAACCCCTGTTGGTCGGCAATATCAGGGTGTTGCGCCCAGATGAACATGCCGCTTTCAGGGGCGATCTCGAACTGCCAGCCACGGTTTTTCAGCACTCGCTGGGTCTTGTTCTGCTGCTCGATCAGTTTCTGCCGCAGTTGCTTCATGTGCCCGGCATAGGTGCCGTCGGCGAGGATGGTGTTGACGAAGCGCTCGCAGAACGCCGGCACCGCCACGCAGGTCAGCAGTTTCAGGCGCGTCAGCGGCTCGACCAGCGCCGGCGGGCAGGCGATATAGCCGACCCGCAAGGACGCTGACAGGCACTTGGAAAAACTGCCGACGTAGATCACCCGCTCCAGGTTATCCAGCTCGGCGAAGGTCTGCCGGGCGGTGGGGCTGAAGTCGCCGTAGACGTCGTCCTCGACGATGAGAAAGTCATGTTTGACCGCCAGGCGCAGCACATTGAATGCATTGTTCGCCGTGATCGTGCCGCCGGTGGGGTTGTGGAAGGTGCTGTTGCAGAAAAACGCCCTGACCGGCTGGCGCGCCAGCAGGCTTTCCAGTTCGGCAATGTCGGGGCCTTCAGCCGTGCGCCGAATGCCGATCACCTGCGCGCCGTTCAGTTGCAACAGGCGCACCAGGTTGCCGTTGCACGGTTCATCGACCAGTACCGTATCACCGGGTTTGATCAGCAGCCGGGCGATCAAATCCAGCGCGTGGGTCGCACCCATTGTGGTGAGGATCTGACTCGGACGGGTGTCGATGCGGGTCAGGCGCTTGATGTGCACGCACAGTTGTTTGCGCAACGGCAAATAGCCGGAGATATCGCCGTACTCGACCAGCGAATTTTGCTCCAGGCGCGCCGTGCGGCGAATCGACTTGGTCAACAGGTCGGTGTCGGTCCAGCCTGCGGGCAACCAGCCGCAGCCGAGCTTGGTGTAGTGCGGCCCGCCTTGCAGAAAATTGAACAGCGGGTCACCGGCCATGCACTCGGGTTCCGGCTCGCCGGGGTGTGGGCGGGCGCCGATGGCAACGAAATAACCACTGCCTGCGTGGGCTTCCAGCATGCCTTCACTGACCAGCCGGGCGCAGGCAGAGACCACCTGATGGTAGGTCGCATCGGTGTCGGCCACGAAGCGGCGAATCGACGGCAGGCGCTGGCCTACGGTCCATTCGCCGGCTTGTAGTCGTGCCTTGAGCTGGGCATGGAAAGGCTGGCTGGGCATGGCTGACCCCGGATTATTGTTAGGAAAAACAGCCTAACAGTTCATTGCAAACGATGTCGACTGTGAGCCTGCTGTACCTGCGGACACGGCACTATCGGGTTTTCGGTTCTACACCAGACCACTGGATGAGCACTCCCCATGCGTACACTTCCGCACCGAACCTGGCTGTATTTCGCGGCCCAATCGATCAATCTGACCTGCGCGGTCATGTCGGTGACCATGGCCGCCACCGTGGGCGCAGCCCTGGCACCCACGCCTGTGCTGTCGACGGTGCCGTATGGTTTTCAGTTTTTGTGGCTGATGCTGGCGACATACCCGGTGGCCTGGTTGATGGGCCGCTGGGGCCGTAAACGCACCTTTCTGCTCGGCAATTGCGCCTTGGCCATGGCTGGCATCAGCGGCTATCAGGCCGTCGTTCAGCACAGCTTTTTGCTGCTGGTGGTGTGCCATTCGGCGCTGGGTGTGTATGTCGCGTTTGCCAACTTCAACCGCTTTGCCGCCACTGACAATCTGGCGGCGCACCTCAAGCCCAAGGCCATTTCGCTGGTGGTCGCCGGTGGCGTGATCGCCGCCGTGGTCGGGCCGACGCTGACCGAATGGCTGCGCGATGTGGGCGCGTATGAGGCCTTTGCCCTGTGCTATGTCACGTTCATCGGCCTGGCTGCGCTGGCGACACTGGTGACCCTTTGCCTGCCAAACGACGGCGCTGTGGCTGTCCGGCCGCACAGCGCAGCGCAACCCGGCAGCGAGCGCTCGCCCCTGACGCCGCCGATCCTGCTGGCCATGGCGGTCGCGGCGCTGGGTTACTTCATCATGCATTTGCTGATGATCCAGGCCTCGATGCACATGCAGCACATGCACGAGGACTTCAGCGCCATGCGCCTGGCGATTCAATGGCATGTGATTGCCATGTTCGCTCCGTCGTTCTTCACCGGCTGGATCATCGAGCGGCTCGGGCTGAAAACCACCTTGTGCCTGGGGCTGTGGCTGCTGATCGCCAGCGCGGCGGTCAATATCGCCTCCAGCAATTATGTGGCCGTCAGCGCCGCGCTGATTCTGCTGGGCCTGGGCTGGAACCTGACCTACGTCGGCAGCGGCGCCTTGCTCGCGCAGCAACTCGACGGCCAGGTACAGGCCTTCAAGGTGCAAGGCCAGAACGACCTGGCCATCGCCATCTGCGCGACCCTTGGCGCCTTTGCTCCGGCACTTTTGTTGAGCAGCATGGGTTGGCAAGGCAGTAACTGGCTGTGTGTGGGGCTGGCGCTGTTGGTGCTGGTGGCGGCTGTGAAAGTGTTGAAGGCGCCCACTCGCTCAGCTGTTTCAGCGCTCTGAACTCCGCAGCAAGACGTGCAGGGGGATTAGCTCAGTGCCGTTATGTAGCCAGCCAGCACTTGCTCTCTTTTGGCGAGCGACAGGTCCATGGCGTTGTCAGCAATCCCGGCGACCTGTTGCAGGTAATCATCACAGCGGGCCCGTTCCCCCTTCAGCGCAGCCCTCAATGCCTGACAACGAAGCATGAGCGTTGGCGCATACCAGTCGATGTCTTTGTTGTACAAGCCTTCATGCAGTTCTTGTGCGTTGGAGAAGCGCAAGGCACGACAAAACTCCAGCTCCTTGCGCAAGATGGAAACCAGTCCGGCGTTATGAGCCTGTTCATGCGGGCGATCATGCAGTATCTGATCAAGCGTTTCACTCAAGGACACTGCGCACCCCCAGTGTCCTTGCAACTGCAAAGCATCGAGCCGGTAGCGCAAGGCGAGCAGCCTTTCGCGCAGAGCTTGATTATTGAGGTGTTCAATATCGGCGGCCGGCAATTGCAGAGACGTTGCACCGGCAATCGTCATCGACAATAGACGGGCGCCAGCAAGTCGCTCGCCTTGTTCATCAGGCCTGCACCACCAGGCCAGAAGCTGCGCGCCATCGCTGACACTGCCCAGATAGGTCGGCAGCAGGTTAGCCAGACCATGCGCTATGTTCAGTATTGCAAAGCACAGCGCAACCGAGCCGCTGGGCCCATCCAGTAACAGCGTTAAAGCCAGCGATAACCCGCCAACCGCTAGATTCATCAGTGGGCCCATGGCGATGCACAGCATGTATGCCTCGCGAAAAGGGTGGCGGGGGTTGGCTGCCATCATCACGTAACCGGCGAAAGAACATCCTTTGGGTGCAGGAGCCCAGCGCAAACGCCAGCCTCGCTTTAGTGGTGTGATCTCGATGGCCATGAGGCGTACGAACAAGACGGTCATCCTGGCCCATTTGGCGCCCAGATAATGGCCGCCTTCGTGAATGCAGATGGCAAGAAAATTCAGGCCCAAGGCTGAGAGAAAGGCAGGTAAAGGCTTCAGCACATCCGGTAGGGGATCGTCGAGTATGAAAATGCTGATCACAACAGCCGTTGTCATTATTGACAGTTGTAGCAGCCTGGGGAGCATCAGGATGCACCACGTTAATGTGGATCCCATGGTTTACCTTCCTTGAGCATTCAGAGTGCGTGCAGATATTCGCAGGCTGAGTCTCGACGCAAGTGCAGCCCTGAGTAAATAAGGCACTTCTCAAAGGCATGTCGGAAAAGGCCTGAAAACACCTGACCGTTCAACTGTTTCACCAGCCCGCTTTGATTTTTATCGAGGTTGCGTATACGTTACATCTCTCTTGAATTGTCACGTATTCATGACATGGACCACGAGCTCATCGCCACCCGTCTGGGCCGGCAGATACGCGAAAAACGTCTTAATCGCGGCTATACCCAGGCCAGCCTTGCGGCATTGTCGCGCCTGACCCGGCAGAAAATCATCGCCATCGAGCAAGGCAGCCTGTCGGTCAGCCTGTGCGCTTATGCTCATGCACTGGCCGCGCTGGATTGCGAACTGAATGTGGTGCCCGCACGCTATCCCACGCTGGAAGAAGTGCAGGGGTTATTTGATTGAAGCGTGCAATCTGCATTACCAAAAAATCTTGAGAAGGACGCTGTAATGAGCAAAGAAGTCGAAACCACAGTCTTGCTGTTCTCCTACGGCACCCTGCAAGACAAGGCTGTGCAACTGGCCAGTTTCGGCCGTGAACTCAGCGGTCGTGCCGATGCTCTGGTGGGCTTTCGTCAGGACTGGGTAGAAATCACCGACCCTGCGGTGCTGGCCACCAGCGGCAAGACCCATCACCCCATCGTCAGCCACAGTGGCGTGGCTGACGATCGCGTGCCCGGCAGCGTGTTTGAAATCACCCCGGCGGAACTGGCGGCCGCAGATGCCTATGAGGTTTCGGATTACCAGCGCGTGGCCGTGGTGCTGGCCTCGGGCGCCGAAGCCTGGGTGTATGTAAAACGCCAGGATTGACGCCTGCGATCAAGCCGTCAACGGAATCAACACCTCCACGCACAGCCCGCCCTGCGCCCGGTTGGAAAACCGCAGCGTCAGGCCTAGCCGGCGGCAGATCATGTCGACGATGGCCAGACCAAGGCCTGCGCCTTCGGGGTTGCCGGCGCTGTAAAAGCGGTCGCACAAACGCGCCAGTGCCGCCTCGCTGACACCCGGGCCTTCATCCAGCACTTGCAGGCGCATCTGGTTATTGTCGGCATGGCGGCTCAGGTGCAGGCGCACTTCGCTGCCGGCAGGCGAGAAGGCCAGGGCATTGCTGATCAGGTTCTGCGCCATGATCGTCAGTGCCGCCGGCTCGCTGAGCAGCAGGCAGTCCTCTTCGCTGTCCAGCACCAGCTCGACGTCCTTGCGCAATGCCAGTGGCGTCAGCTCTGCCAGTTCTTCGCGCATCAGTTCGGTCAGGTTCAGCGGTTGGCTGGGCAGAACCGCCGGTTCCAGCCGCGCCATGGTCAGCAGCTGGCTGGCGATGCGGGTCATGCGGCCCACGCCCTGTTGCAGAAACGCCAGCGCTTCGGCCCGCTCGTGCGGGTCGCTGGCGGCCTGGGCGTTGCGTACATGAATATCGAGCACCGCCAGGGGCGTGCGCAGTTCGTGGGCGGCATCGGCGATGAAGCGGCGTTCGCGGTCGAGCAGGGTACGCAACTGGTCAAGCACATGATCCAGCGCCGAGCGCATCGGCTCCAGCTCCGGTGGCAGGGTCTGGGCCGGCAGCGGCTCCAGACTGTCGTGCGGGCGATTGCGCAGTTGCCTGGCCAGGCGCTGCAACGGACGCAGGCCCCAGCCGAGCAACAGCCAGATCAGCAGGGTCAACAGCGGCAGGCCAACCAGTGTCGGCAACAGCGCGTGATGGACGATTTTCTGGATCAGGTCCTGGCGCAAATCGTCACGCTCGCCGGCCCAGATGCGGATGCCCAGCGCCTGGTCTTCGAGCAGCACGCCGCACCAGTCCTGGCCTTCGTACATCAGGTCATGCAGGCCGGGCGCGGGAACCTCGGCCAGCGCCGGGGCGTTTTCGGAGCGCAGCAGCAGGCGGCCGTCGGCGGACCAGATCTGGAACGCGACATTCATTTCATACGGGTGGGCAACAATGCCCGGCACAGAGCGGTTGAGCGCGTGGTTCAACTCGCCCTCCAGCGCCTGCCAATCGCGCCCGGCGGGCGATTGCTGCAGCACGCCCTGCATCAGCCGGGCGGCTTGCACCAGTTGTGCGTCGTAGACGTTTTCGATTTCCCGGTGGCTGTCGCGCAGGGCCAGCAACACCAGGGCCAGGCTGCCGATGATCATCAGCACCAGGGTCGGCGCCAGAATGCGCGTACGGATGGAAATCACTGGCTGCGCTCCACCAGATAACCGACGCCGCGCACGGTGCGGATCAGCCCGGAAAACAGCTTTTTGCGCAGGTTATGAATCAGCACCTCCAGCGTGTTGCCGGGGCCGCTTTCCTGCCAGCCGTACAACGTGCTGCTCAGGCGCTCGCGGGTGACCACCACGCCGGGACGGGTCAGCAACTGGTGCAGCAACTGATATTCCATTGGCGTCATGACCACATTGACGCCTTGATAGAACACCTCTTGCGTGGCCGGGTCGAGGCTGACGCCGGCATGCTCCAGACGCGGCTGGGCGCGGCCCTGGCTGCGGCGCAACAGGGCGCGAATGCGCGCCTTGAGTTCATCGAGGTCGACCGGCTTGACCAGATAATCGTCGGCGCCGGCATCCAGCCCCTGAATACGGTCGGCCACGGCGTCGCGGGCGGTGAGGATCAATACCGGCACGTTGCCTTCGGCCTGGCCGCGAATACCGCGTAACAGTGTAATGCCGTCGCGACGTGGCAGGCCCAGGTCGAGCAGCACCAGGTCGAAATGCTCGCAGCGCAAGGCGTGCTCGGCCTCCAGGCCATCGGCGACCCAGTCCAGCACATAGCCTTCGCCGCGCAATGCAACCCGAATGCCTTGCGCGAGAGCACGATCATCTTCCACCAGCAGTACGCGCATGCGTGTGACCTCTGTCTACAGCCCGCAATCATGGCGATTCGGCTGCCGTCCGCCAGTAAGCAAATGTTACCGCGCGTTACTCATTAAGACTTCATTAAGCTTGGCGCCGCACTTTAGGGCTCCCAAACAAAGGAGAGCCCCCACCATGTCCCGCCTGCTGCGCTTTGCCCTGTTTCCGACCCTGTTGCTGGCCAGTGTCGGCGCTTATGCCGGCCCGCAATGCACCACCGCCGAGCGTGCCACCTGGCAAGACCCTGAAGCCTTCCAGGCCAAGCTGCGTGAAGCCGGTTACGAGATCAGCAAGTTCAAGGTCACCGACGGCAACTGCTACGAAATCTATGGCTTCGACAAGGACAAGCGCAAGGTCGAGATCTACCACGACCCGGTCAGCGGCAAGGCGGTGAAGACCGAGATAAAAGGCTGATGAAGGCGGCGACGATACGCCTCTGGGACCCGCTGGTGCGCCTGTTCCACCTGTCGGTGGCGGGGGTGTTCGTCGCCAATTACTTTTTCAACGAAGCCGGCGATGACTGGCACACCTGGCTGGGTTATTACGCCGCCGGCTGGCTGACCGTGCGTCTGGCCTGGGGCTTTATCGGTCCGCAAAGCGCGCGTTGGGCAGACTTCTGGCCGACGCCTGCGCGGCTGCATGCACACCTGAGCGCCTTGCGCCATGGCCGGGACTTTCATCGCCTGGGCCATTCACCGCTGGGCGCGCTGGTCATGGTGTTGATGATGACCGCCATGGCGGCGCTGGCGCTGACCGGCTTTCTGATGCAGGAAGTCGATGCCTTGTGGGGCGCCGACTGGCCCGAAGACCTGCACCGCTGGATTGCCAACGGGCTGGCCGCGCTGGTCGGTCTGCATGTCTGTGCGGCAGTGATAGAAAGCCTGCGCCTGCGCGAAAACCTGCCGCTGTCGATGCTCACCGGACGCCGTCGTGCCCGCCCAGACGAATAATTGAACCATCAGGATTTCATCATGCTGTTGACCCTGTTGCGCGCCCCTGTGCAGCGCGGCGCACGCCCGTGGCTGACGCTGCTGGCGCTGGCCACCCTGAGCTGTGCCTTGCTGCTGAGCGACGATTTTCTGCAACAGCTGTACACCACCAATAACCGTGCCGAGCTGGAGCTGTCTTATGTGGCAGCCCTGTGGCTGTTCAGCCTGGCGTTGTGGCTGTGCAACCTGCGCTGGCTGGCTGCCGCGATCCTGACGATGTTCGCCGGCATGCAGGTCCTGCAGCTGGCCAATATCAGCTTCTTCGGCGAGCCGCTGAACGCCATCGACATTCAGGCGATGCTGGCCGATGGCGCCGAGGTCCGCCAGACCGCGCTGCACAGTTTCGCCCGGCACTGGCCGGCGCTGCTGTGTGTGCTGCTGCCTTATGGCCTGCTGCTGTTTTTGCACCTGCGCCTGCCGGGTCGCCTGTCGTTACCGGCCAGTCGCTGGGCACTGGTGCTGATCGCCGCGGTGCTGCTGTCCAAACCGCATCGCGCGACCTATCGCAACCTCGACGCCTTTGTTGCCAGCGACAGCCGCAGCGGCTTGCACAACAGCCTCAATGCTTTTTCAGCCTGGGCGGTGCGCCTGGCATTTCGAGCGGACCCGCCGTTGCCGCAGACGGCCTACGCGCCCTACACCCTGACGCAAGTGCCGAGTACGGCGCGTCACGTGTGGCTGGTGGTGGCCGACTCGCTGCGCAGTGACCGGCTGGGTGTGTTCGGTTACGACCGCAACACCACGCCCAACCTGCAAGCCTATCTGCACAACAATCCCAATGCGCTGGTGCGCCCCGGCGTGTCGGCGGGCGTGGCCACCGATGTGAGCCTGCCGTATCTGCTTAATCCGATCCGCGAGCCGGGCCAGGACAACCTGCTGCGCAACGGCCAGATCAACCTGTTTCGCTTTGCACAGAGCGCGGGGTTTCGTACCCACTGGATCTCGTCGCAGGAATCCAAATTGCTGGCACATCTGGGCAGCCGTTATCTGGATGTGTCGATCACCCGCGAAGACCACCCGCTGCGTTTCTTGCAGAAGCAGGACCGGGCGCTGCTCGACATCCTCGACCAGCAGCGCTGGGCCGAGCGCAATTTCGTCGTGCTCAACCTGCGCACCGCGCACTTGCCCTACGCGCAGAATTACCGCCACGACCCGGCCCCGCGACCCTGGCCCGACAGCGGCCCGCAAGGCCAGGCCAACGCCTACGACAACTCGGTGCATTACCTGGACAGCCTGCTCGGCGAAATCCTCAAGGACTTCGATCAGCTGGAGGGCGAGCGCTACCTGATCATCACCGGTGACCACGGCCAGCGCCTGGGCGAAAACGGTAAGTGGGGGCACAACGACCTGGTGCCTGAAGTCAGCGACGTGCCGGTCATCGTCGTCGCCGGCGACGCACCAAAAGGCGCGCTGCAACAGATGGCGGGCGAGCGCTGGGTCAGCCACAACGAAGCCGGCACCTGGCTGGCGCAACGGCTGGGCACGCGCATCGACAACCCCAACCGCAAGCCGGGCGAGCATTTCGTGCACGGCAAATTGCTTTTCAGCGACAACTTCATCCAGCGCGTGTGCGAATCGCCGAAGGGGCTGGTGCATCACCGGCCGCAGCAACTGAGCATGTTATTGAAGGAGGGTGAGGTGTCGCCGTGCTCGTGAGAGTGTTGGCTGAGGGATCGAGTCCTGCGTATCAGATGATCGACAGATTCGTTATTCTCCTTTTCCGAATCGAAAACGTATTGCCAGGAGGCACGGATCGAAACTTCACTCGACCCTCTCGTCATTGATCACCGCGTAAATCTACCTGCTGTGAAAACCACGCTCAGGCACTGGCAACAGTTCTTTGCTGAAGACGGCATGCTGACTGCATGGATGATAGTAGAGCGTCCGGTTTATCGAGCCTTGCTACGTCGCTACGAGTTGACCGTACCGGTGCAAAAAGCCGATCCAGATTTCAAGGCGGCCTATCGGTGGTTACGCAGAACCATGAAGCAATTGGGCATGGCACCACCTGCCGCCGGGCTGACGCCGTGGTGGTGTTGGATCCAGCGAGAAGACGATCACCCGGCCCCTTACCGAAACGATCTCGAAAGCTGCAAAGACCCGGTGGTGCTGAAACTGAGGCTGCCAGCGGATCAGGTCATCCTCAGCTGTTATGACCAGTGGCACTGTGTGCTGAACCGTTGGTATTGCTATGAAAACGAAGCGCAAGAACACGCCTTCGACTGTCTCAAGGCAGACAACCAGCGCCGCACGGCCACCGCATGGATGGAGGCCTCATGGGTGCGGATTTTCGATCTTGATCGACAATGGGGTGAGCTAACACCTGCCTTGCAGCGCTCCGTTCAGGGCTGCTTCTGGTCAATGAAAGCGCTTGATGTTCTCGACGTCATCGAGGCTGAGGCACTCGATTTTTTTGAGGATGAGGATTGCAGCTAAAGTCGAGTCCACGGCCATTGCCACGACCGTTTATCTGCCCGCGACAAAATGCCCGCTTTCAATGTCGTTTTCAGATTTCTTTTAACCCGTCTGCACCGTAGAATCCGCGCCCGATTTCCAGGTGCGAAATTGCCAGATCGTCGACAGAAAGACCTCCCTCCGACTGCCTCTATCAAACAATTGCATGCATCGATTTGTGCTGTTTGAAAACCGAGGGTGTCGTGTCGCGAAAACTGTTGGCGTTGGTGTTGGGGCCGTTGATCGGGCTGTTCATTGTCAGCCTGGGGAATGGGTTCATTTCTTCTTTGACCTCGTTGCGGCTCGACACCGCCGGGGTGTCGGACACGATGATTGGTTTCGTGTCCTCGTCCTACTTTGTCGGCCTGGCGCTGGGCGCGATGTTTGGTGACCGGCTGATCAAAAGCATCGGTCATATTCGTGCCTACAGCAGCTTTGCGTCACTGACGGCGGTGACCTTTTTGCTGCAAGGGTTGATCTTCGATCCGTGGGCGTGGTTCTTTTTTCGGTTAATCAACGGCCTGGCCATTGTCGGCATTTTCCTGGTGGTGGAAAGCTGGTTGCTGTTGTCCGGCGACCCGAAAATGCGCGGCCGGCTGCTGGCGATCTACATGATCGCGCTGTACGGCGCGGGCATGCTCGGCCAACTGCAACTGGGCGTGATCAACGCCTGGGGCGAGACGGCGCCGTTCATGATTGCCGGCATGCTGGCCTCGCTGTCGGTGCTGCCGATGGTGATCCTGCCGCGCGTGTCGCCGGAGGTCGGCGACATCGAACCGCTGCTGCCGCAAGACCTGCTGCGTATCACGCCCACTGGCGTACTCGGCACCTTTGGCTCGGGTATCGCCATTGCCGGCATGTACGCGCTGCTGCCGATTTATTTGCAACGGGTGGGGATGGACATCACTCAGGTGGGTTACCTGATGGCCTGCGTGATCCTGGGCGCGATGTTGCTGCAATACCCGGTGGGGCGCTGGTCCGACCGTCAGGACCGGCAGGTGGTGTTGATCGGCCTGAGCGTATTTTGTGCTGTGTTGTCGTTGCTGATTCTGGTGTTGCCGGACTCGATGATGCTGTTGGCCGTGCTGCTGTTTCTGCTCGGTGGCGGGGTCTTTGCGCTTTATCCGGTCGCGGTCAGCCACGCGACCGACAACGTCGCGGCCGGTGAACTGGTGCGGGTGATCCAGGGCATGCTGCTGATCAACTCGGTCGGCTCGGCGATCAGCCCGCTGATCATCTCGCCAACCATGAAGCATGTCGGCGACAGCGGCTTTTTCTGGTCGTTTGTGGTGCTGAATGTCTTCATGGCGGTGTTCTTCCTCTGGCGCCGCAAGGTCCACCCGGCCTCGACCCCGACTGCACCGTTTGAGGCGGCGACGCAGATGTCGCCAGTGGGTGCCCAGATCCGCGTGACCGATGAACTGGTGCAGGCCACGCTGGAGCGTGAGCATCTGGAAGAGATGGCGGCAGAACCGGCACGGTAAAGATCGTTTGGAAAAAGGCACCTTCTGCAGGTGCCTTTTTTGTGCGCGCTGTTTGCGAACAAATCCGCATTCCTGACATCCAAGGGGTTCTTCAATACAGGTTTGTGCCACTATCGGCGCTCTTACCCGAACGGACTCAAGTAAGCCCTCCATGCAGTTTTCCCGCGAACTCATTCTTCAGCAGGCCCCCGATGCAGCGTCCGCCAAGGCGGCGCAGGGACTGCTCAATGTCGGCAAATGGCAGAGCCTTGGCGTCAACGAGCGCGCCGTCTGGGGCGAGTGCAAAGGCAGCGGCAGCAAGCCGTACCAGGTGCAGATCGACCTCGAAGCGCTGGCCTTCAAGTGCAGTTGCCCCAGCCGTAAATTCCCCTGCAAGCATGGTCTGGCGCTGGCGTTGATCCGCGCCGAACAAAGCACGGCATTCACCGACACCGAGCTACCGGCCTGGGTCGGCGAGTGGCTGCAAGGCCGTCAGCAGCGCGCTGAAAAACAGGAACAGAAAAAGGCCGAAGCGCCTGCGGCCAAACGTCCCGGCGACGATGCTGCGGTGTCTGCCAAGCGTCTGCAACGCATGGGCGCAGGCCTTGATGAGCTGGAGCGCTGGTTGCAGGATCAGGTCGCACAAGGCCTGGCCACGCTGATCGGCAACGAAGGTGCGTTCGAGCAATTGGCCGCACGCATGGTCGATGCGCAATTGCCCGGTGTTGCCTATCGCTTGCGGCCGCTGGCCGGTGTGCCGGGCAGCGGTGTCGTCGAGGGTGTCGACTGGCCGTTGCGGCTGCTCGGTGCGTTTGGCCGTCTGCAATTGTTGATCGACGGTTTCCGCCGTCTCGACAGCCTGCCGGCCAGCGAACGTGCTGACCTGTCGCAAGCGCTCGGCTTGCCGTTGAGCAAGGAAGACGTGCAGGCGCTGGGCGAGGCGTGCACTGACGAATGGCACGTGCAAGGGCAGTGCGTCGAGGAAGAGGACCGCTTGCTGGCGCGCCGTGTCTGGCTGCGTGGCTTGACTACCGGCAGGGTGGCGCTGTTGCAGGACTATGCCCACGGCTCGCGGCAGTTCGAGCAGATTTTCTTGAGCGGTTCGGTGATCGGCGCCGACCTGACGTTCTACCCCGGCGCCCATCCGCTGCGCGCGGTACTCAACGCTGCGCCGACCTTGCTGGAGCGCACCATCGAGTCGCCACGCTTGCCGGCGCAGGCCGCCTT
Organism: Pseudomonas sp. 3A(2025); assembly: GCF_054589175.1. Taxonomy (NCBI): domain Bacteria; kingdom Pseudomonadati; phylum Pseudomonadota; class Gammaproteobacteria; order Pseudomonadales; family Pseudomonadaceae; genus Pseudomonas; species Pseudomonas sp. 3A(2025). The sequence goes on along the minus strand of NZ_BAAILM010000117.1, from coordinate 10,021 downwards.
CGACGGTCTGGCCTCTGCGGTGGCTGCCAACCCTTGGCAAAGTCCACAGCCGATGTGCATCGACGACGGCATGCCCGAGTTCGATGCGCAGTCGGGCTGGGTGCTGCGCATTGCCGGCGCCGACGTCGACAGCCGCGTGCCGCTGTACCTCGACAAACGCGATGGCTGGGAGCTGTGCGCGGTGGCCGGCGGCTATCCGCTGCGCCTGTTCAGTGAATGGCATCAGGGCGTCGACGGTTGTTATTTGCGGCCGCTGAGCGCCTGGCAAGGTGAAGCACTGGTCTGGTGTTCACGGGAGACGATTTGATGAGCCTGCTTGATCCTCTGGCGGTCAGCGCCTTGCTCGGCACGCGCAAGCAGACACCTGCGCCGTTGACCGTCGAAGGCCCGATTGGCGTATTGCTCGATGCCATCGTTCGCGACACCGCCAGCACTGAAACGAAATTACTGCGCACTGCCGCCGTGCTCGACCTGTGTCAGCACGCCGGTTGGGTCGCCCCCGATGCGACGACGGCGGCCATCGCGCCCGCACCGCACGACACCCAGGCGCTGCCGCCGGAGCAGAGCCTGGCGTTGCTGACCCGGATCTTTACCGAAGGCCATGAGCGCCTCGGCCAGGTGACCTTGCTGCATCTGGCTAACCGCCAACTGCGCCTGCCGCCGCCGCTGTTGCCCGACCTGCTGGAAAAAGCCCGCCGCGACGACACCTTGCGCGGCCTGCTGGCGCCGGTGCTGGGCGAGCGCGGTCGCTGGCTGGCCGAGCGCAACCCGGCCTGGCAGGTGCAGGCGGTCGACACCCGCGTGGCACTTAACGACGAAATCTGGGACATCGGCAGCCTGGAACAACGCGAGGCGTACCTGCGTGCGTTGCGCGAGCGAGATCCTGTCGGCGCGCGCGAGCGCCTGATCGCCGGGCGCAAAGGCTTCGATGCCCGTGAGCGCGCCGCCTTTGTACGCGCCCTGGACACCGGCCTGAGTGCCGACGATGAACCGCTGCTGGACGAGTTGTGCCGCGACCGCAGCAAGGACGTGCGCCGTGCCGCAGTCGAACTGCTGGTGCTGTTGCCCACCTCGGCGTATCGGCAACGCATGGTCGAGCGCCTGTCCCAATGCGTCACCGTGACGCCCGCCGCGGCCGAGCCCGTCGGCCTGAAAGGCTTGTTCAAGCGCCTGACTCATTCAGCTTCCAATGCACCCAGCGTGCAGATCGAGCCGCCACAGAGTTTTTTTGAAAACGCCAAAGACGACCAGATCGAAGAGGCCGTGCCCAGCGGCGAAGGCCTCGGCCAGCGCGCCTGGTGGCTGTATCAGGTGGTTGCCGCCGCGCCGCTGCAGTTCTGGCGCGAGCTGACCCCGACCGAATGGATCGCCGCCGCGAAACAGACCGACTGGGACGAAGCCCTGGTGCGTGGCTGGTATCAAGCCACGCTGCGTGAAGGCAACGCCGAATGGGCTGCCGCGCTACTGGAGCGGGTGTCTGCCAACGGCACGCATCTGGCGCGCAGCTACCTCGACAGTCAGCCGTTGATCGTGCTGCTGCCGGTGGCCGAGCGCGAGCGGTACTGGCTGCACATCGCCGCCAACGTCAACGACCGCAGCTCGCTGAGCCTGTCCGAACTGCTTGACCAGATCCTGGCCGCGATCCCGGCGCAGGGCCGGCCCAGCGTGGAGTTCTGTCAGCAATTGCTGCCACACCTGCGCACCGGCATCGCTCATGCGCGCAGCGTTTACGACTACAACCTGCGCACGACCCTGCGCGATTTCGCCACGTTGCTGCCGCCTGAAACCTTTGCGCAAGCGCGCCAAGGCTGGCCTGAGGAAGAGACCCTGAATCATCGTCATCAGGCCGAGGCCCTCAACGACTGGCGAAACACCCTGACCCTGCGCGAACACTTACAGACCCTTATTGACTGAAACGGACCTGATCATGAACAGCCCAGTACTGCGCCAGCACGCCGAACAGCAATTCGCCGAAGAACTTCACGAACTGCGCAAACAGGACACCCGCCAACGCCCGACCAATTGGGAAATGTCGCCCTGGGCGGTGATCACCTACCTGCTGGGCGGCAAACTGGACAACGGTTTCGAGGTCAGCGCCAAGTACATCGGTAGCCGCCGGCTGATGGAAACTGCCGTCGCCACCCTGGCCACCGACCGCGCCCTGTTGCTGTACGGCGTACCCGGCACCGCCAAATCGTGGGTCTCCGAGCACCTGGCAGCGGCGATCAGCAACGACTCGACGCTGATCGTGCAGGGCACCGCCGGCACCAGCGAAGAGCAGATGCGCTACGGCTGGAACTACGCACAATTGCTGGCCAAGGGGCCATCCCGCGAGGCGCTGGTCGAAAGCCCGCTGGTGCGCGCGATGGAGCGCGGCAAGACTGCGCGCATCGAAGAATTGACCCGTATTCCGGCTGATGTGCAGGACACGCTGATTACGCTTTTGTCGGAGAAAAGCCTGCCGATTCCGGAGCTGAACAGCGAGGTCCAGGCCGTGCGCGGCTTCAACGTCATTGCCACGGCCAACAACCGCGACAAGGGCGTCAACGAGCTGTCGTCGGCGCTCAAGCGCCGCTTCAACACAGTGATTCTGCCGGTGCCGTCCAGCGAGGCCGAAGAGGTCTCCATTGTTACCAAGCGTGTGGCGGAAATGGGCCGTTCGCTGGAACTGCCCGCACAGCCGCCGGCACTGGCCGAGGTGCGTCGCGTGGTGCAGATCTTCCGCGAGCTGCGCAACGGCCTGACCGAAGACGGCAAGGCCAAGCTCAAGTCGCCCAGCGGCACGCTGTCGACCGCCGAAGCGATTTCGGTGATCAACAACGGCATGGCCCTGTCAGCGTATTTCGGCGACGGCACCTTGCACGCCAACGACGTGGCGGCCAGCCTGGTGGGTGCGGTGATCAAGGACCCGGTACAAGACGCTGTGGTATGGCGCGAGTACCTGGAGACCGTGGTCAAAGAGCGTAGCGACTGGAAAGACCTGTACCGCGCTTGCCGCGAGATCGAGTGATCGCGCCATGTCCGACGCGATCCATCTGTTCGGTATCCGCCACCACGGTCCCGGTTGTGCGCGCAGCCTGTTGCAGGCGCTGCAAAGCCTGCAACCCGACTGCCTGCTGATCGAAGGCCCGCCCGACGCCGAGGCGGTACTGCCGTTTGTGCTCAGCGAGGCGATGCAGCCGCCCGTGGCCTTGCTGGTGCACGCCGAAGGCGACCCGCGCCAGTCGGCGTTCTACCCGTTCGCCGAGTTCTCCCCGGAGTGGCAGGCGCTGCGCTATGCCTTGGGCCAAGGCATTGCCACACGCTTTATCGACCTGCCGGCCACGCATCAATTTGCGCTGGAAAAAGTCTGGCGCGAAGAGGCGCAGGCCGAGGCCGAGACGGCTGTCAGCGAAGAGCCTGCTGAGCCACAACAGGAGCCTGCGGTCGATGCCGCCGACGCCGAGCTGATCCACGATCCGCTGGGCTGGCTGGGCCGCGCGGCCGGCTACGCCGATGGCGAGAGCTGGTGGAACCACATGGTCGAAGAGCGCTGCGACGGCGAGCAACTGTTCGCCGCCATCGCCGAGGCCATGCACGCACTGCGCGAACAAGCGCCGGCCGAGCGCTCGGCGTATTACGTGCGCCGCGAAGCGCTGCGTGAAGCGCACATGCGCAAGTGCCTGCGTCAGGCGGTCAAGGACGGTTATGAGCGCATCGCCGTGGTCTGTGGCGCCTGGCACGTGCCGGCGCTGGCGACGATGCCGGCCGCCAAATTCGACAATGACCTGCTTAAAGGCCTGCCCAAAATCAAAGTCGCCGCCACCTGGGCGCCGTGGACCTACCGCAACCTGAGCAGCGCCAGCGGTTATGGCGCCGGTGTCGATGCGCCGGCGTGGTACGCGCACCTGTGGCGCGAAGGCGACAGCAGCCAGCGGGCGGTGACCTGGCTGGCTCGCGCCGCCCGGCTGTTTCGTGAAGACGGCCTGGATTGTTCGTCGGCACACATCATCGAAGCCACGCGCCTGGCCGAGAGCCTGGCGGCATTGCGCGAACGTCCCGCTGCCGGCCTGGATGAGCTTTTCGAAGCCTTGCAAACCACGGTATGCATGGGCGACGCCGCACCGATGAAGCTGATTCAGGACCGGCTGATCGTCGGTGACCGGCTCGGCAGCGTGCCGCCCGAAGTACCGGCGGTGCCGCTGCAGCGCGACCTGGAACAGTTGCAAAAAAGCCTGCGCATGAAGCCGCAGGCCGCACAGAAAACCCTCGACCTGGACCTGCGTGAAACCGGCGACTTGGCGCGCAGTCATCTGCTGCATCGCCTGGCGGTGCTGAACATCGGCTGGGGCGAACTGGCGCGTAACGGTGTGTCGGCCAAAGGCACCTTCCACGAAATCTGGAGCCTGCAATGGCAGCCCGAACTCGCCGTGGCGATGATCGAGGCCAGCCAATGGGGCAGCACCGTTGAAGACGCTGCCAGCGCCCGGGCGATTGCCAAGGCCAAAGACGCCCGATCGCTGCCGGAGTTGTCGACGCTGGTCGACACCGTGCTGCTGGCCAACCTGCCGCAAGCGGTCGAGCCGGTCACCCATGCGCTGGAAGACCTCGCTTCGGTGGCCACCGACGTCGCCCAGTTGCTCGATGCGGTGCCGGCGCTGACGCGCATTGCCCGCTACGGCAACGTGCGCCAGACCGACACCGGCATGGTCCGCCATGTGCTCGACGGCCTGATCACCCGCGCCGCCATCGGCTTGTCGGCGGCGTGCGCCTCGCTGGACGATGACGCTGCCGCCGCCATGCGCGAACGTATCGGCAAGACCGATGCCGCCATTCGTTTGCTCGACGACCCGGCGCGCAGCCAGGAATGGCAACAGGCGCTCGGCCGCCTGGCGGTGTTCGGTGCCAGCCATGGTTTGCTCAGCGGCCAGGCGGCGCGCTTGCTGTTCGATGCAGGTGTCGATGACGTCGACGCCAGCGCCTCGCGCATGACCCTGGCCTTGTCGCGCAGCGTCGAGCCGGCCGATGCGGCCGGCTGGCTGGAAGGCTTTCTCGACCAGAGCGCACTGATCCTGATGCACGACCCGCGCTTGTGGACCATGGTCGACGGCTGGCTGGCATCACTCAGCCCTGATCACTTCGAACGCATCGTGGCGCTGCTGCGCCGCACCTTCAGCACCTTCTCTTCAGCCGAACGCCGCGAACTGGGCGAGCGCGCCCGGCGGCCGGTTCAGGACGCGGCACCTGTGCCTGTGGCCGCACGCATCGATGCATCCCGCGCCGCGCGGCCGGTGCCATTGCTCGGCCGGCTGCTGGGCCTGACCAACGACGGAGCGCCTTCGTGAACGACGACCATTCACTCTCGCCCAGCGAGGAGCAAGCTCGCCTGCAACGCTGGCGCCTGGTACTCGGCGAAGCCGCCGCCCCGAGCCTGGGCGACTGCGGCCTGGACAGCACGCAGATGAACATCGATGCGGCGTTGACCGCGCTGTACGACCCTGACGGCGCCGGTGGCCTGCGCCGTGGCGGCAGCGGCAAATCCGCGCCCAAGGTTGCGCGCTGGCTGGGGGATATTCGTAAGTACTTCCCCACTCAGGTCGTGCAGGTGATGCAAAAGGACGCCCTGGAGCGCCTGAACCTCAAGAGCATGTTGCTGCAACCGGAGATGCTCGAATCGGTGCAGCCCGACGTGCATCTGGTCGCTTCGCTGGTGTCGCTGTCCGGGGTGATTCCGGCAGAAACCAAAGAGACCGCGCGCATGGTGGTGCGCAAGGTCGTCGACGAACTGACCAAACGCCTCGAAGAGCCGATGCGCAGCGCGGTCAGCGGCGCGCTCAACCGCGCGGTGCGCAACACCCGCCCGCGTCATTCGGAAATCGACTGGAACCGCACCATTCGCGCCAACCTGCGCCACTGGCAGGAAGACTACAAAACCATCGTCCCGCAGACCCTGATCGGCTACGGCCGCAAGGCCCAGCGCAGCCAGCGCGACATCATCCTGTGCATCGACCAGAGCGGTTCGATGGCCGCCTCGGTGGTTTATTCCAGCATCTTCGGCGCAGTCATGGCCTCGCTGCCGGCCGTCACCACGCACCTGGTGGTGTTCGACACGGCGGTAGTCGACATGACCGAGCAGCTCGATGACCCGGTCGACCTGCTGTTCGGTGTGCAACTGGGCGGCGGCACCGACATCAACCGCGCCGTCGGCTATTGCCAGAGCCTGATTCGTGAGCCGCGCAACACCATCATGGTGCTGATCTCCGACCTCTATGAAGGCGGCGTGGAAAAGAACCTGCTGCAACGCGCCGCCGAGCTGGTGGCCTCCGGCGTGCAGGTGATTACCTTGCTGGCGCTAAGCGACGAAGGACGTCCGTTCTACGATGCCGAACTGGCGGCCAAACTGGCAGCCCTTGGCGTGCCGTCGTTTGCCTGCAGCCCGGACCAGTTCCCGGCGCTGATGGCGGCGGCGATCCGCAAGGAAGACATCGGGCTGTGGGCATCGCAGCAGGGCATCGCCACGGCGCGCGCGGCGGCCCGGTAGGCGCACGAGCCTACCCGAGCATGGCGTTTTCAGGCATCCTGAGCCGGTTACTTACACCGTGGAGCGCCAGGACGCTATGCTCGTATTCAACTGCACACAGGCTGCCTGTGATTTTTTCACCCGCAAGGTCAAGGGCTCGACCGTCACGCCTGTGCAGCCTGCGCCCTCCAGACAGTGGCAGGCCGACGTCTTCAACGATGCAGACGCTCGCCCCTTGTCGCTCGATCAATGGCAAGTGCATTGCGTTACCCGCAAACGCAAGCCGGTGCTGCTGGCCATGCACATGACCACGCGCTATGCCATGGTCTTTACCGATATCAAGCGCGGCGACCTGGGCGGCTTTCTCCTGGCGTTCGTCGAGCGCTGGCTCAATCAGATGATGACGCTGGGCATCATGCTCGGGCTGCTCAGCGAGGCCGAACAAGCCGAAGTAGCGGAAGGCTTCATTCAGTCGCATGACCAGTTTCAGATCTTCGCCCGCAGCGACCGCAGCGTGCAGTCGCATATCAATCAGGTGCTGTTTCAGTTTGACCTGCTGCTTGAAGAGGCGCGTGCATTGCCCGCCAACACCCATGAGGCCGCCGGTTTCGATGCACAGGCCAACCGCATGCTGCGCAAGATCGGGCCCAAGGAAACCGGTTATTTCTGCCCGGACGAAGCCATGCTTGCGTACTGGTGGGAGCGGGTCGGGCACCTGGACCGCGCCTCGTCGCAAGAGGCGCAGTTGCGGTTCAAGCTGTTGAAGCGCGATCAGCCGGACAGCGAGGTGTGACAGGACCCTGGCCTGGGTAAAAGCAAAAGCGAGCGCATGCCGCCATGGCATCGCTCGCATGAGAACAGGGTAGCTTGATAGGTGTGAGTGTTATCGCTGTTCTTTCAGGGCGTCAGTGGACATTCACAACGAGTGTTTTTGCCGCCAGCCAATCAGTGCGCACACTGTTATAACCGTGCAGCAGATCGCGCAGAGTGTACTGCACATACACATCGATCATTCTTCTGCGGTGATCGCTTTGGTGTGAACAATCCAGAAGAAAAGTACCGCGCTGTTCATTCATGAAGTGCTGAAAGACAGGCTCGCAAAACTTTTGCAGGCAGTAGAGGGCATCATCATCATCCATAAAATACCTCGTGAAGCTTTGAGCTGGTCCGGGTCCAGGCAATGCGTAGGCAATAAAAAACCGTGACCCTCACGCGGTAAAGAGTGGGGCCTGGAGTAACGATTCTTTTAAACCTGGACCGTAATTATGTACGTGCGTCTCATGGCGCACGCTAACGTTCTGAAGTGCCGGGCTCATTATTGAAATTATGGGCGTCAGGCGACGGTGGAGCCGGGGGTACTTAGAGACGCGGGGTGTCGCCGGCCATTATGGATTACATGAAAAGTAGTGTATTGACGCGCTGCATTTTTTTTTGACATATTCCGCCAATATTCCGCATTTCAGAGGTCGGTCCATGAGTGAGACAGATGTCTACGTCGCGGGATCCCTGTCAGGTTTGTTACTCGGTTATCTGGACGAGCATGCGCTACAAGCACCTCAACTACGCGCCGAACTGTCCAGGCTTTTAAAGCTTGAACGTCTACCCATGGAGGTCTGGTGGCGCCTGCTGGACAAGGTGTATCAAGAGCAACCCCGTGAAGCGCTGGGGCTGGAAATCGGCTTTATGATTCGCCCTCATCACGCCGGCGTTCTGGGGTATCTGGCCATGTCGTGCCAGACTGTTTTACAAGCACTGATGCTGTTTCAGCGTTACCAGGTCATCTTGCATAACCAGACCCCCATGATAGTCAGGCAGGAAGCGGGCGGACTTAATGTAAGTTGGGATTCGGCGTATGGTCTATCGACCCAGGCATCCGATGAAGTTCTTGTCGCCAGCTTATTGGCACTTGCGCGTTCTTTGACCGGGCGTGCCGATGTACAATTTAATGGCGTCAGATTTACCAATAGTGCATCGGATGACTATGCGCGTGTGTGCGAAAAGTGGCTGGGCTGTCCTGTCAGTTTTGAACAATCGGCAGTGTCGATTGTCATTCCTTTATCGGTGTTGGCACTGCCGATCAATACCCATGACACGTACTTGATGCGATTGATGGAACAGCGCGCTGAAAGCATGGCGCGGGTACTGCCACAGCCGGATGAGATACTGTCCTCGCTTAAAACTGCAATCGTGCTTGCCTTGCAGGAAGGGGAGCCGAAGTTTGAACGCATCTGTCAGAAGATGGGCATCTCTTCACGTTCGGTGTATCGCCACTTGCAAGAGCGGGGCATGACCTTCAAGGCAATACTTAACCAGATTCGTCTGAACCTGGCGCTGGATTACCTCGCCAATCCGAATTTACAGCTGCGTGAAATTGCACAGCTGTTGGGCTATGCCGAGCAAAGCGCATTCTCCAGAGCGTTCAAGAGTTGGCATCAGGTCACGCCGTTGCGCTACCGGCAGCATGCCGCGAAGACCCGGTTTATTTCGGAGTAATCAGCACCGCCGCTGAAAATTCATGATTTCAAAGCGGGCGGTTGCAGGAACCGAGTGCAACACGGTCATTGAATTGAAGTGGGGGGCTCATGATACATACCCATCACCTCGGTAATCACTTCAATCGGACATCTGAAATCGAAGCGTTTACGAGGCCGAATGTTCAGTCGATACGAAATGGCGTCCAGCTGTTCCTGGCTGTGCTTCGACAAGTCCGTACCCTTGGGCAGGTACTGGCGAATCAAACCGTTGATGTTCTCGTTACTGCCGCGCTGCCACGGGCTGTGCGGATCGCAAAAGTAAATCGCCACGCCCGTTTTCTGGGTCAGTTCGGCGTGTTTGGCCATCTCACGGCCCCGGTCATACGTCATGCTTTTACGCACGTCCAGCGGCATGCTGTTCAACGCCGCACTGAAGCCTTCGACCGCCGAGGTCGCGGTGGCGTCGCGCATTTTGACCAGGATCAAATAACCACTGGTGCGCTCAACAAGAGTGCCCACCGCCGAGGCGTTGTCCTTGCCCTTGATCAGATCGCCTTCCCAGTGACCGGGCATTTGCCGGTCTTCGATCTCGGGCGGACGCACGTGAATGCTCACCATATCCGGAATCTGGCCGCGTCGGTCAACACCGCCACTGCGCGGTCTGCGGGTGCTTTTGCCTTGGCGCAGACACATGATCAACTCCTTACGCAACTCGCCCACAGGCAGTGCGTAAATGGCGTTGTAGATGGTTTCACGGCAGACGTAAGCTTCTTCAAAATTGATTTTCATGCGACGCAGCTTGCCCGCGATTTGCTCGGGAGAAAAGCCTTCTCGAAGCAAGTAGACAATCAGCTCGAATCGCTCATTGCCCGGCACCAGCTTTCTAGCGGGACAGCAGACTTTTCGACGTTCACGAGTAAAAGCTTGTAACCGCCTCACCAACCCCACATTCCAAGCCCCAACCTGATCCCCGATGCTGAGCTCCCGAAACCTCTCAGGAGCCAGCCGCTCATGATGCGTCCCGACGCCAAAGTCGAAAAAGTCTATC
>NZ_BAAILM010000116.1:0-31622 GCF_054589175.1 Pseudomonas sp. 3A(2025) | reverse complement strand
TGGTGTTCCGGTTGTCACGCCAGTGGCATTGCCGGGTAGCTATGTTCGGGAAAGATAACCGCTGAAAGCATCTAAGCGGGAAACTTGCCTCAAGATGAGATCTCACTGGAACCTTGAGTTCCCTAAAGGGCCGTCGAAGACTACGACGTTGATAGGTTGGGTGTGTAAGCGCTGTGAGGCGTTGAGCTAACCAATACTAATTGCCCGTGAGGCTTGACCATATAACACCCAAGCCATCTGCACAGCAGTGGCGGTGTGTGAAGACGATTGAACCGAAAGCTGTAGAACACACGAACATTTTGCGCATCACACACAGAATTTGCCGAAACGTTGAAAGACGGGTCGGCTACCGAATTTCTTGACGACCATAGAGCATTGGAACCACCTGATCCCATCCCGAACTCAGCAGTGAAACGATGCATCGCCGATGGTAGTGTGGAGCTTCTCCATGTGAGAGTAGGTCATCGTCAAGATTCAAACCCAAAACCCCTGATCGCTTTGCGGTCGGGGGTTTTGCTTTGCGCGAAAGAAATTCACACGTACGCCTTCGCCGCTAAAGTGTCTCCTGCAGGCAAAAAAAGACCGCCTCAAAAGGCGGTCTCCATAACCTCTATAGAAACTAAGCCACTTCCTCCTGCTTAGCCTCGTCTTCACGGCGATGGATATACTTCCAGTCCGCTTCATCGATATAAATACCGTTAGGTCCGCTGCCCGCCTCAAGATCAATGGCTACATGCGCCGACACCTGCGGTTTCACGCTCGCCAGAATCGGTACAAAGCCCAGTTGCTGACTGGTTTCCAGCAGCGCCGACTGGTTCTTCTCGTCGATATCCGCCGCTTCGTCCAGGTAGTAGGGCAAGCGCACACGCCCGGCCAGATCACGGTCCATCAAGTGCAGCAACAGATACATGTTGGTCAGCGCCTTGATGGTCATCGTCGTGCCGTTGGACGCTGCGCCATCGATATCGGTATGGATAACCGGCTGACCGTTGACCTTGGTGATCTCGAACGCCAGTTCAAACAAGTCCTTCAAGCCCAACTGGTTGTGATTGGCAGCCACCAGCCGTGCCAGATACTCCTTGGCTTCTTCGTTCTTGTGATCCTGCTCGGCGCTCTGGCTCAGGTCGAACACCGACAGCGTCTCGCCTTCTTCATACTGGCCGGCGCTGTGGATAATCTGATCGATATGCTTGAGTGCCTCTTTATTCGGTGCCAGCACAATGCGGAAGCTCGCCAGGTTAGACACCTGTCGCTTGTTGATCTCGCGATTGAACAGTGCCAACTGATGTTCCAGGCTTTCATAGTCGCTGCGAATATTACGCAGCGTACGCGCAATATCGGTCACTGCGGCACGGCGAGCCTTGCCCAGCGTCAGCGCTTCATCGGTGCGGTGCGCATAGGCATTGATCAGCAACTGCAGGCGACGCTCGACATCTTCTTCGCTGTCGAACTTGGCCACACCTTTGAGGCGAACCTGCGCATACAGCGCATCGATCTGCCCGTCGCAACGTTGCAACGCCTGCCAGCTGTCCTGATAGTCGTTGAGCAACGGCAGCAAGTTATCCACAGAGTCATCGACTTCCTCCATGAACGGCACGCCATGCGGCAGGTCGGCCGGCAGCAATTGCCGACGGCGCAAGGCATCGTCCAGCGTGCGTTGCTTGGCCTCAAGATCACCGATCTGCCGCGCCACCAGCTGCAACTTGGCCGACAACTGCTGAACGCGCTCGGTAAAGGCATCGCTGGAGCGCTTGAGCTCATCCTGCGCCGCTTCCAGTTGCGCCAGCTCTTCAATCTTGCCCGGCTCTTCGGCGCTCAGGGTCTGGCTGCGGCGGAAATCCTCCAGCGCCTTCTGCGCATCGAGCACCTGTTTATACAGCGCCTCGGTCTGGCTCTTGCTCGCCGTACGGTCAGAGGCCACCGCCTGCTGGGTCTTGAGTTGCTTGAGTTCTTTCTCCAGACGATCCTTCTGATCACGCAACACCGCGCGATCGGCCAACGCCTGCAAGGTCGGAGGCTCGATGCTCGACAGATTGATCGACAACCCCGGCACCTGGAACTGATCCCCTTTGAACTGATCCAGCAACGCTTGCAGTGATTTGACCCACGCCTCGCCGTCATCCAGCGCGATGCCCTGTTCGCCCAGCGGCAGGCTGAACAGTGCGCCGTTGAACAGGCGCATCAGGCGCTCGACATCACCTTGTGAAAACTCTTCGCACAACCGCGCATAGCTATTGTTATCGGCATGATCGAGCTGTTGCTTCACCGACTTCAGGCGTCGTTCCAGATCTCGCAGCCGCTCATCGAGGTCTTCGGCACTGAATTGCCGCGACTGGGCCAGGGCGCCGGCCAGTTCGTCGTGCGCATCCTTGGCGCTGAGCAATTGCTGCTCCAGCACCTTGGCATTGTCGACCAGCGCGAAGCGGTTCTTGAGTACCGACAGCTCGCCCAGCCAGCGCTGCAGGCTGCTGATTTCACGCTCCAGGCGCATCAGCTCCTGGGTGCTGTTGCGCTGATCGTTCTGCATTACATCCTGCTGCGCACGGTAATGCTCGGCCTGAATGACCAGCTCTTCCTTGCGCGCACCGGAGTAGTCCGACCAGGTGCCCAGCAGCGAGTCGAGAAGGGGCGAGATGCGATGCAGTTTGCCGCGCAGCACTTCACGCTGACGAACACCGGACGCCAGGGCCTCGACCAGCGCGCCGGCCTGCACCAGCGAGTTGTAGTCCTGCTCCATGCGCCGCACATCGCGGAAAGCCTCTTCGCAGGCGGCAATGTAATCGACACTGCCCGAACGCAGGCTGTGTTCGAAGGCATCGAGAAACAGCTGCTTGAGCTTCGCTGCGGTGATCTCGCGCATGTGCAGCAGGTTGATGAACAGCGCACGAAAAGTCTTCAGACTCTGCTCGCTGGTCGACCGCAGCGGAATCAGCGTCAGGTCCAGTGGAATAGAGGTATGGCCGCCGACCAGCAGGCGGCGCAGCTCATCGGGCTTGAGCTCGTAAGCTTTCAGGCCGTGGCTGGCCAGATTATTGAACAGCTCTTTCTGGCGCAGGCACGTGTCGTTCTTCTGGTAATGGCCCAGATCCAGCTCGCCGGCATAGGCGAAGAACTGGTGACCAAAACCGCCGCCCGGCCCACGGCCGACCACGCCAATCACATGCGGGCCGTGGGCCAGATTGACCTCGACCAGAATGTAGCTGGTGTCGGAGGCAAAGTAGAAACGCCGCGATTGTTCAAGGCTGTACTTGCCGAAACTCATGTCCGACATGCGCGCCAGAATGGGAAATTGCAGGGCGTTGATCGAAGCACTTTTACCCAGGTTGTTCGCGCCGTACACCGACAACGGATACTCCAGCGGAAACAGCCCCAGGCTGTAACCGGCGGTATTGAGCAGGGCAAAGCGGCGAATGCCATAACGTTCCTGGCTCATGCATTGATCTCCTGTTGTTCATCGGCAATGGCACGGGCGAGGGCGTCGTCTTCGGACTCATCATCTAGCCCGTCGTCGACCAGCACCGGCGTCGGCAGCGGCAAGTCGCTGTGCAGGCTGGCCGCCAGATCGCGGTCCTGCTGCACCGACAGGCACACATCGAGAAAACGGTGCATGGGCGGCAGAAAGCGATAGATGCCTACCTCTTCACTGGCGAAACCCAGCTGCGTCATACGCCGCATGATCTTTTCTTCCAGCTCTTCCTGGGTCTGCACCTCGGCCTGCACGAACAGGTCGCGGTACTTGTCGAGCAGCGAAGGCAGCTCGTCACGGCCCAGGCTGCCGCCATCCAGCACATTGACCGGGTCGCGGCCCTGATCGGCCAGATGCTCGACCAGAATAAAGGTGAACAGCGCCAGACGCTGGGCGGTCTTGTTGACCTGTGCGGCGGCCTGGTCGGGGACAAAGTAATAAAAGCCGCGCGTGTCGCACACCAGTTCAAACCCAAGCGCTTTGAACAGCGTGCGGTACTGGTCCTGCGAATTGGACAACTGCGCGTACAGCTCAGGATCCCGGCGGCTGATGTGATAACCCTTGAACAGCTCGCGAAAGATCGGAGCCAGTTGGGACATTTCGGACAGATCAAGTTGCATGGTTGACGCTCTCGGAATTCTCTTGCTGCTCGTTGCCGGCACTGAGCAGGGCGAAGGAGCGCAGGCTGACCCGGTGCTCCTGGGTCAGATAGTCGCGACGCTCCAGGCGTTGGCGGGCAAAGCGCTTGTCGCGCGACAGGCGCGAGAACCAGTACAACAGCTCATCGGTGGCGCCGTCCGGCTCTTGCTCCAGCAGCCAGTTCATCAGGTCCGGCAAGGGCAGGGCGTCTTCGCAGCGTTCAAGCATCTCCTTGACCGTGCGCGGCGCCCGCGGTTGTTCGCCTGTGCGTGTGGCACTGGCCTTGGGAAATTTCGTTGCCTTGGGCTCGAAGTGCGCCAGGGCATAGACATACGCCTCGACCTGGCTGGCACTGCCGAGAAAGGTACTTTGCGGCCGGGTGAACAGCGGCATGGCCGCCTGCGGCAGCGCATCCAGGCCCTTGCGCCGAATCGCCGACAACGCCAGTGCCGCGCCACGGGTCACGGCGTTATGCCGGCGCGCTTCTTCACGCAGCGGCAGCAGCAGTTCGCGGGCATGGCGCAGGGTCAACTGGGCGTTGGTCTGCATCTCCAGAATGCGCGCGTGGGTGCGCAGCAGCATGTCGTCGTCGACCAGATGCCCGAGGCGCTGTTGCTCGGTCAGCAGGTGCAGCAGCACCTTCTCGACCTTGCGCACACCCTGCTCGAAAGCACCGTCGGCGTTGACCAACTGGATCATCGGCTCGACATACTCGTCCCAGGTTGCCAGCACTTCTGCATAACGCTGACGCAGCGGAATCTGCCGGTCACTGGTCTTGGCCCGCTCGGCCACCGCGACCAGGGCCTGCTCGTCGTTGGCGAGTTTTTTCAGCACATCGCGCACGCGCATGTCGAGCAGGCGCAACTGGCGCGCCAGGTCGTTGGCGTCGCGAATGTCGAAGGCGTCCTGGATATACCCGGCCAGGCGCTCCAGGTGGCGCAAATAAGCCTCGATTTCCAGGCACAGGCCCAGACGGTGTTCATGACGCAGATACGACAGAAAATCGTGAATCTGTGCATTGAGCTCGAAACGGTTCGGGCTCTTGGCCACCGGGACCAGAATGTCCAGGCGGATCCACACATCCAGCAGTTGAGTGATGTCCTGCGCGGTGCTGTCCAGCTGGCGGGCGCCCAGTTGCTGGCGCAGCTCGCTCAGGCTCAGAGTGCCCTGGTCGAAGTGCTCGCACAGAGGCTCCAGCAGTGCCCAGTGTTCAGCCAGGGCGCGCAGGACTCGCTTGGGTTCGATCATGACAAGGTCGACCGTGGCAAATGAAAGGTCGCGATTGTACTGCATCGTCCCTGTATCGTTTCACTTCGCCCGTTACCAAGGATGAACGGTGTGCCGAACAGCACTGGCAGTAAACCGGCCCAGCCCCTAGAATTGCGCGCCTGACTTATCCACAAGTGGCTGATCTTTTGCTGACCGAGTCCCGTCGCCGTGCTTATCTGACCGCCATGCAGGTGGACAGCTGGCTGCCGCGTACCGAACTGCCTTTCGCCGCCCCTTCGCGGCCGGAACTGTTGGCGCTTGTACCGGTGCTTGCCGAGGCCGAAATCATCGTGCCTGCTGCCGCGCCCGCACAAGACCGCCCGGCAGCGCCCGTTGCGGCGGCCAGGGCGGCGGTCCAGCCGGCCGAGCGACCCAGGATCGAAGTCCCGCGCCCGGCCCCCGCCGCACCGCGTAAAGTCGTCAGCAAAGAACCCGAAGCCGAATCGGCACCCAAAGTACCGCTGGTACCGCCGCCGCGTTTTGCCCTGCAATTGCTGCGTGCCGGCAGTTGCCTGCTGCTGGTCGAGTTATCCACCGGCCAGCCGTTTCAAAGCCGCGACCCGACCTATCTGCTGCTCAAAGACATGCTGCGTGCTGCCGGTTTGCCCGACAGCCCGCAAATCATCGGCGAGCCGGTGCGCTGGCCGTTGCTGGTGCGCAGCCGCATGGACCAGGGTCCGGAAGCGGCGCAGGATTTCGTTCAGGGTTTTGTCGCTGCCCGCCTCGAAGAACACCCGTGCACCTGCCTGTGGCTGGTCGGCCTGCCTGCCGTACGTTTTGCCGGCCAGGCCGACAACGATGCGTTTTACCAAGAACTTCAGGTCCAGGGCCTGGGAACAGTCTGGGCGCTGCCGGGCCTTGAATCATTGATGGACGAGCCGCAGCGCAAGGCCCACGTCTGGCAAGCCATGCGCCGCTTGATGGCGCGCTGGAAAAAACCTGATGAGTGACAGCACCACCTTTCGCCGTATGACCGAAGCGGACCTCGATGCCGTACTGAAAATCGAGTACGCAGCGTTCAGCCATCCCTGGACACGCGGCATCTTCACCGACGCACTCAAGTCCTATGAAGTCTGGCTGATGTTCGACGGCGCGCAGCAGGTCGGCCATGGCGTGATCCAGGTGATCATCGACGAAGCGCACCTGCTCAATATCACCGTCAAACCGGAAAATCAGGGCCGTGGTCTGGGCTATCAATTGCTCGACCACCTGATGAAGCGCGCCTACCAGCTCAACGCCCGCGAATGCTTTCTGGAACTGCGCGACAGCAACCGTCCCGCCTACCGTCTGTATGAACAGTACGGCTTCAACGAGATCGGCCGCCGTCGTGACTACTACCCGGCCGCCGATGGCCGCGAAGATGCCGTGGTCATGGCCTGCACGCTGCTCGACTGATTACTCGGGCTTGCCGTCCAGCGGGTCAAGGTGCGCCAGTTCTTCTTCATCCAGGCCGTGGCCGGCGCCGATATCGGACTGATCGACCGCACTCAGTTCCTTGTCCGCCGGACGATCGGCGCCACGTTCCGAGGGCGAGCGTGCACCGTCTTCACGAATCAGCGTGTCGGGCTGCAAGTCATCGTCGGTGCCGTGGTGGTCGGGTGTCGAGGCACCGGTCATGCCGGCTTCACGTACCCGCCGGTCCGGAATTTCTTGCTCAAGTTCCTGCTCGGGAATTTCATCACCGATACGTGCGGTCTCGTCATCGTCGAAATCCAGCTCGTGCACCGAGCCCATGCGGTCTTCGGTGGTATCGATCGACTCAGGCTGCTCGGCATTGAAGGGGCGACGTTCTTCGCTCATGACACAATCCTTTTATCTCGGGGTGTGTTGGGTGGACCGGGTCTACCCACGAAGATTCCTTTTTTATGGTGCTGGCGCCACGCCATCAATCGCGTGACCCCAACCCACTGGTGCCCGTCATAGCAGAGCATCGTCCCTGAGGTAGCACCGCATGAACGCATTACAAGAACTGATCGACAACAATGCACGCTGGGCTGAAGCGATCAAAGAAGAAGACCCCGACTTCTTCGCCAAACTGGCGCGTCAGCAGACCCCTGAATACCTGTGGATCGGTTGCTCCGATGCCCGGGTGCCGGCCAACGAAATCGTCGGCATGCTGCCGGGCGATCTGTTCGTGCACCGCAACGTGGCCAACGTCGTGCTGCACACGGACCTCAACTGCCTGTCGGTGATCCAGTACGCGGTCGATGTGCTCAAGGTCAAACATATCCTGGTCACCGGCCACTATGGCTGCGGCGGCGTACGTGCCTCGATGCAGGACCGTCAGTACGGCCTGATCGATGGCTGGCTGCGTTCGATTCGCGACCTGTACTACGAACACCGCGACGACCTGAGCAAACTGCCCACCGAAGAAGAGCGCGTCGACCGCATGTGCGAACTCAACGTCATCCAGCAGGTGGCCAACGTCAGCCACACCACCATCGTCCAGAACGCCTGGCACCGTGGCCAGAGCCTGTCGGTGCACGGCTGCATCTACGGTATCAAGGACGGCCGCTGGAAAAGCCTGAACACCACCATCAGCGGCCTCGATCAGCTACCACCGCAATACCGCCTGCGCCCCCTTTAGAACACGACACAACCGTTTTTGATTCTCGTAGGAGCTGCTTTAGCAGCGAACCGCATCGACACTGTTCCCGACTAAAGTCGGTCCTACGGATCGCCGCCCGGCCGGTCCTACGCCGTCAGTGTTACAACACAAACCGCTGAACCATCAGGTTCAGGTCGGTGGCCAGCATCGACAGTGCATTGCTGGCCACCGTGGTTTGCTGGGCACCTGACGCCGTTTGCGTCGACAGGTCACGGATGCTGCTGAGGTTACGGTCCACTTCGTTGGCGACCTGGGCCTGTTGCTCGGCGGCGCTGGCGATCTGCAGGTTGCGGTCGTTGATGGTGGTGGTCGAACTGATGATCACCGTCAGCGCCTCGCCGGTGGCCGCTGCCTGCTCCAGCGTCTGGTTGGCCTGGCTGGCGGTGTGGCGCAGGGATTCGGCGGTTTGCTGGGTGCTTTTCTGCACGCCGCTGATCAACCCTTCGATTTCAGTGGTCGAGGCGCTGGTGCGCTGGGCAAGTGAACGCACCTCATCGGCCACCACGGCAAAGCCGCGACCTGCCTCACCGGCACGCGCGGCCTCGATGGCGGCGTTAAGGGCCAGCAGGTTGGTCTGGTTGGCAATCGAGCGAATCACATCGAGGATGCTGCTGATGCTCTGGGTCTGCTCGGCCAGGCCCTCGGCCTGATGCGACGAGTCCAGCACATTATCGGTCAGGTCCTTGATCGAACCGATGGTCGCGGACAGGCGCTGCTGACCCTGCACGGCGGCCTGGCTGGAGGCTTTGGATTCAGACACCGTGTTGCTGGCATTGTCGGCCACCTGAACAGCGGCCTGGCTCATCTGATTGATCGCCACGGCGGCCTGTTCGATCTCGCTGTTCTGCAGCTTCAGGTTGCTGGCGCTGGACTCGGCGATGCTGCCCATTTCCTGCACCGCCTGCGACAACTGCGAGGCAGCGGCATAGATCTGATCGATGGTGCCATGCAGGTTGCCGCGCATGCGCTCCAGGGTGCGCAGCAGTTGCGCGGTTTCATCCTTGCCTGGCGCAATTTCATGTTCGCTCAGGTCACCCTCGGCAATGGTATTGGCAATGTGCAGGGCATGGCGCATCGGGTGGATGATGCTCACGCTCAAGCGCCAGGCCAGCAGCAGGGTCAAAATCAGTACGCCGGCAATCGCGCTCAAGGCAATGATCCGCGTCTGTTCATAGCTTTCACCAGCGATCTGCACCGCCGATGCCGCGCTCTGCCGGTTGAGTTCGCGCAGCAATTGCACCTGCATGTCCATCATGTCGCCCTGCATCGACAGGGTGGTGTTGGACAGCATCCGCGCCTGATCCAGGTTGCGCTGCTCGATCAGGTTCATCTGGTCTTGCAAGGCAGGCATGAACGCCTTGTAGGCTTCTTGCAGCGCCTTGATGGAATCACGTTCGGCCGTAGCAGTGGCGTGTGCCAGGTAATCCTGAAAGTCCTTTTCCACTTCGTTGCGCAGTTGCTCGACGTTGATCTTGCTGTTGATCACCGCGCCCGGATCGTCGGCATTGGCAATCAACCGGCTCGACTCGCTGCGCAATTTCACCAGTGCAATGGCCAGCGCATCGGCCATGGCAATGCTGGGCAGTGCGCCGCTTTGCACCGCCTCGCCCTGATTGCGGATCTGCTGCATCTGCAACAGGCAAAACGCACCCAGGGCAACCATCAGCGCCGACGAGAGGCCGAAGCACAGCACGAGCCGGGGCGTGATCTTGAAGCGGCGCAAAAACGCCGTGTGTGATGAGCGACGTGATGCACGAGACAGAAAAGTTTTCACAGCACACAACCCATATGAACGCAGATGTCGAGGCATCCGGTTATAAGGCAGTTCTGTGATAGCTTTGTGACATGAACAAGGCTAAGTCATTGTTTGACGTCAAAAAACCGAGGCAGGCGACGAACGGCTATGGATCGATTTCCTCCAGCAGCTCGTGCAGAAAACGCTCGACGCGCGCATGCCGGGTCTGCGCCAGCCGTGCGCCGGTTGCGGTCTGAAAGCCTTGGGCCAGATTCAGAATCTTGCTTTTGAAGTGATCGATGGCAAAGCGTTTGTCGTCCAGTGCCCGTGTGCTGGCGCGTGGGTCCAGCGGGTCATACAGGCCGCTGCCCATGCGCCCGGCCACATGAAACAGCCGCGCCACACCGACCATGCCCAGCGCATCCAGGCGGTCGGCATCCTGCAATATCTGCGCTTCGAGGCTGCGTGGTGCGATGGCCGCCGAAAAACTGTGCGCTTCGATGGCATGCGCTACAGCCTCGATGCATTCTTCGTCCCAGCCCATATCGGTCAACAGTTCGCGCGCGCGGGCAGCGGCCAGACGTGAGGCGCTGACGCGAAACGGCGAGTTCTTCTCCACCGCCACACAGTCGTGCAGCAAGGTGGCCGCGACCAGAATCCGTGCCTCGCCGCCCTCATGATTACGAATGGCACAGACATTCTTCCAGACCCGCAACAGGTGCGAAAAATCATGCGCGCCATCGCCCTGAGTGGCCAGGGTGTGCGGCAACAGCCGGTTGGCCAGGTCCTGAAACGGTGCGAAGTGCTCAAGCGGCATTGCGCAGCTCCTGTGCAGGCAGGGTTGGGGCAAGGCGCCAGCTTGCCGCCCGTGCCATTATTGCGCAAGAACCTGGCTGATATGGCTGGCCAGCAAACTGGCGCCATGTGCATTGAGGTGGTTGAAGTCCTTGTACCAGGCGTTCGAATCGCCAATCAGGCACTCGTCTGCCTGGCAAAATGCGTCGTCGAGGTTGACCAGGCGAATACGCTGCTGGCGAGCGTCGCGCTCAAACAGCTCACGGGTAAAACGCTGCAACTCGGCGTGCATGGCGACAGGCACCGATAGTCGGCTGATGATCAGGCGCTTGTCGGCCTCGCTGTCCGAGCGGTCGCGTGCCAGGCGGTAATACAGACTCTTGGGGTCGACCCGTTGTTGCGGCACTTGTGCCACCACAATCACTTCGGCGCCGATCCGCCGATAGGCTTGCTCGGTACGTTCCAGCGCCTGCTCGAACACCTGGCGCGAGGACTCACGGGTGCGCGCCTGACGTGTCGGCGTGATCAGAAAGTAGCCGGTCATCTTCCGTTGCTGGTAATCGCCGTCGGTGTACAGCGTCCAGCGCGACACCAGCACCACCTTCTTGATGCCATGTTCCTTCACATACGCAAACTGCCGGCGCGTCAGGGTCTCGCAGGCGCCGGGTGCATAGTTGCCTTGCACTACATCCACGCCCAGCAATGGCGGGCAACCGCCCAGGCCGAGGTGTACCAGGTTTTCGCCACGTTCGCGGGCAACGGCATCGAAGGTCGCCAGCAAGGCTTCGGAGTGGCTGTCGCCAAACAACGCAATGTCTACAGGCCGGGTGCTGTCGCCTGCGCCAAACAGGCAAAAGTCGATGTTCCAGCCCTTGCCGTCATAGCCGCGGTCGCAGCTGTTGCGCAGTGTGGGATCGGCAAAGGCCTCGAACAGCGCAGGGTCGACATTGAAGCGCTGGGCAAAACCGTTGTTCAGATAACCTGCCAGGCCCAGCGCTGCAAACAGCACCGAAGCACTGCCGGCCAGGCCGAACACTTGCCGGCGGCTGATCTGGCGCTTGTTGCGAAACGGCTGTTCGACAAAGCGCCAGCTCAACCACGCCAAGGCCAGCGACAGCGCCAGCATCACCGGCAATCCGGGCTCCAGCAGGCTGGCGTGACGGGCAAAGGCAAACACTGGCTGATGCCACAGGTAAGCGCTGTAGCTGAGCATGCCGATCAACACCGGCAACCGATGGCCAAGCAGGCGGCCCACGGCAGTCTGCTGGTTGGCAAACAGGATAATCAGCGCGGCCCCCAGCGTTGGCACCAAGGCATTGATGCCAGGAAAGGTCGTGCTGCTGTCGAAATTCACGATGGCAAAGCCGATCAGCGCCAGCCCCACTAACGAGGCGCCTTGCTGCATGGCGCTGGCGCTGTGCTCGGCGCGTGGTCGCCACGAGAAGTAAAACGCGATGAACGAGCCGATCAATAATTCCCAGGCCCGCGCATGCAGCAAATAGAACGCCGAACTCATCGAACGCAATGCGCCCCATTGCGATACCACCAGGCTGGCCACCGCGATGATCAGCAGCATCGCCACCAGCCACGTTCGCCCCAGCCGCCAGCCGAGCATCAGCAGCAAGGGGAAGAACAGGTAGTACTGCTCTTCTACCGCCAGCGTCCAGGTGTGCAGCAACGGCTTGAGTTCGGCACTGGCGTCGAAATAGCCGCTTTCAAGCCAGAACAGCAGGTTCGAGGAGAACGTCGGCACCGCCACCAGGCTCTTGGCAAACGATTTGAAATCCGGCGGATCGAGCAACAGCCACGCCAGCGGCAGGCTGATCAGCATGACCACAAACAGCGCGGGCAAGATGCGCCGCGCCCGGCGCTCATAGAAGTTCACCAGTGAGAAACGCCCCGCCAGCATTTCACTGAGCAGGATCGAGGTGATCAGGTAGCCGGAAATCACGAAAAAGATATCAACACCGACAAAACCGCCGGGCAAGGCTGCAAGCCCGGCGTGGTACAGAATCACAGGAATGACCGCGACGGCGCGCAGGCCATCGATTTCCGGGCGATAGCCCAGCGCCGGGTTATGCACAATGCCCATAGAAGTGCCTTGCAGAGAAAGAAGAGAGGGACTGCCAGCTGGAATAGCTACCGCCTGCGCGAAACGCAGGGGTCAGAGGAGAAAGGCTTCGATGGGCGAGGGGACTGCACGTGGCCCAGAGAGATCAAGCGCAATGGCTTTTTTACCTCAAGGCGATGGGGCTGTCGAGCAGGGCATTTCCCGATCTGGCTAAAAACCCTTTATAATGCGTGGTTTTTACCACCCTGTGATGCGAGAACGATTGTGAGCTTACCGTCCTGCCCGAAATGCAACTCCGAGTACACCTACGAAGACGGCGCCCTGCTGATCTGTCCGGAATGCGCCCACGAATGGTCGGCGGCGGGCGAGACCGGCGAATCCGAAGAAGCCAAAGTCATCAAGGACGCCACCGGCACCGTCCTGCAGGACGGCGACACCGTGACGGTGATCAAAGACCTCAAGGTCAAGGGCTCCTCCCTGGTGGTCAAAGTCGGCACCAAGGTCAAGAACATCCGCCTGGTCGACGGCGACCACGACATCGACTGCAAGATTGATGGCATCGGCGCGATGAAGCTCAAGTCCGAGTTCGTTAAAAAAGTCGTTTAACGCACTTCCACCAGGACCGGGCACGGCGCGGCATTCAGAATCTGATTGCCCACCGACGGCGAAAACAGACGTTCCAGGCGCGACAAATGGCGGTGGCCGATCACGATCAGGTCACTCTTGAGTCGTTCAGCTTCGGCACAGATCGCCTGGGCCGGCTGCCCGGTCAGGCTGTTGCGGGTGCAGGTGATGTCGCGGCTGACCAGATCATGCCGCGCCTGCTCCAGCAGCCCCTGCGCATGATGCTGTTCATCGGCGGCGGCCGGGTACTGTTCCTGATCGAAGCGGTCGTCCGGGTCCGCCAGCGCATACGCCGGGTCAACGACGCAAACCAGATGCAGCGTGGTCTCGGCAGTCGTCAGCGAGCAGGCCAGCGCCAGTACCTTGGCACTTTGTGCGCTGCCATCGAGGGCGACCAGAATCGAGCGGTACATGGCAATTCCTTGTCTGTGAACAAAACGCCAGCCAGTCTGGCCTCTCCGCTAAAGCCGGTAAATGCCGCGCCCTGCAACTATGCATTGTGCTGCGCGCAATCGAGGACCAGTGGTCACCCAAGGCAACCCGCAACGGCTCTACGGCTTGTCGCGCTTTGGCAGCAGACGTAGAATTCGCAACATCCGGTCGTCTCTCTCATACCAATAACAATCACCTCCCAGCAGGCGTCTGGCGGTCGGCCTTCGAGCCGCAGTCCAACCAGAGCGTTGCCTATCCTGATGAATACCCCTTCCACCGCACAAAACGGTAGCTGGCTTGGCGTGATTGCGCTGGCGCTGGCGGCCTTCATCTTCAACACCACCGAATTTGTGCCCATCGGCCTCTTGAGCAACATCGGTCACAGCTTCGACATGACCACCGCGCAAGTCGGCCTGATGCTGACCATCTATGCCTGGGTGGTGTCGCTGATGTCGCTGCCGATGATGCTGATCACCCGCAACATCGAGCGGCGCAAGCTGCTGATCTGTCTGTTTGTGCTGTTTATTGTCAGCCACCTGGTCTCGGCCACTGCGACCAGTTTCGGCATGCTGCTGGCCAGCCGGGTCGGCATCGCCTTTGCGCATGCGGTGTTCTGGTCGATCACCGCCTCGCTGGCGGTGCGCATCGCGCCGCCAGGCAAACAGGTGCAGGCGCTGGGCCTGCTGGCCACCGGCACCTCGCTGGCCATGGTGCTGGGCATCCCGCTGGGCCGCATCCTCGGCGAAGCGCTGGGCTGGCGCACCACCTTCATGGTCATCGCCGTGGTCTCGGCCATGACCCTGCTGATGATCTGGCGTGCGCTGCCCGCGCTACCCAGCCAGAACTCCGGCTCGCTGCGCAGCCTGCCGATGCTGTTCAAACGGCCACGGCTGGTGGTGCTCTATGTGCTGACCGCCACGGTAGTCACCGCGCACTTTACCGCTTACACCTACATCGAACCCTTCGCCCAGACCGTGGCGAAGCTGCCCGGTGAAATGACCACCTTGCTGCTGTTGCTGTTCGGTGGTGCCGGCATCGTTGGTTCGATCATCTTCAGCCTGTTCAGCAGCCGCTACCCCAATGGCTTGCTGATCGGCACCATCAGCGTCATGGCGCTGTGCCTGATGTTACTGCTGCCGGTGTCCGGCAGTGCGGCGGCCATCGGCACGTTGAGCGTTATATGGGGCATTGCCATGATGTGCTTCGGGCTGGTCCAGCAGTCGCGCGTGCTGACCCTGGCGCCCGACGCCACCGACGTGGCGATGTCGCTGTTCTCGGGCATCTTCAACATCGGCATCGGTGGCGGCGCGCTGCTTGGCAGCGTGGTCAGCAGCCAGTTGGGCGTGGCCAATGTCGGGATCATTGGCGGCATGCTCGCCGTGGCCGGCCTGTTGCTGTGCTGCCTGGCGACCTATCACTTCGGCAAGCAGCAAGATGACGTGACGGTGCAGGCGAAATAATCATCGCCGGCGGCGAAGGGTTCAGCCCTTCAGCCGCCCCAGCCATTCCAGCGATGTGCGCCACACACAAATCCCCAGAAAATACGCCGACATCAACCCCCACACGCCCAGCACCAGCGGGCTTTCATGGGGGTGGCTGACGATCAGCCAGCCACTGCTGACCAGCCACACAGTGGTGACCGCAATGTTGATCGGCATGAAGCGACGCACCCGAAACGGGTGCAAAAACTTCATGCGCGTCAAGGTCAGCAGTGCCAGCGCGACGATGGTCAAAAAGCTCATCCACGGTGACGGCGACAGAATGTACATGCACAGGGCAACCACGTTCCAGGCGGCCGGGAAGCCCTGAAAATAGTTGTCCTTGCTCTTCATCTCCAGATTGCAGAAGCAGAACAGCGACGACACCAGAATGGTCGAAATGCTCAGCAGCAGCGTGTAGTCGGGCAGCGGGATATAGCGATAGATAAACAGCGCCGGGATGAACACATAGGTCAGGTAATCGATGACCAGGTCCAGCGTCGAGCCATCGAAGTGCGGCAACACCGAATGGGTGTTGACCTTGCGCGCCAGCGAGCCGTCCACGCCGTCGACAATCAGGGCGATGCCCAGCCACAGCAGGCAGGCCTTGGGCTGGTTTTCGAACAGGGCGATGGTAGCCAGAAAGGCCAGCACCACGCCCGTCGCAGTAAAACCGTGGGCGCCCCAGGCGTTGAGCCTGGCAATACGTGGATGCGATAGCACGGGGATGATCTCCAGAAACAGTGCCAGAAATACCTGGCCAGTCAGCATTTATCGACCGGGCAATGAACCATAAGGTTCAGCGGTGCGGTTGCCCGGGTGCAGTGGACCATTGGCGATCCAGACCATCCCGGTCTTTATCCAGCTCCACGAAACAGGTCGGCGGCGTGCCGTCGGCATTGAGCTGATAAATGCGCGTCGGTCGGCCTTTGGCATCGAAATACACCTGGCCGATCCCGGCCGAGTTCCACAGTCGCTCACCGGCCTTGCCGTGCTCCGGTACGCGCGGCATGACCTTCATCAGGCGGCGCTTGGTGAACCAGTTCAGGGGAGAACGCGGTGAGTATAGCCAGCGATTCAAGCGATCAAAGGTCTCCAGCAAGCGCCTTGGAAACTCGTTCTTGATGCCGCTGCTGGTGATCTGCCAGATGTGCGGGGCGCCCTTGCGGTTGCGGATCAGCACCTCGTAAACGAACGAATAATGCACATCCCCCGACAGAATCACGTAATTGCCCGGTGTGCGCGAGTGGCGAAAGATATTCAGAATCGCCGGCGCTGCGCCGCGATGCGCCATCCAGTTCTCGGCGTCCACCAGCAGCGGAAACCCGCACCAGCTGAAGATTCGCTGGATCGCCTCGATCAGCTTGACGCCGAACACCGGGGCCGGCGAGACAATGATTGCGCTGTCGTGGTCGAGCAGCTCCTGTTGCAACTCGCACAAGGCCTCCCAGTCCATCAGGCCCGAGGGCTGGCCCAGGTTGAACTCGGCGCGCCAGCGGCGGGTGCGGGTGTCGAGGACCACCAGCGCAGGCTCGGTCGGCATCACATAGTGCCACTGCTGGAAACGCAGCAATTCGTTGATCAGGGCGTCCAGCGGCTGGCTGTCGAGCAGGCCGTTATCGTTCTCGGCCTGGCGGCCCAAGGCCTGAAGCTGTTGCAACGGGCCGCTGAAGGCGTCGGGGTTGTTGCCCCAGCCCTGGCACAGCAGATAAGCAATCAGCGCATTACCGATGATGCGTCGGGAAAAAGGATGGCCGTAGGCGGTTTCTTCCCAACTGGCCGACAGGTTCCAGTCGTCGGTCACGTCGTGATCGTCGAAGATCATCAGGCATTGCAGGTGCGCCATGACCCGCGCCACATCGCCCAGGTTCGCGCAAAACGCATCGATGATGCCTTGTTCCTCGGCGTACCACTTCTGCTCTTCGGGCGTCAGCTCCGGCAGGTCCGGGTCGATCAGCGTCCAGGGCACCGGCGACCAGACCAGCAAGTACATGGCCATGACTTCGCCCAGGGTCACCAGATGATTACCGGCGTTACTGCTGGTGAAGATCGGTTTGCGGGTGCCGCCGAAAAAGCGCTCGCGCAGGGTTTCGTTGCTCTTGAGTGCCGGCAGCAATTCGGCGCGCTCGTAATAGCTGGCCTCATGCGCGTACAGGCTGGTGCTGTCATCGACCGTCGCGCCCTCAAGCTTTTCATCGAACAGCTTCAGGCGCTCGATCAGCGCATGAATGGCACGCAGCGTCGGGCCCGCAACGTCGTCGGCATACACCTGATCGCCGCTCATCATCAGCAAGGCGGGGCGCTCTTCTGGTTTCAGGTCGCCGGCCAGCAACCGGTCGGCGCACAACAGGCCGTCCAGTGAGTCGTGATGCGGCTTGCGACACGAGCCATGCAACATGTGATCGATACGGCTGCGGATCACAAAATTGGGCAATTTTGCGCCGGGGTACAGCAGGTGCGGCGCCCAGTCGGCCATCGATGGCTGCGCATCGTCGGTCAACAGGTCGTAGTCGATCTGCGTATCGCACGGCAGCGGCGTGTCCAGGCTCAGGTCGATCAAGTGCACAAAGGCATGCTCGCCGATGGCAACCACCTGGCAGCGCTCGCCGTCCAGCGGGTAATCGGTCTGGCTGGCCTGGCCCTGTGCATCGGTAAAACTCAGGCGCAAGGTCAGGTCGATACGTCGTGACCCCGCGAGCCAGATCACCAGGCGCCCGCTTTCCTGGCGGCGCAGGATCGGGCCGGCAAGCACAGTGGGCAGGGCAGAGCTTGAAAGGCTGCGTGGGGCGGACATCCGGAATCGGTCTCGGGCATGGAAAACCCGCGATATTAACCTGAGCAGTGTGAAAATTTCCTAGATGAATGCAGGAGGCTTCTGCTCGACAAGTAAGCGCCTTCTATCTGAATGGATTGAAATTTTCATAAATTAACAGCGAAAAACTCCAATACGGCTGTTTGCTGCCGATAGAGATCGGATGGCGTGTCATTCAACACGCCCGTTTACCCACGACAGTTTTCGAAGGAACTCAGCATGAACTGGTTTTACGATGCCAAGCTATCGACCAAGCTTCTCACCTCCTTTGCGCTGTGCGCTGTCATCACGCTGGTCGTGGGCCTGATTGGTAGCCGCGGCATCGGTGAGCTTTCAGACAGCCTCAAGCAGGTATTTGCCAACAATCTGGTGTCGGTGAGCAAGACTAACGAGACCAAAACCAGCACCGTGGCACAGAACCGCGACCTGTACCGCCTGTTGTCGGCCGCCGCAGCCGATTCTCCGCAGGCTGACCGCGAGCGCATTCTGACGCGTATGCGTGAAAACCGTGCTTCGGCTGAAAAGTCCTTCGCCCAGTACCGCGCCACCCCGCTGGCCGACGACGAGCGCGCCGCCGGCAACAAGATGGAAGTCGAATGGCCGGCCTACCAAGCGCTGATTGACCGTGCCCTGAGCCTGGTGAACGCTGGCGACCTGAACGGTGCACGAGCGCTGGTCGATGGCGAAGTGCTGCAGGCATTTACCCGGATTACTGATGAGTTGACCATCATGGTCGACTCCAACAACCGCCAGGCTGGTGAAGGGGCAGCAGACGCCGAGGAGCAAGAGACCGTTGCCAAGCGCAACCTTTACATCGGCATCGTCGTGGCTTTCCTGGCCGCCTTTGGCCTGGGCATGTTCATCAGCCGCCTTATCAGTGGCCCGATTGCTGCCGCCGTGACCAGCGCCCAGCGCGTGGCGGGTGGCGACCTGACCCAACCTATCGTCAGTACTCGCCGTGACGAGGCCGGTCAATTGCTGACGGCTCTGGGCAATATGCAGAGCGGTCTGAAGACCACCATTCAGCAAATCGCCAGCGCCGCCGACCAACTGGCCAGTGCCGCCGAAGAACTCAATGCCGTCACCGAAGAAAGCAGCCGTGGCCTGACCCGCCAGAACGATGAAATCCAGCAGGCCGCCACTGCCGTTAACGAAATGACGGCAGCGGTCGAAGAAGTCGCGCGCAACGCCATTTCGACCTCCGATGCCTCCAAAGCCACCAGCGCAGAAGCTGCCAGCGGTCGCGATCAGGCCCGCGATGCGGTCAAGGCCATCGACACCGTAAGCGCCGAAATCTCCAGCTCCACCACCCAGGTCGAAGAGCTGGCCGGTCAAGTGCGTGAAATCGGCAAGGTACTGGACGTGATTCGCGGCATCGCCGAGCAGACCAACCTGCTGGCCCTCAACGCTGCCATCGAAGCCGCCCGTGCCGGTGAGCAAGGCCGTGGTTTTGCCGTGGTTGCCGACGAAGTCCGTGCCCTGGCCGCCCGCACCCAGGCGTCGACCGGCGAAATCGAAGCCATGATCGGCTCGGTGCAAAGCAGCGCCGACCAGGCCGTACGCGCCATGGGTAACAGCCGCAGCCTGGCCAGCAACACTCAATCGTTGGCCCAGGCCACCGGTCAGTCGCTGGAGCGTATCGCGCAAAGCATCGCGCAGATCAACGAACGTAACATGCTGATCGCCACCGCCTCTGAAGAGCAGGCCCACGTCGCCCGCGAAGTGGACCGTAACCTGGTCAACATCCAGGACCTGTCGACCCAGACCGCCGCCGGCGCCCACCAGACCAGCGCTTCCAGCCAGGAACTGTCGCGCCTGGCGGTATCGTTCAACGGTCTGGTCAGCAAGTTCCGGCTCTGACACGGTAGGACCGGCTTCAGCCGGGAACGGTGACGCTGCGGTTTGCGACTAAAGCGGACCGCCGCCCAGCCGCCCCTACAGCCCGCGATGGGTTTCCATCGCGGTGCTGTAGACCCGCCAGGTATTACGCCCCGCCGATTTGGCTTGATACAGCGCCACGTCGCTCATGCGCAGCAATTCCACCGCATTGTCGGCATGCTGTGGCGCCAGTGCGGTGCCGATGCTGGTGCCGAGACACACCTGACGGCTGTGCAGGTCGAAAGGGCAGTGCAGGGCTTCGATGATCTGCGCGCAAAAATGCTCGACGTCCGCCAGCGCTGGCGCGTTCGGCCAGACCATGACGAACTCGTCGCCGCCGAAGCGGGCAACCATGGCGCCGACCGGTGTCAGCGTGCGCAGCCGCTGGGCGACCTCTTGCAATACCCGGTCACCCGCCGCATGGCCGAGGGTATCGTTGACCGGCTTGAAGCCGTCCAGGTCCAGGCTCAGCACGGCCAGCGGCTGGACGTCGTTGCCTTGCAGGTGCTGGGTCAGAAACTGATCGAGCCGATAGCGGTTGGGCAGGCCGGTGAGAAAGTCATGCTGCGACAGATGACGAATCTCGGCGAACTGCGCATCGAGCTGGCGCGCCGACGCAATGGCGTGGCGCAGCAAGACCGTCAGCACGCCGATCAGCGCCAGCACGCCGGCGATGAACAGCGGCAACGTCTGGCGCAGCAGGTACAGGCCCGGTGTCGGCGGAGTCCAGTTGAGCTGAATCTGCGAGCCGAGCAACGGCATCGATTGTTGATCCGGCAGGGGCTGTGACGACACTGTCAGTTCCGGCAGGCCATAGGTTTCACTCAAGCGTGCCAGTTTTTCGTGGCTCAGGACCGAGACAAAGATCATCACCGACGCCGGCCCCGGGGTTTTCTCGATGGTCGGGTCCCAGCCGGGGGTGAGCGTCGAGGCCGCTGCCAGCGCGGCCACACCATCGACCTTGAGTGCCCGCACGACACTGGTGTCGTTGCGGTCGGCCTCGCGCGCCGCCACCAGCAAGGCGTGCAGGTCGCCTTGCAGCCAGTCACTGGCCTGCACGTTCGCCGCCTGGCCGTCGATCACCGCGTACACCGTACGATCCTGGGCATTGATCACCAGCACGCCGTTGTAGCCATACAGGTCGAACGGGATGTCACCGACATTACGCTGATCGTCGGCCCAGACCTTGTCGACCTTGATGTGCAGGTTTTTGTACGCCTCGCCCCATTTGCTGTAGTTGATGATGTTCAGGCCCACCTCATTGCGCACCTGATCGATCGTGCGGGCAATGAACGTGCGTGAGCGCTGCTGCACATCGGCATCCTGGCTCAGGGCGTTCTTGACCAGCAGATAGCCGCCCAGGCCGATCAATAGCGACAGCGCGCCGATGGCGGGCAGCAGGCGCCAGATCAGCGGATGGTAGTGGCGTATCGAGAGCCAGCGAGCCAGGGTGGGTTTGAACATACGGGCACCTGAAAGGCAGGGCAAAGTCGGCAGGATTCCTTTCCAGGTCAGGGCTTCAGCCGGACCTGAACGAGCGGCTGATAGCGGTGAGCTATCATCGACGCCCGGCGATAAAGGAATCAACCGTTATTGTGCGGATTTTTGTCGTCAATCCGGTGACAACGGTGCGACCTCCCGAGCCTGCGCCAGCAACCACTGCCGTACTTGATCCAGGGGCGCCTGACGCCGGGCCTTGCGCGGCGCGACGAGATAAAACCCGGCGTCCAGGTGCAGTGCCTGGTCGAGCACGGGCACCAGGCGTCCGGCCTCGATATCGGCCTGTACGAAAAAACCGCTGGCCAGGGCCAGACCTTGCCCGGCGATGGCGGCCTCGATGGCCAGCGAGGTCTGGTTGAAACGCAGGTTTCGCGACGCCGACAGCAACGGCTGCCCGAACACCTGGGCAAGCAATTGCGGCCAGAAGTTATGCGCATCGTGCAGCAGCGTGTAGCGCGTCAGGTTGTCCGCGCAGGCCGGGTCGCCCACGCTCGCTATCAACGCGGGGCTGGCCACCGCAACGATGCGCTGCTCCATCAGCCACTGCGCCTCAAGCCCTGGCCCGAATGGCGGCCGCCCGTAACGCACGGCCAGGTCCACGGCATCGTTCTGAAAACTTGAAAGCCGTTCGGTGGCCAATACCCGCAGGTCGATGCGCGGGTGGCTGGCGGTGAAGTTCGGCAAGCGCGGAATCAGCCATTTTGAGGCAAAGGTCGGCGTGACGCTGAGGGTCAGGTGCAAGGGTTCCGGGCGCAGCATCCGGGTGGCGTCGACCATCAACTCGAACGCCCGGCGAATACTCGCCTGATAACTGCGCCCGGCGTCGGTCAAGCCCAGGCCGCGCGGCAGGCGCTCGAACAGCTTGATGCCCAGATGAGCTTCCAGGCTCCTGACCTGCTGCGCCACTGCGCCCTGGGTAACGCCCAGTTCATCGGCGGCCCGGCGAAAGTTCAGGTGGCGGGCCACCACCTCGAACACACGCAAGGCGTTAAGCGGCGGTAATTGGGCGAAGTCTTCTGACATGGCTGTAGTTTTTCTACTGGCTCAACGTTGAAAAGTGCTCTCTCTGCCACGTGTAGCAGAGTGCTAGGCTGATTTTGTAAAAGCATTTTCAGCTATCGCGGAGAAAGATCAATGACTGTAGAAAAAGTAGCAATCATCACCGCCGGCGGCAGTGGCATGGGCGCCGCTGCCGCACGGCGTCTGGCCGCCGATGGCTTCAAGGTCGGCATCCTGTCGTCCTCGGGCAAGGGCGAAGCGCTGGCCCATGAACTGGGCGGGGTAGGCGTCACCGGCTCCAACCAGTCCAATGACGATTTGCAACGTTTGGTCGACCTGGCGATGGCGCGCTGGGGGCGTATCGATGTGCTGGTCAACAGCGCAGGCCATGGGCCGCGTGCGCCGATTCTGGAGATCAGCGACGAAGACTGGCACCGCGGGCTCGATACTTACCTGCTCAATGTCATCCGCCCCAGCCGCCTGGTGACGCCGATCATGCAGCAGCAAAAGGGCGGGGTCATCATCAACATTTCCAGCGCCTGGACCTTCGAGCCCTGCGACCTGTTTCCGACCTCGGCGGTGTTCCGCGCAGGCCTGGCCTCGTTCACCAAGATCTTTGCCGACACCTACGCCAGGGACAACGTGCGCATCAATAACGTGCTGCCGGGCTGGATCGACAGCCTGCCGGCCACCGAGCAACGCCGCGACAGCGTGCCCCTGCAGCGTTACGGCAGCAGCGAAGAGGTCGCCGCTACCATCGCCTTTCTGGCCAGCGATGGCGCGGCCTACATCACCGCGCAGAATATCCGCGTCGACGGTGGCATCACCCGTTCGGTGTAAGGTTGGCCGCGGCCCTGACCGTCGCCTCACGCCTGCGCGCAATAAATGGCGCAATCTGCTCGCGGGTTCTGGCCAGCAGTGCTTCGGGCGCCACCTTGGGTGAGCCTGCGGCATACGGGGGCTCGGGGTCGTACTCCATCTGCAATTGAATGGACTGCGCGACCTCGACCCCGGCCAGTATCTCGACCAGTTGCAACGCAAAGTCGATGCCCGAGGTCACGCCTGCGCCGGTCAGGCGATTGCGGTCACGCACCACTCGCTCATCCACGGGCAGGGCACCGAGCAAGGCCAACTGGTCGATCGACGACCAATGGCTGGTAGCCCTGTAGCCCGTGAGCAAGCCTGCCGCCCCCAGTACCAGCGATCCTGTGCACACCGAGGTGATCCACGGGCAGGTCTGGGCCACCTGGCGCAGAAAGTCCAGCGTCTGCCGGTCTTCCATCAAGGCGATCTGCCCCGGACCGCCGGGCACGCAGATCACCTCCAGTGGCGGGCACTCGTCAAAGCGGGTGGTCGGCACAATGCGCAGGCCGCGATCCGAGGCCACCGGCTCCAGATCTTTCCACAACAAATGCACCGTGGCGCCTGGCAGCCGGCTGAACACCTCGGCAGGACCGGTCAGATCAAGCTGAGTGAGATGGGGGAACAGCACCAGGCCAATATGAATCGTCATGCCGCGATCTCCTTGAAGGTGGGCAGTACTCTAGCCGTGTCCAGGGCGGGCTGAAACTTTCAGTTCGTTCTGTTGTTATAGTGTTTTGGATGTTTAAACGCTGTTTATCCATTCGTTTGTCCAGATGGCGCGCCTGCCGGCAACATGGCTGATGTATCAAATGTCGATCAGGGTTGAGAAGCACTTGTAACAGGGCCAGAATGCGCATTTTGTGCGTGCGTCGAATTATCGTGTTTACGCGGCCGAAACCGGGGGAAATTTGATCTTGAACCAGCTAAAACGCCTTCAGAGCGGAGTCGAAGGACTTGATGAGCTGCTGAAGGGAGGGTTCGTCTCAGGATCCTCCTACATCATTCAAGGACGCCCTGGCTCCGGGAAAACCATTCTGGCCAACCAGATCGGTTTCAACCACGTGCGCGATGGCGGTCGGGTGCTGTTCGCCACCTTGCTGGCAGAACCCCACGAACGCCTGTTTCAATTCCTGTCGACACTGAGCTTTTTCGACAAGACCCGGATCGGTGAAGAAATCCAGTTCATCAGCGCCTTCGATACCATGGAAAACGAAGGGCTCGATGAAGTGGTCAAGCTGCTGCGCCGTGAAATATCGCGCCAGAAGTCCACGGTCATGATCCTCGACGGGCTGCTCAATGCCCGCTCAAAGGCCGACTCGCCGCTCAACACCAAGCGCTTTATCTCCGACCTGCAAGGCCATGCCGCCTTTGCCGGCTGCACGGTGTTCTTCCTGACCAGTTCGCAGCTCGACGACGGCAGTCCGGAACACACGATGGTCGACGGTGTGCTTGAACTGGGTGAAGAGCTGGTCGGTACGCGTCAGGTGCGCCGCATCAAGATGCGCAAGACCCGTGGCAGCGCCGCGTTGTCGGGCAGCCATGAGTGCGAGATCACCGATGACGGCATGGTCGTCTACCCACGCCTGGAAAGCACCATTACCCATTCGCCGATGCGCGACAGTGCAGAAATCTCGATCATCCCCAGCGGCGTTCCCTCGCTGGACCCCTTCATCAGCGGCGGCCTGATGTCGTCTTCGGTGTCGCTGATCATGGGACCGTCCGGGTCGGGCAAGACCTCGTTCGGGATCAACTTTCTGTCCGAATCGACAGTTGAAGCCCCGGGGCTGCATTTCGGTTTCTACGAATCGCCGCAGCGCTTGCGCCTGAAAGCCAAGGCTCTGGGGTTTGCTTTCGAGCCGCTGGAAGAGTCCGGCGCACTGACCCTGCTGTGGCGCTCGCCGACCACCGAAAAAATCGACAAGCTGGCGCTTGAACTGCTGCGCCTGGTCGAGCAGAAATCGATTAAACGCGTGTTTATCGACAGCCTCGGCGGCATGGCCAGAACGGCCGCCGACAAATCCAGGATTCTTGATTTGTACACGGCCCTGATGGGCGAGCTGCGCAGCCGAAACGTCACTGTTCTGGCCTCCTGGGAGGTGCGCAGCATCCTTGGCGAGGTGGTCGACGCACCGGCTTCCGACCTGTCCGGCATCGTCGATAACCTGCTGCTGGTCCGGTTCGCTGAAACAGACTCTGAACTTAAACGGCACCTGTCCATCCTTAAAGTCAGGGACAGTAATTATGATCCTGCCCTTCTCGAGCTCGTGATAGGTCATCAGGGCATAGGCGTTCGCAAGGCTTTTTCTCATGTATCCGACGACGAAAGTGGCGCAATTGCTCAACCGTCATCCCGCTCATGACTTGTCGCGTGGGGTGGGCTTGATATGAGCACGATTCTGATCGTCGATGACGAATACCTGATCGCCGAGATCCTCAGCTTCGCGCTGGAGGATGAGGGCTACCTCACCGTGACGGCCGGCACCGGCCAGAAGGCATTGAGCGTTCTGGACCGTGAGCGGCCACAGCTGATCATCACCGATTACATGATGCCGGGCATGAATGGCATCGAGTTTGCGGAAGCGGCGCGGGCCAACAAACAGTTCGAGAACGTGCCGATCATCCTGATGAGCGGCGCCCAGGCACACCTGGGCGTTTCACGTCCGGACCTGTTTGTGGCCGTGTACGAAAAACCGTTCGAGATCGAAGTCATGGTCCAGAACGTCAAGCGCTTGATCAACGGGCTGTAGTCAGGTTTCAGGAAAACTGCCAGTCCCGCGCAGGCACTACCCGGCAAAAGGCGCCGGCCAACGTCGCGTTGTGATGCGCAACGATGCGCTCTGCACTCAATAGCGCAGTGTCGCAACTGCTATGGCCTTCCTCGATCAACACCGCGTCCAGGCCCAGATCACGCGCCGCCCGACAGGTACTGTCCACGCAGTACTGAGTTTTCAGACCGACGATTACGACGCCTTGCACGCCCTGCGCCTTGAGTGTCGCGGCCAGATCGGTACCGGCAAACGCGCTGGGACGATTTTTTTCGAACACGGTTTCATCGCCTGCCAATGGCAACTCATCGATCAGATGCGTCAACGGGCTGCCCGGTTCGATCGGCGAACCCGGCGGGCCAACGTGGCGGGCCAGAAATACCGGCGCGCCGGCCCGCTGCGCCTTGCCCAGCAAATCGTTGATCGTGGCCAGTAACTGTTCGCTGCGCCAGATCGGTTCCGGGCCATGAAACAGGCCGACTTGCATATCCAGAATTAATAGTGCGTGCATGGTGCGTCTCCTTGCATGAAAGCCGGCGACGCGGGCAATAAAAAGGCCCCGTCATCGCTGGCGGGGCCTTGGGGGTATCGTGTAGTTACTGACTCACGACACCGCACGCGACCCGCCAGAGGCGGTCGTGGTGGTAGTGGTCGAGGTCAGCGGCAACAGAGTCATGGCCCTGAGACTACCGTGCCAGACGCGCGATGGCAAATGGCTCTAGGCATCTACCCGGCCCACGCGCATATTGATCGGCCAGACCACCGGCCGTGTGTTCGCAGGATCTCCCCAACGTGCTGCAAGGTCTTCGGCAAAGCGTTGCAGCAGTGCCTCTTGCCCGGTTTCACGGGCCTGACGCACCGCCGACCAGGTCGACACATAACCGAGAAAAGCCGACAGATTCCACTCCAGGCGGATCTGCAACGGCGGCGCGCTCAACGGCTCGAACGGGAAATCCAGCGTCGCATAACCGCTGTCGACCAGCTTGCGCTCGGCCGGCCAGAACGGGCCAATCTCCTGCCAGTAAAACTGCTGAAAACGCGCATCGAGTTCATCGTCGAGATTCAGCACGCCATAGCTGATCAAAGCCAGCACCGCACCGGGCGCCGCGATACGCCGTACCTCGTTATAAAACGCCGGCAGATCGAACCAGTGCGCCGCTTGCGCGGCAGTAATCAGGCTGGCGCTGCCATCGGCCAACGGCATGCGTTCTGCCGGGGCGCATTGGTAAAGCAGGTTGCCGCGTGAGCTGACGTGTTCAATCTGATCGGCGCTGGGATCAAGCCCCAGTACCTGAGTGAAGTGCATCGCCAATGGCTCGGTCAGTTGCCCGGTGCCGCAACCGACGTCCACCGCCAGCGCCGTAGTCGGCGCAATCGACGCCAGCCATGCGGCCAGCGTCGGCGGGTATTCAGGGCGAAAGCGTGCATAGGCCTGGCCGCCCTGATCGAACCAGTTCTTGGAGGTCTTCGGGGTTTTACTCATTGACGCTGTCTCCTGGCGGCAGACGAAGCTTGGCGTCAGACAGACGCCTGGAAAAATCATGCTGTTGCAAGGCACTGGCGGCGTCTTGCAACGCGCGGCGCAGCGGGTGGCCAATCTCTTTTTCGAGCGTCTCGATGGCGGCAAAGGTCGCTCGCCAATGCTGCTCCAGGCGCTCGACCAGCGCTTTGCCGGCGTCGGTCAGGTGCAGGCGACTCTTGCGGCCGTCTTCGGCGCGATAACGACAGATCAGGCCATCGCCTTCCATCTGCGCCACCGCCTGGCTGATCGCGCCTTGGGTCAAGTGCGTGCGGGCGGTGATCTCGGTCACCGTGCCGGCGCCGGCCTGCATTGCGCGCAGCACCGGCGTATAGCGCGCCCGATAATTGAGGTTCATTTGCGCGTAGTGCGCTTCGGCTCCGTGGTCCACCAGCTCGCCGACATAGCGCAGCAGTTCGCCCAGGCCTGGATGGGTTCGTTCAGTCATGTCGCGAAATTACATTAGCGCTAATGTAAAAAGCAAGCGGCTATTGCCAGCGCACTCGCATACAGCCCCATCCCGAACACCGCATGATTGACTGTGCTCATCAGGCAATTACGCAGCGGCGTGGGCGTGTTACGCGACGCAAACCCCGCGCCCATGCACGGTTGAATCACCAGCAGCGGAACACTTACCGTGACGATACCCAGCATCAAAGCCGGCAACAGGCTGGGGTTCAGCGTCCAGTCATTGCCAGCCACGACCAGTAACAGCCCGGCAAAGGCAATGCCGGTCAGGTAATGCAGCAGCCAGCCCAGGGCCAGTTCGCCCTGAATCGGTGCGGCCTGGGCAATCGCCCGATGGACCACTTTGCCGCGCCACACATGCCCGGCCCAGCGGCCGATAAAGGCGAAATTCAACGTCTTGCGCCCTAGCCGTTTCAGCAGCATCAGCCAGAGGTCCATGATCATCGTCGCGCCGATGCCAATGCCTGCTGCGAGCATGAGGTTGTGTGTCAGTTGCGTCATAAGTGCCCCGTCGGATTGACCTGTGAATGGTTTCAGGCCAGCCTGCACGTTCAAGTGAACTTGAGGTCAAGGGGCAGGGCGATGGATATTTCCGAGGTGGTAAAGCGCTCAGGGCTGCCGGCCTCGACGCTGCGCTTCTATGAAGAAAAGGGCCTGATTGCATCGCTCGGCCCGCCAGGCGAACGACGCCGTTTTGCACCGCAAGTCATCGAGCAACTGGCTGTGATCAGCCTCGGCCAGTCGGCGGGTTTCAGCCTGGATGAAATCCGCCTGATGTTCGCCGCCAATGGCCAGTTGAACATCGACCGGCAACTGCTCTTGAACAAGGCCGATGAACTGGACGCAACCATTCGCCGCCTCAAGGCCATGAGCAACGGCTTGCGCCATGCCGCCGTTTGCCCGGCACCCGACCATGGCCAATGCCCGACCTTTCAGCGCCTGCTCAAGGCCGCCGCCCACGGCACGCAAACGCGCGGACTGCGCAAGGTACAACCCGGAAAAGGAAGAGTGCGCGCATGAGTGGTGACATTGGCGACCTGGGCGATGGACTGCTCGACCTGCTCGACATCAGCCCTTCCCGCTGGAACTCCAACCGGCCGCTGTGGCGGCGCGTCTGCAGTTTTATCTGGCGGCTGGTGTGGTGCGTGCTGTTCCTGGTCATGAGCGTGGCGCTGATCGTGGCGGTGGTGTCGTGGATACTGGAATGAGTGGCCGAAGCGCGCTTGGTCTGGGTCGCACACGGACAACCGGCTGCGCTAACAGTCGTAAATTTTCAGTGTTTGGACGATTTCTACAAGCCCAATCAATAATCTCGATAATCTTTGTCGAGTCTATGGAGATGCTCAGTGCACATAACCACTCTGCGTAAAGTCGGTAGATCGGTCATGTTGGCCGTTCCCCCTGTATTTCTCGATCAGTTGCATCTGAAGGTCGGCTCAAGGGTCAGTCTGGCCATTGAAGATGGTCGACTTGTGGTCAGTTCCAAGCCCAGACCACGCTACTCCATGGCTGAGCTGTTGGCCGCCTCGGATTATTCAAAGCCGCAATCAGTAGAGAACCGTGAATGGGTCAATGGGCCTGCCGTTGGAGGTGAGTTGAATGACATCTAGAGAGGAAAGCCACAGATCTCAGGCTTTCCTCTCTATCCATGGCATCAGCCGCGAAGACTCCTTACCGTGCCGTCAACGCCGCATACCCATTCATCAAGTTGCGGTAGTTCGGAATCCGCTGCGACAGCAGGTTGCCCAAACCTTCGATATCGTTGCGCCAGTCGCGGTGCAGCTCACAGGCCACCGAGAACCAGTTCATCAGTTGCGCACCGGCCTGGCTCATGCGATTCCACGCCGCCTGCTGCACGGTCTCGTTGAACGTGCCGGAAGCATCGGTCACCACGAACACCTCAAACCCTTCCGCCAGCGCCGACAGGGTCGGGAACGCTACGCAGACATCGGTGACCACACCGGCAATGATGATCTGCTTGCGGCCAGTGGCCTTGATCGCCTTGACGAAGTCTTCGTTGTCCCACGCGTTGATCTGACCTGGGCGAGCGATGTACGGCGCGTCCGGGAACATTTCTTTCAGCTCTGGTACCAGCGGGCCGTTCGGGCCTTGTTCGAAGCTGGTGGTGAGGATGGTCGGCAGCTCGAAGAACTTCGCCAGATCGGCGAGGGCCAGCACGTTGTTCTTGAACTCGTTGGGCGAGAAGTCCTGCACCAGCGAGATCAGGCCGGTCTGGTGATCAACCAGCAGCACGATGGCGTCGTCTTTGTTCAGGCGGTTGTAAGTCGGTGCGGTCATGGCGTAGATCCTTTATCTGAGAGGTTTTGAAGTTCGTTAATCAGTGGTGTCGCTCAACATGGGCACAGATTAATGATTCGCCATGACGGGATAAATCGGCTGGAATAGGTTTGACTGTCTACTCTGGGTGGACAGTCAGAAGGTGTTACTCAGCCAGGTCCCTTTTCGATCTGCTCGCGTATTTCCTCAATCGTCCTGCCCTTGGTCTCCACGTTCATCCCCGGCGCCTGCAATCGGGCGATTTCATCATCGCCCAGACCCAGACAGCGCAGATCATCCTCCCACTGCAAAACGCGTTGCCGAGCCGTTTGCCTGGCATTCGGTCCCTTGGCATGCAGGCACACATCGCACCTGTCCTCAGGATGCGGCCGGCTTGCCCACGTACCCGGCCGCCGATACTCATACCGCCCGCACTCACAACGACACAGCCACACCGTGGCTTTCCCCGAGCGGCTTGGACGATGCCACGCAATCGCCGTCATCTTCCCGCGCTGCTTGCCGGTGTAGTCGGTGGCGTGATCGGGGCGCGCTGAAATGCGCGGCTTGTGATCGAAGGTGATTCGCGTGCCTGGCTGATTCATGCGCGCCCCCATGGGCTGCCGACCCCGATGAAAACGCGTTGCACCTTGCCGTTCTTGACGCTATGCCCGTGAATGAAGTCGTCGCTTGAGGTGACCGCGCGTCTCTCGACCACTGCATCAGCGCAGCCGATGAGCAGGCGAGCGCACTCGGCATCGATAGCGGTCGGAAAGGGGCCGAGCAACGGCTGTGACACCTTGGAGTGGACGACAAAAAACAG
This sequence comes from Pseudomonas sp. 3A(2025), assembly GCF_054589175.1. NCBI lineage: Bacteria > Pseudomonadati > Pseudomonadota > Gammaproteobacteria > Pseudomonadales > Pseudomonadaceae > Pseudomonas > Pseudomonas sp. 3A(2025). The sequence goes on along the minus strand of NZ_BAAILM010000116.1, from coordinate 603 downwards.
GTCGATGGTGTTTTTCGGGCAAGCCGATTCCGTTGGCGCCAGTGCGCCATTTTGATTTTTCATGCTGGTTGTTCACCCGGCCTATGGCCTTGGAATGCAGTTCACTCTCGCGGCTACCCGTTGGGCAGGCGAGATCCGTTTTGTTGTTGTGGTAAGCCGGTCAAGTGGGTGCGGGTGTGCTGTTCAGGGGCGAATGAAGGGGAGGGCGGATTCTGGATAGATCGAAGACGTGCATGGTTGTAGCTCCTATCTCATGAAAGCTACCTTCGGCTGCCGCCAAGCAGAAAGGGTGGCGAGTTGCACAGGATTGGCGGACCGGCGAAATAGGAAACCGGCGCACCCGAAGGTGCTCCTGCGCAACCCGCCATAACTCGAAAATGCGGGCACAAAAAAAGCGCCTGCAATCGGGATGGGGGCGCTGTTGCGCCATATTTCGTTCGACCCGCCAAGGTCGTTGTCAGCAATGTGACGAAGCGGACTGATGTGGCCTAATGATTCCGGACATCCCCAAAGGAGCGGTACCCTACCGCTCAACGATGAGGTGTCCGATGTCCAAGCGTCATTTTTCTCCCGAGTTCAGACTTGAAGCTGCACAGCTTGTTC
>NZ_BAAILM010000115.1:2461-6328 GCF_054589175.1 Pseudomonas sp. 3A(2025) | reverse complement strand
GGAGAAACCAGATCCTTGATCAATTCCCACGATGCGTCGGAGAGTTCGTAACGCTTTGCCATGCGGGCCTCCAGCCAATCATGGCCGCAATTCTACCCGCACCGACTTTTCGTACAAAACCTAGTCTGATATACCGGCTTGCAGGTTGTTATCCACCTCGCGACCGATGCTTTTGTAAAGTCTTGTCTAAAAGGCAGGCTACGACTTGATAGCCTGCCAACAACATTACTCATATCTTCACATCATTAATTTTTAAAGATCAAAACAATATTTCAAATCAAACTCGCGTAGAGGTATTGCACTCGATTTTTGCGGCCACCCGTGCCAATTCAAGTCAGGCCATTGTAAAAGATGATCTTCTATTGATTCAATTAAAAAGCCTGAAAAACTATCCCAAGCTTTAGTTGTCGAACTCTGACCTTCGAAAAATTGAAATGCTGGTGGGTCGTCAGAGATCGGTAGAAAATAATTAATTCCATACCCTTGATGCATGCAGAGCACCTTAGCATCTGCAGGCAGCAAACCAGATAGACCTAACTCATCAAGCAACTCTTCCGCCTCGAACTTCAGGCCAAGTAATCTCGGATAAAATATATCTACACCACAAAAAATCTTACCAGCCGAACGCCCCGCAACCGTCAAAAACTCACGATATGCTAACGGAGCCTTACAACCAAAATATTGCTCAATCAAAGCAATATCCACATCAGAGCAACCAACAAGAGCAGACTCTAAAATCACGCCTCTCAGCACCGACTCATGAAAAATATCCCGAACTTTTTTATCTTGGATTTCCTGTTTCTACGTTAATAAGCACACCCGGGAACCTTTGTTTAATGCTCTTCTTCCCCCGAGGCATCAATCTTGCCGGCTCGGAACTGCCTCTTGACCATTTATAAAAACTGAAACCACACTGCCTTCCCAGCCGTAAAAAATTATTCCTTTATCGAAATATTCCACTTCGAAGCTACCATCAATAACTCCCCCTTGCCCTACGACACTAACAGACGTTCCTGGCTCAAGCCAATATTCTTCGGCCCAAGGCTCTATAATAAGAAGCATGGCTTCAGATGTTCCATTGATGCAGCTGATTTTCATGATCTCTTTTAGTCCCAGTTGTCTAAAATTTTTCTCATCAACTCAACACGATTTTTTGCAGTAATATTGTTTGCATTCCTGGAGAACTCATTAGAGTAAAAGTCTTTCCACTGAGTAGCCATCTGACGCGTCAACCCTTGTTTTTGCATTAGCGCAACCGTTGAGGTGTTGATAGTTTCTAGACGCTGCAATGCTCCTTCAGGTCTAGCTCCCCACCCTACAACGTCCTTCCCAAATTGGCTTTGGGTCATTCCTTCAGGAATCAATGGCCGATCTAGTTTAGGAACCTCAGGATTTGTTACTCCCTTGGGAGTATCACTAGCAGCCTCAGCACCTTTTGCCCCCACAGCTTTTGCTGCTGCCGCCCTCTCTGCTGCTGCAAGCGCCGCCGCACCGCCAAGGAGGATACCTCCAACGACGCCTGACCCGCTCATGAACGACTTTCGCCAAGAATCAGAAGCTACCAGCTCATCACTGTGATTTTTTCTCTGAAAGCGATCAATTACGTCTTTCTCATCTTCATTTAATGCGAAAGAATTAATCAGCGAATCGAGTTTAACAGTCCCCTTACTGGCATCGGTATATTGATCTTTGCACACCTGTTCCCCGGAGCTCATACAGTCATACAACCTGACACCGGTTTTGCTATCGCTCAGGGCCTGGTATTTATCCTGTACCTGGCCACGACACGCCACTGGATCTGGATTGCTGCGGCAACCCACCAACTCCCTGGATAGAGCATCCACCTCTTCGTGCTGCAAGTAGTTGTAAGCTGCAGCCTGTTGCGTTACCCAGCCAGCTTTCTCCTGGTCCTTTTCACTCCCGCCTGCCGCCGCCGCCACAGTCATACCTACCAACTGCGACGTCATTGTGACCAAACGCTTGTACGCATCTCCTGGAAATATCTCGCTACCAAACGTGTCCAGCAGTGCCTCATTGGCGCCCGCGGCTAACGCGGCAGTCCGGAAATCGCCCCCTGCTGCTTCTCCGATAAGCCCGCCGACGATGGCATGTATAGCAACCTTGGCCTCTAGGCCACTTCCATTCAGCGCATTACCCACCTTCCCGTAAAGGTAGCCCGTGAGCACGTTAGCGGACATCATCACTGCCGCTTCAGTCAGGTTGTCCTTGAACTTGCCGCCCTGAAGAACGGTTTTAAGGGAAGAGTTGACTGCCAGTTGCAGGCCGATACTGGTATTGCCGATACCACCGCTGACACCCGCGATGACATAGCTTTTAAGGCTGTCACTGGAAGTGACATCTTTGGCAATAGCACCCAAATTGCCGCGATTGTTGACCGTGCTGGTGGCCGTCTTGGTAGCCACGGCAGCCGCAGCCGAGTTGGCTGCAACGCCGCCAGCACTGTTTGCGGCGACCCCGACCAGAGAACTACCCGCGCCCCATGTGAGGTAAGTAACTATGATCGCGATAACCAGTTGCGCACCGCCTCCCAGCCCCGAATGGCTGTACTTGAAGGAGTCATGCACCTCCTTCACCTGCCGCCAATCCACATCCCCGCGTTTCTCGGCCTCTTTCAACCACGCCAGTTGCGGATCAGCCTTGACCATCGCATCAATGGCCTGGCTCACGGTCTGCTGGTCGACCTGCTTCACGTCGATCTGCAGCCCTTCCACCGCCCTAATCGCCACCTCGCCCTGAGCGATCATCTGGCTCTGGCGCACGGTTTCGTCCGTGCTGCCCTTGCCCTTCATGCTGTTCCAGGCCAGATCGCTTTTGCTCTTCTCGTGGCTCTCCTGATGCAGGTCTTTCACGCCTTCGAAAGCAATCGCGCCACCGCTTTGCAGCGTCAGGTCGTTGCCGCTGTTGAGCTTCGCGGCCTGGTAGCGTTGATTGCCTTCGCTGACCAGCAGCAGGTCGCCGCCGGTGGTGATCTGGCTGCCGACATGGCGAATGTCGGTCACTTCGTCGCGCTGGGTTTTCTTCGCGCCGAAGCTGCCTTTTTTCTTCATGTCGTACAGCGAGTAGTCGTAGTCCTGTGCTGCCAGCAAATTCAGCTCATTGCCAGCATACAGATACGCCTCACCGCCAGCCTTCACGCCACTGGCCGTCAGGGTAATGTCCTGCCCGGCGCTCAGTGCCGCGCTGCCGCCAGCCGTCAACTGGCTACCCACCTGACTGACGTGGTCTTCCTGCGCAGTCACCTTTTTGGTCTTGCTGTAGTAATGACTTTCGTTGGCCGCCGCCGCGATGTTCAGGTTGTTGCCGGCGGCCAGCGCCAGGTCGCCCTTGGCGTCGATCTGACTAGCTGTCACATTGATATCGCGCCCCGCCTGCACGCCTAGGTTCTGCCCGGCACTGAGTTCAGCACCCAGTTGCGTCACGCTGGAGCGGGTGTGGTTCGGCCCGTTAACACGCCCTTCCTGGGTCTGCGCTGCCACTACATTCACATCGCGGCCCGCCACTAACGTCGCGTTGCCAGCGGCTTGCATGACGCCGCTGTTATTTACATCACGCCCGGCCCTGGCCGTCAGATCGCCCGCCGCCTCGACCCGCGCCGCACTGTTGGCGAAGTCTTCGCGCCAGACTGACGCACCTGCGGCGCTCTGATGACTGGTAACCGTACGCTCGTTGCTCACATCGCCGTTTACTGCGGTAACGCTGACATCGCGGCCGCTAATGACGCCGCCGGCACGGTTGAGCACATCGTTGGTGGCTTGCAGGTTCAGACGTTCATTGGTCTGAATCAGACCTTCGTTGATCAGGCTGTTGCCAGCCCCGGCCTGCAAGGTGCTGGTGGCCTTGAGCACG
>NZ_BAAILM010000115.1:0-2277 GCF_054589175.1 Pseudomonas sp. 3A(2025) | reverse complement strand
CCAGGTACAGCACCGGCACCAGCACGTGTTCGCCGCGCACCACCTGGTCTTCCATCCAGACGATGTCGTGGGTCAGCGCGGCGACTTGCTCGCCGGACAGGCCGACGCCGACGCTGAGGTTCAGTGCCGACTGGCTGGCGATGGCGTTGTCCATCAGGTACTTGAACATCGCTTCGTCGCTGGTCAGGCCGTTGATGAAGCGCTGGCCGGTGCGGGCGACGACGGCTTGCTGGATCAGGCGTTGTTCGTAGTAGCCGTCGCCGAGGCGTTTCCAGGCGGTGTCGGCGTTGATGTCGAGACTCTTGCCCAGGCCGTCGAGCAGGTAGCTGGAGCTGAGGAACTGGCGCAGGTCGGTCAGTGCCGGGTTGGTTTCGATCAGGTAGCGGTGCGGCTGGCTGCTGTTGGCGGCGCTGAGCAGCGCAGCACCGCTGGCGGATGCATCGCTCAGGCGGAACAGGCCGTTCTGGCCAGTGGGCAGGCTGAAGCCGGGCAAGGTGGTCGGGTTGACCGCTTGTTGGGTCAGGTCCGGTGCCTGTTGCCGGTCGAGCGGCACCAGGGTGGCGTAGTCGCTGCCCGGTGCCGTGGTGTCGGTGCGCTTGCCGCCGCTGACGTAGGTGAAGCCGCCGCGTACCACGCTGTTGTCGATGTTGTTGCCGGCCTGGACGTTGACCGCCCCTCCGGCCTGAATCACGGCGGCGTAGGTCTGGGCGTCGAAGGCGTGCTGGGTGGTGACGCGCAGGTTGGTGGCTTCGCGCTCGGTGGTGGAGATGAAGGTGCTCATCGCCGCTTGCAGGCCGCCCAGGTTGCCTGCGTTGTAACGGCTGCCTTGTGCGGAATACTGCTCGTTGAAAGCGCGGGCCAGGCTTTGCCAGCCGCTGTCGTTGCGGGTGCGGCTGGAGACGAAGATGCGGTCGGTCTGGGTGTCGTTGGTGATCAGGCCGACGTTGTTGAGGTTGTCGACGCGGGCGCTCAAGGCGCCACCGGCGGCCACGGTGCTGCTGCTGTTGAGGAAGTCGCCGCCGATCAGGTTCAGGTTGGCGCCGGCGGTGATGCTGGAAGCCGCGCTGGCTTGGGTGACGGCGAGCTTTTCGTTTTGCTGGATCTTCCAGACGTGGTGTTCCTTGCCGCCACTGCAGTCGAGGTTGCCCAGGCCGGCGGTGCCGCAGGCGATTTCGTCGATGCGGGCGTTGTAGATGCCGGCGTCGTCGACGGTCATTACGTCACGAATGTTGTCGATGCGCCGGGCGGCCAGCAGCATGCCGGCGTCGCTGGTGAGGGTCGCGGAGCGGTTGACGATGCTGTTGGCAAGAGCGCCGCTGGCATCGCGGCTGATTTGCAGGTTGCCGAGGCTGTAGACGTCGCCGTACTGGTTGGTGAAGTCATTGACGAACAGGCCCATGTCGGCGCCGCTGAAGATCAGGCCACGCTGGTTGAGCAAGGTCGCGGCGTTGACGGTCAGGTTGCCGGCGGCGCCGAGGCTGCCATGGTTGTTCAGCGTTGTGGCATCGAGGCGCAGGCCGGCGGCGCTGGTGATGATGCCGCTATTGTTGAGGATGCCGTCGATGTCGATGACGGTGCTGCCGCCACCGGCGATGCGTGAGCTGGCGTTGTTAAGGTCCAGTTGCGCGGCGTTGAGGGTCAGGCCGCCCAGGCTGGTCAGGCGGCCGGCGCCGCTGTAGCCGCCGGTCAGGCGGACGTCGAGGCTGCCGTCACTGGCGATCAGGCCGTCGTTTTGCCACTGGTTGCCGCGACCGGTGAAGCTTTTGCCGGCCAGCAATTGCCCGCTGCCGGTCTGGCTGAAGCGGTCGATGTTCAGGTTGAGGTTGGCCGCTTGCAGCACGCTGCTGTTGGTCCAGGTGTTGCCGGTCAGGGTCAGGCTGCCGTTGGTGGCGATCCGGCCGCCGACGTTTTGCAACAGCGGCAGGCCCAGGCCGAGCACGCCGGTGCCGACGTGCAGAATCGAGCCGTCGGTGTTGATCAGCTTGCCGATCGCAAATTGCAGGTTGCTGTTGGCGCTTTCCAGGGTGCCACGGCTGTTGTCCAGCGCGCCGGCCAGGGTCAATGCGCTGGTGCCGGTGGTGCCCAGGGCACGCAGGCGGCCTTGGGTGTTGTCGAGGCTGGCGGCGTTGAGGGTCAGTGCGCCGCTGCTTTCAATCAGGCCGGCGCGGTTGGCCAGTACGCCGGTCACGCCCAGGTCGATGTCGGCGCCGGAGATCTGGCCGCTGCTGTTATCGAGACTGCCGCCGCGCACTTGCAGCAGGCGTTTGGCTGATAGCG
>NZ_BAAILM010000114.1:0-249 GCF_054589175.1 Pseudomonas sp. 3A(2025) | reverse complement strand
AGGCCCGAAGGTCCCCTGCTTTCTCCCGTAGGACGTATGCGGTATTAGCGTCCGTTTCCGGACGTTATCCCCCACTACCAGGCAGATTCCTAGGCATTACTCACCCGTCCGCCGCTCTCAAGAGATGCAAGCACCTCTCTACCGCTCGACTTGCATGTGTTAGGCCTGCCGCCAGCGTTCAATCTGAGCCATGATCAAACTCTTCAGTTCAATACTGCAATCGGGTTTTGAGAAAACCCTATAAACTTG
>NZ_BAAILM010000113.1:1033625-1052563 GCF_054589175.1 Pseudomonas sp. 3A(2025) | reverse complement strand
ATGTCATCCACCATTACAACCAGGTCAGGCTCCACAGCTACAACGAATACCGCACGCCGGCCGATCAGGAAAGGCTGGCGGCCTAGCTCCTATAACTGTGTCCGGAATCAGTTGACCAGATCAGTGTCGAAGGTGCGTAAGGAGGAACCGTCGCTTTCGCCGAACAAAGTGCGTTCCACATGGGTGGCCTTGAGCTTGCGGCGCACGCCGACGGTTTCGCCCTTGTCATCGATGATCCACTGGCCGATGTACAGCGAACCCTTGCTGCGCTCGCTATGGCCCAGCACCACATAGATACCGGCTTCACGTGCCGCCTCGCTGATGCGCCGCGCCTGCGGGCTGTCGAGCACCAGCGAGTTCTGGTGGTAGCGGTACACCAGCGGCATGTTCCAGGCCGGCGCATCCAGCCACAGAAACCACGGATAGCCCGGAATCCAGGTTTCCGGGAAGGCAATCAGACCAGCCCCTTCGGCGGCGGCCTGTTTGATCAGGGCGATGGTTTTATCCACCGTGGCGTCCAGATCCAGAAACACCGGGGCGGCTTGTACACAGGCAACTTTCAGTGGGGTTTGCATCGCGGTCGATTCCAGTGGCGGGTAAGTGACCACAGGCTATGCGCGGATTCAGGGGCGGCATTAGGACCAAAAGGAAGTGCTTATTGACTGGCTGGGAGGTGAGGGCGGGAGTGGTTCCGCAATTGCATCTTTTTCGGCACAACGCTTCGAAATGCAGGTTGAGCGCCATGAATATCTCATTCGATACCCACACCATCGCCGCGCAGGACCGCGCCGAATACTGGCAGGAAGTGGTCTGCAACACCTTTGTGCCGCTGGGGTGCGACTTCCCGGACCGGCAGCATTTTCATGGCCGCCTGCAATCGCACAGCCTCGGCGAACTGGCGCTGGTCGAGGTGCAGGCCGGGCAGCAAACCGTTGTCCGAGACGCCTCGCGGATTGCCCGCAGCGATCAGGAATTCGTGCTGGTCAGCCTAGCCCTCGAAGGCCGCGCGCGAGTGTCGCAAGAAGGCCGCGAGGCGCAGCTGGAGGTCGGCGACTTTGCCATCTACGACACCCGCCGCCCGTATCAACTGCACTTCGATGGTGCATTTCGCCAGACCGTGGTGCAGATCCCGCGTAACAGTTTGCAGCAACGCCTGTGTAACCTGGAGTACCTGACCGCGTTACCGATGTCACGCAACAACCCTCTGGACCGTTTGGTGTTCGACTTTCTTGCCGGCCTGCCCAGCCTGGAAAACCAGGTGGCCGAAACACAACAGGCGCGCCTGGTCGAGCAAGGCCTGGACCTGCTGGCGATGGCCTTGTCCGAGCGGGTCAAGGGCGAAGTGCAAGGCTTTCGAAGCAGCGCCCTGTTGTTGCGCATCAAGGATTTCATTCAGGGGCAACTGGGCGATACCGACCTGTCGCTGGCCAGCGTCAGCAGCCGCTTTGGCATCAGCGCCCGCTACATCAACAGCCTGTTTCAGGAAGAGCAGACCTCGTTTGGCCGCTATTTGCTGGCGTCACGCTTGCAGCGCTGTGCGCGGGATTTACGGGAGCCGCTGTTGGCCACACGGCAGATCAGCGAGATTGCCTATCGCTGGGGGTTCAGCGATATGGCGTATTTCAGCCGGGTGTTTCGCAAGGGCTTTGGCATGACCGCACGCGAATATCGAGTGGCCGGGCACCTCTTTAAAAGCAGCAAAACAGAAGCGTGATCAATGCTGATGGCCAATTCATGGCCATTGAATCTTTATAGTCTTTATTAAAGGTTTACCTTTATTTATTCCAGTGCTGGCACTCTGGTGAAATTTCTGGATACTCTGTACGTAACTGGTTATTCATACAGTATCGAGTCGGGGAATCCATGGACAGAGCACAGCAGCAGTCGTCAGATCGTCAGGAAATGACCGGGATAGAGCGTTTAATGCTCAGGGTCTCGGAAATGATCAATTCTCCCCAGGCACAGCTCAGGCGTTCAGCGGTCATCCACCGGCTGGACACTGACACCGATCAAGCGTGGGAAAGGGTCATGGAACTGCTGCTCGAAACCGATGGACTGGAGATGACCTTCAACGACGACGGTACTGTGCTGCTGACCTGGCATGCGCCGACCGAAGCCGACCGGGTGATCGACGAGAACGACCTGCAAGCGGCCCCCGATGTCGCGCCGTTTTAAAGGACGAGATCGGGTGCGTAGCTTGCCGATGAGGGGCCTGGCCGTTGAACAGCCGCCTTCAGGCCTTGTTCACATTGAGGATCAACAGGACTTTGGCGTGAATCGTGACGTCCTCGATTCTGGCCTGCTGGTCTTTGTGATGCGTGTTGTCGGAGATCAGCCAGAAGTGCTCGGCATCAAGAATCTGCATCCTTTTGATGTACAGCAGGCCGTGCCAGGTGATCACGTAAATCCCCTCGCCAATGAACTCGTTGACGCCGCGATCGACAATCACCGGGTCCTTGTCATTGATCGTGCCCTCCATGCTCTGGCCCCAGCCGGTGATCACTGCCAGGGCCGAGGTAGAGGTGTAGCTGACGCCCTTGCCTTGCAACACGTCTTCACGCACCACCAGGTTGCGGATGGCCTCGTTGTAGTCGGCCGGTACCTGGCCGTGACCCATCGCTGCGCGTATGTCGTATTGCGGGATCAGGATTTCGTCCCTGCGTGGCCGCAGGTTGGAAATGTCGGCGGGCACGGGCGTGCTGTCATGCGGGGCGGTCTCGTCTACGGCGGCAAGAATCTTGTTTCGCGCCTCCTGCGACAGGCCATTACCGATCCTGGCGAGCATCGAGCGCACCTGGTCGACCGAGTGGCTGGCGGTGTCGGCTGCGTGAGGCGCAGGAGCGGCCGGGTCATTGCCCGGCACGCCGCTGCCTTCGGCGAGCCAGACGGGATTGACGCCACAGATCTGTGCGATTTTCACCAGATAGCCGCTGGTTCGTGACAGGCCGCGTTCGATTTCCGACACGGAAGCCTGCTTGATACCGGCGCGCTCGGCGAGCTCCGACTGAGAAAGGTGTGCCTGTTTTCGGGCGTATTTAAGGCGGTCTTTAAGTTCCATAGCGACTCAATTTAATGGCTGGCCTTTGGGCTTGCAAAAAGGTATACCTTTTAAATAGAATAAAGGCATTCCTTTGAAAAGGGTAGTTTGATGATCCGGATTTTTTACTGATCGCTTCGATCAGGTGATTGGCCAGGAACTACGTTGTCGAGCCGCCAGCGGCTTTTCGAACGATACACACAGACAAACAGGTCGCCCCTTCGCCGGGCACCGTACGGGAAGTGGAGAGATCAACATGAGTCATCTCGTTGCGGCATGGCCGCGCAAATATCCGAATGAACGACCAGTGCTGCGGAGCGCCGTATGAAGAAGCGTACTTATTCCGGCAAGCCGATGGGCGATACCGAGTGGCTGCTCGAACAGTGGGGCTGGTGGCGGATGGACGGGGTTGGCCTGCCGCGCTACATCTCGCCTTTATATGCGTTGATTCGCGACAACACGCCCAGCCAGGGTGGCATCAAGGCTTATACGCTGAGCGACGACCTGGCACTGGTGATTGACCAGGCCGTGGCCAGGCTGAGCAAGCGCGACCAGCAGATGGGCGACTTCGTCTGGTTGTACTTCGGCGCTAAATACCCGGCGCTGCGCATTGGTAAAGAAGCAGGGTTAGGTGAAGCCAAGGCCCGCGAGTTGATCAAGGCCGGCGTGGCCTGGATCGATGCCGCGCTGGAGAATCTTCGCGAAGCTGCATAAAAATGCTTTCCACGCGGATAACCACCTGTTTTTATAGCAGCGTGCCCAGGCGATAACGCAACAGGGCGCAGACAAACCCCGGCCATTGAGTCGGGGTTTTTGCTTTACAGGCACTTGATAATGCGCTGAAGATTTTTTGAATAAACGCTTTCCACGCGGATAACCACCTGTTTTTATAGCAGCGTGCCCAGTTGATAACGCAACAGGGCATAGACAAACCCCGGCCATTGAGTCGGGGTTTTTGCTTTAAAGGCACTTGAAAAAATGTCGAAGATTTTTTGAGAAAACGCTTTCCACGCGGATAAACGGTTGTTTTTATAGCAGCATGTCCAGTCGACAATACAGACTGGCACTGCATGAACAACGATTGATACCCCCCCACCTTATTACCCCCAAAAGCCCTGGCCCGATGCCGGGGCTTTTTCATTTTCACAGCGCCCCCGCAGTGGGGTATCGAGATGACCCCTATGCCCGAAAAAGATCCGGTTTTCTGGGCTGCGCTGCTGGCGTGGCTCGCAACTCATCAACCTCAACTCTACGCCGCCGCGATGTCGACGGCGGTGGCGGTGCTGCGCGTCGCTTATGGACGCGGCCCGGCCCGGCAGATGGCCTTCGAGGGCATGCTCTGCGGTTGCCTGACGCTGTGCCTGGTGCCGCTGCTGGACTGGGCGAGCCTGCCGCAGGGCATGGCGACATTCGCAGGCGGCGCGTTGGGGTTTCTGGGCGTCGAGCGTGTTCGGGCCCTGGCCAATCGATGGGCCGAACGCAAGATCAACGCCAGCTGACCATCACCCTGATGGTGCGGCCCACTCACTAAAAGGATGACTTTCAGCCATGCATGAATTGACGACGTTACATGACGCGATCGAGCAGGTGCTGCGTGCCGCGATGCCGCAGCTGGCGCATGTCGAAGCCTTCACGTTGCCCGACCGACAAGTGCCGGTGCCGGCGGCCTTGTTTGCCCTGGCCAACATGCGCTCGACCACCGACAACGGCACCGGCAAGACCGCTATAGAGGCGCGATTCAGGGCGCATCTTCTGGTCGATGCCAGCGGCGAGCGCGCGTCCTTGCAGGCCGCCATTCTGGCCGCGCAACTGAGCGAGTTGCTGGATGCGCAGAACTGGGGGCTTGAGTTCGTCGAAGCGGCCCGCGATGTGTGGGCCTGGCCGGATACCTCGACACCTGCTCTGGACGCCTATACGGTCTGGGCGGTCGATTGGGGGCACACGCTGTACATCGGTCAGTTGGCCGAGTGGACAGATGAGTCGCAGCGGATTCTGTTCAATATCGAGCCTGCCTCAAGCAGCGGCTCGCCCGAGCAATACGACCCGGCCAGCGAGGCTGCGCAAGGAGGAGCATCGTGAGCTTTGCCAGCGCCGAACACGACCGCATGCTGGCCGGCGTACTGATGCCGTGCGCGGTGGTGGCGGTCGATCTGGGCGCCTCACCGCCGGTGTGCCGGGTCAGCAATGGTCAATGGACCAGCACCTGGGTGCGCTGGCACAGCCAGGCCGCCGGCAAGGCGCGGCACTTTCGCGCACCCAGCCTGGGCGAGCAGGGCATGCTGGTCAGCCCGAGCGGTAACCCGGCCCTGGGTACGTTCGTGCCGGGGCTGTACAGCGCCGCAGGGTCTGCGCCGGATAACCGTGATCACGTCGAGGCCTGGGCATTCGACGACGGCGGCTCGCTGGTCTACGACTGGAAGGCCAGGACCTACACCATTGCCGTGCCCAGCGGGCAGGTGCTGGTGCGGGTCGGCTCTTCGCAGCTCTCGATCACCGACAGCACGATCAACCTCACCGGCAAGGTTTCGATCACTGGCGATGTCTCTATCGCCGGACAGGTTGCCATCACCGGCCCGCTGACGGTCAGCGCCGACATCATTGGCGGCGCACGTATCATCGACACCGCCGGCAACACTGCCAATCACAAACACTGAGGTGCCTGATGGATGACGCCAAAGGCCCGATCGATGGCATGGGCAGCCTCATGCTGGCGCAGATCGTTCAGCGCCAGATTACCCAGTCTTACGACGCGCACCGGATGCGTGATTTCTGGCGACGTCTGTTCACTGGCGACAACGACCCGGACGTAATGGCCGAAGGCATGGTCATGGCCCTGAGTGGCGGCCAGTTCGTGCCACACCAGTGGGCCAAGGGCACGGTCATCAATGTCGCCGTGCACGGTGAGGCCACGGCCGAGCAGGTCGCCAATGCGCTTCGAGGCGTGATCGCCTGAGTCTTTTTTCAACCCCGTCCAGCCCGCCATGTGCGGGCTTTTTCATGCCTGGAGGAACCCATGGCGAGCAAGAAAACCCGGGCCGCCTGTGCCTGCAGGAGTGACCGGCGATGATCGGAATGGAGCGCCGCACCGGACAGCCCATTTCTGGCCTGACCCATCTCAAGCAGTCGATCGAAGACATTCTGACCACGCCGCTGGGCAGCCGGCGGATGAGGCCCGAATACGGCAGCCGCATCCGCCGCTTCGTCGACCTGCCGGTCAACGAGGGCTGGAAAAGCGCGGTACAGGCTGAAGTCGCTCGCGCCCTGGGCCGCTGGGAACCGCGCATTGCGCTGGACCGGGTCAAGGTTCTGGCGGTGGTCGAGGGGCGTATCACGCTGCTGCTTTCAGGCCGTTATGCCGGCAATGACCTATCCATGGAGGTAACCGCATGATCGATCTGAGCCAATTACCGGCGCCGGAGGTCCTCGAGGACCTGGATTTTGAAGCTTTGTACCAAGAGGCGCTGGGCAACTTTCGCACCGCCATGGGCGATAACTGGGACGCCGCCCTGGAGTCCGATCCGGTGGTCAAGCTGCTGGAAGAAGGGGCTTACCAGACCCTGATGAGCCGGGCGCGGATCAACGACGCAGCCAAGGCCTTGATGCTGGCCTACGCCTCGGGCAACGATCTGGACCAGATCGGCGCCAATTACGACGTCCAGCGTCTGGTGGTGCAACCGGCAGACAACAGCGTGGTGCCACGCCTGGAGCTGATTCTTGAAGAGGATGACGCTTACCGGGAGCGCATCCAGCTGATCTTCGAAGGGCTGACCACCGCCGGGCCTCGCAACAGCTACATCCTGCACGCCCGCAATGCGTCGGCGCTGGTGGGCGATGCTTCGGCTGAAAGTCCGTCACCGGCCAGCGTGGTGGTGACGGTACAGCACCTCAATGGTGACGGCTCCGTCGATCAGGCACTGCTCGACACCGTGGCCGCGGCACTGAATGACGACCGCGTACGGCCCTTGGGCGACCGGGTGACCGTGCAGGGCGTGCAGGTGATTCCTTATCAGATCAACGCCACGGTTTACATGCAGGGCAGCGGGCCTGAGAACGAAACCATTCTGGCCACTGCCCGGCAGAACCTCTTGGCCTCGATCAACCCACGGCGCCGCCTGGGGATTACGGTGGCGCGCTCCGGTATCGATGCGCTGCTGCACATCGACGGGGTGGCCTGGGTCGAGCTGACCGGCTGGACCGACATCAAGCCCACCGCTGCCCAGGCGGCGTATTGCACCCGGGTGACGATCGGCAAGGGCGTGGTGTAGCCATGGCCGACTTGCTCCCCCTCAACAGCACACCGCTTGAACGGGCCGTGGCAGCGGGTTTTCGGCATGACCTCGATAACCCGCTGCGCACGCTCTACAACCCCGACACTTGCCCGGTACAGATGTTGCCGATGCTGGCCTGGGCCTGGTCGGTGGACCGCTGGGACGATGAATGGCCCGAGGCGACCAAGCGCGCCGCGTGCCGCAATGCCTATTACGTGCATCGGCGCAAAGGCACCATCGCGGCGATTCGTACCGTGGTGGAGCCCTTTGGTTATCTGCTCAAGGTGGTCGAATGGTTCCAGCTCGATCCCATGGGTAAACCGGGCACGTTCGCCCTGCAGATCGGCGTTCAGGACACCGGCATCACCGAGCGCATGTACGGCGAACTGACCTGGCTGATCGACGATGCCCGGCCGGTTTCCAGGCACATGATCGGCCTGGATATCAGCCTGCAGACCACCGGAACCCTGCACTTCGGGGGCCGCACCCTGGACGGTGAAATCCTCGAAATCTATCCGCCGGAACCTCGTGACATCGAGGTCACCGGCAGCATCGGCCGTAACGGCCGGGAAACTTCAATCGACTATTTGGACGTGTACTGATGGCCGACCAGACCTCGCAGTATTACGCCATCCTCACTAACGTGGGGGCGGCCAAGCAGGCCAATGCCGATGCACTCGGCGTGGCGTGGAAAATCACTCATATGGGCATCGGCGATGCCAACGGCACCGAGCCGTTGCCCAGCCCGACACAAACCCGCCTGATCAACGAGAAACGCCGCGCGCCGCTTAACGCGCTGTCGGTGGACCCCGGCAACGCGGCGGTGATCGTCGCCGAGCAGATTCTGCCGGCCGAAATAGGCGGCTTCTGGATTCGTGAACTGGGGCTGTACGACAGCGACGGCGCGCTGGTGGCAATCGCCAACTGCCCGCCCTCGTTCAAACCGCTGCTGGCTCAAGGGTCGGGACGGACACAGACGGTACGGATCAACCTGGTGGTCAGCAACTCGGCCACCGTCGAGCTGAAGATCGACCCCACCGTGGTCATGGCCTCACGGGCCTATGTCGATCAGACCGTGGCCGCCGAGATCAACAAGCTCGACCACAAGAAATCGGTCCGCGTCGCGACCACGGCAAACATCATCCTCAGTGGTCTGCAAGCCATCGACGGCGTTACCGTGGTGGCCGGCGACCGGGTCCTGGTCAAAGACCAGTCCACCGCCAGTCAGAACGGCCTGTACACCGCCGCGACCGGCTCCTGGCCGCGTACCGCTGACGCCGACAGCAATGTGGATGTGACGCCGATGCTGGAAGTCGGCGTCGAGGCCGGGACCACGAACGCCGACACGTTCTGGTTTCTGAGCACCAATGCGCCTATCACGGTGGGCGCCACAGCGCTGGCCTTTCAGCAGTGGTACACCGCGATCAAGGTAGACGCCTTGCTGGCAACCAAGGCACCGCTGGCATCGCCGGCGCTGACGGGAACACCGACTGCGCCGACGGCAGCTGTCGGGACCAACAGTACGCAGATTGCTACGATGGCTGCGCTACTACAGGGCATGGCATCGTTCGGCCTTAGCAGTAAGGCAGCGACTGTCAGTGATCTGGATGCGCTGCGTGGCACCTGCTTTTTCGGGTTCAATAACACCGCTGTCGGCGCTGCGCCTGGTGCAAGTTACGACGCGATTGGATGGCAGGTCGAAGCCTTTGGCCAGCGGACACAGTTTGCTGTGTTGGCGGTGGGAACGATCTGGATGCGTACTGACGACAGCATGGATTATTCCGGGTTTTCGGAGTGGTTCAGTCTGGCCCTGACTGACTCGCCGACATTGACCGGGGTACCTCGAGCACCTACGGCGATAGCGGGCAGCAACAGCACACAACTGGCCACAACTGCTTTTGTCCAGGCGGCTTTATCTGCGCTGGTAGGCTCGGCGCCAGAGGCGCTGAATCAGTTGAACGAACTGGCGGCGGCGCTGGGTAACGATGCCAACTTTTCGACCTCGGTCATCAACATGCTGGCGGCAAAGGCACCTTTGCTCTCTCCGACCCTGACAGGTAATCCTAAGGCCCCGACGCCAGAAATTGACGATAACGACACCTCGATTGCGACAACCGCATTTGTGCAGGCTGTACTGGCATCGCTCGGGATCGGCCCGAGTCTGGTCAACAGTAATACGTTGGCCACCGGAACCGACCTGAATACGGTGCTGACCTATGGGGTGTATGCGCAGCCGTTGGTGGCCAATGCCACGTTGGCGTTGAACTACCCGAAAGCCACCGCTGGAACGCTGACGGTCAAGCGTGGCAGTGGCACCTTCGTCAACCAGCAGTACCAGGAATACAACACCGGGCAAGTCTGGACGCGCTCGATCCACAACGGCGTCGCGTCGTCGTGGCTGCAGTCGGCCAGTGTCGATTCGCCCGTGTTCAGCGGTGACCCGAAAGCACCGACGCCGGCGATCACCGATAACGACACCTCGATTGCGACCACCGCATTTGTGCAGGCCTTGCTGGCATCGCTGGGTATCGCGCCGGGCTCGACCAACAGCAACACACTGGCGGCCGGGACCGACCTGAATACAGTGCTGACCTATGGGGTGTATGCACAGCCGTTGGTGGCCAATGCCACATTGCTGTTGAACTACCCGAAAGCCACCGCCGGGACGCTGACGGTCAAGCGCGGCAGTGGCACCTTCGTCAACCAGCAGTATCACGAATACAACACCGGGCAGGTCTGGACACGCTCTATCCACAACGGCGCAGCGTCGCCCTGGGTGCAGTCGGCCAGTGTCGAGTCGCCTGCCCTTAGTGGTACGCCAACCGCGCCGACGGCAGCGGTTGGAACCGATAGCTCGCAACTTGCGACCATGGCGGCGCTGCTGCAGGGCATGGCTGCATTCGGTGTCGGGGCTCAGGTCGCGCCATTGATCAGTGATCTCGACACCCTTGCAAAGGGCGGCTTGTACAGGGCGAACAGCGATGCAGCCAACCTGCCGTTTCCCTCAAGCAGTGCGGTTTTGCACCTGACCTACAGCAATGCGGCTGCTGTGCAGATCGTCGGTGTTTTTAGTTCGACCGCCAATGCACGATTGTTCTGGCGTGGCAGTTCCAGCAGTGTCTGGAGTAGCTGGCGTGAAGTCGGCAAGCTCGACTCACCTGCGCTGACTGGCACGCCAACGGCACCGACAGCTGACGTGGGGACCAACACCTCGCAACTGGCCACGACCGCGCATGTAAGAGCAACGCTGGCGTCGATCGGCCTGGGGGCTACGGGTGAAGTCACGGTATTGGCCAACCTTGACGCCACGACAACCGAGTCGGGCTTCTACAAGAGCAATTCGACGGCTACAACCGGTACCTTTCCCGTCGGTGTATCGAGCTTTGCGCACATTCTTGTTGAGCGCTATAACGCTGGGGCACTCAAGCAGACCTTTACTCCTGTGGGTAATGTCACCGGGGCTGGTACGGTCTGGACACGCGTGTGTACGACTTCAACGGGATGGTCGGACTGGCAATGCTCGGCGAATCTCAATTCACCTGCATTGACCGGCACCCCGACTGCGCCGACGGCGGTAACGGGCACTAGCAATACACAACTGGCTACCACAGCATTTGTGCAGGCGGCTGTAGCGGCTCTGGTGGGGTCTGCGCCCTCGACACTGAATCAGCTCAGTGAACTGGCAGCAGCACTGGGTAACGATGCGAATTTCTCGACAACCATCCTGAGCCAGTTGTCCGGCAAGGCACCTTTGGTTTCACCGGCACTGAACGGCACACCGACCGCACCGACCGCAGCGGTAGGTACCAGCACGACACAGCTGGCCACAACCGCCTTTGTACAGACGCTATTGTCGAGTGTCGGGCTGGGCAATAAAGCACCGAATGTGGCTGACTTGAATGTGCTGCGCGGTGCCTGCTTTTTTGGCTTCTCGGCAACGGCCGCCGGAGCGGTTCCAGGAACCGGTTATGACGCTATTGGCTGGCAAGTCGAAGCAGCCGGACAGCGTACGCAGTTTGCTGTATCGGTTCATGGCACGCTGTGGTTTCGAACCGATGACAGTAACGATTACTCAGGTTTCACAGAGTGGGCCAGCCTGGCCTTGAGCGATTCACCGACGTTCACCGGTGTGCCCAAAGCGCCAACACCGGCCGTTGGTGACAGTGGTACTGCGATTGCGACCACCTCATTTGTACAGCAGGCCCTTGCGGCTTTTGGAATGGGGACGTCAACAGCACCACTCGTTTCCGATTGTGATTCGCTCACAACCAGTGGCTTTTATTTCACCTCGACCACCAGCACCGCCAATACACCCTTGGCTCTAAATGGCTTTCTGCTACACACACCGTGGAACGGAACCTCGGCGATGCTGCAGATCTATGCCACTGCTTCCGCAGACCGGTTTTTCTGGCGAACCAAGTCGAGCGGTACGTGGCGTGCCTGGAAAGAGTCTGCAAATCTGGACTCGCCTGCGTTCTCAGGCGTTCCCAGCGCACCCACCGCCGCCGTTGGGACCAACAGCACGCAGCTCGCGACGATGGCTGCGCTGCAGCAAGGCCTGGCCGCCAATGGCCTCGGCGTCATCGGTAATACGGTCACGGTGACCAATGTCGATGACTACACCCAGCCAACAGGGCTGTGGCGGACAATCGGTGGTACCACGCCAACGACAGGCACGTTCCCGGCGGGAATCAGTGCTTACGGGACTCTCTTCATTGAGCGCTACAGCACCACGGGTGTGAAACAGACCTTCAGCCCCAACGCGAATGCTGCTGGCGCAGGTACAACCTGGGAGCGTTTCTATACCAGCACGGGATGGCTGGAGTGGGTTGAGGTCATCAAGCGCACATCGAAGCTCGATGCATCGATGATCGATGCCGGCATGCTGCCGCCGGCACGCCTGGAGCACATTACGGGGGGCAGTGACTGGATACGTTTGAACGGTGATCCCAACAGCTCGGAGGTGGGCGGTTCCATTCGGATCGGATCATCGGGCACACCCTACATCACGCTCAACGGTACGACGATTCTGGCTTGGGGTTCGTCCGGTGAATTGCTGACGGGCTCCGTGCCCTGGTCGAAGATCACCGGCGGGCCTTCAGAAGCCGGGATGGTTTCGATGTTCGCGATGGCTTCTGCTCCGAACGGGTACCTGAAAGCAAACGGTGCCGCAGTGTCGCGAACTACCTACTCCGTGCTCTTTGCTGCCATTGGTACAACCTACGGCACCGGCAATGGTTCTACGACGTTCAACCTGCCCGATCTGCGTGCCGAGTTCATTCGAGGCCTGGACGATGGTCGCAATATTGATACAGGACGGGTAATCGGTAGCGCACAGGGTTCGCAAAACGCTGAGCATAACCACGTTGCATCCTCTTCCAGCTCAGGTGCGCATACACACACCGTGAACGTTAAGGGGGACCGTGCTTCTGGCGAGGGTAATCAGGTCTACGGGGATGAGGATTTTTATAAGGATCCCCTGAACCTTCCGACAACTTCGGCTGGCGCTCATACACACACCATATCCGTCAGCCCGTCTGGCGGCCCAGAAGCCCGTCCCCGCAACATCGCGCTGCTCGCCTGTATCCGCTACCTGTAAGGAACCCCTATGTCTGACATCCAAACCCCCGATACCCCAAGCGTCGCTGACGCTCAGGGCGACTGGTGGACGCTGCCCGGTGCTGAGCCTGCGCCGGCGGTGTGCACTTACGATCCACTCACCCGTGAGTTCTTCACGCTGATCCACGCGGACCCCAGTCCGCTGGAGCCCGGCGTCTGGCTCGTTCCGGCCAGCGCCGCGATCATCGCGCCGCCCGAGCGAGTGGAGGGCTTTGCGCCGGTACTCAGCGCTGATGGCACTACCTGGAATCAGGTGCAAGACCTGCGTGGGCAACAGGCTTACAGCAAGGCGACGGCGCAGCCGGTCGAGGTGACAGACCTCGGCCCGCTGGCTGATGGCTTAACGCTCTTGGTGCCCGTCACGCCCATCGATACCTGGCAGGCCGATGGCTGGGCGCCGGAGCCTGAGGCGTTCAAGGCGCATAACGCGCAGCGCAAGGCCTGGCTGGCCGGCTACGCGTCGCAGCAGATCGGCACGTTGCAACGTGCGGTCGAGCTCGACATGGCCACCGAGGCTGAGCAACAGGCGCTTGATGACTGGAAGCGCTATTCGATCCTGCTCAACCGCGTCGACACCGGCGCGGCCGGGCTTGCCGCCGATGCCTGGCCGCTCGCTCCCGACGCTGCCGGCGCGGCGGCGTGGCTGGCTGCACAGGGTTTTGACGCTTCGTACTGACCCTTGGGCCGGATAACGGCCCCTACACATGTTTCACCCACCCGACCCCGCCTAGTGCGGGTTTTTTCATTTATGGAGTTACCTCTATGAGCTTTTTTCACGGCGTTACCGTCACGGAAGTCGATAACGGTGCCCGCACCCTGTCGCTGCCGTCCTCTTCGATCATCGGCCTGGTCGACCTTTACACCCCGGCTGCGCAGCTCGGGGCCCAACCCAATGTACCGACCCTGATCACCAGTAACCGCGAAGCGGCGGCGGCGTTCGGCGCCGATGCGCCGATCACCCGGGCGCTGGCGGCGATCTTCAGTCAGGCCGGCGCGGTGGTGGTGGCTGTCGGTGTGGCCGTGGCCGATACCGACGAGGCGCAAACCTCGGCCATCATCGGCGGCACCCTGCCCGATGGTCAGCGCACCGGCTTGCAGGCGTTGCTGGACGGTAAAAGCCGTTTCAACGCCCAGCCGCGCTTGCTGATCGCCCCCAAGCATTCCGCGACCCAGGCGGTGGCCACCGCGATGCTGAGCCTAGCCAAGCGCCTGCGTGCGATTGCCATCATCGACGGTCCCAACAGCACCGACGAAGAAGCCCTGGCCTATGCCGCCAGCTTCGGCGACCGCCGCGCCTACATGGTCGACCCGGGCGTGCGCTACTGGGACACCAACCAGAACGCGACCCGCGACGCCGCAGCTTCGGCCTGGACCGCCGGCATGTTCGCGCAGACCGACGCCGCTTACGGCTTCTGGGCTTCGCCATCGAACAAGGAAATCACCGGCATCACCGGCACTACCCGGCCGATCGAGTTCCTGGACGGTGACGAAACCTGCCGCGCCAACCTGCTCAACAACGCCAACATCGCCACGATCATCCGTGACGACGGTTACCGCCTGTGGGGCAACCGCACCCTGTCCAGCGATGCGAAGTGGCAGTTCGTCACCCGCGTGCGGACCCTGGACATGGTCATGGACGCGATTCTCTACGGCCATAAATGGGCCGTGGACCGCGGCATCACCAAGACCTACGTCAAGGACGTGACCGAGGGCCTGCAGAACTTCATGCGTGACCTCAAGAGCCAGGGTGCCCTGATCAACTTTGAAGTGTATGCCGACACCGAGATGACCACGGCCAGTGAACTGGCGCAGGGCAAGGTGTACTGGCGCATTCGCTTCACCGACGTGCCGCCGGCTGAAAACCCCAATTTCCTCGTCGAGATCACCGACGACTACCTCACCGAAGTGCTCGACGCCGCTTAAGGAGCGACCCCCATGACCCCAGAAATTCTGTTCAACACCAACCTGATCATCGACGGCGTGTCGATGGCCGGCGATGTCCCGCAACTGACCCTGCCGAAAATCTCGGTCAAGGCCGAGGCCTACCGTGCAGGCGGCATGGACGCCGAGATCGACGTCGACATGGGCCTGCAAAAGCTCGAGTCGTCCTTCAGCACCAACGGCATGCGCCGCGAGGCACTGAAGTTCGTCGGCCTGGCTGACCAGACCGCGTTCAACGGCTCGTTCCGTGGCGCGTTCAAGGACCAGAAAGGCGGCTGGAAAGGCGTGGTTGCGACCCTGCGTGGCATGGCCCGCGAGGTCGACAACGGCGACTGGAAACCGGGCGAAAAGGCCGAAATCAAGTTCGCCCTGAGCGTGAGCTACTACAAGCTGGAAATCGACGACCGCCTGATCTACGAGATCGATCCGGTCAACGGCGTGCGGGTGATCGACGGTGTCGACCAGCTGTCGCGGATGCGCACCATCCTGGGCATTTGAGGAAAGCCACATGACTGAGAAAAAAAGCCCTGACTGGCTGCAACTGGCGCCTGATCAGGCGCTGATCACCCTGAGTGTGCCCACGCCCATCAACGGTATGCAGGTCGACAGCCTGAGCATGGCGTCGCCGACCATTCGCCAGGACCGTGCCGCCCTGGCGCAGGCCAACGACAGCGAGTCGCGCTATGAGCTATTGCTGTTCGCCAGCCTGTGCCAGACCGGCGAGGCGGACCTGGGCCAACTGGAGGTGCGCGATTATCGCCGCCTTCAGGCGGCTTATGTGCGCCTGACCGAAGACACCCGCGAAGCCAATCCTGCGTGGCTCGATGTGGCGTTGGCGCGCACAGTGATCGACCTCAGCGCACCGCTCAGCGTGGGTGGCGTTGCCGTCAACACGCTGACCATGCGCTCGCCGACCATCGAGTTGAGCCGCACCCTCGAAGAGCGGGCCGGGGACGACAGCGTGCGGCTGGAGGCGTTGATGTTTGCCGCCCTTTGCGACGCTGACGAGAAAGATCTGGAGGGGCTGACGCTGCGCGATTATCGCCGCTTGCGTGCCGCCTATTTTCGCCTGGTCGACGAAGACGGGATTTGACACGCCCGGCTTCCAGAAGTCGCTGGCCAAGCGCCTGGCCAAAGAGCTGGGTTTCTCGGCCGGCGAGATTCAGGGCATGTCATTCGCCGATATGGTCTGGTGGCTCAGTGATTGAGCCACCCGGCTGTACGGGCGTTAAGGAGGGACGATGGCCAATAGCGGATTTCCGGATACGAATGTGATCGACGATGTCGCCGGTGCCATTGTCGACATGGCGCTCGGCGAGGTGCAGAGCCGGGTCGACACGTTGAAAAAAAGAAGTGAAGAAGCCCAGGCCCTGCAACGCGTCATCGGTCAGACGATGCGCTTGCGGACCGAGTCGAACAAGGCCAGTGCCACCCATGCGCTGAACGCCCGCGAGGTGCGCACGCAACTGGACGCCAACCTTGGCACCCTGCGTGAGCAGGGTGTCGCGGTCGACAGGCTTGAGCAGCATTACCGTTTGTTGGGCAATACCGCGCGCAGAAGCGCGCAGCAAAGCCTGGGCCTGCAGCAGATCCAGACCGGCTGGAAAGCACTACAGGCCAGCTCCTCGCAGGTCTCCGGCGCCATTGGCATGGCCAAGGTGCCGGTCAAGGCCAGCGCCGATTATCAGGCCCTGATTCGCGGCATCGCGATTCAGGCCGGCGTGGCCAATGAGCCTGAAGAAAGCGAACTGGGGCGCCAGGTCATTACCATTTCCCGTGATACGGGCATGGCACGCAACGATGTGGCCGGTGTGCTCAACCAACTGGTTGCGGCAGGCATGGACCTTAAACAGGCCCTGCAATACACGCCGGTGGCGTCAAAATTTGTGGTCGGGCAGGGCGCCGCTGCGGATGACACCGCGAAAATCGTCAGCGCCCTGCGGGACCAGGCCGGGATAACCGAGCCTCAGGATATGCAGAAAGCCCTGGAGTCGATTGCCTACCAGACTCAGGCCGGGCATTTCGAAACCGGCGACATGGCCAAGTGGCTTGCCGAACTGTTGCCGTTGCTGAGCCAGCAAGGCACCACGGGGCTGGCGGCGGTCAATCAGATCGGCGCGATGTTGCAGGTGCAGACCCGATCGACCGGCAATGCCGACGCCGCCGGTGCAGAACTCAAGACATGGGTGTCCGGCATCGGTGCGACGGACACGGTCAGCGCCTACAAGGCGGTCGGCATCGATTACCGCACCGAACTGGCGACACAGCAACAGCAAGGCTTTTCGCCGCTGGAATCCAGCGTTGCACTGGCTCGCCAGTACATCGAGAAAAGCAGCCCGGAAACAGCCCGGCAGATGGCCGAAGGCAGCGCAAGGATCAGCCAGCAGGCCGACCCCGAGAAAGCCCGGCAGATGCTCAGGACACTGGAGCAGGCGCTGCTGACCGGTAACGCCTTTGCCGACGTGCAGGTCAAGGTGGCGCTGGCCGGTGCCGCGCAGAACGAGCAGCTTTACCAGCAATACAAGAACGGCGGTGCGAACGCCAGCGGGCTGCTTGACCAGAACCTGGGGGAGCGGCGTGAAACCTCGTCGCAGAAATGGAAAGAAGCCGGCGATGCCACCGATGACGCCATGCGCAGTATCGGTGACAGCCTGCGCCCGGTCACCGATGTGGTGGCCGATACGGTCCGGCAGGTCGCGATCAGCGTCGGCGCGCTGGCAGAACAGTCGCCCAGGGTTGTGCAGGGCCTGGCCGGTGTGGCGGTGGCGGCACTGGCGGTGTTCAAGGGCATTGCCGCTTACCGGCTCGGGCAAGGATTGCTCAATTTCGCCAAAGGTACGCTGGGGGGCAAAAGCAAGGCGCAATCGGAACCCGAGCCCGGCCCGCCCGGCAAAGACACTGAAAAGCCTGCCCGGCGCGGCAAGGGCCATGACAATGAAATCCCGGCCGCCCGCCAACCGGTCCAGAGCCCTGTGGACACAGCGCGCCCGCAGCCGGTCAGTCCTGCTGGCAGGTTTGTCACGCGCTTCTCGGGGCTGGGTTTTTCGGGCAATGGCGCAGGGCTGCAAAGCGGTTCAGCCCCGCGCCCGACAACGAGCAGTCCTGGCTGGCGGGAGGCGGGCGGCAAGCTGCTGGCGGCCGCCGGCACGGTGTTTTTAACCGAAAAGGTTGTCAGCCGGAATACGCGCCGTGAAGAGGTAAAAGCCGTCGCGGAAAAAGAAGCCGAGACACAGGCCGTTGATACAACGGATATCAGCGTCAAACCGGTCGCGCTCCCGGCTGCACTACCATCCCCTGATGAAGTGAGCGCCCAGAGCAGCAGCCCCTTGGTGGTTGTGGATAGGCTTGAAGGTGCCCTGACGTCTTTGCACAGTCTGCGCGACACCTCGCCATCGGCCGAAAAAAGCGGCATCGACCTGTTCGATGTGGGCTTCAAGAGCCTTGCCGTCACCCGCGAGGTGCTTGAGAAAAACACCGCGCAAGGTGGCGACAACCCGGTAAGCCTGGGCTCGGTGGCGCTGGATGTGCTGGAGGGTGGCCTTAAGGTCGCAGGTTCTGTTCGTGGCGAGCCCAAGGACGGTGAGCAAGACACGTTCAACCCCATCGACATCGGGCAAAAAGGCATCGCTGCCGCCCGCGAAGTCATGGAAAACAGGGCTCAGGCGGGCGGTGGCGGCAAGGGCTCACTGGCCCTGGATCTGGTTGAAGGCGGTTTGAGGTTTGCCGGCAAACTGCGCGGCGAGCCCAAAGAAGGCGAAGAGGGCGGCTTCGATCTGGTCGGCACCAGCCTCAAGGTCGTCGATTCCCTGCGCGAATCGATCAGCAGCACGAGCACGGATAACCGCCAGGCCGACGCCGCGACGTCTGACGACAGCCCGGTGGATAACGGCAGTGCGGATGCCGTTCAGGGTCAAAGCGCCGCCAGTGATGCCGCCAGTCATACCTCTGGCGAAACCGCGAGCGGCGTGCAACGGGTGTTCGTGGTCAACCTTGACGGCCTCAAGGGCGGCGGCGCTGCAAGCTCATCCTCGGATGCATCCGATAGCACTCAAGGCCCTGACAATCAGCGCGTG
>NZ_BAAILM010000113.1:895063-1033503 GCF_054589175.1 Pseudomonas sp. 3A(2025) | reverse complement strand
GGCGCCGCGGGGGGCGCAATCGGCGGCGTGCGGGCGCGAACCGGGCGTCCTCCGCTGCGCGCACCGCCTCGGCACCGCCGGTACCGGTACCGGCAGTGCCTGAGCCGGACAGCGTCCGGGCAGGGCGCTTGAGCCGCGTGACCGGCATGCTGGGCAAGGCGACCGGTTTCATCCAGAAAACCGTACCGCTGGCCAGGGTGGTTGAAGCCGGCAGTGAAGTGGCGCAGGTGCTGGCCAGTGACAAAACCGCAGAGGAAAAAGCCGAGGGCATCGGCAGCGTTGGCGGTGGTCTGGCCGGCGGACTGGCGGGCGCCGCCGCGGGCGCAGCCATCGGCTCGGTGGTGCCGATCATCGGTACCGCGTTGGGCGGGGTGATCGGCGGCATTATTGGCGCCGACGGTGGCGAGTGGCTGGGCGGCACGTTAGGGCGCTGGCTGGTCAGCGACGACAACGAGGCGTCCAGTCCCCGGCCATTGCCGCCGGTCAGCCTGGCGCAGGGCACCATCGTGCCTTTTGGTGCACAGGCGGGTAGCGCACAGGCCGGCGAGCGGCCGATGACCAGCATCGAAGCGCTGTCGCGGGATGTGTCGCTGTCCCGACAGAGCGCTGCACTGGAGCAGGCCCGGCAACTGAATGTGTCGTTTCAGGCACCGGTGGCGGGCGCGGTTCCTGGAAGCGCGGGCGCTACGCAAGCGACAACCGCTCAAGCGGCACCGGCGCCGCTCAACCAGCAGATCAGCATGCCGATCACCGTGCAGGGCGACGTCAAGGATCCGCAGGCGCTGATCCAGTCGTTGCAGCCGTACATCCTCCAGGTGCTTGCACAGTTCAATCACTACAGCGGCGATCGACAGTTGTTCGATGCGCCGCATCTGTAAGGAGGCGTCATGGCCTACATGGAGCAGTTGCAGGGCGCTGTGAAGTCCCTGGCGCAGGCCGGCGAGTCCGGTCGGCGCAACCTCGACAGCATGATGGGGCCGGTCAACAGCGCCATCGGCGATCTGTCGGGGGCCGCCGCCGAGCTTGAAGGGTTGCCGATCATCGGCGACCTGGCCGGCGGCCAGTTGCGTCGGGTCATGGGGCGCATTACCGCCGTACAGTCCAGGGTGGGCGCGGTGGTAGCCACCTATAACCGGGCAACGCGGGCGCTGTCGGGCATCGACGAGCGCTTGAGTTCGCTGAACGAGCAGAGCGGGCGGGCGCTGAGTGCGGCCAAGAACCTCATCGGCAAGGCGTCCGGCCCGGCGCTGCTCAACGTCTTGCCCAGCCGGGCGGTGACCAGTGACCCGACGCCGGCGACGCCTGCGATCAAGCCGTTTCCCCACTTGCTGATCATGCAGCCGCACGACCCCAACCTGGAGCCGTACTACTTCAACCTCGACACCGCCGCGTTCAATTCACTGTCGCGCCGGTCTTCCTTCAACTGGGCGGCGCAGACGCGCCTGTCGCGGCGGCCGGCGCAGCAGGCAGTGGGTTTTGGCGATGATCGCATGACCCTCAGCGGCGATGTGTTCCCGGGCTTTCGTGCCGGCATCAAGCAGCTTGAAAACCTGCGCAGCCTGGCCGGTCGCTTGCAGCCGCTGAACCTGGTGACCGGCTATGGCGCGATTCTGGGCAGTTGGTGCCTGTTGAGCGTTCAGGAAGACCAAAGCGCGCTGCTGCAGGGCGGCGTGCCGCGCAAACAGAAATTCACTCTGGAGCTGAGCCGCTATGGCGACGACCTTGCGTACCTCTGATGGCGATCTGCTCGACACCTTGTGCCATGGCTATTACGGCCACCTCAATGGCACGGTCGAGGCGGTGCTGAACGCCAATCCCGGCCTGGCCGATGAGGTGCAGCCGTTGCGTGCAGGCGTACTGATCCGCTTGCCGGACCTTACTCAGGTCAGCGAAGTGGCCATTCAACTGTGGAGCTAGCCGCCGCGTTGGCGGCTTGTTCCGTTCACTGTTTTCGGAGGCTTGATGCAACCCACATTCAGAATCGTTGCCGACGGGACCGACATCACCACACTGATCAACGACCGCCTGTTGTACCTGCGCACCCTCGATAAACCCGGCATGGAGTCGGATGTGTTCGAGCTGTACCTGGATAACCGCGACCAGGCCGTGGCGCTGCCGCCGCGCGGCGCCAGTGTCGAGATTTTCATGGGCTATGCCGGCGCCCCGCTGGCGCGGTTGGGTCGCTATATCGTCGACTCGATCGTGTTCAAGGGACCGCCCGACACGATGGAAATCCGTGGCAAGGCCAGCGACATGCGCGGCAGTGGCAAGACCACACGCAGCGGCGCCTGGGAAGGCGTGCCATTGGCGAGCATTGTCGGTGACATTGCCAGCCGCAATGGTTGGGAGCCGGTGTGCAATGTGCAGACTCGGGTGGCGCGGATCGACCAGCTCAACGAGTCGGACTTCAACTTCATCACCCGGCTGGGCCGCCTGTACGACTGCACCGCCAAGGTGGCCGATGGCAAGCTGCTGGTCATGCCGCGCCAGGGCGGCACCACCGCCAGCGGCCAGCAACTGGACAAGGTGGTGATTCGGCGTACTGACGTCAGCCAGTGGAGCTTTCGCCTGAGCGATCGCAGCACGCAGAAAAGCGTGCGCAGCCAGTACCAGGACAAGCAGACCGGCCAGCTGGAACTCATCGAGCTGGCCAACCACGACGCACCCGACACACTGCCGCCGGTGCACACCGACCGGCACCTTTACCCGGACAAAATCACCGCCGAGCAGGCGGCCAGGGCGCGGCTGGCGGCACTCAATCGCGCCACCGCCGATGTGAACCTGGTCATGCCCGGCCGCACCGACCTGTTTGCCGAGCGCGCGGTTGACGTGCAGGGCTTCAAGGTCGGCCTGGATGGCGACTACCAGGTGCAATCGGTCGAGCAGAAATACACCCGCGACGGCTGGACCACCACCCTGGAATGCAATGGCGGCAAAGAAGGCAAGGCCAAGGCTGAAGGCAAGAAGCAGCAGCCTGAACCGCAGAAGGTCGCCCAGCGCTAAACCCGATCACAGCCACTACAGCCCGCATGACGCGGGCTTTTTTTCGCCTGGAGAAATCACATGGCACGGATTGATAAAACACGCGCAGGCGGCACCAATGTGCTGGCCTTTCTCGACATGCTGGCCTGGTCGGAGGGCACCTCGACGCTCAAGGCCAGCGATGACGGTTACAACGTGCTGGTGGGCGGCAAGCTGTTCGCGGACTACAGCAAGCACCCGCGCGTGCTGGTGGATTTGCCGCGCTACAACATCAAGTCCACGGCGGCTGGCCGCTACCAGTTCCTTGCCCGCACCTGGGATGCCATCGTCAAAAACTACGGCTTTATCGGCCGCTTTACCCCTGAGGCGCAAGACCTGGCCGCGATCAAACTGCTGATCGAATGCGGGGCACTGCCCTTCATTCAGGCGGGCAGCATCGAGCAGGCGATCAACAAGGCCGCGCCGATCTGGGCCAGCTTGCCGGGCGCCGGTTATGGCCAGCGCGAGCACAAACTGGCCCGCTTGCTGGAGATCTACACCGAAGAGCGCGCTCATCAGCCCGTGCCTGAACCGGACCTGCTGGCGATGTACACCGCCTGCGGCGGAGCCATGGCGTGATCGGTCTGCCGCTCATTGCTAATAGCCGGATCGGGTGGGCGCTGCTGGCGCTCATGGCTCAACTGGCGGCGCTGTTTGTGGCTTACGGGCATGGCCGCTCGACGACCGAAGACGCCTGGCAGGCCCGCTGGAGCGCCCGCAACGCCAGTGACGCCGCCGCGCGCCAGGCCTCCAGCGAAGCCGAACGTCATCGCGAGCACGTCCTGCAACACGCCATCAACCAGGTGAACACCGATGCTCAACAACAGATTGATACCGCCCTCACTCAGGCCGCTGATGCTGCCAATGCTGCTGACGGGCTGCGCCAGCGAGTCGAGCAACTACTCGCCGCCGATCGAGCGCGCCGCAGCACCTGCGTTGCCAGTAGCCGCCCGGCAGCCGAAAACCCCGGCAATCTGCTTGCCGTCGTGCTCGACCAATCTGTCGCACGCAATCGTGAACTGGCAGCAATTGCTGATACTGCCCGAATAGCCGGGCAAGCCTGCGAGCGAGCGTTCGATGTGCTGGCCGCTAAGCACTAGCGAGCGCTCAAGCCTGAGCGGCCACGCCTGCTACGGGCCTGCCAAGCTTGTCGGTAAAGGACGCGCGGACCTGGCACTTGAAGCCTTCGGGGTCATACATCAGCGTTGCTGACCCTTCAAAGGCATTGCGCAAGCTGCCATTGATCATCGCCGTGCCGTAGCCCTTGCGCGCCGGTTCTTCGACCCGTGGGCCGTTGCTTTCAACCCAGCTCAGCGAAAACTGCGGCTCGGCGCCGTTAGTGTCACCCCCACTGCCACTTTCCTGATTGATCGACCACTGAACCCTCAGCCTCCCGCCCGGCACCGACAACGCGCCGTATTTGGCGGCGTTGGTCGCCAGTTCATTGGTCACCAGGGCCAGCGCCGATGCCGCTTCGGGCGCCAGCAACACCGCAGGGCCGCTGTACTGAATGTCGTAGTCTTTGCTGTACGGCGCCAGAACCTCTTGCAGCAAGGCATCCAGACCGGTTGCCTCGGTGCTGGTAGCAATCGAATGAGCGCGGTGCATCATCACCAGCCGCTTGCCGAACGCCTCGCGAAACTGCTTTGGCTGCGGGTTATTTCTCAGCGTCAGATCCGCCACCCCGCCGATAACGGCGAAGATATTGCGCATGCGGTGCTCCAGCTCACCAATCAGCAACTGATGGGACTCGCGGGTACGGCTGTAAAGACACACCTTCGCGCACAGCACCGAGGCGAGTTGAATCAGGGCGCGTTGTTGAGTCTCGAGCACGGTCGCGACAGGGTGCAGGACCGCTATGCAACCTTGTGGCGTGCCATCCAGGCCCAGCGCGGGCGTCGACAGAATCGAGGTCAGCCCATGCTCGATCAGCAGCGCCCGCCACTGCGGCGAGAAGCGCTCGTCGACCGCGATATCCGGCACCTCAATCGGCTGGCCACTCAGGATCGCACGCCCGCAGGTGCCGCGATTGCTGACGATCACGTTGTTTTCCAGGCACTGGCCGAAGGCGCGTGGCAGGGTCGGGAAGATGGAGTGGCGGAAGGTGCGGCCAGGCCTGTCGAGCACACTGATGCCGACGACCGAGCCGGGCAGTTGCGACTGCAGGAACACGGCGAACTCGCTCATCCACGGCTCGACCGGGGCACCGGATGACATGACGTCCAGAGCGCTGTCACGAAAGTGTTCAAGGAGCGACTGCATGGGAGGACAGTCCTCTCAAAGGGCGGGAAACGGGTGAAGGTTCAGTGGGACTTTTGATGAGTCTATGGACCGAAAATCAGGGCAAGTGTTCCAGTTTGGCTTCTGCGGCGTCATCAAAAATGATGAACAGGGCTTCGGCATCGGCTGCGCGCAGGCGTTTGGTATTTTGCAGGGTCTGGATCGATTCGATCTGGATGGCGCGCTCGGCCTCGATGTCCGCACGCGTACTGGCGGCGTTGAGGGCACGGAGCAGGTCGTTCATTTCGTCGCGGATGGGCTTTTGCAGGCGCAGGGCATCGAGTTTTTCTTGAGGCATGTGAGGTGTCTCTTGAAGGGCAGTCAGGGGAACAGAGAGTCTACAGGTTGGCGGGCTTTGAGGGGCATGTGGCCGCAAACCGGGTATTGAATCGGGCTTTTATACGTTTACCGTTCGTCTGCCAGCGGGCACTCCAGAAAGCGTCGATCCCTCTCAACTTCATGTGCAGATTTCCTGCGCCCTGGTGGGAGAACGATCATGTCAATTGATAACAACGGACCTGAAGCGGCGTATCCAGGCCCTGATGAGAACGCACCGGATACCGGTGAAGGTCACGGTTCCGGGATTGAAGAGGCTCCGTCGGAACCGAAGCAGCGTCCAGAGGACTGGAACCCGCCTCCAGGCAATCCGGGGTCCGATCAGGACGCTCAGGTTGATCGTGAAAATGGCACGGCCAGGACGGATAGTCTGATTGATGAGGAGTAGGGGGATGAGCTAATAGCAAGACGCTTCTCTTTTCATTGAAGGAAATTTCCGAGAAAATCCCGGCCGCTTGCGTTGGTTGATTTCGGTCACTACCCTCTGGCTGTCGCTGTAAATCCAGCGATCAGGTTTGGTAGGCCTGAGGTTTAGCGGCGCAAGGCGCCACCTTTTGCGAGGCGCTTTTTTTCGGCCTTTAGTTATGGTGGCCGTGCGCAGGGCGTCTTCGGGCGCGCCGGGTTCCGCTAACCGGTCCTACCAACTTGTGCATGGCCGCCACCCGGCGTTTGGTAGGCAATGGGTGAACGGCTCCCTCAGTATTAGCGGAGTTGTAACCATGATAAAGATCGTCCCCGATCCACCCACCCTCGAATCAACCCTGACCCTCCTTGAATGCCGCCTGGCCCATGCCGTGGAGCTGCTGCGCTGCGCCACAGCGACGGTTTATGAGAGCGCCGACAAGCTGCAAGGCCCGTCGCGTCATCTGGCTATGGCTGGGATGCATTTGATTACACAGGCGCACCTTGCGCTGGATCAGGTGCTTGATCAGTGGCCGGTGACAAGCCGAGAAGTAGAGGAGACGGCAGGGCTGCCGGCCTGACAGATTCAGGCTAGTTTCTTGTTTCGTGTGGACCCCGCTGCCTGAAGAGGTGGTGGGGTTTTTGGTTTATGAGGGTTGCTTTTGGCAAGGCATTCATACAGATGAAGGCTGGGCGTGGCGTCATTTACCGCTGTATCCGGCAAGGCGGCTTTTAAAATACTGTGCAGTCTCCTGATCAGTGCAATACAGGTAGCAGCCTTTCATGCCACGGGTCATCAATGTTCGATAGGTATTTTTGATGATCAGATCCGTCTCGCGGCGAGCCAGATCCGGTTGTTCTTTCATCAGTTTCTTCCAGCCCCGAATCGATTTGTCATGTTTGTCGCGCTCTAAGGGCGCCGTCAGCACTTGGCCGTTCCTGACGATCAAATCCGGGCCAATGATTACGCCAATATAATCCACCTCCAGCCCTTGGCAGGTATGGATGCAGCCGACCTGCTCGATGGAGTTTTCGGCGATGATCCACAAGCTGCCGTCTTGGTCTAGGTTCCATTGACGGGCGTAGCTATCACCAATAACGATGTCGGGAGCCTTGGCGTCTTTTTTACTCAGCCAAGGCCAGCAGTAACCTGCGACAACGCGCGCCTTGTTATCGTAATTCTGCAGTTCGATAGCCGCGTGCATCGCCTGCGGTGTATCAAACACCTTGAACTCGTATTCGCGGGTATCGAGTAACGGGTTAGCGGTAGCGCGAATATCCAGCACGTCGTCCAGCCACGCCAGGTAACCATCGGAACCGCTGCAGCGGAACTGGGAGGACAGCGTATATTCCTCGACGGTTGCTCCTTTTGCTTTGGCAAAAGCTCGAATAGCTTGTTTACTGCCGATATCGTTCAAGGTGACGCGCTGGTCTTCGTCGATGAAAAAAATCGCGCATTTGGCGGACTCGATCAATTCCTTGATCTGGTTTTCACCCAGGTTGCCATATAGACCGCTTTTCTCATTGAGCCGGTGGGCTTCATCTACAACCAGCGTATCGAAGGTATTGCGCTCAGTATCGATGAAAGCCCCTGAGCCAGAGAAGAAATTGGAAAAATGGCTTCGCTTGACGGTACCGACCAATTTGCTTTCGTACACTTTTCGCGGAGCGGCATTTTTCGAGACGTACTTGCTCAACAAGCCTAACCCTGTGAGCTTGACCAGCAGGTTTATCGCCAAGACTGTTTTTCCGGTACCTGGGCCACCTTCGATGATCAATACTTTTGGTGCCTCCTCTGAGGCGGCACTTGCTGCGGCGAGTGCCGATTCAAAGGTCGTTTTTTGATCATCGATCAATACGAACTCGGGCTTACCTTTCATCAATCCTTTCAGCGCCTCTGACAACGCTTTGGACGGGCGAATTTTTCCGTTGGAGAGCTCATACAGCACCTCCTTGTTGTCGCCATGGACGATGTGTTTTTTTAAGGAAGCTTCGTAGCTTCGTGAGCTCATCCGGGCCTTTGAGAAACAGCGGTGCTTTGCTGGTGTAGGCATCGTAGTGTGCTGAGTTGATCACGCCGTCGCTGATGTAATTGTGGAGGTAGGCACAGGGACGTATTTCGATGCTTTTGTCGTAGACGGCTTCATTGAAGCCTTCCAGCAGTGCTGCATAGGACCAGACTTGATAGGAGGGGTGAATGGTTTCCACGAGGCCTCCTCCCAGTGCTGTTTTTACAATCGCATCCTTGGTGGTAGCGGTTGCTTTGCTCCACTGCTTGAGTTCGATCAAAACAGCGTTCTTGACCTGATTTTCACCTCGACCCGTGAGCAAAAAATCGATTCGTTTCGACGATTGTGGAATATGAAGCTCAATGGCCAAGCCCGCATCGTTGGGCAGGCCCTCGTCTCGGAGTACCTTCGCCATATAGCTCAAGGAGCCTTGCCACGACCTGATTTCTGACGCACCCACCTTCTTGCCGGTAGCTTCTTTGAAGTGCTTGAGGATCACGTCCTCAATGTCGTCGTTGTCGCTGTCTTTGAGGAATTGCTGTTTGGTCGCAGCGTAAACGATCACGAGTAATCCTTAGAACTCTGGGGCCGAGTTGTTCGTGTTTTTGGGTGGTACCTCTAGTTTATCGGCCGGATATTTATGACCATTAACCGCAAGCTTGTTTCTGACCGTCTCGTGGAGGTCAATCAACAATGCACTGGTCTGACAGGCAGTGAAGGGGACATCCTGAATATCGTCCTGCTCATGGCACAGGTTCAGAGATCAAGCCTGAGTCTGGCTCGCTCGACTTATGAAGTAGCCATGCGCTTCAGACGCACCGCTATCATTTCCCTAGCTCAATTTTTTTCACGAAAATCAGTTTGTCGTCTGTTGCAGGTCCAGCGATGCGGTCGTTGTTGAGTTCGCGTGCAACGGTGACTTTGACGTTCTTGCCGATCATGGCCGGCAGCAAGGTCGCCTCGCCTTCATCTGCGGCAGTAAACCAAGCGTCACATTGGCCGTCGCAATAGGCATTGAAGCGTCGACCGTCATTGACCAGCACGGTGATGCTGTAGTCATCGATGCCGTTGCCTGCAATCAAAGCGCCCTGCAAGGTTTCCGGTTTGGTCAGGTTGAAGTGGCAGTAATCTGGAGTGTTCGGGTCATCGTCCAGAAAGCCGCAGCCGCGTTCGACTTCACTGTTGATCAACTCGCAGCTATTGGCCACGTTGCAGGGCGGACGGGTGGCGGGAGAAACGTTGATGCATTGTTTGACCAGCAACTCGGCGCGCTTTTGGCCGATGGCTTCGGTGCAGGTTTTGTCCGCAGCGTTGGCTTGAAATACGGCCAGTACAGTGATGAGCAATGAGAACATCAGGCTTTTGGGTTGCATGGAGTGTCCGGGTAGCCGTGTCAGATGGGCGGGCATTTTGGCGAAGTATTGCAGGCCGGAGCGGCTTTTACACCGGCTCGATTTGCCCAGGTCAGCTCTTCTTTTTGTTGAGGCTTTTCAAGCGCTGGCTGGCGCGCTGCACAGCGGCCATTTTCTCTGGGCGGTTCATGCGCCGCCATTTGCGGATGTCTTCCTTGTTGCGACCGCAACTGACACATAGGTCGCCGCTGAGTTGGCAGACTGATGTGCAGGGGTTTTCGATTTCTTTGGCCATGGGGTGATTTCTCTAGGCAAGGCGTTCGATGCCGCTTTGACAAACTCTCGGATTTTCTTGATTTGAGGCGTAAAAGAGACGCACTTGCTGGGGTAATTTGAATCTGTTTAGTAAGTTATTGATTTATAGGTGCTTATACTAATTTGAATTTTTTTGGAATACCAATTGGAATACGGTACTCTACTCGACCACCTGTTTGCATTCGATCTGACCAGCACGCTTCGTAACCATGGCTTGTCGTGAATGCCCATACCTGATGATGGTGAAAGGTAGAGATCGGCCAAAAGCTGCCTGTCATAATGGCTCTTCCGGCCAGTAGCTATTCATAGAGCGCCTTGGCACTCTACTTCTAATCAGAAAGGATTATTAGCCATGGAGCACACAAAGCTACGCGATGCTGGAGACTTCAAGAACAAGTCAGTAGTCGAGTACGCCACGATCAGAGTCGAGATGCCCAGCAGACTGGTTCCTTCGAACCTGCGTGATGGTCACTATCGGGACGACGACATCGTGAAGGGATTGTATTCGACGCCCACTGGCCGGCTCTCATACAAGACGCTTTATCTCGACAGTCGTGAGCTGGCAGAGCAATTCGCTGAGTATCTGACCCGTCTCTTTCAGAGCAGGCTTTACAGCGACGAGTTTGAGATCAAGCTTGAGGTTCTGACGACTACACAGACGGTCACAGCAACAAAGGGCAAGATAAAACACTCTGCAATTGTAAAGGAGTTGATCTCCAAGTCAGGATGATAGGAGAGCACTTCGACTGGAGCTGCTACCGTCCATGAGGCACAGTAATGGCACCCACAAGGATTGCAATATAATCAAGTCTGCCAACAAAGTTCCCCGTGTTTTCGTCCAGGGAAACGCTGCGGCCAGAGCGCTGCTTCCCCACCAATCCTAATATTCACTTGGCACCTGAGCATTTAGCCGAGGCGGTAAGGCTCAGTCCATTGGCATGAGTTTTCCTGGGTTGCGTTCAGGTGTCTTGAGCATGTCGAAGGCGACAGGCTCACCCTTCAGGTTATCTACCTGCAACTTGATCTTATCTTCTTCTAGCTCCAGCACTTTGTAGCGCTCCGAGCTCCCCATTGGTATGACGCTTTCAAGCTTTGGCGGCTCTTTCATCGATTGAGCAAGCTTGCTTCCGTTCAGCTTGAGCTCTCCTTTTCGTACCTCCGCAAGGGACGATTTCATTCCCGTCAGCTTGGTGATGATCCTTTCTTCGTCACCTTTCCAGGTGCCAGCAGCGTTGACGCGGAAAACCATGTCGATGGGCGGTTGGCCAGTGGTTAGGGTAATGAAGCCTGTGTACCTGTATGAATCGTCCTCCAAAAACTCAGTGACGCCGTGTAAACTCACCATACCAGCCGAGTCTGGGTACGCATACTTGTCCCAACGGCCGTAGATCGTGGGGTCATTTTTTTCGTCGAAGAGGTCTTTGAACTGGTAGACAAAAGTAATGACTGCCGCTCCGGCGACTACATAAATTTTGTAACTACTGAAGAAGCTTTTCAGGGTGTTCCAGTTAAACAAGTTCCGATCCTTCTGAGTTCGCGCAGGCTTCTGCTAGCGTTGGTGTCACCATGCCCGCAGGCGAGCGCGTGGTTTCAGGTTATTGAGAATGTGGGCATTTTGGGGGGCGTCACTATCCTCAGAAAGCGAAAGCTATTGTGGCGGTTCCGCAGCAGGCGCTTTTTACTTTCGCTGTTTGGTGCATCTAGCTGACATAGTCGGTCTTGAGCTTTGCGCACGTCTTTCTGCCCGTTCTGTTTCGCAAGTGAGGCCGTCCAGGTCTTGTATCTCGCCGATACTCATTGCCGCACCTCAGCCAGGCAGCTGCGCAAAGCAGAATCTTGGATGGCATAGCAGCGGCCGGGGTCATTGTGGGCGAGAGCCAGGCAGTAGGTCCAGGCACCCGATTCTGCGATGTCGGGATGGTCTTTTTGGGTAAAACCGGAGAGGCGACAACTATCCTGACACTGGGGAGTCGGGAGATGTTTAGGCAGAGCGTCGGGGGAGGGAAAACGATGTCGCTGAAAAGTTGCTGGGACATGGACTTACCCACATAAACCCACAACACCTTTCAGCGACTTTCGATACTCCAGATACAGCGAAGCCCGCGCTAGGCGGGCCTCTCTGGTGTTTCATTTGGTGGAGCCGGGGGGATTTGAACCCCCGTCCGCCAGTACTCCGCTGTCGGTCCTACATGCTTAGCCGTGTCTATTAAGTTAACCCTCAGCGACCCGACGGGCAGGGTGCTTTGGGCGAGTTGTGTAAGTTTTAGTCACATCGGCCACAACGTCCTAAGCGACGATCCTGTTCTATATGACAATCACTTTGGGTTTACAGGCATCCCCTGGTGATTGCTGGAGCCGAAGCTACCAGAAGAGCTAGTCGCACCGCTTACGCGGCGAGAGCGTAGCCCTCGTAGTTTTCGTCATTGGCAACTATAGAAAGTTGCAACAGTGAATTTACGACTTCTGTTACCAAGTCGGCATGCACCTAGAGTTTCATCACCGGCGTCGAATCCTAATCGGCCCCGTGACTGCTTTGCGGGCAGTCAGTGGGGCGCAGTGTACGCCGATTGGCGTGGCGCGTCGACCCACTGGAGTGCACTGCCGGCAATTATTTGGCGCCCTGGCTGCCGGAGCCGACCAGCTTGAGGTCCGAAATGGCTTTGGCGGTCAGCTCGATGCATTTCTTCTCGTCGCCAGCGGCTTTGGCGGCGGCGGCTTCATCGTGGGTGGTCATCAGCGCGGTTTTGCTGTCTGCGCTCAGGTTGGAGTTGGTCGATACCTGGGCGTCCTTGAGGGTTTGCAGGTTGGTATCGCACAGGTCATCTGCGGCGAAAACCGGCGAAGCCAACAGTGCAGCACTGAAAAACAGTCCGGTGAGAGCGGTACGTTTCATGTTGTTTCTCCTTAAACCTGTGGGCTCGGGGTGGCCGGTGGGTGAGGCGCTGTCCGAGATTAAAAAGCCATCGTTCTGGAAGGCTTACAGGATTGACTGTGCTGTCTGGCAGGGGTTCTATTTATTTTTGTGGGAGACACAAAAAGTAAAAAACCGGCTAACAAGGCACTAAAAGGGTGCGATGAACGGGTATCTCCCTTGTTTGGAGCAGGAAGGGGTAAATGGGGGGCGGTGCTTGTGGAGGGGCGTGTTGTTCGCTGTGGGTATCTGGCAGTTTGTGGATTTCTGAGAGTGCGAAGCTCACAAAATTCTGCGAAACGCTGAAAATTTACGACTGCTGCGCAGCCGATCGCGATGGTCCGGCATTCCGGCAAAGCTCCCTCCTACAGGTCTCACGTTTGCTGCGCGACAGCACGGCGCCGTGGCGGCGGGTGATCTCCCACAGATGGGGGATGGCCATCCATCTGTAGGAAGCTGCTTCGCTCTGGGCAGCATCCCGACGAAGAGGCCTGCAAAGGCTCGTGTTGGGCCAGGCAAAGACGGGGGTTGCCTTTCGTTAGGCGATCAGCTCACGCGTGGTTGGGTCACGCGATCCACCAGGTACACCAGGCTGTGGTAGTCGATACCCGAATGGTGCGACAGGCCGATTTCGCAGGTGCGGCTGGTGGAGATGCCTTCGGTGCAGTGCTGCACGGCCTGTTTCAGCGGGCGCAGGGCGTGGGCGTTGAGTTCGGGGGTGGTGAAGCCTTTGTCGCCGGCAAAACCGCAGCAGTGAATGCCTTCCGGGATGACGACGTTGACGCTGCACAGCCGCGCCAGTTCGATCAGGGCCTGGCTTTCGCCGAGGTGTTGGGTGCTGCAGGTGACGTGCACGGCCACCGGTTCCTGTTGCGGGATGAAGGTCAGTTTGTCGAGCAGGTGGGTGCGAATGAAGCGCACCGGGTCGTAGAGGTCGAGGCGTGTTTCTTTGAGGTCTTGCACCAGGCGCAGGGTGCAGGGGCTGGTGTCGCAGTAGATCGGGTCGAGGCCGCCGCGGCTGGCCTTGAGCAGTGCGTTGATCAGCTCGGTGCGTTTGGCGTCGGCTTGTTCGTTGTAGCCTTTGGAGGCGAACGGTTGGCCGCAGCACAGGTTGTCCTGGTCGTCGGGGAACACCACTTGATAGCCGGCTTTTTCCAGCAGGCTGCGGGTTTTGTCGAGCAATGAGGACTGTTCTTTATCGCCGGCGGCCGGGCCCATGACCCGCGAGACGCAGGCGGCGAGGTAGACCACGCGGGGGCGCGGGTCGTCGACCGGTGCGGTGAAGCGTATGGCTTGTTCGGCCTGGGGCATGGCCGGGGTCCATTGTGGCAGGCGGCCGGACGAGGCTTTGCTCAGGCTGGCCGATAGTTTCGTCAGGCGGGGCGCGCCGAGCAGCATGCGTGCGCCGTTGGCTGCGTGCAGGGTGAAGCGTGCGCCTTGCAGGGCGGTCTGGAAGTGGCTGGCCAGCCAGTTGGCGGTTTTGCCATGGTTGGCGTGTTGGCTGCGCAGTTTTTTCACCAGTTCGCCGGTGTTGATGCCGACCGGGCAGCGTTGTGCGCACAGGCCGGTGGCGGCGCAGGTGTCGATGCCCTGGTATTGATAGTCGCGCTGCAGTGCGGTGGTGTCTTCGCCGTTGCGCTTTTTCGCCTGAATGTCGCGCCAGATGACGATGCGTTGCCGTGGGCTGAGGGTCAGTCCTTTGGAGGGGCACACCGGCTCGCAGAAGCCGCACTCGATGCATTTGTCGACGATGTCGTCGGCGGCGGGCAGTGGCTTGAGGTTTTTCAGGTGAATCTGCGGGTCGTTGCTCAGCACCACGTCGGGGTTGAGAATGCCGTTGGGGTCGAGCAGGCGTTTGAGTTGCCACATCAGTTGGTAGGCGTCGCTGCCCCATTCCTTTTCGACGAAGGGCGCCATGTTGCGCCCGGTGCCGTGTTCGGCCTTGAGCGAGCCGCCGAATTCCACGGCCACCAGTTCCGCTACGTCGTCCATGAACGCCTGGTAGCGCGCGATTTCGGCCGGGCTGTTGAAGCCTTGGGTGAAGACGAAGTGCAGGTTGCCTTCCAGGGCGTGGCCGAACAGGATCGCCTCGTCGTAGCGGTGTTTTTCGAACAGGGCGATCAGGCGGCGTACGCCAATCGCCAGTTGCTCGACCGGAAAGGTGACGTCTTCGATGATCACCGTGGTGCCGGTCTGGCGCACCGCGCCGACGGCGGGGAAGGTGTCTTTGCGAATGGCCCACAGGCGGGCGTTTTCCACTGGGTCTTCGCTGAAGTCGACCTGTTTTTCCACCGGAAAGGGCGCGAGCGAGGCCATGATCTGTGCGAGTTGTTCGTGCAGCAGCGGCTGGCTGGCGGCGCGGGCTTCTATTAATAGTGCGCAGGCGTTTTCCGACAGTTCGCGGACGAAGGCCGGCATGCCGGGTTTGTCTTGCACCGAACGCATGCTGCGGCGGTCGAGCAGTTCGACGGCGGCGACCGGTTGTTGTTTGAGCACGGTGACGGCGTTACAGCAGGTCTCGACATCGGGGAAGACGATCAGCGCCGAGGCCTTGTTCGGGTGGTCGTGCACGGTGTCGTAGGTGACGGCGCTGATGAAACCCAGCGTGCCTTCGGAGCCGACCAGCAGGTGGCTGAGAATATCCAGCGGTTCGTCGAAGTCGATCAGGGCGTTGAGCGACAGGCCGGTGGTGTTTTTCAGCCGGTATTTGTGGCGGATGCGCGCGGCCAGTTCTGTGTTGGCGCGGGTTTCACGGCCCTGGCGGGCGAGGTTTTCAAGCAGGTCGGCATGGCTGGCGCGAAAGGCTGCCACGCTGTTGGCGTCTTCGGTGTCCAGGCGCGTGCCGTCGGCCAGCACCAGGCGAATGCCGGCCAGGGTGTGGTAGGTGTTTTGCGCGGTGCCGCAGCACATGCCGCTGGCGTTGTTGGCGACGATGCCGCCGATCTTGCAGGCGTTGATCGAGGCCGGGTCCGGGCCGATCTTGCGCCCGAACGGTGCCAGCCAGGCGTTGGCCTGGGCGCCGATGACGCCCGGTTGCAGGCGGATTTGTGCGCCGTGCTGGCGGATTTCGCGGCCGTTCCAGTTATCGCCGAGCACCAGCAACACCGAGTCGCTGATCGCCTGGCCGGACAGGCTGGTGCCGGCGGCGCGGAACGTGACCGGCACGTTGTGGGTTTGCGCCAGTTTGAGCAGGGCGACCACTTCGTCTTCGGATTCGACGCGGATCACCAGTTTCGGGATCAGCCGGTAGAAGCTGGCGTCGGTGCCGAAGGCCAGGGTCGACAGCGGGTCGTCGAAGCGCCGTGCGGCTGGAATGAGCAACTGCGCCTGGCGCAGAAAATGGGCGGGCAGGGTCATGCGTCCTCCAGTATCAGCACCACAAGATCTTTCGGGCCGTGGGCGCCGTAGGCCAGCACTTGTTCGATGTCGGCGGTCTTGGACGGGCCGGACACCAGCAGGGCGTTGGTCGGCATGCCGCCGGCCCAGTTTTGCTCGCGCTGCACCTGATACAGGTTGTCGTAGATCTGGCTGGCCTTGAGCAACGCGAAATGCACTGGCGGCACCAGACTCATCAGCCGCGGCTCCTCCCGGGTCGGCCAGAGTATCAGGCTGCCGGTGGCGGCGATGGCGCCGAGGGTCGTGGTCAGGCTGGCGGCGGTGTCATCGAACATTTCCTGTTTCCATTGCTCGATGGGGGTGTCGTAGGCCTTCAGCGGTGTCAATTCGGGATGCTGAGACCAGTGCCCGGTGATGCGTTGACCGTGCGGCGTGTCTGGCGCGATCAGCAGGTTGGGCAACTGGCGTTCGGTGGTCAGCGCGGCCAGGCGTTGCGGCCAGTCCTGTTGGCGGCACAGGTGGATTTCGGTGTGCACCGCTTGCATCAGTGCGCACAGCCGGGTGAGGCGTTGCTCGGCGGTGTAGCGCCATGGCTCGGTGACCAGTGCCTCGTCGAAGGTGTCGGCAATGGGCTGGGTGCCTTCGAGGCTGCGGCGCAATTTGCCAAGGATGTTGTGTCTGGCGTTCATCATGACTCTCCTGTGTGCCGAGCCTGGTGCTCACGCGCAAGGTCATGCAGTGAACGGGCGGCGGGTTTTGGCGCACTGTGGTTTTGCGTCCAGGGTCCGACGTTGCCTGGCATCAGGCCGCGCAGGCGGGTGGTCATGAAGCCGAAGGCGCGGTACAGCGCAGGTGAGGTGTTGAGTCTGGCCCAGAGGGTCCAGATCAGGCGTTCCTTGCGCGAGTATTTGCGGCCCTGGTCACGCATCACCGGGTTGGGGCTGTCGGGGGCCTTGACGTTTTCTTCGCGCAGGCGGCGCAGCAGGGCCGGAATCGGGATTTTCACCGGGCAGACTTCGCCGCAGGCGCCACATAAAGAAGACGCGCTGGGGTGGTCCGGCACCTTGCTCAGGCCGGCCATGTGCGGGGTGATGATCTTGCCGATCGGACCGGGATAGACCTCGCCGTAGGTGTGCCCGCCGACGCGGGTATAGACCGGGCAGTGGTTCATGCACGCGCCGCAGCGAATGCAATTAAGCGTCTGGCGCAGTTCGCTGTCGGCAAAGGCCTGGCTGCGGCCGTTGTCGAGCAGCACCAGGTGCACTTCTTGCGGGCCGTCCAGTTCGTGGGGCTGGCGCGGGCCGGAGATCATGTTGACGTAGGTGGTGATCGGAATGCCCAGGGAGGAGCGGGTCAGCAGTGACAGCAGCGGCACGGTGTCGCGCAGGTTTTCGACGACTTTCTCGATGCCGGTCACGGCGATGTGCACCGGCGGTACGCTGGTGACCATGCGCCCGTTGCCTTCGTTTTCGACCAGCAGCAGGGTGCCGGTTTCGGCCACGGCGAAGTTGACCCCAGACACGCCGATGTCGGCCTCGAAGAATTTCTGTCGCAGCACGCGGCGGCCGATCTGGATCAACTGGTCGACGTC
Organism: Pseudomonas sp. 3A(2025); assembly: GCF_054589175.1. Lineage (NCBI taxonomy): Bacteria > Pseudomonadati > Pseudomonadota > Gammaproteobacteria > Pseudomonadales > Pseudomonadaceae > Pseudomonas > Pseudomonas sp. 3A(2025). The sequence goes on along the minus strand of NZ_BAAILM010000113.1, from coordinate 1,015,950 downwards.
GGTGGTGTAGTCGACGCCGAGTTTTTCGTGGAACAGCGTGCCGACCTGGGCGGCATTCTTGTGGATGGCCGGCATGATGATGTGCGAGGGCTTTTCGTGGTCCATCTGCACGATGTACTCGCCCATGTCGGCTTCCAGGCACTCGATGCCGCGTTCGCCGAGAAAATGGTTCATCTCCATTTCTTCGCTGACCATCGACTTGCCCTTGATCAGTTGTCGGGCTTCGTGGGTCTGGACAATCGACAGCACGATGGCGTTGGCTTGTTCGATGGTTTCGGCCCAGTGCACCTTGACCCCGTTGCGGATCAGGTTGCGTTCCAGTTGTTCCAGCAGGTCGGGCAGTTTCGACAGGGCGCGGGCGCGGATCGCGTTGCCGAGGTCGCGCAGGTCTTCGCGCTCGTCGGGGTCGCTGAAGGCGGCGGCGCGCTTGGTCATCAGCGAGTCCATGGCACGGCGAAAATTGCCGCGCAGCTGGTTGTCGCCCAGGGCCTGGCGGGCGCGGGTGCGGAAGTCGGGCTCTTCCAGTTGCAGGGCGGGGATACGGGTCATGAGCGGCCTCCGCTGCGTTGCCAGAGAAAGCTGGCCAGGTGTTGGCCCCGCAGTGATTCGCGCTGTTTTTCCAGGGCGCCATTGATGTTCATCAGGCAGCCGCAGTCGGCGGTGAGGATCTGGTCGGCGCCGGAGGCTTTCAGGGCGCGGGTCTTGTCGGCGACCATGGCGCCGGAGATGTCCGGCATGCGCACGCTGAAGGTGCCGCCGAAGCCGCAGCATTCGCTTTCGTGGTCATGCTCGACACGCTCGACGTTGCTCAGTTGGCCGAGCAGTTCGCGGGCGTGCAGGTGGGTGTTCATTTCCCGCCGCGCCGAGCACGAGGTGTGCAGGGCAATGCGCGTGGGCTGGCCGTGGTCGTTGAAGCGGACCTTGCACACGTGCAGCAGGAACTCGGTGAGTTCATAGGTGCGTGCCGCAAGGGCACGCACTTTTTCCAGCATCTGCGGTTCGTCCTTGAACAGGTCCGGGTAGTGCTCGCGAAACATGCCGGCGCAGGAGCCCGACGGCACGATCACCGGGTCGTCGCCTTCGAACAGTTTGACCTGGGCGCGGGCCACGTCGCGGGCCTGTTCGGTGTAGCCGCTGGTGTAGGCCGGCTGGCCGCAGCAGCTTTGACCTTGCGGGTAATTGACCTCAATGCCTTCGCGTTCCAGCAGGTGGATGGCGTCCATGCCGGCTTCGGGGAAGAACAGGTCGACCACGCAGGTGCCGTACAAGTAGACCCGCTGCGGTTTACCGGTCGGGTACTGGCGTGGCGTGTGCCGTGGGGCGACACGGGTGGCATTGGAGGCCGCGTTGTAAAACAGGTCGCTCATCAGGTGTTTCTCCGGGCGCGATCAATGCACCAGCATGCCGGTGAACCAGTACGCCTGGGCGTAGGTGATGCAGCCGACCAGGGTGGCGAAGAACAGGCTGTGCTTGAGCGTGAAACGGAACAGGTCCGACTCCTTGCCGACCAGGCCGGTGGCGGCGCAGGCCACGGCGATGGACTGCGGCGAGATCATCTTGCCGGTCACGCCGCCGCTGGAGTTGGCCGCAACCATCAGCACATCGCTGACACCGACCTGGTGCGCGGTGGTGGCTTGCAAGGAGCCGAACAGGGCGTTGGCGGAGGTGTCGGAGCCGGTCAGGAACACGCCCAGCCAGCCAAGGAACGGCGAGAAGAACGGGAAGGCCGCACCGGTGCCGGCGAGGACCAGCGCCAGGGTCGAGGACATGCCCGAGTAGTTCATGACGAAGGCAAAGGCCAAGACCATGCCGATCGAAACGATGGCCCAGCGCAGCTCGATGACGGTCTCTTTGAAAGTGGTAAGACCAATCTTTGCGCTGATGCGCAGCACGATCATCGAGACAATGGCCGAGAGCAGAATCGCGGTGCCCGAGGCGGCAATGATGTCGAGCTTGTACACCGCTGGCATGGCCGTGGCTTTGGCGACGATGGGCGTGCCCTTGATCACCAGTTGATCCAGGTACGGCACGGCGGTGTTGATGGTCCAGGCCTGCAGTGGTCCGCCGGCGGCGAACAGCGCCTTGAACGGTTTCAGGGTCCAGACGGTGACCATGGCGGTCAGGATCAGGAACGGCGACCAGGCTTTGAAGATCTGCCCCAGGCTGTAAATGGACGCCGTGCGTGAAGGCGCGGCGTCGGCGCTGCGCTTGGGCTGCCAGACCTTGAGGAACAGGGTCAGGGAGATGATGCTGACCAGTGCCGAGGTGATGTCCGGCAGTTCCGGGCCGATGAAGTTGGAGGTCAGGTACTGGGTGATCGCAAAGCTGGCGCCGGCCACCAGTGCAGCAGGCCAGGTTTCCTTGACGCCGCGCGTGCCGTCCATGATGAACATCAGCCAGAACGGCACGAAGACCGACAGGAAGGGCAACTGGCGACCGGTCATGGCGCCTATCTTGAAGGCGTCGATGCCCGAGACCTGGCCGGCGACGATGATCGGAATACCCAATGCGCCAAAGGCCACCGGTGCGGTGTTGGCGATCAGGCACAGGCCGGCGGCGTACAGTGGGTTCAGGCCCAGGCCGACCAGCAGGGCGGCGGTAATGGCAACGGGTGCGCCGAAGCCGGCGGCACCTTCCAGGAACGCACCGAAGCAGAAGCCGATCAGCAGCACTTGCAGGCGTTGGTCGTCGGTGATGGTCAGGACCGAGCTGCGGATGATTTCGAACTGGCCGCTCTTGACGGTCAGTTTGTAGAGAAATACCGCCGCGACAATGATCCAGGCAATCGGCCACAAACCATAGGCAAACCCGTACCCGGCGGCGGCCAGTGCCATGTCGGCCGGCATCTGGAAGGCGAAGATCGCCACCAGCACCGACAGCGCCAGGGTAATGCTGCCGGCGATATGCCCCTTGAGCCGGAAAATCGCCAGCGCCAGAAAGAAGAACACGATAGGGATAAGCGCAGCGGCGGCGGATAAGCCCAGGCTGCCAAGCGGGGTATAGAGTTGTTGCCAGGTTTGCATTGGGTTGGCCCCTAGTTGTTTTTGGTTGGGGAAAGGTCCGGCAGTGCGACGGTGGTTAATCGTCTGACATTGTTATTGGATAATTGGTAATACCAATTTACAATGTGTGGTCGCTAGGTTAGAGGCCTTACTTGGGGTGTGTCAATTTGTCCTTTTTCTACTTTGGTCTGATGCCGCTGTGCTGAGGTGTGCGGTGGGGGCTGAAGCCGGGGCGTTTGGCAGGTGCCGACAGGGCCTCAATCGGCCAGAATAGACAGCCCGTTAACGGGATCGGGGAAGTGGAGTGAGGGTTATGGGCTTTGGTCAGGTACGGCAGCGCCGCTTGTCGGACGATATCGTCGAACAGTTGGAAAAAATGATTCTTGAGGGCACGTTGAAGGCGGGTGGGCGTTTGCCGGCCGAGCGTGCACTGGCCGAGCAGTTTGGCGTGTCGCGTCCGTCACTGCGTGAGGCGATTCAAAAGCTCACCGCAAAAGGGTTGCTGATCAGTCGTCAGGGTGGCGGCAATTATGTGGCAGAAAACCTCGGGTCGACGTTCAGCGATCCGTTGCTGCATTTGCTCGAAAACAGCCCGGATGCCCAGCGCGATCTGCTGGAGTTTCGTCACACGCTGGAAGCGTCATGCGCTTATTACGCTGCACTGCGCGCGACCGATCTGGACCGTGAGCGGCTGAGCCAGGCGTTTGAGGCATTGCAGGGTTGTTATGCGCGGGCCGATGAAGAGGGCGGCGCTGAAGAGGCGGCTGCCGATGCCAATTTCCACCTGGCGATTGCCGAGGCGAGTCATAACACCGTGCTGCTGCACACCATTCGCGGGTTGTTCGATCTGGTGCGGCGCAACGTGGTGATCAATATCGGTGGTATGTACAAACAGCGCAGCGAGACCCGTGACATGCTCATCGAGCAGCACCGGGAGCTGTACCTGGCGATTATTGAAAGGCGCGCAGAAGAGGCGCGTGAAGTGTCCAGCCGGCACCTGATGTATGTGCAGGAGGTGCTGGATGAGGTGCGTCAGCAAGGCGAACGTGCGGCAAGAGCCGAGCGGCGGCATAACCTGTAATCAGGTTATGCCCCGATCGCGTCGTAGGACCGGCTTCAGCCGGGAAGCTCTGTAGCGCGGCCATTCGCGGCTGAAGCCGCTCCTACGGGCCGTGTGTTCGCCGCCTGGATCAGTCGTCCTTGCCCTTGCTGCGCACGGCGCGTTGCAGCTCGCGGTCGGAATCGCGTTCGCGCTCGGTGTGGCGCTTGTCGTATTCCTTCTTGCCCTTGCCGAGTGCGATTTCGCACTTGATCAGGTGCTGCTTCCAGTACAGCGACAGGGCCACGCAGGCGTAGCCTTTTTGCTGTACCGAGGTGAACAGCTTTTCCAGCTCGCGCTGGTTGAGCAGCAGTTTGCGGGTGCGTGTCGGGTCGGCGATGACGTGCGTGCTGGCAGTCTTGAGCGGCGTGATATGGCTGCCCATCAGCCAGGCCTCGCCATCCTTGAGCAGCACGTAGCTGTCGACCAGCTGTACCTTGTTGGCACGCAGGCTTTTTACTTCCCAACCGGACAGGACCAGACCGGCCTCGAACTTGTGTTCGATGAAGTAATCGTGACGCGCCTTTTTATTTTGCGCGATGGTCCCTGTAGGGTGCTTTCTGAGTTTGGCCATAGGGGGCGCATTATAGGCAGTTGCTTCGATGTCGGCTATGGGCAAGCAGTGCGCTTGAGCACACAGGATGAATCCCGGACAATGGCGGTGCTGCCTATCCTGATATTTCTACCAGATGCGCTTTGTAGCGCCATTCGGCATTCTTGTGATGTTTGCCGCTCAGTTTTGGAAATGACGCTGACATGACTACGCACATTCAACGCTCGGCCCTGTTGCCGTACCCGGCCCGGTTTCTCTATGACCTGGTCAACGACGTCGCTCGCTACCCGGAATTTTTGCCGTGGTGCGCGGCGGCTGTTGTACACGAGGCCAGCGAAACGCAGATGCGTGCCAGCCTGGAAATTGCCAAGGGCGGTCTGAGCCAGAAATTCGTGACGCGCAATACGCTGGTGCCGGGCGAGTCGCTGACCATGGACCTGGTCGAAGGCCCCTTCAGCCAGCTGCATGGTGTGTGGACGTTCAAGCCGCTGGGCGAGAAGGCCTGCAAGATCAGTCTGGACCTGTCTTTCGATTATGCCGGTCCTTTGGTGCGGGCGACGCTGGGGCCGCTGTTCAATCAGGCGGCCAATACGCTGGTCGATGCGTTTTGCCAGCGGGCCAAGCAACTGCATGGCTGATGCCTTGATCGACATCGAGGTGGTGCATGCCGGTTTGCAACGGCAGGTTCTGCTGAGTGCTCAGGTGCCGGCAGGCAGCACGGTGTATCAGGCGTTGCTGGCGAGCGGGATCGGCCAGTCTTTTCCTGATCTGGATCTGGCGACGTGCCCGGTCGGGATTTTCGGCAAGCTGGTCAGCGATCCGCAGATGCGTATCGTGCAGGCTGGAGAGCGTATCGAAATTTATCGTGCGTTATTGGCCGACCCCAAGGAAATTCGGCGCTTGCGTGCAGCCAGAACGGCGAGGGTGCTGAAAAAGGCCCGGCCCTGACGGGTTGCATTACATGCAGGCACAAAAAAACCCGGCAAGCCGGGCTTTTTTTCGTCGCTGCGTTACCGTGGCGAGGGTTCCAGAGGTTCCTGGACCGGCGCGGGAACGGTTTCGACGCTGTCGACGTCTTTCTGTATCTGGTCGAGCAGCGAGCCTGGACGGGCAGGTTCTTCTGCCTTGGGCTGTGGCTGGTTTTCGACGGGCTGATTCTGGATCGGCACGCTTTCGCCGGTCTTGCCCAGAATGGCTTCATCGCGGCTGACGCCGGGCATGAAGTCACCGGACAGGCTGACCAGTTGATCGTTGCCGTTGAAGATCAGGCTGACCCGTTCCTGCTGGCGTTCACCGCCACCGGGCTGCAGGCTGTACAGATAATCCCAGCGGTCAGAGTGGAAAGTATCGGTCAGCAGAGGGTTGCCCATGATAAACCGTACTTGCCGTCGGGTCATTCCCGGACGCAACTGGTCTATCATGTCTTGCGTGACGACATTTCCCTGTTGGATGTCGATTTTATAAACCCCGGGGAACGAACAACCGGCGAGTGCGAGCAGTCCCACGAGTGTGAAACTGGTTAGCAAGAGCTTGGTGTTTTGCATCGGTGGGCGACTTCCACTATCTTGGCTGGGATAACGTAAACTCCGATCATACCTGCATTAAGAGAAGCTGCGAAGCAGCGTCTGCGAGAAAGCTGACCATGGTTGAAAATAGCGAACTACGAAAAGCAGGACTCAAGGTGACCCTTCCGCGGGTCAAGATCCTTCAAATGCTCGATTCTGCCGAGCAGCGCCACATGAGTGCCGAGGATGTCTACAAGGCGCTGATGGACGCGAGCGAGGATGTCGGTCTGGCCACGGTTTACCGTGTTCTGACCCAGTTCGAGGCGGCAGGGCTCGTCGTGCGTCACAATTTCGACGGCGGTCATGCGGTGTTCGAACTGGCTGACGGTGGCCACCATGACCATATGGTCAACGTGGACTCTGGCGAGGTCATCGAATTCTTCGACGAAGGCATCGAAGCGCTGCAAAAAGCCATTGTTGAGCGGCACGGCTATGAGCTGGTCGACCACAATCTGGTCCTGTACGTGCGCAGCAAGAAAGACTGAGTCTTTCTTTTCGTGCATGGCAAAACGCCCCTTGTCGACTCAGTACGACAAGGGGCGTTTTTGTGCGCCTCGGTTTTTACCCTCAGCTTTTTGACGTGACGATCATCTTTTTCGCATGGGCCAGTGATTCTCTGGTCAGGTCGATGCCGCCCAGCATGCGTGCGACTTCTTCGATGCGTTCGTTCTTGCCGAGCTTGGATACGGCTGTACGCGTGGCGTTGTTGTCGCGGACCTTGTGCACGAACAGGTGTTGATGGCCCTGAGCTGCAACCTGCGGAAGGTGGGTCACGGTCATGACCTGGCCGCGGTCGCCCAGCCTGCGTAACAGTTGACCGACGATTTCAGCGGTCGGGCCGCCAATGCCGACATCCACTTCGTCGAATACCAGTGTCGGTATGCGCGATGTCTGGGCGGTAATGACCTGAATGGCCAGGCTGATGCGTGACAGTTCGCCGCCGGAGGCGACCTTGGCCAGTGGCTTGAGCGGCTGGCCGGGGTTGGCGCTGACCAGCAATTCGACCTGCTCCAGGCCGTAAGGCAGCAACTCGCCACCGGTGTGGGCTTTCAGCTCGATGCTGAAACGGCCGCCCGGCATGCCCAGGCGATGGATTTCCTGCTCGACGGCATGCGCCAGTTCGCCCGACGAACGGTGTCGCAGATCGCTCAATTCCCGCGCTTTTTCCTGATAGTGACGGGCAAAGGCGGCCAGTTCGTTCTGCAGGCGTTCGATGGATTCGTCGTTGGCATTGAGCGTTTCGATTTCGTCCAGCAGCTTCTGGTGCAGGGTCGCCACTTCATTGGGCTGGATGCGGTGCTTGCGTGCCAGGCTATATATAGCGTCCAGACGCTCTTCGATCTGTTGCAGGCGGGCTGGATCGGCGTCGAAGTGATCAAGAAAGCGATTGAGCTCGCCCATGGCTTCTTCAACCTGAATCTGCGCGCTGGACAGCAGTTCGGTGGCCTCGTTAAGAGCGGTCGAGCTGTTGCTGACGCCGGACAGACGGTTGAGGCTGTTGGTCAGGGCATGCAGGACGTTGCCCGAATCGCTCTCGCTGCATTGCTCGATCACCTGGCGGCAGATGCCGAGCAGGCTTTCGGCGTTGGTCAGGGCCTTGTGGTCCTGCTCAAGGTTTTCCAGCTCGTTTTCGCCCAGGCTCAGGCTTTCCAGCTCTTCGAGTTGATAGCTGAGCAATTGGTGGCGGGCGCGTTGTTCGTCGCCGGAATTGGAGAGGCGCTCCAGTTCCTGGCGGGTCTGGCGCCAGCGTTGCGACGCCAGTTGCACCTGGCGGGCCAGGTCGGTGGCGCCGGCGTATTCGTCGAGCAGGCGGCGATGGGTCTCGGCCTTGAGCAGCGATTGATGCTCGTGCTGGCTGTGAATGTCGATCATCAATTCGCCCAGCGCCTTCAGGTCGCCCTGCGGGCAGGGCGTGCCATTGATATAGGCGCGCGAGCGGCCTTCGGCAGTGATGACCCGGCGCAGGATGCACGGACCCTCGCTGTCCAGGTCATGCTCGGCGAGCCAGGCCCGGGCTTCTGGAATGTCGGCAAGGTCGAAGGTGGCCAGAATATCGGCCTTGTCGGCTCCCGGCCGGACCACGCCACTGTCGGCCCGGTCGCCCAGGGTCAGGCCCAGGGCGTCGAGCATGATCGACTTGCCGGCACCGGTTTCGCCCGTGATGACGCTCATCCCTCGATCGAGTTCGAGGTCGAGGTGCTCGACGATGGCGTAATTGTGTACGGAAAGGTGGACCAGCATGAGGTGGCTCCGAGATGGCTCTTCTGGTTATTTATACAGTGTTTTGTTTGCGCCTGACAATGCCTGCCTTTAGCTCGATTTGATTGGGTTTTTTGAATTTTTAGTTGTTTTGGTAATTTAACTGCGCGATTGCCCGGGTTTCTGCTGCGAAATTTTTCAATACAAACCTCAACTTCCCGCATGCCTGCCCCTTGAAGCCAGAAATTCCGTTCCCATATAGGGGGACAGAAGCGCGAGCTGGGTTCGCGGACGTTTTTGAAAGGAGAGATCTATGGCTGACGAACAGAATCTGGATACGCAGGCTCAGGACCAGGCTGCACAATCGGCAGCAGGTGAAGATCTGGCAGTGCGCGTGCAAGTGCTCGAAGAGCAACTGGCTACCGCGCAAGACCAGTCTCTGCGCGTGGCTGCGGATCTGCAGAATGTCCGCCGCCGTGCCGAGCAGGATGTAGAAAAGGCGCACAAGTTTGCGCTGGAAAAATTTGCCGGCGACTTGCTGCCGATCATCGACAGCCTGGAGCGCGGGCTCGATCTGTCCAGCCCGGACGATCAAAGTATCCGTCCGATGCGCGAAGGCATCGAGCTGACGCTGAAAATGTTCCAGGACACGCTCAAGCGTTACCAGCTCGAAGCGGTCGATCCGCATGGTCAGCCGTTCAACGCTGATCAGCACCAGGCCATGGCGCTGGAAGAAAATGCCAACGTCGAGCCCAACACCGTGCTCAAAGTGTTTCAGAAGGGCTATCAGCTCAATGGTCGTCTGCTGCGCCCGGCCATGGTCGTGGTCAGCAAGGCACCTTCGCCTGCCAAACCGTCGATTGACGAGCAGGCTTGAAATCGGCAGACCAGCCCCCATTTAAAGGTCAAGCGTTAAAAGTGCTACCGCAATCTGTGAACCCGGTTGCGGCAACCCTACACAAGTTTCTGGAGAGTTAAAGATGGGCAGAATTATCGGTATCGACCTGGGGACCACCAACTCCTGCGTTTCGATTCTGGAAGGCGGTAACGTCAAGGTTATCGAAAACGCCGAAGGCGCGCGTACCACGCCGTCGATCATTGCGTACGCCAACGATGGCGAAATCCTGGTCGGTCAGTCGGCCAAGCGTCAGGCGGTGACCAACCCGCACAACACGCTGTACGCAGTAAAGCGTCTGATCGGCCGTCGTTTCGACGAAGAAGTCGTTCAAAAAGACATCCAGATGGTGCCTTACAAGATTTCCAGGGCTGACAACGGTGATGCCTGGGTCGAGGTCAATGGCCAGAAAATGGCTCCTCCTCAGATTTCCGCTGAAATCCTGAAAAAGATGAAGAAGACCGCCGAAGACTACCTCGGCGAGACCGTCACTGAAGCGGTCATCACCGTTCCGGCCTACTTCAACGACAGCCAGCGTCAGGCGACCAAAGACGCCGGCCGTATCGCTGGCCTGGACGTAAAACGCATCATCAACGAACCGACCGCAGCCGCTCTGGCTTACGGTATGGACAAGGCCAAGGGCGATCACACCGTGATCGTTTATGACCTGGGTGGCGGTACCTTCGACGTTTCGGTCATCGAAATTGCCGAAGTCGACGGCGAGCACCAGTTCGAAGTGCTGGCAACCAACGGTGACACGTTCCTGGGTGGTGAAGACTTCGACATCCGTCTGATCGACTACCTCGTTGACGAATTCAAGAAAGAAAGCGGTATCAACCTCAAGGGTGATCCGCTGGCCATGCAGCGTCTGAAAGAAGCTGCCGAGAAAGCCAAGATCGAGCTGTCCTCCAGCCTGCAGACCGACGTCAACCTGCCGTACATCACTGCAGATGCGACCGGTCCCAAGCACTTGAACGTGAAAATCTCCCGTTCCAAGCTGGAATCGCTGGTTGAAGACCTGGTCAAGCGCACCATCGAGCCTTGCCGCGTTGCGCTGAAAGATGCCGGTATCGACATCGGCGCGATCAACGACGTGATCCTGGTCGGCGGTCAGACCCGTATGCCGCTGGTGCAGAAGCTGGTTACCGATTTCTTCGGTAAAGAAGCGCGTAAAGACGTCAACCCTGACGAAGCCGTTGCCATGGGTGCTGCCATCCAGGGTGCGGTACTGGCCGGTGACGTCAAAGACGTTCTGCTGCTCGACGTCAGCCCGCTGACCCTGGGTATCGAAACCATGGGTGGCGTGATGACTGCGCTGATCGAGAAGAACACCACGATTCCGACCAAGAAATCCCAGGTGTTCTCCACTGCCGACGACAACCAGAACGCCGTGACCATTCACGTGCTGCAAGGTGAGCGCAAGCAGGCTGGCCAGAACAAGTCCCTGGGCAAGTTCGACCTGGCCGAGATTCCGCCAGCACCACGTGGCGTGCCACAAATCGAAGTGACCTTCGACATCGACGCCAACGGCATCCTGCACGTCGGCGCCAAAGACAAGGCCACCGGCAAGCAGCAGTCCATTGTGATCAAGGCCAACTCCGGTCTGTCCGAGGAAGAAATCCAGCAGATGGTGCGTGACGCCGAAGTCAACGCCGAAGAAGACCGCAAGTTCGAAGAGCTGGCCTCTGCCCGTAACCAGGGTGACGCGCTGGTGCACTCGACTCGCAAGATGATCTCCGACGCGGGCGACAAGGTGACTGCTGAAGAGAAGACGGCTGTGGAAGCTGCGCTGGTAGCCCTGGAAGCCGCTGTCAAAGGCGACGACAAGGCGCTGATCGAAGCCAAGGTCGAAGAGCTGTCGAAGGTTTCGGCGCCAATCGCGCAGAAAATGTACGCCGAGCAGGCTGAAAACCCGGAAGCCGCTGCCAAGCCGGCCGAAGGCGCAGCCAAGCCTGACGACGTCGTCGACGCCGAGTTCGAAGAAGTCAAAGACAACAAGTAAGCGCAGGCTCACTTGCAAGCCGGTTGACCGCAGCATTGCGGTCGCTGGTAGGATGTCGCCGCGCGGGAGCTTGCTCCCGCGTTGGCGTGTCTGGAACAGACGAAATTTTCGGTGTTTGCCATCTACTGGCAAATACCTGGCGGCAAGGGCGCGATGCTCCTGCATCGCGGCCCGTAAAGCCGCTTTCTCGGTCATTTTCGGCCGTTGAACGAAGACCAGGATCGTTGAATTGACGTGAGTTGGGTCCGGGCCTGTATTGGGCTCAACGAGTCTGGCCAGGCTCAGGAGGGTTTGGCCGGACGTCCTCAAGAGTGCGGAAGAAGATATGGCTAAGCGTGACTATTACGAAGTATTGGGGGTTGAGCGAGGCGCCAGTGAGGCAGAGCTGAAAAAGGCCTATCGCCGCCTGGCGATGAAGCATCACCCTGACCGCAACCCGGACGACAAAGCATCCGAAGAGCTGTTCAAGGAGGCCAACGAGGCCTACGAAGTGCTCTCCGATGCCAGCAAGCGTGCAGCCTTCGACCAGTACGGTCATGCCGGCGTAGACCCGAGCATGGGCGGCGGTGGCGGCTTTGGTGCGGGCGGTGCGAATTTCTCCGATATTTTCGGCGATGTGTTCAGCGACTTTTTCGGCGGTGGACGCGGTGGCGGTGGCCGTGGCGGCCCGCAACGCGGTAGCGATCTGCGTTACACCCTGGAGCTGAACCTGGAAGAAGCGGTGCGCGGCACGACCGTGAATATCCGTGTGCCGACGCTGGTCAACTGCAAGCCGTGCGACGGCAGCGGTGCCAAAAAAGGTTCTTCGCCGGTCACTTGCCCGACGTGCGGCGGTATCGGTCAGGTACGCATGCAGCAGGGCTTCTTCTCGGTGCAGCAAACCTGCCCGCGCTGCCATGGCAACGGCAAGATCATCTCCGATCCGTGCGATTCCTGTAATGGTGAAGGCCGTATCGAGGAATACAAGACCCTGTCGGTCAAGGTGCCGCCGGGTGTCGACACCGGCGACCGCATCCGTCTGTCGGGTGAGGGCGAGGCGGGTCCGCACGGTGGCCCTGCTGGCGATCTTTACGTGGTCATCAATGTGCGCGAGCACGCGATCTTCCAGCGTGATGGCAAGCACCTGTTCTGTGAGGTGCCGATCAGCTTTACCGATGCGGCGCTGGGTGGTGAGCTGGAAGTGCCGACCCTCGATGGTCGCGTCAAGCTGAAGATTCCTGAAGGCACCCAGACCGGCAAGCAGTTCCGCCTGCGTGGCAAGGGTGTTGCGCCGGTGCGCGGTGGTGGTCCTGGCGACCTGATGTGCCGCGTGGCGGTCGAAACGCCGGTCAATCTCGACAAGCGTCAGCGCGAACTGCTCGAAGAGTTCCGTGAGTCGCTGCAGGGCAACGAATCGCATTCTCCCAAAGCCAGCGGCTGGTTCGAGGGTGTGAAGCGTTTCTTCGGCGACTTATAAGGTTATCCACAGGAGCAGGGTATGCGACGTATTGCTGTGACAGGCGCCGCCGGGCGCATGGGCAAGATTTTGATCGAAGCGGTTGGCCAGGCGCCGGGCGCCGGGTTGACAGCTGCCATCGATCGCCCCGACAGCACGCTGGTCGGCGCCGATGCCGGTGAGCTGGCAGGGCAGGGGCGTATTGGTGTGCCGTTGTCGGGTGATCTGGCGCGGGTGGCGGAAGAGTTCGATGTGCTGATCGACTTCACCCATCCATCGGTCACGCTGAAAAACCTGGCGTTCTGTCGCAAGGCGGGCAAGGCGATTGTGATCGGCACCACTGGTTTTACCGCCGAAGAAAAGCTGCGCCTGGCAGAGGCGGCCAAAGAGATTCCGGTCGTGTTCGCGGCCAACTACAGCGTTGGTGTGAATCTGTGCCTGAAGCTGCTCGATACCGCTGCTCGCGTGCTGGGTGACGAGGTCGATATCGAGATCAGCGAAGCGCATCACCGGCACAAGGTCGACGCGCCTTCGGGTACGGCCTTGCGCATGGGTGAAGTGGTTGCCAATGCACTGGGGCGTGACCTTGAGAAGGTCGCGGTCTATGGTCGCGAAGGTCAGACCGGTGCGCGTGACCGGCAAACCATCGGCTTTGCCACCACCCGTGCCGGCGACATCGTGGGTGATCACACCGTGCTGTTTGCCGCCGATGGCGAGCGCGTGGAAATTACCCACAAGGCGTCCAGTCGCATGACGTTTGCCCGTGGTGCAGTGCGTGCCGCACTGTGGCTCGAAGGTAAGGCGCCAGGTCTTTATGACATGCAGGATGTGCTCGACCTGCGCTGATCGGCCGATGTTATCGGCGAAGATGCGGGTTTTTCGCGGCTTGCTTGAGTCGTGAAAGTCTTTGGGGAAGAGTCTGTGCTGTATTGGTGGTAGACCAAAACAGGCCTTTTCTGTAAGATACAGCTTTAGTGTGTCCACTAAAAGCGCGCAGATGAATCCATAAGAAAGCGGGGTGACGTATCAAAACGTCATTCCGCTTTTTTACAACCTGCGAACGCCCTTTCAGGCTTTATTTACGGGAGGTCTTCTTGACTAAGCCAGCCATACTTGCCCTTGCTGATGGCAGCATTTTTCGCGGTGAAGCCATTGGCGCCGACGGCCAGACTGTTGGTGAGGTGGTGTTCAACACCGCTATGACCGGCTATCAGGAAATCCTTACCGATCCTTCCTATGCCCAGCAAATCGTTACCCTGACTTACCCGCACATCGGCAACACCGGCACCACGCCGGAAGACGCCGAGTCCGACCGCGTCTGGTCGGCCGGTCTGGTTATCCGCGACCTGCCGCTGGTTGCCAGCAACTGGCGCAACAAGCTGTCGCTGCAGGATTACCTGAAGGCCAACAATGTCGTGGCCATCGCCGGTATCGATACGCGTCGTCTGACCCGCATCCTGCGTGAGAAGGGCGCTCAGAACGGCTGCATCCTGGCAGGTGACAACATCAGCGAAGAAGCGGCTATCGAAGCGGCTCGCGGTTTTCCTGGTCTCAAGGGCATGGACCTGGCCAAAGTGGTCAGCACCAAAGAGCGCTACGAGTGGCGCTCCAGCGTCTGGGAACTGAAAACCGACAGCCATCCGGAAATCCCGGCTGCCGATCTGCCGTACCATGTCGTTGCCTTCGACTACGGCGTCAAGGTCAACATCCTGCGCATGCTGGTCGAGCGCGGTTGCCGCGTGACCGTGGTCCCGGCGCAAACGCCAGCCAGCGACGTGTTGGCGCTCAATCCCGATGGTGTGTTCCTGTCCAACGGTCCTGGTGACCCGGAGCCATGCGACTACGCCATCCAGGCGATCAAGGAAGTGCTGGAAACCGAAATTCCGGTGTTCGGTATCTGCCTGGGTCACCAGTTGCTGGCCCTGGCCTCGGGTGCCAAGACCGTCAAGATGGGTCACGGCCACCACGGTGCCAACCACCCGGTCCAGGATCTGGACACCGGTGTGGTCATGATCACCAGCCAGAACCACGGTTTTGCCGTGGACGAGGCGACCTTGCCTGGCAACGTGCGCGCCATCCACAAGTCGCTGTTCGACGGTACCCTGCAAGGTATCGAACGCACCGACAAGAGCGCGTTCAGCTTCCAGGGTCACCCTGAGGCGAGCCCGGGTCCAAACGATGTAGCGCCATTGTTCGATCGCTTCATTGATGCCATGGCCAAGCGCCGCTGACCGGTTGCCTTGAAAATGAAGTAAGCAGGTGCCCAGGGTGGCCCCGGACCAAAAGCGGTCCGGTCGCTGCCACCCGGCATCTCAATGAATATTCAAGACGGCTTGCCGACTGATTTGCGGAGTTGAGTGACAACCCATGCCAAAACGTACAGACATTAAAAGTATCCTGATTCTCGGCGCCGGCCCCATCGTGATCGGCCAGGCCTGCGAATTCGACTACTCCGGCGCCCAGGCCTGTAAGGCCCTGCGCGAAGAGGGTTACCGCGTCATCCTGGTGAACTCCAACCCGGCCACCATCATGACCGACCCGGCCATGGCTGACGCCACCTACATCGAGCCGATCAAGTGGCAGACCGTTGCCAAGATCATCGAAAAAGAGCGTCCTGATGCCGTACTGCCGACCATGGGCGGCCAGACCGCGCTGAACTGCGCGCTGGATCTTGAGCGCGAAGGCGTTCTGGAGAAATTCGGTGTGGAAATGATCGGCGCCAATGCCGACACCATCGACAAGGCCGAAGACCGCTCGCGTTTCGACAAGGCCATGAAGGCCATCGGCCTGGCGTGCCCGCGTTCCGGTATTGCCCACAGCATGGAAGAGGCCTTCGCGGTGCTCGAAAAGCTGGGCTTCCCGTGCATCATTCGTCCGTCCTTCACCATGGGCGGCACCGGTGGCGGTATCGCTTACAACCGTGAAGAGTTCGAAGAAATCTGTGCCCGTGGTTTGGACCTGTCGCCGACCAAGGAGCTGCTGATCGACGAATCGCTGATCGGCTGGAAAGAGTACGAGATGGAAGTGGTCCGCGACAAAAAGGACAACTGCATCATCGTCTGCTCGATCGAAAACTTCGACCCGATGGGCGTGCACACCGGTGACTCGATCACTGTCGCGCCGGCCCAGACCCTGACCGACAAGGAATACCAGATCCTGCGTAACGCCTCCCTGGCGGTGCTGCGCGAGATCGGCGTTGAAACCGGTGGTTCCAACGTGCAGTTCGGCATCTGCCCGAACACCGGCCGCATGGTCGTGATCGAGATGAACCCGCGTGTATCGCGTTCCTCGGCACTGGCTTCCAAGGCCACCGGCTTCCCGATTGCCAAGGTCGCCGCCAAGCTGGCTGTCGGTTACACCCTCGATGAACTGCAGAACGACATCACCGGTGGCAAGACCCCGGCGTCCTTCGAACCGTCCATCGACTACGTGGTCACCAAGCTGCCACGCTTTGCTTTCGAAAAATTCGCCAATGCCGACGCGCGTCTGACCACGCAGATGAAGTCGGTGGGTGAGGTCATGGCCATCGGCCGTACGTTCCAGGAGTCCTTGCAAAAGGCCCTGCGCGGCCTGGAAGTGGGTGTTTGCGGTCTGGACCCGAAGGTCGACCTGAGCCATCCAGACAGCATGAGTACCCTCAAGCGCGAGCTGACCGTGCCGGGTGCCGAGCGTATCTGGTACGTCGCCGACGCCTTCCGCGCCGGCATGACCGTCGAAGAGATCTTCGACATGAACATGATCGACCCTTGGTTCCTGGTGCAGATCGAAGACCTGATAAAGGACGAAGAGAAGGTCAAGACCCTGGGTCTGTCGGCCATCGATCGTGACCTGATGCTGCGTCTGAAGCGCAAGGGCTTCTCCGATGCGCGTCTGGCCAAGCTGCTGGGTGTGACCGAGAAGAACCTGCGCACGCATCGCCACAAGCTGGACGTGCTGCCGGTCTACAAGCGCGTCGACACTTGCGCGGCCGAGTTCGCCACCGACACCGCCTACATGTACTCGACGTACGAAGAAGAGTGCGAGGCCAACCCGTCGGCCCGCGACAAGATCATGATTTTGGGCGGCGGTCCTAACCGTATCGGCCAGGGCATCGAGTTCGACTACTGCTGTGTGCATGCGGCCCTGGCGCTGCGTGAAGATGGCTATGAAACGATCATGGTCAACTGCAACCCGGAAACCGTTTCCACCGACTACGACACTTCCGACCGCCTGTATTTCGAGCCGGTTACCCTGGAAGACGTGCTGGAAATCGTCCGAGTCGAGAAGCCTAAAGGCGTGATCGTCCAGTACGGCGGCCAGACCCCGCTGAAACTGGCGCGTGCCCTGGAAGCGGCCGGCGTGCCGATCATCGGTACCAGCCCTGACGCCATCGACCGTGCCGAAGACCGCGAGCGCTTCCAGCAGATGGTCGAGCGCCTGAACCTGCGTCAGCCGCCAAACGCCACCGTGCGCAGCGAAGACGAAGCGATTCGTGCTGCTGCCAAGATCGGTTACCCGCTGGTTGTGCGTCCGTCCTATGTACTGGGCGGCCGGGCGATGGAAATCGTCTACCAGGAAGACGAACTCAAGCGTTACCTGCGCGAAGCGGTGCAAGTGTCCAACGACAGCCCGGTGCTGCTGGACCACTTCCTCAATTGCGCCATCGAAATGGACGTTGACGCTGTCTGCGACGGCACCGATGTGGTCATCGGCGCCATCATGCAGCACATCGAGCAGGCCGGCGTTCACTCCGGTGACTCGGCATGCTCGCTGCCGCCTTATTCGCTGCCGGCGCACATCCAGGACGAGATGCGCGAGCAGGTCAAGAAAATGGCGCTGGAGCTGGGTGTTGTCGGCCTGATGAACGTGCAGTTGGCGTTGCAGGGCGAAGACATCTACGTCATCGAAGTCAACCCGCGTGCTTCGCGTACCGTGCCGTTCGTTTCCAAGTGCATCGGTGTTTCCCTGGCGATGATTGCCGCGCGCGTCATGGCCGGCAAGACCCTTAAAGAACTGGGCTTCACCAAGGAAATCATTCCGAACTTCTACAGCGTCAAGGAAGCGGTGTTCCCGTTCGCCAAGTTCCCTGGTGTCGACCCGATTCTCGGCCCTGAGATGAAGTCGACCGGCGAAGTGATGGGTGTGGGCGATACCTTTGGCGAAGCCTTCGCCAAGGCGCAGATGGGTGCCAGCGAAACCTTGCCGACCGGCGGTACTGCCTTCATCAGCGTGCGTGACGACGACAAGCCACTGGTGGCCGGTGTTGCCCGTGACCTGATCGGTCTGGGCTTCGATGTGGTCGCGACCGCAGGCACTGCCAAGCTGATCGAGGCCGCTGGCCTGAAAGTGCGCCGCGTCAACAAGGTGACCGAAGGTCGTCCGCACGTTGTCGACATGATCAAGAATGACGAAGTCACGCTGATTATCAACACCACCGAAGGGCGTCAGTCGATTGCTGATTCCTACTCCATTCGTCGCAATGCGTTGCAGCACAAGATCTACTGCACCACGACCATTGCGGCTGGCGAAGCTGTCTGTGAGGCGCTCAAGTTCGGTCCCGAGAAGACCGTACGTCGCCTGCAGGACCTGCATGCAGGATTGAAAGGATGATTAAATACCCAATGACCGTCCAGGGCGCTCGCGCCCTGGAAGAGGAACATGCCCACCTGACCAAGGTGGTTCGCCCCAAGCTCAGCCAGGACATCGGTACTGCGCGCGAGTTGGGTGACCTCAAGGAAAACGCTGAATACCATGCCGCGCGCGAACAGCAAGGCATGGTCGAGGCGCGTATCCGCGATATCGAAGGCCGTATGCAGAACGCCGTGGTGATCGACGTCACCACGATTGCGCACACCGGCAAGGTAATTTTCGGTACGACGGTTGAAATCGCCAATGTTGAAACCGACGAGAGTGTGGTCTATCAGATCGTTGGAGAAGACGAAGCAGACATCAAGCTGGGCAAGATCTCGGTAGGCTCACCCATTGCTCGTGCCTTGATTGCCAAGGAAGAGGGTGATGTCGTGGTCGTGAAAACACCGGGTGGTGTGATCGAGTACGAGATCATCGAGGTTCGCCACATCTGAGGCGACTTGTGAGTCTGCTGTAAGCTGACGCTTTGGCCGCCCGCCCGGAGACTCCGGGTGGGCGGCCTGCTTTCAAGTGTCAGGCGGCGAATGCAGCCTGCGTAAAGCGGTTTTAGCTGGCGCGATGAACGTTGGACAGGTTCTTGTTGACCTTGGGGTTCTTGCGGTAGATCAATGCCATCTTGCCAATGACCTGCACCAGCTCCGCAGAACCTGTCTTGCACAGCCCGGCAATGGCTTGCAGGCGGCTTTCACGGTCGAGGATGTTGAGCTTGACCTTGATCAGTTCGTGATCGCTCAGCGCGCGCTCCAGCTCTGCGAGCACACCTTCGGTCAATCCGTTGTCTGCCACGATCAGAACCGGTTTCAGATGGTGGCCAATGGATTTGTACTGTTTCTTCTGCTCTTGAGTGAGCGGCATAATGACCCCTGCGTCTGGTCTGGTAAAAACGGCGGCCAGTTTACCCGAGCGAGTCGGGGACCGCCCTATTAATCGTGACCCGTTTATTTTCGAGGTGCCCAGTGAAGCCTTCCAAGTCCAGCCAGAATTGGCTGAAAGAACATTTCGACGACAAATACGTGAAAATGGCGCAAAAGGACGGCTACCGTTCGCGTGCCAGCTACAAGCTTCTGGAGATCCAGGAGAAGGACAAGATCATTCGTCCTGGCATGACCGTCGTTGACCTCGGCGCTGCGCCCGGCGGCTGGTCGCAGGTCACCAGCCGGCTGATCGGCGGGCAGGGGCGCCTCATCGCTTCGGACATCCTGGAGATGGACGCCATCGGCGATGTCACCTTCATTCAGGGCGACTTCACCGAAGACGCCGTGCTGACGCAAATCCTCGAAGCGGTCGGTAATACACAGGTAGACCTTGTGATTTCCGATATGGCCCCCAATATGAGTGGATTGAGTGCGGTCGACATGCCGCGCGCCATGTTCCTTTGCGAACTGGCACTGGATCTGGCGGGTCGTATCTTGCGTCCCGGCGGAGATTTTCTGATCAAGATCTTCCAGGGCGAAGGTTTCGACGTTTATCACAAAGACGTTCGCCGCCTGTTCGACAAGGTGCAGATGCGCAAGCCGCTGTCGTCACGCGACAGGTCTCGCGAGCAGTACATGCTGGCCCGTGGTTTCCGCGGTATTGAAGGTTCGGCCAGCATCGAGCGTTTTTGAGGCCTGGCGATAGCTTTTTTCAAATGGCATGAAAATGCCGCCTGAACGAACATCGCGTAGCTAAAGTTTCACAAAGGGTTACAGACGGTGCCTGCCACGATTGGGGGTTCTGTAGTAAGTTAGGGCGGTGATTATCATGCGAGGCACGCTTGCGGCGTGGAGCTTGCTTCAGAGGGTAGCTAATTGAACGATATGGCAAAGAATTTGATCTTGTGGTTGATCATCGCGGCTGTCCTGGTGACGGTGATGAACAACTTCTCCAGCCCGAACGAACCGCAGACCCTCAACTATTCCGAATTCATCCAGCAGGTGAAGGACGGCAAGGTCGAGAAGGTCGCTGTTGATGGCTATGTCATCACCGGCAAGCGCAGTGACGGCGACACCTTCAAGACCATCCGCCCGGCAATTCAGGACAATGGCCTGATCGGCGATCTGGTCGACAACAATGTCGTGGTCGAAGGCAAGCAGCCTGAGCAGCAGAGCATCTGGACCCAGTTGCTGGTCGCCAGCTTCCCGATCCTGGTCATCATCGCGGTGTTCATGTTCTTCATGCGCCAGATGCAAGGCGGTGCCGGTGGCAAGGGCGGGCCGATGAGCTTTGGCAAGAGCAAGGCGCGCCTGTTGTCCGAAGACCAGGTCAAGACGACCCTGGCTGACGTGGCCGGGTGTGACGAAGCCAAGGAAGAAGTCGGCGAACTGGTCGAGTTCCTGCGTGATCCTGGCAAGTTTCAGCGCCTGGGCGGTCGCATTCCGCGCGGCGTGCTGATGGTGGGGCCACCGGGTACCGGTAAGACCTTGCTGGCCAAGGCCATTGCGGGCGAAGCCAAGGTGCCGTTCTTCACCATCTCCGGTTCCGACTTCGTCGAAATGTTCGTGGGTGTCGGTGCAAGCCGTGTCCGCGACATGTTCGAGCAGGCCAAGAAGCACGCACCGTGCATCATCTTCATCGACGAGATCGACGCCGTGGGTCGCCACCGTGGCGCCGGCATGGGTGGTGGCCACGACGAACGCGAGCAGACCCTCAACCAGTTGCTGGTTGAAATGGACGGCTTCGAAATGAACGATGGCATCATCGTCATTGCCGCCACCAACCGTCCCGATGTACTGGACCCGGCGCTGCTGCGTCCTGGCCGCTTCGACCGTCAGGTCGTCGTTGGCTTGCCGGACATCCGTGGCCGTGAGCAGATCCTCAAGGTCCACATGCGCAAGGTGCCGATGGGCGAAGACGTTCAGCCTGCAGTCATTGCGCGCGGTACGCCTGGCTTCTCCGGTGCAGACCTGGCCAACCTAGTCAACGAAGCCTCGCTGTTCGCGGCTCGTAACGGCAAGCGTCTGGTCGAAATGAAAGAGTTCGAACTGGCCAAAGACAAGATCATGATGGGCGCCGAGCGCAAGACCATGGTCATGTCCGAGAAAGAGAAGCAGAACACCGCTTACCACGAGGCAGGTCATGCCATCGTCGGTCGTCTGGTGCCTGAGCACGATCCGGTCTACAAGGTCTCGATCATTCCGCGCGGCCGTGCGCTGGGTGTGACCATGTTCCTGCCCGAAGAAGATCGCTACAGCCTGTCCAAGCGTGCACTGAACAGCCAGATCTGCTCGTTGTACGGTGGTCGTATCGCTGAAGAGATGACTCTGGGTTTCGATGGTGTCACCACCGGTGCCTCCAACGACATCATGCGTGCCAGCCAGATCGCACGGAACATGGTGACCAAGTGGGGGCTGTCCGAGAAGCTTGGCCCGCTGATGTACACCGAAGACGAAGATTCGGGTTTCCTGGGGCGTGGTTCGAGCCAGAACACCAGTTTCTCCGGTGACACCGCCAAGTTGATCGACTCGGAAGTACGCAGCATCATCGACCACTGCTACGACACGGCCAGGCAGTTGCTGACCGACAACCGTGACAAGCTCGATGCCATGGCTGAGGCACTGATGAAATACGAGACTATCGATGCGGATCAGATCGACGACATCATGTCCGGTCGTCCGCCTCGCGAGCCGCGTGACTGGGAAGGTGGTTCGGGTACCAAAGGTACTCCGATTCCCGATTCCCGTCCCGAAGCCCCTATCGGCGGCCCTGCTGCTGACCATTAAGGCCTGACATGACAGTTGCGCTGTACCCGACCCGGTTGCCTTGCGGCAACCGGGTTCTTGATTTGGCCCGGACGCATGTCATGGGCATCCTTAACGCGACCCCGGACTCCTTCTCCGACGGCGGTCGATACGCCCAGCTTGATGCTGCCATGCGCCATGCCGAAGGTATGGTGCGTTCCGGGGCAACCCTGATCGATATCGGTGGCGAATCGACCCGGCCCGGCGCTGCCGTGGTGTCGGTCGATGAAGAGCTGGAGCGCGTCGCGCCTCTGGTCGAGCGCGTTGCCCGCGAGCTGGATGTCATTATCTCGGTCGATACTTCTACGCCCGAAGTGATGCGTGAAACGGCAAGGCTCGGCGCGGGTCTGATCAACGATGTCAGGTCGTTGCGCCGCCCTGGCGCGTTACAGGCTGCTGCGCAAAGCGGTTTGCCGGTCTGTTTGATGCATATGCTGGGCGAGCCTGGCGATATGCAGGACAATCCGCACTACGAAAACCTGGTGGTCGAAGTCGGTGATTTCCTGAAGGCGCGCATGGCTGAATGTGCAGCGGCAGGGATCGATTCCGGGCGTATCATCCTTGATCCCGGCTTTGGTTTCGCCAAGACCGTAGCGCACAATCTCAGTCTGTTCCGGCACATGGAAGCCTTGCACGCATTGGGTCGACCTCTGTTGGTGGGCGTGTCGCGCAAGAGCATGATCGGCGCCGTACTGGAGCGCCCGGTCGGTGAGCGGTTATACGGCGGGTTGGCCCTGGCTGCCTTGGCGATGACCAAGGGAGCACGAATCCTGCGTGTGCATGACGTCGCTGAAACAGCCGATGTAGTGCGCATGATTGCAGCTGTCGAATCGGCAGAATAAGAACACGGTGGAGCACCCATGAGCAGCAGAAAATATTTCGGAACCGATGGCATTCGCGGTCGGGTCGGTCAGTACCCTATTACCCCCGATTTCATGCTCAAGCTGGGCTGGGCGGCGGGCATGGCGTTTCGTCGCTTGGGTGCTTGCCGCATTCTGGTCGGCAAGGACACGCGGATTTCGGGCTACATGTTCGAATCGGCGCTGGAGGCAGGTTTGTCTGCGGCGGGCGCTGATGTCATGCTGCTGGGGCCGATGCCGACTCCCGCCATCGCCTACCTGACCCGCACTTTCCATGCCGAAGCCGGCATCGTGATCAGTGCTTCGCACAATCCGCACTATGACAATGGCATCAAGTTCTTCTCGGGGCAGGGCACCAAGCTGCCCGACGAGATCGAGCTGATGATCGAAGAATTGCTCGATGCGCCGATGACCGTTGCCGAGTCCGACAAGCTCGGCAAAGTGTCGCGTATCAACGACGCGGCCGGTCGCTACATTGAGTTCTGCAAAAGCAGCGTGCCGACCAGCACCAGCTTTGCCGGTCTCAAGCTGGTGGTCGACTGTGCGCATGGGGCGACCTACAAGATTGCCCCTAATGTGTTTCGTGAGCTGGGCGCGCAGGTCACTGTGCTGGCGGCCCAGCCGAACGGTCTCAACATCAACGAAAATTGCGGCTCGACCCACCTTGAGTCCGTGCAAGCGGCGGTGGTGGCTGAAAAGGCCGACCTGGGCATCGCTTTCGATGGCGATGGCGATCGGGTCTTGATGATCGATCACACGGGCGCGGTCGTCGACGGTGACGAGCTGATGTACATCATTGCGCGCGACCTGCATGAGCGTGATCGCCTCAATGGTGGTGTGGTCGGTACCCTGATGAGCAATCTGGGGCTGGAGCTGGGACTGGCCGAGCTGAACATTCCGTTCGTGCGCGCTAATGTCGGCGACCGTTATGTGATTGCCGAGCTGCTGGAGCGTAACTGGCAGCTGGGTGGTGAGAACTCGGGTCACGTGGTGTGCCTGCAGCACACCACCACGGGCGATGCGATCATCGCTGCGCTGCAGGTACTGATGGCCCTGCGTCGCAGTGGCAAGAGCCTGGCAGAGGCTCGGCAGGCGCTGCGCAAGTGTCCTCAGGTGCTGATCAACGTGCGTTTTGCTGGTGGCGTCGACCCGGTTACCCATCCATCCGTACAGGACGCCTGTGCCCGCGTTACCGCTGAAATGGCGGGGCGTGGCCGGGTATTGCTGCGCAAGTCCGGGACCGAGCCGCTGGTGCGGGTGATGGTCGAGGGCGAGGATGAAGCGCAAGTGCGCGGTTATGCCGAAGAGCTGGCAAAACTGGTTGCTGAAGTTTGTGCTTGATACGGCTTGCCAGCCTTTGCAGTGTTGGGTAACATCTGCGCCCACTTTGACCGACGAGGTACAGCATGCGTCGCACGATGGTAGCTGGTAACTGGAAAATGCACGGTACCCGCGCCAGCGTCGCTGAGCTGATCGACGGGCTTGCTGCACAGACTCTGCCTGGCAGTGTCGATGTTGCAGTCTTCCCTTCGAGCCTGCATGTGGGTCTGGTAATCGACGGCCTTCGGGAAACGTCGATTGCCGTCGGTGCTCAGGACGCAGCCGTACAGGCTGGCCAGGGTGCGCTGACAGGTGAGATCGCGTCGAGCCAGCTGGCCGATGCGGGTTGCAAGCTGGTGCTGGTTGGGCACTCCGAGCGTCGCCTGTTGCTGGGTGAGTCGGATGAGGTGCTGAATCGCAAGTTTGCTGCCGTTCAGTCTGCGGGTCTGACCCCTGTGCTGTGTATCGGGGAAACCCTGGAGCAGCGCGAGGCGCAACAAACGCTTGAAGTGGTCGGGCAGCAGCTTGACAGTGTCATCAAGGCGTTTGGTATTGAAGCGCTGGTCAATGCTGTAATCGCTTATGAGCCTGTCTGGGCCATCGGCACCGGGTTGACCGCAACGCCTGAGCAAGCGCAAGACGTGCACGCAGCGATTCGTGCGCAGTTGGCAAAAGAGAATCCTGAAGTCGCGCAAGGCGTGCGGCTTCTATATGGCGGCAGCGTCAAGGCGGCCAATGCGGCCGAGTTGTTCAGCATGCCGGATATCGATGGGGGGCTTGTAGGTGGCGCCTCCCTGAATGCAGATGAATTCGGTGCGATCTGTCGCGCCGCGGGAAACTGAAAAAATGCTGGAAACAGTCGTAGTCGTTTTTCATCTGCTGGGTGCACTGGGTGTTGTTGCCCTGGTTCTGATGCAGCAGGGTAAAGGTGCAGAGGCTGGAGCTTCTTTTGGTGCGGGTGCATCAAATACTGTCTTCGGAGGCCAAGGAAGTGCTACCTTTCTGAGTAAGTTTACTGCTATACTCGCTGCATGTTTTTTCATAACTAGCTTGGGCTTAGGCTACTTTGCTAAAGAAAAAGCTCAGCAGTTTGATCAGGTCGGTTTGCCAGATCCAGCTGTAATGGAAATCAAGCAAAAGCCAGCCTCAGATGATGTGCCGATGCTTGAAGGTCAGAAGCCAGCCGCTACTCCAGCTGATGTTCCTGCCGCTCCAGCACAGAAGTAAAAGTTTGCAGTAATACAGATTTCAGGCGGTGTTTGTAGAGATCGCCAAAAGAGTTATGCCGAGGTGGTGGAATTGGTAGACACGCAACCTTGAGGTGGTTGTGCCCATAGGGTGTAGGGGTTCGAGTCCCCTTCTCGGTACCAATTAGCAGGAAAGCCCGCATTAGCGGGCTTTCTTGTGGGCGGATGTTCGATTGACCTGCCAAGGTATCAGTCGTATAATCCGGCCCCAGCTTTGTCGCGGGATGGAGCAGTCTGGTAGCTCGTCGGGCTCATAACCCGAAGGTCGTTGGTTCAAATCCAGCTCCCGCAACCAGTTTTAGCGAAGCCCCTTTTAAGGGGCTTTTTGCTAGCTGTACAGAACATGACGCCGGTGTTCAGCGGCGTCTTCAGTGATGGGCTTTTGCCCATTTTTTTATTTCTAAAGCATGCACGAGGGGGTTCAGATGTCGAGCAAGCTGGAACAGTTGCAGGCCCTACTGGCCCCAGTGGTTGAAGCGCTTGGCTATCAATGCTGGGGAATCGAATTCATTTCCCAAGGCCGGCATTCGCTGCTGCGCATTTATATCGACAAAGAAGACGGCATTCTGGTGGATGACTGCGAAATCGTCAGTCGCCAAATCAGTGGTGTGTTGGATGTAGAAGATCCAATCAGCTCTGAATACACCCTGGAAGTGTCCTCGCCTGGCATGGATCGTCCTCTGTTCAGCATTGAGCAGTTTGCGGCGCACGCCGGGCAACAAGTGAAAATAAAGCTGCGTTCTCCATTTGAGGGACGGCGCAACTTTCAAGGCGTTCTCCGCGGGGTGGAGGAGCAGGATGTCGTGGTGCAGGTCGACAGTAACGAGTATCTGTTGCCGATCGACCTGATCGACAAAGCCAACATTATTCCCGCGTTTGACTGAAACGTGCCAGATGCTGCGGATCCCGCGGATCCAATGGCTTGCGAAAGGCGAGGCGTACGATGAGCAAAGAAGTACTGCTGGTAGTTGAGTCGGTATCCAATGAAAAGGGTGTACCGGCCGGTGTTATTTTTGAAGCGCTGGAGCTGGCACTCGCTACAGCCACCAAGAAGCGCTACGAAGATGAAGTGGATGTGCGTGTTGAAATCAACCGCCACACAGGTAATTACGAAACATTCCGTCGCTGGACTGTGGTCGAAGACGAAGACCTCGACGATCCGGCACACCAATATGCGGTAGACCAGGCCCAGGCGCACAAGCCGGGCGCTGTTGCCGGTGAAGTGATCGAAGAAAAAATCGAGTCCATCGAGTTCGGTCGTATCGCTGCGCAAACGGCCAAACAGGTCATCGTGCAGAAGGTTCGTGAAGCTGAACGTGCCCAGGTTGTCGACGCCTATCGCGAGCGGTTGGGCGAAATCATTTCCGGCACTGTAAAGAAGGTGACGCGTGACAATGTCATCGTTGACCTGGGCAACAATGCCGAAGCCTTGCTGGCACGCGAAGACATCATCTCCCGCGAGACATTCCGGGTCGGTGTTCGTGTACGGGCACTGCTTAAAGAAATTCGCACCGAAAACCGTGGCCCGCAGCTGATTCTGTCGCGTACTGCGCCAGAAATGCTGATTGAGCTTTTCCGTATCGAAGTTCCGGAAATCGCTGAAGGTCTGATCGAGGTGATGGCTGCCTCCCGTGACCCGGGTTCGCGTGCAAAAATCGCTGTTCGCTCCAAGGACAAACGCATCGACCCGCAAGGCGCCTGCATCGGCATGCGCGGTTCGCGTGTCCAGGCTGTTTCCGGCGAGCTGGGTGGCGAGCGTGTGGATATTGTGCTGTGGGACGATAACCCGGCACAGTTTGTGATCAATGCAATGTCCCCTGCTGAAGTAGCGGCAATCATCGTCGATGAAGATGCCCATGCAATGGATATCGCTGTTGGCGCGGACAACCTGGCGCAAGCGATTGGTCGTGGCGGACAGAACGTACGCCTGGCCAGTCAGTTGACCGGCTGGACGCTCAACGTGATGACCGAGTCCGATATTCAGGCCAAGCAGCAGGCAGAGACCGGTGACATTCTGCGCAACTTCATCGACGAGCTGGAAGTCGACGAAGAACTGGCGCAGGTACTGGTTGATGAAGGCTTCACCAGCCTGGAAGAAATTGCCTACGTACCGTTGGAAGAAATGCTCAACATCGACGGCTTTGACGAAGATATTGTCAATGAGCTTCGTGCTCGTGCCAAGGATCGCTTGTTGACCAAAGCCATCGCTACTGAGGAAAAGCTGGCAGACGCCCATCCGGCCGAAGACCTGCTCTCGCTTGAGGGTATGGACAAGGATTTGGCGATGGAACTGGCGGTGCGCGGCGTAATTACCCGCGAAGACCTGGCCGAGCAGTCTATAGATGACCTGCTCGACATCGACGGCATTGACGATGATCGTGCCGGCAAGTTGATCATGGCCGCCCGAGCCCATTGGTTCGAGTAACAGGCGCGGCCTGAGGAGAGAAGTGCATGACGCAAGTCACGGTGAAACAACTGGCCGATGAGGTCAAAACACCGGTAGAGCGCCTGCTGCAGCAGATGCGTGAGGCAGGTCTGCCGCACACCGCCGCCGAGGAACACGTGTCCGACAGTGAGAAGCAATCGTTGCTGACTCACTTGAAAAGCAGCCACAAGGCTAAAGTGGAAGAGCCGCGCAAGATTACCTTGCAGCGCAAGACCACCAGCACCCTGCGTGTTGCCGGCAGCAAGAGCATTAGCGTTGAAGTACGCAAGAAGAAAGTCTTCGTGCAGCGCAGCGCCGAAGAAATCGAAGCCGAGCGCAAGCGCGAGCTGGAAGAGCGCCGTGCGGTAGAAAACGCAGCCCGTCAAAAGGCCGAGGCTGAAGAAGCCAAGCGTCGTGGTGAAGACCAGGCCCGTCGTCAGCCTTTGGCTGCCGCACCTGCGGCCCAGGCTCCGGCACCGGCCAGCAAGCCTGCCGAAGCACCGGCACCGCGCGCTGCAGCTCCAGAGCCTGCACGTGATGTGTCTGGCGCTGCCAACGCTAACGGCGCCCCGGCACCAACGACCATCGAAGTGCGCAAGCGCGAAGAGCGTCGTCCGGACAAGGCTCCTTCGCGTGGTGGCGACGACCGTGCCCCGCGTGGCGATGGCGAGCGCAAAAGCGCCCCGCATCGTCCGTCGAGCAAGGACAAGGCGCCAGCAGTGCGTGTTGCACCGCGTACCACCGATGAAGAAAGCGACGGCTTCCGCCGTGGCGGCCGTGGCAAGTCGAAGCTGAAGAAGCGCAATGCGCATGGCTTCCAGGCGCCGACCGGTCCGGTCATTCGCGACGTCGCTATCGGCGAGACCATCACCGTGGGCGAGCTGGCCGCGAAGATGTCGGTCAAGGCTGCAGAAGTCATCAAGTTCATGTTCAAGATGGGCACTCCAGTGACCATCAACCAGGTGCTGGATCAGGAAACTGCTCACCTGATCGCCGAAGAGCTGGGCCACAAGGTCACGCTGGTCAGCGACAACGCCCTCGAAGAATCGCTGGCCGAGTCCCTGAAATTCGAAGGTGAAACCTTCTCCCGTGCTCCGGTTGTGACCGTAATGGGTCACGTTGACCACGGCAAGACGTCCCTGCTCGACTACATTCGTCGTGCCAAGGTCGCTGCTGGCGAGGCCGGTGGTATCACCCAGCACATCGGTGCCTACCACGTAGAAACCGAGCGCGGCATGGTCACCTTCCTCGACACCCCGGGTCACGCGGCGTTTACCGCCATGCGTGCCCGCGGTGCCAAGGCGACCGACATCGTGATCCTGGTGGTCGCGGCCGACGACGGCGTGATGCCGCAAACCATCGAAGCCGTTCAGCACGCCGTGGCTGCTGGCGTGCCGCTGGTGGTTGCGGTGAACAAGATCGACAAGCCGGGTGCAGACCTGGATCGCATTCGCAGCGAGCTGTCGATCTACGGCGTAACGTCAGAAGAGTGGGGCGGTGATACGCCGTTCGTTCCGGTCTCCGCGAAAATGGGTACCGGTGTCGACGAACTGCTCGAAGCCGTTCTGCTGCAGGCCGAGGTTCTCGAACTCAAGGCCACGCCATCGGCTCCTGGCCGTGGTGTCGTCGTCGAATCGCGTCTGGACAAGGGCCGTGGCCCGGTAGCCACCGTTCTGGTTCAGGACGGTACGCTGCGCCAGGGCGACATGGCCCTGATCGGTTCGAACTTCGGCCGTATCCGCGCCATGCTCGACGAAAACGGCAAGCCTGTGAAGGAAGCCGGTCCGTCGATCCCTGTCGAGATTCTCGGCCTGGACGGCACGCCGGAAGCCGGTGACGAGATGACTGTACTGGCTGACGAGAAGAAAGCCCGTGAAGTCGCGCTGTTCCGTCAAGGCAAGTTCCGCGAAGTCAAACTGGCTCGCGCACATGCTGGCAAGCTGGAAAACATCTTCGAGAACATGGGTCAGGAAGAGAAGAAGACGCTCAACATCGTCCTCAAATCCGACGTCCGTGGTTCCCTCGAGGCCCTGCAAGGTGCCTTGGGTGGTCTGGGTAACGATGAAGTGCAGGTCCGCGTCATTGGTGGCGGTGTCGGTGGTATCACCGAAAGCGACGCCAACCTGGCACTGGCCTCCAGCGCTGTTCTGTTCGGCTTCAACGTGCGTGCCGATGCCGGTGCGCGCAAGATCGTCGAGCAGGAAGGTCTGGATATGCGTTACTACAACGTAATCTACGACATCATCGAAGACGTCAAGAAAGCCCTGACCGGTATGCTGGGCAGCGATGTTCGCGAGAACATCCTGGGCATCGCCGAAGTGCGTGACGTGTTTCGTTCGCCGAAGTTCGGTGCGATCGCAGGCTGTATGGTTATCGAGGGTACGGTCTACCGTAACCGTCCGATCCGTGTACTGCGTGAAGACATCGTTATCTTCGAAGGCGAGCTGGAATCGCTGCGCCGCTTCAAGGACGACGCTGCTGAAGTGCGTAACGGCATGGAATGCGGTATTGGCGTCAAGAGCTACAACGACGTCAAGGTCGGTGACAAGATCGAAGTCTTCGAGAAGGTCCAGGTTGCTCGCAGCCTCTAAACCGCAGGCTTCGGACACGGTGCGTCTGTACCGTGTCGCGAGCTGAACGCAACGCCCGGTCTGACTTACGTCAGGCCGGGCGTTTGCCGCTTTCAGACCGTCAGGGTTTGTGCCCGGGTCAGTAACAGGTATCAAGCATGGCCAAAGAATATAGCCGTACCCAACGCATTGGCGATCAGATGCAGCGCGAGCTGGCGCAACTGATCCGCCGTGAAGTCAAAGACCCGCGCGTCGGTCTGGTCACCATCACCGCCGTGGATGTCAGCCGCGATGTCGGTCACGCCAAGATTTACGTGACCGTGATGGGCCAGGACGATGCCGCAGCCATCGCACAAAGCATCAAGGTGCTCAACACCGCCGCCGGCTTCCTGCGCATGCAACTGGGCCGCGAAATGAAACTGCGCAGCGTGCCGCAATTGCACTTCCATTACGATGAAAGCGTGGTGCGTGGCGCTCACCTCTCGTCGTTGATCGAGCGTGCCGTGGCCGAAGACAGCCAGCATCAGAGCGATGCCGCCTCAGACGATTCCAAGGAGTAACGGGTGGCCCAGGTCAAACGTATCCGCCGTAACGTCAGCGGGATCATTCTGCTCGACAAGCCCTTGGGGTTCACCTCCAATGCGGCCCTGCAAAAGGTACGCTGGCTGCTCAATGCCGAGAAGGCCGGGCACACCGGCAGCCTCGATCCGCTGGCCAGCGGTGTGTTGCCGTTGTGCTTCGGCGAGGCAACCAAGTTCTCGCAGTACCTGCTCGATTCGGACAAGTCCTACGAAACCCTGATGCAACTGGGCAAGACCACTACCACGGGTGACGCCGAAGGCGACGTATTGGTGGAGCGGCCTGTGACCGTTGGTCGCGCGGATATCGAAGCGGCTTTGCCACGATTTCGTGGTCAAATCAGCCAGATACCGCCGATGTACTCGGCCCTCAAGCGCGATGGCCAGCCGCTGTACAAGCTGGCGCGTGCAGGGGAAGTAGTGGAGCGCGAACCGCGTTCTGTTACTATTGCGCGCCTGGAATTGCTGGCGAGCGAAGGCGACACCGCCAGGCTGTCCGTGGACTGCAGTAAAGGCACCTATATCCGTACCCTGGTGGAAGATATCGGTGAGCAACTGGGTTGTGGTGCGTATGTCGCTGAACTGCGACGCACTCAGGCCGGTCCTTTCACGCTGGCCCAGACGGTCACGCTGGAAGAGCTCGAACAGGCCCATGCCGACGGCGGCAACGAAGCGATCGATCGCTTCCTGATGCCATCGGACAGCGGGTTGCAGGACTGGCCACTGTTGAAGTTTTCCGAACACAGTGCGTTCTACTGGTTGCATGGTCAGCCAGTCAGGGCCCCGGACGCGCCGAAATTCGGTATGGTGCGGGTGCAGGATCACGAAGGACGCTTCATCGGAATCGGTGAAGTGAGCGAAGACGGGCGCATTGCGCCGCGTCGGCTGATTCGGTCAGAGTGACCGAAAACCCGCGCAACGACCGGCTTGTCCGGTTGAAGCGAGGGACGAGGGTGGCTGTCAACAGGCACGGTCACATCTCATTATTTAATACGAGGTATTAGCCTCGGCCTGTTGGATGCGTCTGTTGCAGGACGCTTCCTTAGACTTGAAGGATTGCCCACATGGCACTCAGCGTTGAAGATAAAGCTCAGATCGTAACCGACTACCAGCAAGCTCCAGGTGATACTGGTTCGCCAGAAGTGCAAGTTGCACTGCTGACCGCCAACATCAACAAGCTGCAAGGCCACTTCAAAGCCAACGGTAAAGATCACCACTCCCGTCGTGGTCTGATCCGCATGGTAAACCAGCGTCGCAAGCTGCTGGACTACCTGAAAGGCAAAGACGTAAGCCGTTACAGCACCCTGATCGGTCGTCTGGGCCTGCGTCGCTAATAGCGATGTGGCGCTTCTCCTGCTTCGGCTTGTGCGGGTCTTTTCGATGAGACCGGACACGCATCGGCGAGCAGGAATCTGAGGTTGGTTGCCTGCCTGGGCTCATCGGTTCGACCGGTGAGCCTGGCAGGCTTCCAGCCTCAAGTTTTATCTGGACTGTGGAAGGGGCCGATACCCCGCCAGGCCCAAGAATTCGCAAGAAACCAGTTCCCCCAAAAGTCGCAAATAAGGTAGGAAACCGTGAACCCGGTAATCAAGAAGTTTCAGTTTGGTCAGTCGACCATCACCCTGGAGACAGGCCGCATTGCTCGTCAGGCTTCGGGCGCAGTACTGGTCACCGTTGACGACGACGTCAGCGTATTGGTGACCGTAGTGGGCGCCAAGCATGCGGACCCGAGCAAGGGCTTCTTCCCGCTGTCCGTGCACTACCAGGAAAAAACCTACGCCGCCGGCAAGATCCCTGGCGGTTTCTTCAAGCGTGAAGGCCGTCCTTCCGAGAAGGAAACCCTGACTTCGCGACTGATCGACCGTCCGATCCGTCCGCTGTTCCCTGAAGGCTTCATGAACGAAGTCCAGGTCGTCTGCACCGTCGTGTCGACCAGCAAGAAAACCGATCCGGACATCGCTGCCATGATCGGTACCTCGGCCGCCCTCGCCATCTCCGGCATTCCTTTCGACGGTCCTGTCGGCGCTGCCCGCGTTGCATTCCACGAGAGCACCGGCTACCTGCTGAACCCGACTTACGAGCAACTGCAGGCTTCGAGCCTGGACATGGTCGTGGCCGGTACTTCCGAAGCCGTTCTGATGGTTGAATCGGAAGCCAAAGAGCTGACCGAAGACCAGATGCTGGGCGCCGTACTGTTCGCCCACGACGAATTCCAGGTGGTGATCAACGCCGTCAAGGAACTGGCCGCCGAAGCCGCCAAGCCGCTGTGGAACTGGCAGCCAAAGGCTGAGGCCACCGAGCTGCTGGGCGCCATCCGTGCCGAGTTCGGCGACGCGATCTCCGACGCCTACACCATCACTGTCAAAGCCGACCGCTATGCCCGTCTGGGCGAACTGCGCGAGCAGATCGTTGCCAAACTGGCCGCCGAAGAAGGCAGCCCGACTGCCAGCGAAGTCAAAGCCGCTTTCGGTGAAATCGAATACCGCACCGTGCGCGAGAACATCGTCAACGGCAAGCCGCGTATCGACGGCCGTGACACCCGCACCGTACGTCCGCTGAACATCGAAGTCGGTGTGCTGCCCAAGACTCACGGTTCGGCACTGTTCACCCGTGGCGAAACCCAGGCGCTGGTCGTTGCCACGCTGGGTACTGCCCGTGACGCGCAACTGCTCGACACCCTTGAAGGCGAGAAAAAAGACAGCTTCATGCTGCACTACAACTTCCCTCCGTTCTCGGTGGGCGAGTGTGGTCGCATGGGCGGCGCTGGTCGTCGTGAAATCGGCCACGGCCGTCTGGCCCGTCGCAGCATCCAGGCCATGCTGCCTGGCGCCGACGTATTCCCATACACCATTCGCGTGGTATCGGAAATCACCGAGTCCAACGGTTCCAGCTCCATGGCTTCGGTCTGCGGCGCTTCGCTGGCCCTGATGGACGCCGGTGTGCCGGTCAAGGCGCCGGTTGCCGGTATCGCCATGGGCCTGGTCAAGGAAGGCGGCAAGTTCGCCGTTCTGACCGACATCCTGGGTGACGAAGACCACCTGGGCGACATGGACTTCAAGGTTGCCGGTACGTCCAAGGGTGTCACTGCGCTGCAGATGGACATCAAGATCAAGGGCATCACCGAAGAGATCATGGAGATCGCCCTGGGCCAGGCCCTGGAAGCTCGCCTGAACATCCTCGGCCAGATGAACCAGATCATCGGCCAGTCGCGCAGCGAACTGTCGGCCAACGCGCCGACCATGATCGCGATGAAGATCGACACCGACAAGATCCGTGACGTCATCGGCAAGGGTGGTGCAACCATCCGTGCAATCTGCGAAGAAACCAAGGCTTCGATCGATATCGAAGACGACGGTTCGATCAAGATCTTCGGTGAAACCAAGGAAGCGGCCGAGGCTGCTCGCCAGCGCGTTCTGGGCATCACTGCCGAAGCCGAAATCGGCAAGATCTACGTCGGCAAGGTCGAGCGCATCGTCGACTTCGGCGCCTTCGTCAACATCCTGCCTGGCAAGGACGGTCTGGTTCACATCTCGATGCTGAGCGACGCCCGCGTCGAGAAAGTGACCGACATCCTCAAGGAAGGTCAGGAAGTTGAAGTCCTGGTACTGGACGTGGACAACCGCGGCCGTATCAAGCTGTCGATCAAAGACGTAGCCGCTGCCAAAGCGTCCGGCGTTTGATGTAACCCCGTCAGCCGGCGTCTGCATGACGCCGCGTTGCCTGAAAAATCCGCGATCAGTGATGGTCGCGGATTTTTTTATGCGCCACCTTCAGGCGCACATGCGAAGCATGCCGATTGCTGGCACGATGATGAACTGTATAAACTGAGATACATTCTCATCACCAAGCTTATTCACGCCATGTCGACGCCTGCCGATCATGCTCCCGTTCAACGGCTGTACAGCGCTCACCATGCCTGGCTGACCGGCTGGCTGAGCCGTCGCGTCGGCAATCGCTGCGATGCCGCCGACCTGAGCCAGGACACCTTTGTACGTCTGCTGACCTCACCGTACCCGGCCGATGACCTGAGTGAGCCGCGTGCCTACCTGGCGACCATCGCCAAGCGCCTGCTGGCCAATCTGTATCGCCGCCGCTCGCTGGAAGAGGCCTGGCTCGAAGCGCTGGCCAGCATGCCGGAACAAGAAGCACCCAGCGCCGAATCCCGGGCCGCCATTCTTGAAGCGTTGCATGAAGTCGATCAAGTGCTGGCCGCCTTGTCGGCCAAGGCACGGCAGGCGTTCCTGATGTCGCAACTCGAAGGCTACACCCAGGAAGAAATTGCCGACGTGCTGAGTGTCAGCGTGCGCACCGTACAGCGCTACCTGCTGCAAGGCTTTGAAGAGTGCATCGTGCTGGCGTCGGGTCATGCCGCATGAGCACCAACACCGCCCCCATTGATCGCAAGATCGCCCGACAGGCCGCGGCCTGGTTTCTGCGCCTGCAATCGCCGACCGCCACCGAGCATGATCAGCAGGCATGCACGCAATGGCGTCGGGCGCACAGCGACCATGAGCGCGCCTGGCAACTGGCGAGCCGTTTCAGCGAGCAACTGCACAGTATTCCGCCGGCCCTGGGGCGTACGACGCTGGCGCATAGCACCAGCCTCAAGCGCCGCTCGGCACTCAAGGCATTGACCTCTATGGTGGTCATTGGCTCGTTTGGATTCGTTGCTGCGCGCAGCCCGACAGTCATTTCACTGACCGCCGATGCCAGCACCCGCGTCGGCGAGCGGCGCACCATGACTTTGAGCGACGGCACCGAGATTTGCCTGAATACCGACACTGCCATCGACATCCGCTACACCGCCAGCGAACGCATGCTGGTACTGAGACGGGGCGAGCTCTTCGTCAGTACCGGCAGCCAGGATGCCAGACCCTTTTCGGTCGAGTCGGTGCGCGGTAATTACCAGCCGCTGGGCACGCGCTTTTCGGTTCGCCAGCTCGACGATCACGACCGGTTGCAGGTGCTGGAGGGCAAGGTCGTGGCGGTCCCACATCAGGCCCCGGTATCAGGCTTGCAGGTGCTGGCCGGCCAGCAGGCACTCATCAGCGACACGCAGGTGCAGTTGCTGTCTGACGGCGGGCAGGGCATCGACTGGGTCGAGGGTGTATTGCGCGTCAACCGCATGCGTTTGGGCGACTTCGTCAGTGAGCTGGGCCGCTACCGGCGCGGCTGGACGCGCTGTGAGTCGCAGGTGGCCGATTTACTGATCTCTGGCGCCTTCCAGTTGCAGGACACCGACACTGCGCTGGCGGCGGTTGCCCTGACCCTGCCGGTCAGGGTGCGCTATGTCACGCGCTATTGGGTCACGCTGGAACCTGCCTGACGTTCTGCAAAAAAACCGGAAAAACCCTGTCGTGTTTTTTACCTGTGGCGTGTCCTCCCTGCTGAATCCGGATTATCACGTGCTCAGGACCCCTTGCATGCCAACCCCAACCCCTATCTTTAGCCTGGCCGTTCTCGTCGCTATTGGCCTGACCGCGCCGGCCCAGGCTCAAACCCAGGCTCATACTCAGAGCTACGACATTCCCGCTGGCGCCTTGAGCGACACCCTGGCGACGTTCGCCGCCAAGGCCGGGGTCACGCTGCCGATTGACCCGAACGTGGCGCTCAACCTGCGCAGCCCCGGTTTACATGGGGAGTGGGGCACCGTGCAAGGCTTTGCCCAGTTATTACGTGGTACGGGCCTGGAGGCGGTGCCACAGGCCGGCAATACCTGGACATTGCGGCCGCTGCCGGTTCCAGGTGCAGCCCTGCAACTGGACGCGACGACGATTGCCGGGCTGCACGACGGTAGCCGCGCCATCGGCCCGGTCGAAGGCTACAGCGTGTCGCGCAGCAGCACCGGGACCAAGACCGACACGCCGTTGCGCGACATCCCGCAGTCGATTCAGGTGGTGTCGCGTCAGGTCATCGAAGACCAGCAACTCACCAGCCTTGGGGATGCGCTGAGCAACGTCAGCAGCATTCAGCGCGGCAACACCCATGGCGGCACCACCGAGAGCTTTTTCATTCGCGGTTTCCAGAACACCACCTATGCGGTCGACGGCATGCTGACCAACTCGTTGGTGGTACGCCCGGAAATCCTCAGCGACCTGAGCAATATCGAACGGGTCGAAGTGCTCAAGGGCCCGGCTTCGGTGCTGTACGGGCGCGGCAATCCGGGTGGTCTGATCAATCTGGTAACCCGCAAACCGAGCCATACCGCTCAAGGGCAGGTCAAGGCGCAGGTGGGGTCATGGGATTTTCGGCGCTTGCAGGCCTATGTCAGCGGACCGCTCGACACCGGGCATTCGCTGGCCGGCGGCCTGGCCATCGCCACCCAGACCGAAGGCAGCTTTCGTGACCTGTATCGCGACAGTCACCGGCGTTTCATCGCCCCCACGCTGCTCTGGGAGCCGAGCGAATACACGCGGGTGGAAATGGGCCTGGAATACACTGAAACCGACGCCCAGTACGATCGTGGCCTGCTGGCCATCAATGGTAAGGTCGACTCGCGCTCGAAACTGTTTCTCGAAGAGCCCTGGTCGCGTGCCGAAAGCGACAAGACTGCCGCCTGGGTGCGTATCGAACATGACGCCAGCGATTGGCTGACCTTGCGGCAAGTGACTCGTTGGGACCGCTCCAACAAAGACATGCTCAACGTCTCCCAGCAAAGCCTGCAGAGCGATGGCCGCACCACGCAGCGGCGCGCCACCGACTTCGATGAGTCGGCCAGATCGCTGAGCGCCCAGTTTGAAGCCATCGCCGATTTCGATACGCTGGGTTTGCAGCATCAAGTGCTTGGCGGCGTCGAGACGGTCAGGGGCACGCGACGGGTGACCATGCTGCGCGCCAACCTGGCACCGCTGGACATCTACAACCCGGTATACGGCGCCGCACCCGGCCCGTTTACCTTTGGCGAAGACACCGATTTCAGGCAAAGCAGCTACGGGCTGTACCTGCAGGACCAGATCGACCTCAGCGAGCAATGGAAGCTACTGTTGGGCGTGCGCTGGGACAAGGTCGACCAGCGTAATCGCAGCTACACCGCCACCGGCAGTTACAGCGACATCGATATCGACCCTTCGGACACCTCGCCGCGTGCCGGCATCGTCTATCAGCCCACCGAGCGCCTGGCCCTGTACGCCAGCTACAGCACCTCGTTTGCGCCGCAGAACCGCCTGACCCGCAATGGCCGTGTGCTTGACCCCGAAACCGGCAAGCAGTATGAAATCGGCGCCAAATACGACCTGATTCCCGAGCGCCTGAGTGCCACGCTGGCGGCGTTCGAAATCACCCGCCAGAACCTGTCGACCACTGACTCCACCGACAGCAGCTATTCGATCCAGACCGGTGAACAACGCGTGCGCGGCCTGGAACTGGATGTCAGCGGCGAAATAAGCGAGGGCTGGAATGTGATCGGCAACATCGCCGTACTCGACGCCAAACTGGTCAAGGACACCCAGCTCGAAGAAGGCAACCGGCTGGAAGGCATACCGGTGGTCAGCGGCTCGTTGTGGTCCAGTTACCAGTTACAGAGCGGTGCGTTACGCGGCCTGGGCATGGGCGCTGGCGTGGTGTTTGCCGGCAAGCGCCAGGGCAATCTGGCCAACAGCTACAGCGCCAGCGGCTACGGTCGCATCGACATGAGCCTGTTCTACGACATCAACGATCAGGTGCGGGTCTCGCTGAATGCGCGCAACGTCACCGATCGCGACTACATCGAAACCATCGCCAGTGCCGGTAACTATGCCGGTGAGCCGGCCTCGTTGACGGCGTCGTTGAGCGCAGGATTTTGAGGGATAAACAGGGAACTTTTTAAAACTTGCATCTTGCATGCGTGCACGAGAGCAAACGGGCAAACTGCACGATGATGAAATTTTTAAAAAAATACAACTCATTGATTTTTAAGGGTTTTATTCCTTGGTTAAAACTGGCACAGCGCTTGCGATATACCTGTTAACCCTGCGCTACAACGTGAGCGCAGTTTTTGAGAAAAACAGGAGTTATCGTATGAAGAAGTTCGCTATCGCTGCTGCCACTGCCCTGACTCTGACCATGGCCGGTGGCGCATTCGCCCAGACCGCCAACCAGGCTACCCAGGCGCCAATGATGCTGGCTGCCGCTGACACCGTCGATCATGCCAAGCAAGAAGGCAGCGACACCTGGATCACCACCAAGGTCAAAGCCGATCTGCTGACCGAGAAAGGCATTCCAGGCTCGGACATCACTGTTGAAACCAACAAAGGTGTGGTTTCCCTGTCTTCGGACGTGAAAGTGACCGAAGCACAGAAAAAACAGGCAGTCAGCATCGCCAAGAACATCAAGGGCGTTACAGCTGTATCGGCTGATGGCCTGAAAGCTGACTAAGCATTATCGACTATGACCCTCTGAAAGACAGTCGAGCGCCAGGGAGGTGTTCGACTGAATGAGAGAAGGTTCATGCGACCGACCATATGGATGTGGTCATTACAGGCCCCGGCTTTCGAGTCGGGGCCTGTTCTATTGTGGACGCGGGATTATTGGCCGCGCCTGCTCTCGATCCGTGTCAGGCGACCGCCTTCAAAGCGCAGGTAGCGGTACATGCCGTGATCGGGCCCGTAGATCCATTCTTCGACCAACACCTGCTCGGAGTGCCGGAAATTGCGGCTGAAGTTTTCTCTGGAGCCTATCGTCGCCTGGCTGGCAGGTGGTCCGCATTTCTTCTGCACCTCGAACGCATGATCGCCCACGCTGATCAACTGACTGTTGCAGCGCATGGTCGAGGCCTGTGCCTGGCCGATACCGGCGCCAGCCAGCACACTCAACAGGGCGAAACGGACAAGGCGATGGTTCAAAGAGGCTACTCGCTATCGAGGTGCAAGGGCGTGATCACCCGGCCATCAGGTTGAGCCTTGCCGAGCTGGGCATCGATGAAATACACCCGCTCGTCTGCAAGCTTGCCCTTGTCGACCAGATAATCCTTGATGCTGCTGGCCCGGTCCTGGCCCAGCTCGCGCAACAGTACCTCATTTTTGCTCCAGAACTGCAGCACGGCATTGCGTAGCTGGTTCTGGCGCTCCTCCTTGCCCAGATCGGCCCACTGCGCCGGCGGCTGCTGTTTGAGGCGCGCGCGGTAAATGCCATCGAGCATCGGCGCCTTTTCGTCTTCCGGCACCTCCAGCAAGCCGGCCCGCGCTGGCACCTTGTCACCTCGGCGTTGCAGAATCTTGTACCAGGTGAACTGGTATTCGCGCTCCAGGCGCTGGCGGGCCAGTAACGGGCCGTCGCTGTCGGCAGCACTGGTGCCTTCGATCTCCAGGCGCAGGGTCGGCCGTTCACTGAGTCCGACAGCCAGCTTGTCCAGTGCCTGCTGCGCCTGGACGGTCAACGTACTGGAACCCGGATCGAACAGCACATTGCCCAGATCCTGCGAGCCACCGCCGGCGACCAGTCCGCCAATGAACTTGAATGGCGATTGTGCTGCACGCAGAACCAGGTTGCGCAGGGTCTGCCAGACGATTGGCATGACGCTGAACTGCGGATTGTTCAGGTCGCCTTCAAGCGGCAGTTCAAGCGAAATCCGCCCTTCGGTATCTTTGAGCAAGGCCACGGCCAGACGAATTGGCAAGTCCACGGCATCCGGGCTTTCGACCTTTTCACCCAGTTGCAGTTGCTCGACCAGCACTTTGTTTTCGGCCTTGAGCTGACCTTTGGTGATCAGGTAATGCAGGTCCAGATTGAGCCGGCCCTTGCGAATGCGGAAGCCGGCAAATTTGCCGGAATAGGGCGTCAGGGTGGTCAATTCGACGCGCTTGAAACTGGCGGCGATGTCGAGGCTGGCCATCGGGTCGAATGGATTGAGGCCGCCCTTGATGGTCACCGGTGCATAGCGGTCGACCTTGCCTTCGATATTGACCGGCGCAGGCTTGGTCTGCTGGTTGTCGATGGTGCCGATGCGGCCATTGAGCTGCTGCACGGCCGTGGCGAAGTTGGGGGTCAGGGTAAAGTCGGCGAAATACGCCGAGCCGTCCTTGATATTCACCTCGCCGACATGGATACCCAATGGCTTCTCGGTGCTGACGGTGCGCATATCGCGCGGCTCTGGTTTCGCGTCGGCCGGTTGCGGAATCAGCAGATCATCGACGTTGGTGGTGCGATCTTCGTTGATCATGAAGCGTGCATACGGCTGCTGCAGATTGACCCGGCCGATCGACAGGCCTTGGCCATGCTTGTAGCTGAGGTCGTCGACCGTGAGATTTTCCCATTTGACGAAGTCGCGCTGCTTGAGGGTGTCCAGGGTATGTAACTGGTTGACCTGCGCTTTACCGGTGATGCTCAAGGCCAGTGGCTCGGTGCCTTGCAGATCGACTACCAGATCGCTGCCCAACATGCCGCTGCGCAGTTCAAGGCGAATGAACGGGCTGATATAGGCCTGCGCCACACGCAGGTCAATGTCCTGGGTGGTGACCTGCAAGCGGGCGTTGACCGGGGCCAGATTGACGTCGCCGGCGGCGGTCAGCTTGCCTTGCTTGCCCAGCCCGGTGTCGAGCCGTACCTTGAAAGGCGACTTGTTCAGGCTGTCGAAATTCTGCAGGTCGACGTTAAGCGGCCCCATTTCCAGTGCCACGGGCTCGGCGGGTACGCGGTCGGCCAGGTGAACCTGAT
The DNA here is from genome assembly GCF_054589175.1 of Pseudomonas sp. 3A(2025). Lineage (NCBI taxonomy): Bacteria > Pseudomonadati > Pseudomonadota > Gammaproteobacteria > Pseudomonadales > Pseudomonadaceae > Pseudomonas > Pseudomonas sp. 3A(2025). The sequence goes on along the minus strand of NZ_BAAILM010000113.1, from coordinate 974,224 downwards.
AATTGCGCAGTTGCACATCGCGCACCAGCACTTGCCAGGGTTTGCCCGGCGCAGTCGGTGCTGGCTTTTTGGCCGGTTCGGGGGCTTTTTCGTCGACCGCCGGCTTGGCGGGGGCAGGGGCGTTTTTGCTCGGCTGGCTGGCGAACAGCTTCTGCCAGTCCAGTTGCCCATCGGCTTCGCGCGCGGCCCAGGTTTCCAGCTTCTGGCTGCGCACTTTGCCGATGACCACTTGCTGGCGGGCCAGGTCCAGCGAGCTGTCACTGATGTCCAGTTGCTGCAAGCGCACCAGCGAACGGCCGTCGGCGGCATTGATCGACAGTCCCGCCACGCTGGCGTGGGTATTGGTCAGTTTCAATTCTGTGTCTTTGGCAAAGCTGAGGGTGTAGGCCGTGCTCAGGCTCAGGCGGCCATCCTGCAAGGCCAGCGGCACCGCGTCGCGCACATACGGCCACCACAGCTTCATCTTGCTGTCGGTGATTTTCAGCGTGCCTTCGGAGGCGATGGGCGACAGACCGATACGTCCCTCCCAATCGATCTGGCCTCCGTCGGGGCCGATGGCGACCAGCGTCGCGTCGGCGTGGTCTTCAGGCAGGGTGCTGAGGTTTTTCAGTTCCAGGTTCAGCTTGTCGTACAAAAATTCGATAGGGTCGCCGGGACGCTCGTCGCGAAAGTGCACATACCCATCGACCATCTTGATACGCCCGATGCGCAAGGCGAACGGCTCGCTGGGGGACGCCTGTTCAGGTGCCGGTTGTGCGGCGGGCATTTTGAACAGCTGGCTCAGGTTGAGCTGGCCCTTTTTATCGAACAACAGCTCGGTTTTCGCTTTGACCAGCTCGACATCCAGCAAATGCAGAGCGCCGCTCCACAGGCTGTCGAGTTGCAGGTTGGCGTAGAGTTTTTCAAACGCTACCTGTTCTTTGCCCGGTGTGCCGATGTTCAGGCCCCAGACGCTCAGCTCAAGGCTGAAGGGATTGAGCTCCAGACGTTCGATTCTGGCCGGCACCGTGGCGTATTCGGCCAGCTTCTGATTGGCGATGCGCAGGGCAATGCCGGGCAGGATGAAAAAGCCCAGCAGGCTGTAAAGGACCAGGACGGCCACCAGAGTGCCAATAATACGCTTGAGAACTTTGGGCATTGGGGGCGACGTCTCTCTCTGAACGGAGGTGCTTGGAGTATGGCATGCGCATTGGGTTCACAAGCCGACGCCGTCCAGAGGTGTAGGAAAATTCTTTATATTTGTCGGCTTAAAAATGCAGAACCAGTGTTTTCAGCGGTGGCTGGTGGTCCATGGACGGAAAATCTTCTGCCGGATGGATAACCTGCCACTCACGAACCGGTCGGCCATTCTTGTTAGCGCAACGCAACACTTGCTCGCGCCAGTCGTCCATGCTGACGCGTGCCAGGTTGTTGCAGCAGATCAGCACCCCGTCATCGCGAGTGGCCAGCAGCGCCGGTTTGAGCAGGCTCTGGTAGTCACGCAGCAGGTCGACGGTGCCGAATGCACTCTTGGCCCAGGCGGGCGGGTCGAGCAACACCAGGTCGTATTGACTCGGTTGCAGGCGTGGGTAGTCCGGCAGTTTTTGCGAGCGCCGGGCGGTCACCGGCAGGCCGGCCAGTTGGCGGATCGCCGGAAAATAGTCGGACTGAATGAACTGCATGGGCGGCAGTTGCGGGTTGAGTGCACCGTTTTCGCGACCGACGGCCAGGTTGCCCTCGGCAAAGTCGAGGTTGCAGACCTCACTGGCACCACCGGCCGCCGCGCTCAGGCCAACGCCACAGGTATAGGCAAACAGGTTCAGCACACGCTTGCCGGCGCTGTGCCGTTTTACCCAGCCGCGGGTATTGCGCAAGTCGAGAAACAGCAGCGGGTCCTGCCCGGCATGCCGGCCGCGTACCCGGTAGTTCAAGCCCCATTCATGCCCGATCAGGTCTTGCAGCGCCGCGTCGCTGGCCTGATAGATGCTGTCCTGGCGATCGATACGCGAATTGCCTTTGGAGCGGTCGTTGTAAACCAGCAACAGCTCCAGCCCGAGGAATGCCTGCACTGTCACATGCAAATCAAGCAGTGCATCGCGCTCCAGGCTGGTATGGAAGCTTTGCACTAACAGTTGCGGGCCGTAACGATCAATCGTCAGCCCGCTTGCGCCTTCCTGGCTGCCATGGAACAGGCGATAGCAATCGGTATGCTGGGCATGCAGGTCGGCCAGCAGTGACTGGCGATGGTCGAGGGCGACGCGGAGCGCCTGATTCAAGGAAGACATGCACAGCGCCTCGGGCAAGAATTGAGGCGCGGGAGTTTACCAGTTAGCGGGCACCCAGCGCTGGCCGGTGCCCGCAATTATGGCATTGTGACGGTGGGCTTAGCGCACCACGCCATCGACACGCGGCTTGCGCAGGCGGCGACGCACGGCCAGGGCAACGATCAGTACCAGCAGCGTCAGCACGGTGAAGAAAATCGTGTTGAAGACGGGGAACGGCTCGTCACGGCTGGTCGTGGATTCGATCGCGGTCACATTGGGGAACATCGACAGGATCTGAATGCGCCAGCCGTAGTAACGAATAATTGCCAATTGTTGTGCGTCACGCGAGTAACCTTGCGCCTTGGCCTGGATATCGGCCGAATCGAACTTGAAGTACCACGGGAAGCTCCAACCGGTATCTTCGTTGCGATACACCACCACATGCTTGTTGTCCGGGTGCTCGGTATTGATGAAATACACATCGCGGGTCGGGCCGTCTGCCGGGTTCTCGGCGTTGATCACCCCGTCGGCGTCCATGCGCTTGACCTCGACGCCGGTGATCATGACCACGTCATGACGCGGCAACAGATAGTGAAGGCTGAGCGCGCCAACCCCTACAACGAGAAAAACCACCAGCCAGATCGACCGTTTGAGCCACTTCATGTCATTGTCCCCTATGAAAAATTGCGTGACTTTGCCCTAATCCGAACATTTTGAAGCAAAACAGTTATTACAAAATTCGACAAGGCCATCTGCATGGCTGTGAACGACGGAGAGTTGCATGATCTGGTTCCTTGAAGGGCAGTCCAGCCAGCGTGAAGTGATGATGGGCGCACGCGAGGCTTTGCCGGCATCTGTGCGCATTATTGCCTCGCATCGGCAAGCGCGCGAAGAGATTACCGGGGTTGCCGATCTGGCGCTGCAAGAGCCACGTGACAACCTCGAACGCCTTGAGTGGATTCTCGATACCGCCACGCAACAGGGCGTAAAGGTATTGATTGCCGGCCGCATTGGCGGTTTTTATGAAAGTCATCGCCAGCGTTTTGTCGATGCCGGCCTGGACCTGGTCACCGGCGGGCTGTCCGCCGAGACGTTCCGCCTGGTCGATGACAAAAGCTGCTTCACTGCCGCTGCCGAACACGCGGGCCTGCCGTGTGTGCCCGGCATCACGGCGAACGACGCCGAGCAACTGCAACAGGCCTATGACACCCTGTCGGCCAGCGGCGAGGTGTGCATCAAACCGACCGTCGGTATCTTCGGCCAGGGTTTCTGGCGCTTCAAGGAAGGGGTCGATGCCTTTCGCTGCTTTGCCAACCCCGATGCCCGCGAAACCAGCTTCGAGGCCTATCTGCAGGCGTATCGCCAGCCCGGCGAGCGGCCACCCATGCTGGTCATGCCGTACATGGCCGGCAGCGAGTGCTCGGTCGACATGGTGTGCGAGCAGGGCAAGGTGGTTGCCGCTGTCGGGCGACGCAAGCAGGGCTTGCACCAGACCTTCGAGCGCGACAGTGCTGCGGTGCAGTTGGCGATGCGCGCCGCCGAGCATTTTCGCTGTGACGGCCTGGTCAATGTCCAGACCCGCGATGACGACGAAGGCACACCGCACTTGCTGGAAATCAACCCGCGCTATTCCGGGGGGATTGGCTATACACGCGAAACCGGGGTCAACCTGCCAGGCATTTTTGCCACACGCCGTCTTGGCCTGAAAGAACCGGAAACACATTGGCAAGACAATATCCGCGTCAAGGCCATCACCGTCGCTGTACGGGCTTTGGCTTCATCGTGATAATAGATTTTTGCTATTAACCTGCTCTTCAGCCTATCAAGGAGGACCGGCATGAAAGTTCTTGCCCCCGGCGCGAATGTTGCCCTTGCTGCTGAACGTTGTTCCTGGAACCTGAAGAGTGGCAAAGCCTCTATCTTCGGCGAATATGCAGCCGTTGCCCTGCTGCCGGTCAACGAAAAGCGCCAGCCCACCGGCCCCGCCGCATTGCTGCATGAAGAGCAATCGTGGATGCAATGGAGCGGTGGCCCGCAGGACGTCGGTTGCACACTGACCCTCAATAGCCTGCCGGCCGGCAGCGACCGCGCACTGTTGATGGTGTACGTGTATGCCGCGACCGGCCCGATCAGTGAAATAGGCAGCCTGAGCCTGCAGGTCGACAGCGACATCGAATACTCGCTCGAGCTGCGCGACTACGGCGAAGCCTCGATCATCATCGGCGAGTTCTACCGCCGCAACGATCAATGGAAATTCCGTGCCCTCAGCGAAGGCTCGGCCTATGGCCTGGCCGCGTTCGGGCGCAAGATCGGCCTGGAGGTCAGTGACTTTCACCCACGCCGTGGCAGCAACAACGGCGGCGGCCAGGACGCGCATCGTCACCAGTCGGCCACTGGCACCGCGTTTGTGGTAGGCCCTGCGCACTTGATGACCTGCGCGCATGTCATCGAAGACATGAGCGTGCTGTACATCAGTTCGCTGGAAGGGCGCTACAAGGTCGAGCCGGTGGTGGTCGACCGGCGCAACGACATTGCCCTGTTGCGCGTTCAAGGCGCCTCGCCGTTGACCTCGGTGCCGTTTCGCGAAGGGCCGGGCAGCGAAGCTGGCGATAACGTGGTGGCGCTGGGCTATCCACTGGCTTCGATTTCCGGTGGCAGCCTGCAAGTGACCCAAGGGGGTATTTCCAGCCTGTTCGGCTTGCACAGCGATGCCAGCCTGATCCAGTTCACCGCACCCATTCAGCCAGGCTCCAGTGGCAGCCCGCTGTTCGACAGTGGCGGTGCCGTCGTCGGGATGGTGACGTCCAGCGTGCCGGATGCACAAAACATGAACTTTGCGGTCAAGTCCGCCCTGTTGGTGGCGTTCTTGCAGGCCTGTCGTATACCGACCACCCTGCGCCAACCGGACAAGACTTACACCACAACCGAAATCTCGCGTGTCGCCCAGTCGTCTCTATGGCTGGTCGAAGCGTCTCGTGGCTGACCGCCCTTGTCGGGCGAGCCACCCAGCCTTACCAATCAGGAATCAAACGATGGACAGCCGCCAGGCGCTCACCCAATCGACTTCGCTGCATGCCGAGCTGCTTCGCGGACGCCTCGACGTAACCGTCCAGGCCTCGACCATCGCTCCGGACGCACTGTTCGGCTTTGCCGAACGACGCAATCCAAAACGCGCTTTTCTGTTCGTATCCAGGGTTCTGGGTCGGCATATCCCGGTTCGCCCCAGCGTCATGCGCCAGAGTTTTCAGGACCTGGCCGACAGGATTCCCGCCGACCTGCCGGGCCCGGTGCTGGTCATCGGCATGGCCGAGACCGCCGTCGGCCTCGGTGCCGGCGTGCACCGTGCCTACAGCCAGACCCGGTCCGATGCGCTGTATCTGGTCAGCACCCGGCATCCGACCGGCACTGAACTGTTCGCCCGCTTCGAAGAAGAACACAGCCATGCCAGCGCGCACCTGATCCACCTGCCGGTCGATGCGCAACTGCGCGAGTCGATGCTGGCCGCCCGTTCGCTGGTGCTGGTCGACGACGAGGCCTCGACCGGCAAGACCTTCATCAACCTGCACCGCGCGCTGGTCGATGCCGGCCTGAACAACATCGAGCGCGTGGTCACCTGCGTACTCACCGACTGGTCGGCAGGCGCAGTCAGCCGCGCCATGGAGGTGACCACCGATCAGGTGTCGCTGTTACAGGGCGCTTACCATTTCGCCGAAGACGTCAGCGCGCCGCTGCCGGACATGCCCGAAGTCGGCACCGTCTCGGCTGGCGACTGGCCGTTGACTGCTGCCAACGACTGGGGTCGTCTGGGCGTGTACTCGGTTGCCGACACGCTGGCGCCGAACCTGCACGTGGCGCCGGGCGAGCGGGTATTGGTGGTGGGTACCAGCGAATTCGTCTGGCGGCCCTTTTTGCTCGCCGAACGCCTGGAGCGGGCCGGCGCCGATGTGCATTTCAGCTCCACCAGCCGTTCACCGATTGCGCTGGGGCATGCCATCGGCCATGCCTTGTCGTTTGGCGACAATTACGGGCTGGGCATTCCCAACTTCCTGTACAACGTGCAACCCGGTCAGTTCGACCGGGTGCTGATCTGTACCGAAACTCCGGCACAGGCCGTATCGGCCGAGCTGATCGCTGCGCTGAACGCCGAGGTTATCTGTGATGAGTAACGAACGCCCGCTGATCCTCGTCGATCTGGACGACACCCTGTTCCAGACCGCGCGCAAGACCGCAGCCGATATCGAAAAGCATGTGGCGACCGTGGACATCACCGGTAATCCCAACGGCTACATGACCAATGTGCAGCGCTCGTTCGTCAACTGGATGCTGGCCAATGCCGATGTGGTGCCGGTCACCGCACGTAGTGTCGAGGCCTACAGCCGCGTGAAGCTGCCGTTCAGCGCCGGGGCCATCTGCTCCCATGGCGGGGTGATGCTCGATGCGGCGGGTCGGCTCGATCAGGACTGGCACGCACAGATGCAGGACACCCTGGCGCCTTACCAGGCGCGGTTGCACGAGCTGAGTGCCGCGACCCTGGCCATCGGTCAGGAACTGGGCATTTCGTTGCGCGGCTGGGTGGTCGAAGAAGCCCGGCTGTTCCACTACGTGGTGACCAAACACAACGAAAACGACGACAGCGTGCTCGACCGGGTGCTGGCCGAGGTGCAGGCACGCGGCTTGCTCGAAGGCCTGCACATTCATGGCAACGGCAATAACCTGGCCTTCCTGCCCCATGGCCTGGCCAAGCGCCACGCCGTGCAGGAGTTGCTGCGCCGCGACCGTGCCGTGAATGGCGAGCGTCCGGTGCTGGGCTTTGGCGACAGTATTACCGATCTCGGCTTCATGAACGATTGCCACTGGTGGGCGACGCCAGCACGTAGCCAGTTGGCGCGGCTGGTACAGGAGCACGCCGGTGAGTAGCCCTGTGCAGGGCCTGGACACGGTCGGCAGCGGCAGTTATTGCCAGGACGACGTGCATTTTCTGTTGCGCAGCGTCGACATCGAAGTGACCGATGTTGAAGAAAAGGAACGCCTGATTCAGACCCGACAGAAGCACTACTCGGAAATGATCAGCCAGGAAAAAGCGCCCGGCCCGGTGCATCAGGACCTGTTCGAGCGTGCGCTGGCACAGAACGGCGAGCGCATGGCGAGCGATGTGCTGGCGCTGGCCAAGGCGCTGAATCGTATTTACACCGGCCCCGAGATTGTTCTGGTGTCGTTCGTGCGCGCCGGCCTGCCGTTGGGCGTGCTGTTGCGCCGGGCGTTACGCGATCTGGGTCGTGAAGTGCATCACTACGGTATCAGCATCATCCGCGACCGGGGCATCGACAAAACGGCGCTCGATGCAATCATTCGGGCTCACGGTACGCAGGCCATCGTGTTCGTCGATGGCTGGACCGGCAAGGGCGCAATCAGTGGTGAAATCAGCCGCAGCCTGGCCGGTGATGCGCGTTTTCCCGAGCAACCACGTTTGGTCGTGCTCGCCGATCCCTGTGGTCGGGCGTGGCTGGCGGCGTCGGCCGAAGACTGGGTGATTCCGTCCGGTATTCTCGGCGCGACCGTGTCCGGTCTGGTCTCGCGCTCGATCTGGCCGGCCGGCGGCGGCCTGCACGGGTGTGTGGTTTACGATCATTTGCAGCCTTTCGATGTGACCCGGTCGTTTATCGAGCAGGTCGACGGTGTGCGCCGGCAACTGGGCGATGTCGCTGCGGTCGAACCCTGGACAGTGGCCCAACGCCTTGAACTGCAAGCGGCAGCGGGCCAGGCCATCGACGGACTGGCCGAGCGCTTTGAAGTGAATAACCCGAACCGCATCAAGCCCGGCATCGCCGAAGCGACCCGGGCGGTGATGCGCCGGGTGCCGGACCACGTGCTGGTGCGTGACCTTCGCGACGCAGACGTGCAATTGCTACTGCATCTGACCGAACAGGCGGGCGTCCCCGTCGAACAGGCCGGCGCCGCTCTTGGCCCCTATCGGGCGGCAACCATCATTCGGAGCCTCAGCTGATGGCACTATTCTCGCCTTACGCCCTGGGGGCCACCTTGTACATGCCGGCCACCCGGGATGACATTCTTGAAGTGGTGGTCGCGCAAAGAATCCCCGAGCTGCGCTCGCTGGTGGTGTGCCTCGAAGATGCCGTGGCCCCCATCGATGTCGACACCGCACTGGACAACCTGCGCGACGTGCTGCTGCGCATCGACGCCTATGGCGGTCGTCCCGAAGGCGGCCCGCTGTTGTTCGTGCGCCCGCGCGATGCCCACATGGCGGCCGTGCTCAACGACTGGCCGCTGATGAAACATGTCGATGGTTTTGTGGTGCCCAAGCTGTCGCTGAGCAATATCCGCCAGTGGGAGCAGGCGGTGACCAACCAGGCCCTGGCCTTGATGCCGACCCTGGAAACTCCCGAGGTATTCAACCCGGTGACCATGGTCGAGCTGGGCCAGGCACTCAAAGCCAATCTGGATCAGCGCATCATTGCCTTGCGCATCGGTGGCAACGACCTGATGGGCTGTCTGGGCTTGCGCCGCAACCCGGCCATGACTCTGTATTCCACGCCCATGGGCTATGTGATTCCCATGCTCGCCGGGGTCATGGGGTCGCAGGGTTTTGCCCTCACCGCGCCGGTGTTCGAGCAACTGGCCACGCCGGAAATTCTCGATCAGGAGCTGGCGCTGGACATCTCGCATGGCCTGGTCGGCAAGACCGCCATTCATCCATCGCAGATCACGGTCATCCAGAACGCCTTGCGCGTCAGCCTCGATGACATGAATTCTGCACGGATGATATTGAACTCTGCGGCTGCGGCGGTGTTCAAGTACAACGACGCGATGTGTGAGCCGGCCACACACTACAAATGGGCAACCCACATCCTGGAGCGCGCCAAGTGGCATGGCGTACTGCCGGCATCCGCTCCGATCGTGGATGCCAGCATTCGACTCGCGGAGGCAGTCAGTTAAATGATAGAGCCCGATCTGGAAATTGAGGTGCAGGAGCGCCTGCTGGCGGTGTTCGATTTCGACGGCACCCTGACCCGGCACGACAGCTTTGTACCGTTCCTCAAATTCGCCTTCGGCCAGCGGACCTTTTCCCGGCGCATGGCACGCATGGTTCTGCCCAGCCTGGGTTTTCTGGCGCGACGGGTCAGTCGCGACGAACTCAAGGCGCGCTTGATCAAGGCTTTTCTAAGCGGTGTCGAGGTGCAGTGGGTTCAGGAAAAGGCTGAAGCCTTCTGCCAGGCCTGGTGGGACCGCCTGATGCGTCCGGCAGCCCTGGAATCGGTGGCCGCCGAGATCGACAAGGGCGCGATTGTGACGCTGTGCTCAGCTTCGCCGGAAATCGTCCTGCAGCCCTTCGCCAACCGCTTGAAAGTACAACTGATCGGCACCACTCTTGAAGTCATCGACGGCAAGCTGACCGGTCTGATCGAAGGCAGCAATTGCCGCCGCGACTCTAAAGTGGCGCGCCTTGAAGGCGTTTATGGTCCGTTGAACCAGTTTCGCGTGCGCGCCTGGGGCGACACCAGCGGCGATCACGAGCTGCTCGCTGCCGCTCAGGATGCCCACTGGCGACACTTTCATCCTTCATGGCGACGTGGCCGCTACAAAGGGCCTGTTAACGCCAAGTTACACAATCGTGATGGCATTGACGAGCCAACGCGGTAACGCTGTCACGCTTTTATCCGACTACCGCATACAGGGAGAGAAAACATGGCACTCACTTTGGCAAAGAATCAGACGATCTCGCTGGAGAAAACCGCCGGCACGGGCCTGAAAAAAGTCAGCATGGGCCTGGGCTGGGACCCGGAAAAAGCCAGTGGTTTCTTCGGTAAACTGCTTGGCGGTGGCGGCGACATCGACCTGGACGCCTCTTGCATCGTGCTCGATGCCGACAAGAAGCCTCTGGACCTGGTCTGGTTCCGTCAGTTGCAATCGCGCGACGGTGCCATCCAGCACTCCGGCGACAACCGTACCGGTGAAGGCGCTGGTGACGACGAAACCATCAGCATCGATCTGGATCGCCTGCCGGGCACCGTGAAATACCTGGTGTTCACCGTCAACTCGTTCACTGGCCAGACCTTTGAAAAAGTCGCCAACGCCTATTGCCGCATCGTCGACCTCGGCACGCGCAACGAGCTGGGCCGTTTCGATCTGTCGGAAAAAGGCCATCACACCGGCGTGGTCATGTCCTACCTGTCGCGTACCGCCAGCGGCTGGGACTTCACCGCTGTCGGTCAGGTCACCAACGGCCGCACGGCTGACGATCTGGTCGACCTGGCGATTGGAGCGATCCGCGCATGACCCAACTTGTCCCAGGTGCCAATGCGCCCGTTGCGGCGGGATCCTTGACGGTCGATGTCGACTATTCGCCCCTGACAGGCGCGGACATCGACGTTTCTGCATTCCTGCTGACCAGTACCGGCAAGGTGCGTGGCGACCAGGACATGTGTTTCTTCGGTCAGAAAAGCGTCAGCGGCGGTGCCGTGCAACTGACCGACAGCTCGGCTGGCAAGGCGCGTTTCAGCCTTGATACCAGCCGGCTCGACCCGGCCATCGAGAAGGTCGCCCTGACGGCGACCATCTACGAGAACAAGGCCAGTTTCGACAAGGTCTCGCGGCTGGTGGTGACCATCACTGGCGGCCTCGAAGCCCCTATTTCAACGTCTGGCATGCAGGAAACCGCGCTGATCCTTGGCGAGTTCTACCTGCGCCAGGGCGCCTGGAAGTTTCGCTGCGTCGCCCAGGGCTTTGCCGGTGGCCTGGAGCCGTTGGCAAAGAACTTCGGTGTTGAAGTCGCGGCCCCCGAGCCGGCACCTGCGCCAGCTCCAGTTCCAGCTCCAGCTCCAGCAGCGGTTCCACCGCCTGCTCCGGCGGCGCCACCCGCTCCGGCGCCGGCCGTCAAATCGACGGTCAGCCTGAGCAAGATCACCCTCGACAAGACCCGCTCCTCGATCAGCCTGGAAAAAACCGCAGCCGGTTTCGGTGAGATCAGGGTCAACCTGAACTGGAACCGTCGCAGCGACAACAAGGGTGGCGGTTTCTTTTCGATGCGCAAGAACTCTGCAATCGACCTTGATGTAGGCTGCCTGTTCGAACTGCAGGATGGTCACAAGGGCGCGGTCCAGGCACTCGGCAATGCGTTCGGCAGCCTGCATGGCGAACCGTACATCAAGCTGATGGGCGATGACCGCACCGGTTCCGTCAGCGAAGGTGAATGGCTGCACATCAACGGCCAGCACTGGAGCCAGATTCGCCGCATCCTGGTCTACGCCTTCATTTATGAAGGCGCGCCCAACTGGAAAGAGACCGATGGCGTGGTCACCATCTACGTACCGGGCCAGCCGCCCATCGAGGTGCGTTTGAACGAGGAGGGCGGGCGCCTGGGCATGTGTGCCATCGCGCTGCTTGAAAACGACAACGGTGCAGTCAAGGTGAGCCGCCGGGTGGACTTCCACAACGGTCACAGCAACATGGACAAGGCCTACGGATGGGGCATGCGCTGGGCTGCCGGTTCCAAATAAACATTCATCATGAATATCCGGGGCGGCATTGGCCGCCTCTTGGGGGTCTTAAATGCTGGGTTGGTTGAAAACTAATGCAACAGCGGCGCGCGAAAAGCTCGCTTCCGAAGTCTCGAAGTTCAAGAACCGCGAGTTCCTCGATGCGGTCGTTTCGGGTTGCGCGCTGGTCGCGGCTGCCGATGGCGACATCAGCGCCAACGAAAAGCAGAAAATGGCCGGCTTCATCCAGAACTCTCAGGAACTCAAGGCGTTCGATATCAAGGAAGTCATCACCGCCTTCAATGATGTCTGCAGCAAGTTCGAGTTCGATGTGCAGATCGGCCGTGCCGAAGCACTGAAGACCATTGGCAAGATCAAGAAAAAAGAAGACGCTTCCCGCCTGCTGGTGCGTGTCTGCTGCGCCATCGGCGGTGCAGACGGCAGCTTCGACGAGAGCGAGCGTCAGGTATGCCGCCTCATCTGCCAGGAACTGGGTCTGAACCCCTCCGAATTCGACCTGTAATTTTATTCCCTGAGGAACTCAGTTAAATGGAAAGCAGCACTGCTATCGGCTTCCCTCCACTCACAATGGCCGTCTTCATCGGTCTGGCCATCGGCGCGATGATCATTGACCTGGTCTCGCACCGGGGCAACAAGCCGATCACCCTGACCCAGGCATCCTTGTGGTCGATCTTCTGGGTGGCCATCTCGCTGGCGTTCGCAGGTTTCCTGTATGTCCAGCATGGCTCTGAAGTCGCCACTCTGTTCGTGACCGGTTACGCGCTGGAGAAAGTTCTCAGCGTCGATAACCTGTTCGTGTTCATGGCCCTGTTCGCCTGGTTCAAGATCCCTGATGGCCTGCGTCACCGCGTGCTGTACTGGGGCATCATGGGCGCCATCGTGTTCCGCGGCATCTTCGTCGCCATCGGTACCGGCCTGCTGGCCCTGGGCCCATGGGTCGAGGTGGTGTTCGCGCTGATCGTGGCCTGGACCGCAGTGATGATGCTGCGCGCCGGCGATGACGACGACGAAGAGATCGACTACTCCCAGCACATGGCCTACCGCTTCGCCAAGAAGCTGTTCCCGGTCTGGCCCAAGCTGCACGGTCACAACTTCTTCGTACGCCGCTCGGTGCTGGAAGAGGAAATCAAGAAGCCGGAAAACAGCGGCATGACCCTGGCTGCCAAGGGCACGCTGTTCGCGACCCCACTGTTCCTCTGCGTGGTCGTGGCCGAGATCTCCGACGTCCTGTTCGCCTTCGACTCGGTGCCTGCCATCATCGCCGTGAGCCGCGAGCCACTGATCGTTTACTCGGCCATGTTGTTCGCCATCCTCGGCCTGCGTACCCTGTACTTCGTGCTTGAAGCCCTCAAGCGCTACCTGGTTCACCTGGAAAAAGCGGTTATCGCACTGTTGTTCTTCATCGCGATCAAACTGGGTCTTAATGCGACCGACCACTTGTTCCACCACGGCTACAGCATCAGCGCCAACACCAGCCTGATCGTGGTCATGGTCGTGCTTGCCATCGGTATCGTTGCCAGCCTGCTGTTCCCTGGCAAGGACGATGAGCCGGCGAAAGAAGCATAAATACTGGAAAAAGGAGATTACCCATCATGGCTTTGACTCTGCAAAAAGGTGGCAACCTTTCGCTGTCCAAAACCGACCCGAGCCTGACCAACGTCCTGATCGGACTGGGTTGGGACCCGCGTGCCACCGATGGCCAGGAATTCGACCTGGACGCCAGCGCCTTTCTGATCGGCGCCAGCGGCAAGGTTCGCAGTGACGCGGACTTCATTTTCTACAACCAGCTCAAAAGCGCCGATGGCTCTGTCGAGCACACCGGTGACAACCGCACCGGTGCCGGCGACGGTGACGACGAAGTGCTCAAGGTCGACCTGACCCGCGTCCCTGCCGATGTCGAGAAAGTCGTGTTCGTGGTCACCATCCACGAAGCCGATGCACGCAAGCAGAACTTCGGTCAGGTGGGTGGCTCGTTCATCCGTGTGGTCAACGAGAAAAGCGGCGCTGAAATCGTGCGCTACGACCTGGCCGAAGACGCTTCGACCGAAACGGCCATGCTGTTTGCCGAGCTGTACCGCAGCAACGGCGAGTGGAAATTCCGCGCTGTGGGCCAGGGTTATGCCGGTGGTCTGCGCGCTGTCGCCAATTCTTACGGTCTGAATTTCTGATTCGGCCCCTATTGTCTTCAACAAAGGAACACGCAAATGGCTGTAAGTCTGAGTAAAGGCGGTAACGTTTCCCTGTCCAAAGAGGCCCCGGGCCTGACCGAAATCACTGTAGGTCTGGGCTGGGATCCACGTGTCACCGACGGCACCGAGTTCGACCTCGACGCTTCGATCTTCATCGTTGGCGAGAACGGCAAGGTGCTGGACGACAACAGCTTCATTTTCTACAACAACAAGAAGTCTGCCGACGGTTCGGTCGAGCACCTGGGCGACAACCGCTCCGGCGCTGGCGACGGCGACGACGAAGCCGTACAGGTCAAACTGACCGGCCTGAACGCTGCTGTGAAGAAGCTGGTGTTCGCCGTGACCATCCACGACGCTGAAGCCCGCAAGCAAAGCTTCGGTCAGGTGGGCAACGCCTACATCCGCGTCCTGAACAAGGCCGACGGCAAGGAAATCGCCCGTTACGACCTGTCGGAAGATGCATCGACCGAAACCGCGATGATCTTCGGCGAGCTGTATCGTCATGGCGAAGAGTTCAAGTTCAAGGCCATCGGCCAAGGCTTTGCCGGCGGCCTGAAGCCACTGGCTGAAGCACACGGTGTTTCGATCGGCTAAACGCTGATTGCGCATCAAAAAAAACCGCCATCATCGATGGCGGTTTTTTATGCCGGTCGGTTTAAAGAATCCCGGCCACCTTGGCCGCCTTGAGCCAGTCGGGAAACTCTTCCATCAGCAGGTCATAGAGCTTCTCTTCGGAAATCTCGTCCAGCCGGTCGAGGGCGAAGAAGTTGCAGTTATCCACTACCCGGCCTTCCATGTCGTCGAGCTTTTCCAGAATCCCGTAGCCGCGCCCGCCCAGCCCGACGAACTGCCAGAAGATCGGCAGCTTCGCAGCCTCGGTCATCAGCTTGATGATCTCGCGGTTCTGCGACACGCCGCCGTCGCTGATAAACAGGATGTACACCGGCGTACGGTCGTCCGAGCGCTTGTAGAAGTCGATGACCTTGCGCATCACTTCCGGCTCGTTGTTGATCCGCGAACCCAACTCCCAATCGCGCCAGCCGCCGTGGTCGGTCTTGATGTAGTCACGGAAGTTGCTCAGTGTCACCGGCGTCAGTTGCGCAGAGCGCGCGGCAAAGGCCCAGCAATCCAGCGCGCCGTCATCGTCGAAATGCACCGCCATTGGCAGCAGCCGGTTGACCACCTCTTGAACGTGCCCTTGGGAGTATTGCCCGTTCATGGAGCCGGAAGCGTCCAGCACCAGGCCGACCCGCGCGCGGGTTTCGGTGAGTTTGGCCTTTTCCAGGCTGATCTGGGCCTTCTTGGCCAGATTGACCAACTGCGGTGCTGCCTCGGCGATTTTCTTTTCCAGCGAGATTCTGGACGGCGCGGCTGCCGGAGCGGGCGCTGGCGCCAGTTCGTCGGCCACCTCGCCGCCAAAGTGCACCACCAGGGCGGCCAGGCCTGCGTTGTAGCCTTGCAGGTTGGACGCCAGGCGCCATTCGCCGTTCTTGCGGTACAGGTCGATGACCATGATCGCTTTCTCGGCGGCAAAGCTGGCGCCGGAGAACTCGCCGCGTGCTTTTTCGCTGCAGGATTCACTGATGCTGAAATGGCTGGCACGGATATCGTTCATGGTCCCGGCGCCATCGATCGAGGCGGTGAACACCAGGCGGTCGATACTGGCCGGCAGGCCGGCCAGGTTGATGCGAAATTCTCCACCTTGCACTTGCTGAAGGCTGTTGCACGGGCTGCTCGGCTGGTTGAAGAAGATCATGTAGCGATCGTCCGACAGCTTGCCATTGGCATCCACGCCGAAGCACACGTAGTCGATCACGTGCGGGGCGTCGATGGCGATGGTCAGGTTCAGTGCCTGGCCGGTCATCAGGGTCGAGAGCGGGACGCGTTGTCCTTGGGTAATCAGCATGGTCTTTCCTTGTAGTTGATTGCCTTTATCAGCGCTCGCTACGGCCTACGCCGCCGTTAGGCAGGGCCGCCAGCATGCGTCCGGCCAGTCGCGAGAAGGGCAGGCTTTGCAGCCACACAGTGCCGGGGCCGGTCAGCTTGGCGAAGAACACGCCTTCGCCGCCGAACAGCATCGACTTGATGCCACCGACCATGCGGATGTCGTAATCGACCGTCTGGGTCATGGCCGCCAGGCACCCGGTGTCGACATCCAGCGACTCGCCGGCCGCCAGCTCGATCTTGCGCACCGTGCCGCCGGTGTGCACGAACACCCAGCCGTCGCCTTCGAGTTTTTGCAGCACGAAGCCTTCACCGCCGAACAGGCCGGTCAGGATCTTTTTCTGAAACTGGATGCCGATCGAAACGCCCTTGGCGCCGGCCAGAAAGCTGTCTTTCTGACAGATCAGCCTGCCGCCGAAATCACGCAGGTTCAGTGGCAGGATGGTGCCGGGGTAGGGCGCGGCAAACGCTACGCGGCCCTTGCCCGAGCCCTGTTGGGAAAACACCGTGGTGAACAGGCTCTCGCCGGTCAGCATGCGTTTACCGGCACCGAACAGTGACCCCAGCAGACCCGAAGACTGGCTGCTGCCGTCGCCGAAGATGGTTTCCATCTGCACATCGCAGGTCTTGTACATCATGGCCCCGGCTTCGGCCACGGCGCTTTCGCCACGGTCCAGCTCAAGCTCGACGAACTGGGTTTCGGTGCCAAACAGCTTGAAATCCACCCCGTCGGTGGCCGCCGCCGAACCATAACCGCCGGAGGCCGGCGGATCGGGACTGAATGACGGGCGCGGCAGCGGATTGGCTGCGGGCGAAGGCGAGGGGGCAGCCCCGGGCGGCAGCGCACCGGGGCGCGGCTGGATCATGTCCGGCGTGGGGTCGGGAAAGGGCGTCACGCCGTCTTTCTTCACCGCCCGCACCTCGGGGATCTGATAGATCGGCTGCCAGTCGGCCATGCCTTGGCGCCAGCACCAGGCGCCCGGTGCTTCACGGGCAATCAGGCGCGCCGCAGCCGCGTCCAGCGGGCCGGTCTGTTTACCGGCATTCACTACGAACCATTGTTGCAATTGGCTACTCCTTCCCGGCTATCAGGCATCGCGTGTCAGAGACTCAGGCGCATGGACAGGTCGACCGCTTTCACATCCTTGGTCATCGAGCCGATGGAAATGTAATCCACACCGGTTTCGGCAATCGTGCGCAGCGTTTGTTCGCTGATGCCGCCGCTGGCTTCCAGTTTGGCCCGGCCGTTGTTCAGCCGTACCGCTTCGCGCATGTCGTCCAGGCTCAACTCGTCGAGCATGACGATGTCGGCGCCGGCATCGAGCGCCTGCTGGAGTTCGTCGAGGCTTTCGACTTCGACCTCCACCGGCTTGCCGGGAGCGATCCGGTGCGCGGCAACCACCGCCTGAGCAATGCCACCGCAGGCGGCGATGTGGTTTTCCTTGATCAGGAAAGCGTCGTACAAGCCGATGCGATGGTTATCGCAGCCGCCGCAGGTCACCGCATATTTCTGCGCCAGGCGCAGGCCAGGCAGGGTCTTGCGCGTGTCGAGCAGCCGCACCTGCGTACCCGCCACCAGGTCGGCGAAAAACTGCGCACGGGTGGCGACGCCAGACAGCAACTGCAGAAAATTCAGCGCGCTGCGCTCGCCGGTCAGCAATGAGCGGGCCGGCCCTTCAAGATGGAACAGCGCCTGATCGGGCTTGACCCGGTCACCATCGGCCACCTGCCAGTGCACGGCGACGCGCGGGTCAAGCTGGCGGAAAACTGCATCGACCCAAGCGGTGCCGGCAATCACGGCGGCATCGCGGGAAATGATCGTGGCCTTGGCCAGACGCGCCTCGGGGATCAACTGGGCGGTGATATCGCCGCTGCCGACATCCTCAAGCAGCGCGCGGCGCACATTGGCTTCGATTTCGGCTGTCAGGGCGGCAAGTCGTACATTCGGCATAGCAAGCTCCACTACAAAGTCGGCCGAGTATAAGCCACCTCTACAGGCGCCGGGCCAGGTTGAAGCCCATTTTTACCCTCGACACTTTGTCGGTTTCAGCGTGCTATTTGCGACAGATCAACAATCTTGCTGTCTATGCAAACAGGCAAGGACTCCTACTGGAATTGCAAACATGTTTTGCAAGATAATCCGACTTGTAATTGACGTCATGAGATTGACGTTCGTTGCCCGGGCGGTCGCTTCACAGGTGGGGGGTTGTGCCGCACCTGTGACGGGATAGCGCTGTTTCCTGTCAGGAGGTGTGATGCAAAACGACGATAAAGTTGTGCCGTTAAGCAGGGCCGTCCCTTTGCAGGCGACGCAAACTCCTTTGGCACGCTTGCCGGTGGTCTTGTTGCAGGTGCGCGACAAGGCGGCCCAGCAGCTCAAGGATGCTTTGCAGGTGTTGTTCGACAATGCCGACGACACCCTTTTCGAGATGGCCGATCGCGCCCGCAATAACACCGAGCAAAACACTTTTTTCGAAGCCATGCGCGACTTGCGTCTCAAGCGCAAGAGCATCGAGCGGGCCTTTATCGACAAGTTTTACGAAGCCTTTCTGGTTCTGGGCCAGTACCGCGCCGATGAGCCGGTGCTGCCGGGGCCTGTGTCTTTCGACAAACTGGAACTGGTGCACAACGACGATCTGGAAAAAACCGTGGCAGTCGATGCCATGGTTGCCAAGGTCATGAGTCGTGACGGGCAGATTTTGGGTCAACTGACCCTGCGCCTGAATGAACTGGTGCCCCATACCCTGACGGACCAGAGCAACCCGCTGGGGCCGACCCTGCTGTGCGATTTTTTCTTGCAGGCCGGGCGTAGCCTGGGTGTCGAGATTCGCGTCAAGCTGATCATTCTCAAGTTGTTCGAGAAATATGTGCTGGCCGATGCCGACCAGTTGTACGGCGAGGCCAATCGCTTGCTGATTGCCACCGGCATCCTGCCCGACATGAAAGCGTTGCCGGCCCGCCGGGTCAGCGACCGCCCGCCACGCCAGCGTTCGGCACCGCAACTCGACGATCCGGCGTTGGCGCAGGCCACGGAAAAGCTCGACAAGGGTGTACACGAAGTCTTTAGCGCCATGCAGCAACTGCTTGCACAACTGCGTGGCAATCTGGCCCCGCGCCATGAACTCAACGCCGAAGTGCGGCCGATCTCCAGTCAGGACCTGTTGCGCCTGTTATCGCACCTGCAGCAATACGTGCCGCCGTCCAGTGAGGTCGAGGATTTCGACCTGCGCGATCAACTGGAGCAGTTGCTGACCCGGGTCAGCGTCAAAAGCGGTAAGTCGCGCATTGTCGGTGTGGGCGATGAAGATGTGATCAACCTGGTGGCCATGCTCTTCGAGTTCATTCTCGACGACCGTAACCTGCCGCCGTCGCTGCGTGCCCTGATCGGTCGCTTGCAGATTCCGATGCTCAAGGTCGCGGTCATCGACAAGAGTTTTTTCAGTCGTGGCAGCCATCCGGCCCGGCGCCTGCTCAACGAGATTGCCAGCGCGGCGCTGGGGTGGGGCGGGCGCGACGATTACCAGCGCGACTCGCTGTACCTGCGTGTCGAGCAGATCGTCCAGCGCCTGCTGAACGATTTTGTCGATGACACCGCGATCTTTTCCGAACTGCTCGCCGATTTCCTTGCATTTACCAGCGACGAGCGCCGGCGCAGCGAATTGCTTGAACAACGTACCCGCGACGCCGAAGAAGGCCGGGCGCGGGCCGAGCTTGCCCGTCAACGCGTGCAGCAGGAACTGAACAGCCGCCTGGTGGGCAAGACCCTGCCGCAAGTGGTCGTACGCTTGTTGCAGCAAGCCTGGAGCAAGGTGCTGTTGCTGATCTGCCTCAAGCATGGCGACACCTCGCCTGAGTGGCAGACCGGGCTCGATGCGGTCGACGACCTGATCTGGAGCGTCGAACTGCATGAAGAGCCCGAAGCCCGCCAGCGTCTGCTGGAGCGTGTGCCAGGCTTGCTCAAAGTGCTGCGTGACGGCCTGTCCAGCGCGGCCTTCGACCCGTTCGCCACCAGTGAATTCTTCAGTCAGCTGGAGGTGCTGCATGTACAGGCCTTCCAGCATTTCTCCCGCCAGCAGGAGGGCGAGCGCCCGGCGATGGTCGATGTCGCCGAAGAAATCGTGCTGATTACCCCCGAGGAGCAGCTGTTCAACGAGCCGACGTCGCCCTTGCCCGAAAACGACAGCGGCCTGCAAAAGGTCGATCAGTTGCGCGTCGGCCGCTGGGTCGAGCTTCAGGAAGACGAAGAGCACAAGCTGCGCTGCAAACTGGCCGCCATCGTTGAGCCGGGCGGGCGTTACATCTTCGTCAACCGCACCGGCATGAAAGTGCTGGAAAAAACCCGCATGGGCCTGGCCGTGGAGTTTCGTCGCGGCTCGATCCGGGTGCTCGACGACGCGCTGCTGTTCGATCGCGCACTGGCCTCGGTGATGGGTAATCTGCGGCGGGTCAAAGGTGCCTGAGCCTGCAAGGGCGCTTGAGCACAAATCAAGGGCGTTTTGCCGCTGTTGCGCTGCCTGACGGCGCGGGCATACTGGCGGCCATTCAAATGTCCATCGGGGAGTGCTCATGCAGCTCGACTCTGCAAGCGGCTGGTGTGCCGGCGTAGCGCACTGCCCGTCGCCCAATTTCAATGCGCGACCGGCGGCGGAGATTTCGTTGCTGGTGATCCATAACATCAGCCTGCCGCCGGCCACCTTCAAGACGGGGCAGGTTCAGGCGTTCTTCCAGAATCGCCTCGACATCAGCGCCCACCCTTATTTCGAAGGCATCAGCGAACTGCGCGTGTCGGCGCATTTTCTCATCGAGCGTGATGGCGAGGTCACCCAGTTCGTCTCTTGTCTGGAGCGTGCCTGGCATGCCGGTGTCTCGTGCTTCGAGGGCCGTGAGGGCTGTAACGATTTCTCGATTGGCATCGAACTGGAAGGCACTGACGATCAGCCCTTCACCGATGCGCAATACACAGCGCTCGGCGAGCTGACTCGCCAGCTGTGCAAGGCATGGCCGTCGATCACGCCAGAACGTATTTGCGGGCACAGTGACATTGCCCCGCAACGCAAGACCGATCCAGGGCCGTGCTTTGACTGGGCGCGTTTCCGACTGACTGTGCAGGATGCAAACGGGAGTTGAGCAATGAGTTTTCTGGTGTTGTTGCTATTGATCGCGGTCGAGAAGTTTTCGGCCTTGCGCCAGCGGGTCCAGCGTGACGGTCCGTGGCTGAAAGAACTGGCCCGGCTGCAAGCTTCGCCGCGTACCGCCTCACGGCCCTGGCTGATCCTGGCACTGCTGGTGGTGCTGCCGGTGCTGGTGTTGCACCTGGCGCTGGTGATCGTCGGGTCTGTGGCGTATGGCTGGCTGCTGTTGCCGGTGCACCTGCTGGTGCTGATCTACAGCCTGGGGCGTGGCGATGTCATCACCGCCTTAGGGCCGTTTCGCGATGCCTGCCGGCGTGGCGACACGCAAGCGGCGGTGCATGTAGCGGAGCGCGACATGGGCGTGAAGGCCGACGACAGTGAGCAGTTGCTGGTCGGTGTGCAGGCACACTTGCTGTGGCAGGCCTATCAGGGCTTTTTCGCGGTGATCTTCTGGTACTTCCTGCTGGGGCCAGTGGCAGCGCTGGCGTATCGCTTGCTGGCGCTGGCCGCCGAGCGGAGCACAACCCCGGCCATCGCCGAGCGCGCCAGCCAGTTGCGGCATGCCTTCGACTGGGTACCGGTCAGGCTGCTGGCCGCCAGCTTTGCGCTGGTGGGCAACTTCGCCGCCGTCAACCGTGAACTGCTGCACGACTTGCTCAACTGGAACATCAGTGCCGCGCAACTGATTGCCCGTGCTGGCTGCGCAGCCAGTGAAGTGGCCAGTAAGGCTATACCGGTAGTCGGTGCCAATGCGGTGACCAGCCTGAACCTGATCTGGGAGTTGCTGGTGCGTTCGGCGATCGTCTGGTACGCAGGCTTTGCCTTGTGGACGCTGCTGTTCTGAGGGCCCTCACGACCAGCCGAACACCTGCAGGGCGTTGTCTGTGCAGGCTTCGGCCAGTCGCTCGGGGCTGATGTTCATCAGCTTCGCCAAGGCCCGGCAGATGTCCGGCAAGTGTTGTGGGCTGTTGCGCTGATCGGGGTACATGGCCGGCGCCATGTCCGGTGCGTCGGTTTCCAGCACGATGCTGTCCAGCGGCAACTGTGGCAGCACCCGATGCATGCGCAGCGCCTGCGGCCAGGTCGCCGCACCGCCCAGACCCAGTTTGTAGCCCAGCCTGATGTATTCGCGGGCCTGTTCGACGCTGCCGGCAAAGGCATGCACGATGCCGCTGCGCTTGAGCTTGTAGCGCTTGAGCGTGGCGATCACTTCGGCGTGGCTGCGCCGCACATGCAGCAGCACCGGCAGGTCGACATCCGCCGCCAGCCCCAGTTGTGCCTCGAACAATGCCTGTTGCTGTTCACGGTCCAGCTCCGGCAAGTAGTAATCCAGACCGATCTCGCCCACAGCGCACAATTTGTCGTGCCCTTTCAGGCGGCTCACCCAGTCGCCCAGATCCTGCAAGTGTTCAGGGCGATGCTGCTGCAGATACACCGGGTGCAGGCCGAAGGCTGCGTACAACGATGGATTGTCCAGGCACTGTTGCCACAGCCGTTGCCAGTTATCCCGATAGACGCCCAACACCACCATGCGCTGCACGCCCAAGGCCTGGCACTGTTCCAGCACCTGTGTGCGATCGGCGTCGAAATCCGGGAAGTCCAGGTGCGTGTGGGTGTCGATCAGCCTCACGTCATGCCTCGCCGATACGCTGCTTGAAGGTGCGCGCGAGGGCATGCACGCCGGGCTGGTACTGTGTGTTCTCGATGGCGGCCAGCGCCAGTTCCAGGGCGGTGTCGGCAATCAGTTGATGCTGTTGGGCCATGGCATTGACCGGCAGCGGCAGAAAGTCCAGCAACTGGGTGTCGCCAAATGTACCCAGGCGCAGCGCCGCTTGCGGCTGTAGCGCATCGAACACGCCTTGCAGCAGCACATAGGAGGTGGTGATCAAGGCATCGGGCAGGCCGCCGAGGCGTTGTTGCAGGTCAAGCATCAGGCGTTGCCCGCAGGCGCGGCTGAACGACTCGCCATGCTCGATGATCACGTCACCGTCAAAACCTTCCAGTGCCTGGCGGAAACCGCCGGCCCGTGCGCGGCTGACGCTCAGCTCCGGGCGCGCACCGAGCAGGGCAATACGCTGCGGGCGGGTCTGCAGCAGGCTACGGGTCAATTGCAGGCTGGCCTGCTGGTCGTCGCTGACCACCGAGCAGAACACCTCGTGGTCCATTTCCCGGTCGATGGCAATGATCGGCAGGCCTTTGGCCTGCAACTGCCGATAGCTGTCGTCGCTGGCCGGCAGGCAACTGGCGACCAGCAGCGCATCGCAGCGCCGGGCGCGAAACAGTTGCAGCAATTGCAGTTCGCTGAGCGGATCGTCGTCGGAGCTGGCAATCAGCAACTGGTAGCCTCGCGCCCGTGCGCCCTGTTCCAGCAGCTTGGCAATGCGGGCATAACTGGGGTTTTCCAGGTCCGGCAGGATAAAACCCAGGGTACGGCTATGCCGGCTGCGCAAGCCGGCGGCCTGGGGGTTGGGGCGGAAATCGTGCTGCTCGACCACTGCGCGCACCCGTTCGACGGTCGCGGCACTGATGCGCTGCTGTTCGGCCTTACCGTTGATCACATAACTGGCAGTGGTCACAGAAACACCCGCCAGGCGGGCTATATCACTGAGTTTCACCGAGGTTTCCTTTTTTGTTGGTGCCTCATGGCTGCCGGGATTCTCGCCCATGCAGCGCGATCTTTATAGCAGACCATCAGTTAACGGCAGGTACTCACGGTATTTGACCCGCGCATTGGGCAATCGGACCGGCTGGGCTTCTAGCGGTTTACAGAATCGAGTAACGTGCCGCACAATTTCAAGATTAAACGATTCAGCAGGCTTATTTATTGCTGATATCGTGTGCAGGACACTGTCAGACGAAACGCGTATTTGTTTCTACTCTGTCATGTACCTACAACAAGAATCAGGTGGCGCTGCGGCGCTGCACAGGAGTCAAGGCATGCTCGAACTCACTCTGGAGCAGATCTCCATGGCCCAGGTGGCGGTGGATAAATCTGCCGCACTGCACCTGCTGGCCGAGCATCTGGTCGCCGATGGACTGGTTGCACCGGGTTACCTCAAAGGCTTGCAGGACCGCGAGCAGCAAGGCTCGACCTTCCTTGGCCAAGGCATCGCCATTCCGCATGGCACCCCCGACACTCGCGATCAGGTGTTCAGCACCGGGGTGCGTCTGATGCAGTTCCCCGACGGCGTCGACTGGGGCGACGGGCAGATCGTCTACCTGGCGATCGGCATCGCCGCCAAGTCCGATGAGCACCTGCGCCTGCTGCAATTATTGACCCGCGCGCTGGGCGAAGCTGATCTGGGACCGTCGCTGCGTGCCGCCACAACGCCACAAGACCTGCTCAAATTGCTGCAAGGCGCACCGCAAGAGCTGGCGCTGGACGCGCAGATGATCAGCCTGGGCGTGTCGGTCGACGATTTCGAAGAGCTGGTATGGCGCGGCGCGCGCCTGCTGCGCAAGGCCGATTGCGTCAATAACGGCTTTGCCGCCGTGCTGCAACAGGTCGAAGCCCTGCCGCTGGGCGACGGCCTGTGGTGGCTGCATAGCGAACAAATGGTCAATCGTCCGGGCCTGGCTTTTGTCACCCCGGACAAGCCGCTGCGCTTTCTGGGCCAGCCGCTGACCGGCCTGTTCTGTCTGGCCAGTCTCGGCGAAGCGCACCAGAACCTGCTTGAGCGCCTGTGTGCCTTGCTGATCGAAGGTCGTGGCCAGGAACTTGGCCAGGCCACCAACAGCCGTGCCGTGTTGCAAGCCCTGGGCGGTGACGTGCCGGCCGAATGGCCCAGCGCGCAGATCGTGCTGGCCAACGCCCATGGCTTGCATGCCCGGCCCGCGAAGATTCTTGCGCAACTGGCGAAAAGCTTCGACGGCGATATCCGCCTGCGCATCGTCGAAAGCGACGACAACGCAGTGTCGGCCAAGAGCCTGAGCAAGCTGCTGAGCCTCGGTGCGCGGCGCGGCCAGACCCTGGAGTTCATTGCCGAGCCGAGCATTGCCGCCGATGCCTTGCCGGCGTTGCTGGCAGCGGTCGAGCAGGGCCTGGGTGAAGAAGTCGAGCCGGTCGTGGCAACGCCCGCTCAGGTAGCGGCGGTGCAACCGGCCGCACCGCGTGCCGTGGTTGCCCCGCAGGCCGGTGCAGTCATCGCGGCAGTGCCGGCCTCTCCCGGCGTAGCAATCGGCCCTGCGCATGTGCAGGTGCCGTTGACCTTCGATTATCCCCAGCAGGGCGAGTCGCCGGCGGCCGAGCGTGAGCGCTTGCAGGCCGCGCTGGGTCGGGTGCGTGACGAAATCGGCCAGTTGATTCAACGCAGCACCTCCAAAGCCATTGGCGAGATTTTCATCACCCACCAGGAAATGCTCGACGACCCGGAACTGACTCAGGACGTCGATGTGCACCTGAACCAGGGCAAGAGCGCGGCCGCTGCCTGGAACATCGTCATCGAGACCGCCGCGTTGCGTCAGGAGTCGCTCAACGACGCATTGCTGGCCGAGCGTGCCGCCGACCTGCGTGATGTCGGGCGGCGGGTGCTGGCCCACCTGTGCGGCGTTCAGGCGCTTGCCGAACCCGAACAACCTTACATTCTGGTGATGGACGAAGTCGGCCCTTCCGATGTGGCGCGTCTGGACCCGGCCCGTGTGGCCGGTATTCTGACCGCACGCGGCGGCGCCACGGCGCACAGCGCTATTGTCGCCCGCGCGCTGGGCATCACCGCGCTGGTCGGTGCCGGCGAGCAAGTCCTGTTGATCGAGCCGGGCACCGTCTTGCTGCTCGATGCCCAGCGCGGCCGCCTGACCGTGGCACCGGATGCGGCGCTGTTGCAGCGTGCGGTTGAAGAGCGCGATGCCCGTGAGCAACGCTTGCAAGCGGCGCATGCGGCACGCATGGAGCCGGCGGTGACCCGCGACGGCCATGCGGTGGAAATCTGCGCCAACATCGGCGACAGCACCGGCACCCCGGCCGCTGTGAAACAGGGCGCCGAAGGCATTGGCCTGCTACGCACCGAATTGCTGTTCATGGCCCACAACCAGGCGCCGGACGAAGCGACCCAGGAAGCCGAGTACCGCCGCGTGCTCGACGATCTGGACGGCCGCCCGCTGGTGGTCCGCACGCTGGATGTCGGCGGCGACAAGCCGTTGCCTTACTGGCCCATCGATAAAGAAGAAAACCCGTTTCTGGGTGTGCGCGGCATTCGCCTGACCCTGCAGCGCCCTGAAATCATGGAGGCGCAATTGCGCGCCTTGTTGCGCGCCGCCGACAACCGGCCGCTGCGCATCATGTTCCCGATGGTCGGCAGCGTCGACGAATGGCGTCAGGGCCGCGACATGGTCGAGCGCCTGCGTCTCGAAATTCCGGTCAGCGACCTGCAGCTGGGGATCATGATCGAAGTGCCGTCGGCCGCCTTGCTGGCGCCGGTGCTGGCCAAAGAGGTGGACTTCTTCAGCGTCGGCACCAACGACCTGACCCAATACACCCTGGCCATCGACCGTGGCCACCCGACGCTGTCGGCCCAGGCCGACGGCCTGCACCCGGCGGTACTGCAACTGATCGACATCACCGTGCGCGCCGCCCATGCCAACGGCAAATGGGTCGGCGTGTGCGGCGAGCTGGCCGCCGACCCGCTGGCGGTACCGGTGCTGGTCGGGCTGGGCGTGGATGAACTGAGCGTATCGCCGCGCAGCATCGCCGAGGTCAAGGCCTGCGTACGCGACCTCAGCCTGAGCGGCGCTCAGGCCCTGGCGCATGACGCGCTGACGGTGGGCAGCGCCGCCGAAGTCCGCGCACTCGTGGAGGCTCTGTAATGGCCCGTATTCTGACCCTGACCCTCAACCCGGCGTTGGACCTGACTGTGCAGTTGGGCCAATTGAAGGTCGGCGAAGTCAACCGCAGTGACGCCATGCTCACCCACGCAGCCGGTAAGGGCCTCAACGTCGCCCAGGTGCTGGCCGATCTGGGCCATGACCTGACCGTGGCGGGTTTTCTGGGCCTGGATAATCCCCAGGCCTTCGATGCGCTGTTCGCCCGGCGTGGTTTTGTCGACGAGTTCGTGCGCGTGCCGGGCGAAACCCGCAGCAATATCAAGCTGGCCGAAGCCGACGGCTGCATCACCGATGTCAACGGCCCGGGCCTGCTCGTCAGCGAGGCCGATCAGCAACGGCTGTTCGAGCGCCTTGAGCTGATCGCGCCGGGCTTCGATGCGCTGGTCGTCGCCGGCAGCCTGCCGCGTGGCGTCAGTCCGCAGTGGTTACAGCGCTTGCTGGTGATGCTCAAGGCCAAGGGTCTGAAAGTGGCGCTGGACAGCAGCGGCCAGGCCTTGCGTGCCGGGCTGGAGGCCGGTCCATGGCTGGTCAAGCCCAACACCGAAGAGCTGAGCGACGCGCTGGGCGTGGCGGTGAATTCGAGCCGCGAGCAGGCCGACGCCGCACAGCGCCTGCAGGCGCAAGGCATCGAGCATGTGGTGATTTCCCAGGGCGCCGACGGCGTGAACTGGTTCGGTGCCCAAGGCGCGTTGCATGCGCAGCCGCCCAAGGTCACGGTCGCCAGCACCGTGGGCGCCGGCGACTCGTTGCTGGCCGGCATGCTCCACGGCCTGCTCAGCGGCCATGCGCCGCAACAGACCTTGCGCACCGCCACGGCCATCGCGGCCATGGCCGTGACCCAGATCGGTTTCGGCATCACCGATGCCGTTCACCTTGAACAGCTCGCAAACGGTGTGACCGTGCGCAACCTGACCGAACAATACCCGGCCCAACAATAAGAGAGGCGACGTTGATGAAAATAGCCATAGTCACGGCCTGCCCCAACGGCAAGGTCAGTAGCGTCCTCAGTGCCCGTTTGCTGGCGGCTGCCGCCCAGCGCATGGGCTGGGAGACCTGCGTTGAAGTGGTTGACCCGCACAAGCCGGAGCGTCAATTGTCGGCGCAGGACATCGAGCAGGCCGATCTGGTCGTGACGGTGTACAGCGGCCCGCTGGACCTGAACCGTTTTGCTGGCAAGCGCTTGTTCCAGGGCTCGCCCGCCCAGGCGCTGCAAGACGTCGATGCCTTTCTCAAGCGTGCCGACGAACAAGCCGAGCCCTGGCAGGCGGTCGCCAACGAGCCTGCACCGGCTGCTGCGCAAAACACGGCGCGTATCGTCGCGATCACCGCGTGCCCGACCGGCGTGGCGCACACCTTCATGGCCGCCGAAGCCTTGCAACAGTCGGCCAAGCGTTTGGGGCACGAGCTGCAAGTGGAAACCCAGGGCTCGGTCGGCGCCCGCACGCCCCTCAGTCCTCAAGCCATCAGCGACGCCGACGTGGTGCTGCTGGCCACCGACATCGAAGTGGCTACCGAGCGTTTTGCCGGCAAGCGCATTTATCGCTGCGGCACCGGCATTGCCCTCAAGCAGCCGGACGCCACGCTGGGCAAGGCACTGGCTGAGGCCAAGGTCGAAAGTAACGCCAGCACCGACAAGGCTCCGGCCAAGTCCGAAAGTGCAGGCGTGTACAAGCACTTGCTGACCGGCGTGTCGTTCATGCTGCCGATGGTAGTGGCCGGTGGTCTGCTGATCGCCTTGTCATTCGTGTTCGGCATCGAAGCGTTCAAGCAAGAGGGCACGCTGGCCGCTGCGCTGATGCAGATCGGCGGTGAGGCGGCGTTCAAGTTGATGGTGCCGATGCTGGCGGGTTACATCGCCTGGTCCATCGCTGACCGTCCGGGCCTGGCGCCGGGGATGATTGGCGGCTTGCTGGCGGGCACCCTGGGTGCCGGTTTTATCGGTGGCATCGTCGCCGGCTTCCTGGCCGGTTACAGCGCTAAACTGATCAGTCGTTATGCGCGCCTGCCCGCAAGCCTTGAGGCGCTCAAGCCGATCCTGATCATTCCACTGCTGGCCAGTCTGTTCACCGGTCTGATGATGATCTACGTGGTCGGCCGTCCGGTGGCCAGTATGCTGACCGCGCTGACCGACTTTCTCGCCAGCATGGGCACCGCCAACGCGATTCTGCTCGGTCTGGTGCTGGGCGCGATGATGTGCGTCGACCTCGGTGGCCCGATCAACAAGGCATCCTATGCGTTCTCGGTCGGGCTGTTGGCGTCGCAAAGCTATGCGCCGATGGCCGCAGCGATGGCCGCCGGCATGGTGCCGCCGATCGGCATGGGCATCGCCAGCCTGCTGGCGCGACACAAATTCGCGCAAAGCGAGCGCGAAGCGGGCAAGGCTTCGTTTGTACTGGGGCTGTGCTTCATTTCCGAAGGGGCGATTCCATTTGCCGCCAAGGACCCGCTGCGCGTCATTCCGGCCAGTATCGCCGGTGGCGCGCTGACCGGTGCACTGTCGATGTATTTCGGCTGCAAGCTGATGGCGCCGCATGGCGGGTTGTTCGTCATGCTGATCCCTAATGCGATCAACCATGCGTTGCTGTATCTGCTGGCCATCGTGGCTGGCAGCCTGGTGACCGGTGTGTTGTACGCGGTATTGAAGCGTCCGGAAGTGGTCGAGATGCAGGTGGTCCCGAACGGTGCCCGGTAATCCCGTAAAACCCTGTCACATATGACGTCGTATCTGGCTTATCATTAGCCACCTAACGACGGGACAGGGATCGCGGGGCATGCTGGCTATCTTTCTGGAAACACTCAATGTCACCGCGCCAGTCTTTGCCATGCTGTTCATGGGCGTGTTTCTCAAGCGTATCGGGGCGATCAATGACGGTTTCATCGTCACCGCCTCGTCGCTGGTGTTCAACGTCACCATGCCAGCCCTGTTGTTCATGGGCATCGTGCATGCTGACCTGAAAACCGCCCTGCAAGCGGACCTGCTGATCTTCTTCACCGTCGCCACCTTGCTCAGCTTCGCCCTGCTCTGGGGCTGGGCGATCTGGCGCATTCCGCATGCGGACCGTGGCGTTTATGTGCAAGGTGCGTTTCGTGGTAATAACGGCGTGGTCGGTCTGGCGCTGGCGGCCAGCATGTACGGCAGCCACGGTATCTCGGTGGGCGCGATCCTTGCGGCGATGGTCATCCTGTATTACAACGCGCTGTCGACCATGATCCTGGCGGTGTACAGCCCGGTGATCAAATCCGACCCGTGGAGCGTGATCAAGAGCGTATTCTCCAACCCGCTGATCATCAGCGTGATCGTCGCCTCGCCGTTCGCTTATTACGGCGTGCGCATGCCGACCTGGTTCGAGACCTCGGCCAATTACCTGGCACAAATGACCCTGCCATTGGCGTTGATCTGCATCGGCGGCACCCTGTCGCTGACCTCGCTGCGCCAGAGCGGCAAGATGGCGGTCGGCGCCAGCCTGATGAAAATGGTCTGGCTGCCGCTGATCTGCACCACCGCCGCCTGGGCCTGCGGCTTCCGTGGCCCGGAGCTGGGCATTCTGTTTCTGTACTTTGCCAGCCCTACCGCCGCATCCAGCTACATCATGGCGCGCAGCGCCAACGGCAATTACGAACTGGCGGCAGCGATCATCGTCCTCACCACCCTGGCGGCGGCGATCACCACCAACATCGGCATCTTCCTGCTGCAATGGGGCGGCTGGATTTAAGCAGCGGCAAGCTTTGAGCTTCAAGCTGCAAGAGGTGCGTAGTGACGCTGATGTTCTTGCCTTTACTTGCCGCTTGCCGCTAATAACTTGAAGCTTGAGGCTTACAACTTGCCGCTTAGATGTTCTTCGATGACCTCCTGCGCCGCGCGAAATGCATCGATGGCCGCAGGCATGCCGGCGTAGACCGCGCAGTGCAGGAAGGTTTCGCGGATTTCTTCCGGGGTGCAGCCGTTGTTCAGCGCGCCGCGCACGTGGCCCTTGAGTTCTTGCGAGCACTTCAAGGCCGCCAGGGTCGACAGAGTGATCAGGCTGCGGGTTTTCAGGTCCAGGCCTTCACGGCCCCAGACGCTGCCCCAGGCCTGCTCGTTGATGAAATCCTGCAACGGCAGGCTGAATTCGCTGGCGTTGGCGCGAGCGCGGTCGACGTAGGCATCGCCCATCACCTGGCGGCGAATGGTTTCTCCGGCTTGGGTCTTCGGGTCGGTCATGGGTCTTTCCTCAGGTTCTAGACGGTGGATCAACGATGATGGCGCCACCAGGTGCGGATCATGCCCAGGATCACCAGGACCGTCAGCAGCGGCAAAACAGCGAACAGTATCCAGCTTTCCAGGCGCTCGGCCAGCAGCATGCCGGTGCTGAAACCGATGATGTCCAGCCCGTAGGCGGCGTACAGCGCCAGCAATAAGAGGCCTTCCAGGCGGGTAATGCGGTAGCCCGAGTAAAACAGCGGCAGGCTCAATACCGCAACGCCGAGCATGATCGGCAGGTCATAGGCCAGTGAGTTGGGTGACACCGACAGCGGCGCGGGGGCAATCAGTGCCGTCAGCCCCAGCACGCCGAGCAGGTTGAACAGGCTGCTGCCGATCACATTGCCCACCGCCATGTCGCGCTCGCCGCGCAAGGCGGCGATCAGCGAGGTGATCAGCGCCGGCATCGACGTTGCGACGGCCATCAGGGTCAGGCCCATGATCCGCTCCGACAAGCCCAGATGAATGGCCAGCACTACCGTGGCATCGACCAGCAAGTGCCCGCCGCCGATCAACAGTAGCAACCCGCCAGCCAGGCTCAGCAGTGCCAGCATGATGCGCGGCGGGCTGTCGTTAGCCTGCTTGTGGCCATGCCCATGACCATGGCGTGCGTCATGGCTGGCCTGGCGCACGATGACCAGCAGGCAAAAAGCCAGGCCGGCCAGCAGCAGGAGGCCGTCGGTCAGGCTGATTTCCTGATCCCAGGCCACGGCCATCAGCAAGGCGCAGGCGCCGATCATCAGTGGAATGTCGATGCGCACCACTTGCAGTGGCACACGCAGCGGAATGATCAGCGCGCATAGCCCCAGGGTGACCAGCACATTGAAAATATGGCTGCCAACCACACTGCCCACGGCAATATCAGTGTTGGCCGACAACGCGGCCTGCACGCCCACCGACAATTGCGGGGCGCTGTTGCCCAGGGCCATCAGGGTCAGGCCAATGATCAGCGGGCGAACCTTGAGCCACGCCGCCAGGTGCACGGCGGCGCGCACCGACAGCCCGGCACCGATCAGCAACAGCAGCAGGCCGCTGGCCAGTTGCAGCAGGGCGGGAGGTGGCAGGCTCGAGAGCTGGAAAATGGCAGTAGTCCTCAGTCCAGGCCCTGGACGCGTACTTTGGCGGTGCCGCTGCGCAGCATGCCCAGTTGTTCGGCGGCCTGTTTCGAAATATCGATCAGGCGCCCGCGTGTGTTCGGGCCGCGATCGTTGATGCGTACCACCACGCTGCGTTTATTGGCCAGGTTGGTGACTTTGACGCGGCTGCCGAACGGCAGTTCGCGGTGGGCGGCGGTGAGTGCGTTCTGGTTGAACGGCTCGCCGCTGGCGGTGCGCTTGCCATGATGGCGCGCGCCGTAATACGAGGCTGTGCCGGTTTCGTCATAGCCATGCGGATCAACCGAATGGCTGGAGCAGCCAGCCAGCAGAGAGAGCAGGGTGCAGGCAGTAAGCAGTCGGTGCATGGAACATATCCTGTGAACCTGCGCAAAGGCGATCCCCATGGCCGGCCGGGCGGCCGGCCATGGGAAACAGGTATCAGCCTTCGAGCTTGGCCTTGAGCAGTTCGTTGACTTGCTGCGGGTTAGCCTTGCCTTTGGAGACTTTCATCGCCTGACCGACAAAGAAACCGAACATCTTGCCGCGCTTGGCTTCGTCGGCCGCACGGTACTGTTCGACCTGCGCCGCGTTGGCCGCGAGCATTTCGTCGAGCATGGTTTCGATCGCGCCGCTGTCGGTGACTTGCTTGAGGCCGCGCTTTTCGATCACTTCATCAGCGCTGCCTTCACCATTGGCCATGGCTTCGAAGACCATCTTGGCGATCTTGCCGGAAATGGTGTTGTCCTGGATGCGCTTGAGCATGCCGCCCAGTTGCTCGGCGCTGACCGGCGACTGTTCGATTTCCAGGCCCTGCTTGTTGAGCAGGCTGCCCAGCTCGACCATGACCCAGTTGGCTGCCAGCTTGGCGTCGCCGCCAATCGTGACCACCTGTTCGAAATAGTCGGCCTGCTCGCGGCTGGAGGACAGCACGCTGGCGTCATAGGCCGACAGGCCGAACTGGCTCTGGAAGCGCTCGCGCTTTTGCGGTGGCAATTCCGGCAGGGTGGCGCGGGTCTGCTCCAGGAACGAGTCCTCGATGATCACCGGCAGCAGGTCCGGGTCGGGGAAGTAACGGTAGTCGTTGGCTTCCTCTTTGCTGCGCATGGCGCGGGTTTCGTTGGTGTTGGGGTCGTACAGGCGGGTTTGCTGCACAACCTTGCCACCGTCTTCGATCAGGTCGATCTGGCGCTGGATTTCGCTGTTGATCGCCTTCTCGATGAAGCGGAACGAGTTGACGTTCTTGATCTCGCAGCGGGTGCCGAACTCGACCTGGCCTTTGGGCCGGATCGACACGTTGCAGTCGCAACGCAGCGAGCCTTCGGCCATGTTGCCATCGCAGATGCCCAGGTAACGAACCATTGCGTGGATTGCCTTGACGTAGGCCACCGCCTCTTTGGCGCTGCGCATGTCCGGTTCGGAGACGATCTCCAGCAGCGGGGTGCCGGCGCGGTTGAGGTCGATGCCGGTCATGCCCTGGAAGTCTTCGTGCAGGCTTTTGCCGGCGTCTTCTTCAAGGTGCGCACGGGTAATGCCGATGCGCTTGACGGTGCCGTCTTCCAGGGTGATGTCCAGGTGGCCCTTGCCGACGATCGGCAGCTCCATCTGGCTGATCTGATAGCCCTTGGGCAGGTCGGGGTAAAAGTAGTTCTTGCGCGCAAAGACGTTGTGCTGGCCGATCTCGGCGTCGACCGCCAGGCCGAACTTGACCGCCATGCGCACGGCTTCTTTATTGAGTACCGGCAGAACACCCGGCATGCCGAGGTCGACCAGGCTGGCCTGGGTATTGGGCTCGGAGCCGAACGTGGTGGCGCTGGCGGAGAAAATCTTCGATTGGGTCAAAAGCTGGGTATGGATTTCCAGCCCGATGACGACTTCCCATTGCATTTAAATTCTCCTCAGAAGCCTTCAGGGGCACGGGTGTGCCAGTCAGTGACCTGCTGGTACTGATGCGCAACGTTCAACAGGCGACCTTCCTGGAAGTAGGGCGCGAGCAACTGCACGCCCACCGGCAGACCGTCGACAAAACCGGCCGGCATCGACAGGCCCGGCAGGCCGGCGAGGTTGGCGGCAATGGTGTAGACGTCTTCGAGGTAGGCGGCGACCGGGTCGCTGCTCTTGGCGCCGATCTTCCAGGCCGGGTTCGGCGTGGTCGGGCCCAAAATGACGTCGACCTCGGCGAAGGCGTTGACGAAGTCGTTCTTGATCAGACGACGGATTTTCTGCGCCTTGAGGTAGTAGGCGTCGTAGTAACCAGCCGACAGCGCATAGGCGCCGACCATGATCCGGCGCTGCACTTCGGCGCCGAAGCCTTCGCCACGCGAACGCTTGTACAGGTCGGTGAGGTCCTTGGGCTGGTCGCAACGGTAGCCAAAACGCACGCCGTCAAAACGCGACAGGTTCGAGGATGCCTCGGCCGGGGCGATGACGTAGTAGGCCGGGATGCCATGCTGCAGGTTCGGCAGGGTGATCTCCTTGACCACGGCACCGAGTTTTTCCAGGGCCTTGACGCTGTCCTGCACCAGCTCTGCAATGCGCGGATCGAGGCCGGCACCGAAGTATTCCTTCGGCAGGCCGATGCGCAGGCCTTGCAGCGAATTGTTCAGGCTGGCCGAGTAGTCGGGCACCGGCTCGTCGATGCTGGTGGAGTCAAGCGGGTCGAAGCCGGCCATGCCTTGCAGCAGCAGTGCGCAGTCTTCGGCGGTGCGCGCCAGGGGGCCTGCCTGATCGAGGCTGGAGGCGTAGGCGATCATGCCCCAGCGCGAAACACGACCGTAGGTCGGTTTCAGGCCGGTGAGGTTGGTCAGTGCTGCCGGCTGGCGAATCGAGCCGCCGGTGTCGGTGCCGGTGGTGGCTGGCAGCAGGCGCGCGGCCACGGCCGCCGCCGAACCGCCGGACGAACCGCCCGGAACGTGCTCCAGACCCCAGGGGTTCTTGACCGCGCCGTAGTAGCTCGACTCGTTGCCCGAGCCCATGGCGAACTCGTCCATGTTGGTCTTGCCCAGGGTCACGGTGCCGGCGGCGGCCAGCCTGGCAACCACGGTGGCGTCGTAGGGCGCCTTGAAGTTGTCGAGCATGCGCGAGCCGCAGCTGGTGCGGATGCCCTGAGTGCAGAACAGGTCCTTGTGCGCCAGCGGGGCACCCAGCAGGGCGCCGGTCTCACCGGCGGCGCGACGGGCGTCGGCGGCCTGGGCCTGGGTGATGGCCAGGTCTTCGGTGCGGGTGATGAAGCTGTTGAGCTTCGGGTCGAGCTCGGCGATACGCGCCAGCAGGACGCGGGTCAGCTCTTCGGATGAGAATTTCTTGTCGGCGAGTCCGCGGGCGATCTCGGCCAGGGTCAATTGATGCATGCAGGCGCTTTCCCTTTACTCGATGACTTTCGGAACCAGATACAGGCCTTGCTCGACCGCAGGGGCGATGGCCTGGTATTCGTCGCGATGATTGCTCTCTGCCACGACGTCGTCGCGCAGGCGCTGGGACGCTTCAAGCGGGTGAGCCAGGGGTTCGATGCCGGTGGTGTCGACCGCTTGCATCTGGTCGACAAGCCCGAGAATGCTGTTCAGTGCTTCGGTAGTACGTGGCAGATCGTCATCGTTGAGGCCCAGACGGGCCAGGTGAGCGATCTTTTCCACGTCGCTGCGCTCGAGCGCCATGGGGGTATCTCCAGGTGAGTGCGCCGGACCGAATCCGGGGCGGGTTGCGGAACATGACGGCGTTTCGTCGGTCTGATGGCCGCGAACGTCTAGGCTCTTGCTCGGAAAAGCTGCCAATTTAACATATTGGCTCCTTGCCCAAAATCCCTGTCGTTGTTAGAGTTTGCCGCACTTTTTTACCCACGCGTTCCCTAGGGTCCTTTTCCCATGTTCAAGAAACTGCGTGGCATGTTTTCCAGTGATCTTTCCATCGACCTGGGCACTGCCAACACACTTATTTACGTGCGTGAGCGCGGTATCGTACTGAATGAACCTTCGGTCGTCGCGATTCGTACCCACGGCAACCAGAAAAGCGTTGTGGCCGTAGGGACCGAGGCCAAACGCATGCTGGGCCGTACGCCTGGCAATATCGCCGCCATTCGTCCGATGAAAGACGGCGTGATCGCCGATTTCAGCGTCTGTGAAAAGATGCTGCAGTACTTCATCAACAAAGTTCATGAAAACAGCTTCCTGCAACCCAGCCCTCGTGTGTTGATCTGCGTTCCGTGCAAATCCACCCAGGTCGAGCGTCGCGCCATTCGTGAATCGGCACTGGGTGCCGGTGCCCGCGAAGTGTTCCTGATCGAAGAACCCATGGCTGCGGCCATCGGTGCCGGCCTGCCGGTCGAAGAAGCCCGTGGTTCGATGGTGGTCGACATCGGTGGTGGTACCACTGAAATCGCCCTGATCTCGCTCAATGGCGTGGTCTATGCCGAATCCGTACGGGTTGGCGGCGACCGTTTCGACGAAGCGATCGTGACTTACGTGCGCCGCAACTACGGCAGCCTGATCGGCGAATCCACTGCCGAGCGTATCAAACAGGAAATCGGTACTGCCTTCCCGGGCGGCGAAACCCGTGAAGTCGACGTGCGCGGCCGTAACCTGGCCGAAGGCGTGCCACGTGCCTTCACCCTGAACTCCAACGAAGTGCTCGAAGCGCTGCAGGAGTCGCTGGCGACCATCGTGCAGGCAGTCAAGAGCGCGCTGGAGCAATCGCCTCCGGAGCTGGCTTCGGACATCGCCGAGCGTGGTCTGGTACTGACCGGTGGTGGTGCCCTGCTGCGCGACCTCGACAAACTGCTGGCCCAGGAAACCGGCCTGCCGGTGATCGTCGCCGAAGACCCGCTGACCTGCGTAGCGCGTGGCGGTGGCCGAGCCCTGGAAATGATGGACAAACACACCATGGACCTGCTCTCCAGCGAGTAATTCGTCGGGAGCGCTTCAAGCAGTTGTTGGTCTACAGGTAGCCCCTATGCTACCTGTAGGCTTCACGCTGCCCTTGAATACGCTTTTCAATCCGTCCAGGTCAATTCCTCTTGCGCATGAATAACAGCCAGTCAAGGCTCAATCCGTCGAGCGAATGCCCGACAGGAGCGGCCTATTAAACCGCTTTTTGCCAAAGGCCCTTCGCTGGGTGTACGCCTGCTTGTGCTGGCGGTGCTGTCGGTTGCGTTGATGGTAGTCGATGCCCGTTTCACCCTGCTCAAGCCGGTGCGTAGCCAGATGTCGCTGGTGCTGATGCAGACCTACTGGATCGTCGATTTGCCGCAGCGCCTGTATCAGGGCGTAGCCATGCAATTTGGCAGTCGCACCGAGCTGCTGGTCGAGAACGAAAAACTCAAGACCGAAGCGCTGCTGTTACAAGGCCGCCTGCAAAAGCTGGCGGCCCTGACCGAGCAGAACGTGCGCCTGCGCGAATTGCTCAACTCATCGGCGCTGGTCAACGAGAAGGTCGAGGTCGCCGAACTGATCGGCATGGACCCGAACCCCTTTACCCATCGGATCATCATCAACAAGGGCGAACGCGATGGCGTGGTCCTTGGCCAGCCGGTGCTCGATGCCCGTGGCCTGATGGGCCAGGTGGTCGAGCTGATGCCCTACACCGCGCGCGTTTTGCTGCTGACCGACACTACCCATAGCATTCCGGTGCAGGTCAACCGTAACGGCCTGCGCGCCATCGCCAGCGGCACGGGCAACCCCGAGCGCCTGGAACTGCGTCATGTGGCCGACACCGCCGACATCAAGGAAGGCGACCTGCTGGTCAGCTCCGGGCTGGGTCAGCGCTTTCCGGCCGGTTATCCGGTGGCGACGGTCAAAGAGGTCATCCACGACTCCGGTCAGCCGTTTGCCATTGTCCGTGCCGAGCCGACTGCCGCCCTGAACCGCAGCCGTTACCTGTTATTGGTGTTCTCCGACGGCCGTTCGGCCGAGGAGCGCGCTGCCGAGGCCGGTCAGGCTCAGGAATTGCTGGGCAGGCGCAGCGGGCCTGCCAACCTGGCGCCGGTGCCTGGCGCTTATGCGCCGGTATTCCCGGCCATGCCTGGGGCGTTGCTGCCGGTGTTCCCGATCAATAGTGTGCCGAGCGGTGCCTCTACGCCACACGCAGCGCCTGCGCGCAGTACGCCTGCGGCTTCGCCCGCACCGGCCAGCAGCCGCCCGGCTTCAAGGCCGGCGACGCCAGCGGCCGCCGCGCCGTCCAACTCCCGAGAGCCCATCGATGGTTAGTCACGCCCCCGGACACAATGGCTGGGTGGTCTGGTTGACCTTCGCCATCGGCCTGTTGCTCAGCGTTTCGCCGCTGCCGCAATTCATGGAAATCTTTCGCCCGCTGTGGCTGGCGCTGCTGCTGACCTTCTGGATCCTGGCGCTGCCGCACAAGGTCGGCATGACCACTGCCTGGTTGCTGGGGCTGATGGAGGATGTGCTGTATGGCACCTTGCTGGGCCAGAACGCGCTGACCCTGAGCCTGATCGCCTTCCTGGTGATGTCCTTGCAGCATCGCTTGCGGATCTTTCCGACCTGGCAGCAATGCCTGATTCTGCTGGTGGTGTTCGGTCTGGCGCAGTTGGCCCAGTTGTGGCTCAGTGCCCTGACCGGCAACCGCCAGCCGACCCTGGCGCTGGTGTTGCCGGCGCTGGTCAGTGCCTTGCTATGGCCCTGGATCAGCTATGGATTACGCGGGCTGC
Source organism: Pseudomonas sp. 3A(2025) (assembly GCF_054589175.1). Lineage (NCBI taxonomy): Bacteria > Pseudomonadati > Pseudomonadota > Gammaproteobacteria > Pseudomonadales > Pseudomonadaceae > Pseudomonas > Pseudomonas sp. 3A(2025). The sequence goes on along the minus strand of NZ_BAAILM010000113.1, from coordinate 935,389 downwards.
GCAAGCACCTGAAAATAAATTGAGCGCACTGAGTGCAGGCGCTCCACACGGGGCGTCACCGACATGGAGACGTCCCCATGCCTTCGCTATACCTGGCTTCCGGTTCACCGCGACGTCGTGAACTGCTCACCCAGATCGGCGTGCCGTTCAACGTATTGAGCGCGCAGATCGACGAAACCCCCCTTGCCGATGAACACCCAGGCGACTATGTCGAGCGGCTGGCGCGCAGCAAGGCGCAGGCGGGTCTGGCTTTGCTGTCCGAGACGCAAAACGCTTGCGTACTGGGCGCCGACACCGCCGTGGTGCTCGACGGGCAGATTCTCGGCAAACCCATCGATCAACAAGACGCGCTGGCCATGCTGGCGGCGCTGTCGGGGCGTGAGCACGAGGTGCTGACCGCCGTGGCAGTGCTCGATCATGAGCGCTGCGAAAGCCGGGTGGTCGCCAGCAAGGTCCGCTTTCGCCCGATTCAGGCACATGAAGCGCGCACGTACTGGGCCAGCGGCGAGCCGCTGGATAAAGCCGGCAGCTATGCCATTCAGGGGCTGGCGGCGATCTTCGTCGAGGCCCTGCACGGCAGCTATTCTGCGGTTGTGGGCTTGCCGCTGTGCGAAACCGCAGACCTGCTGGGCCATTTCGGCATACCCTGTTGGCAAGGCCTGGAAGGTGATAAGCCATGAGTGAAGAAATCCTGATCAACATCACGCCCATGGAGTCGCGGGTGGCGGTGGTCGAAAACGGTGTCCTGCAAGAGGTCCATGTCGAGCGGACCCAGCGGCGCGGCATCGTCGGCAATATCTACAAGGGCAAGGTGGTGCGGGTATTGCCCGGCATGCAGGCAGCGTTCATCGACATCGGTCTGGACCGTGCCGCATTCATTCACGCTTCGGAAATCTCGATGCGCGAAGGTTCGGCCGTCGAGCCGATCAGTGCGCTGGTCCATGATGGCCAGAGTCTGGTGGTGCAGGTCACCAAGGATCCGATCGGCAGCAAGGGCGCACGCCTGACCACTCAGTTGTCGATTCCGTCGCGCTATCTGGTGTACATGCCGCGTACCGCGCACGTCGGCATTTCGCTGAAAATCGAAGATGAAGGCGAGCGCGACCGCCTCAAGAAGGTGGTCAGCGATTGCGTGGCCCAAGAGGGCATCAAGGAAGCCGGTGGCTTCATTCTGCGCACCGCTGCCGAAGGGGCGGGCGCCGAAGAGATCCTCATGGACATCCGCTACCTGCGGCGCTTGTGGGATCAGATCGGTGAGCAGATCAAGACCGTCAGCCCGCCGACCGTCATCTACGAAGACCTCGGGTTGGCCCTGCGCACCCTGCGCGATCTGGTCAGTCCGCGTATCGAGAAGATTCGTATCGACTCGCGGGAAACCTTTCAGAAGACCCGGCAGTTCGTCGCCGAACTGATGCCCGAGATCCAGGACCGTCTGGAGCATTACCCAGGCGAGCGGCCGATCTTCGACCTGTACGGGGTCGAGGATGAAATCCAGAAGGCCCTGGAGCGCAAGGTGCCGCTCAAGTCCGGTGGCTATCTGGTGGTCGACCCGGCCGAGGCGATGACCACCATCGACGTCAACACGGGCGCCTTCGTCGGTCACCGCAACCTCGAAGAAACCATCTTCAAGACCAACCTGGAAGCGGCCACCGCGATTGCCCGGCAACTGCGCCTGCGCAACCTGGGCGGCATCATCATCATCGACTTCATCGACATGGAAGATGGCGAGCACCAGCGTCAGGTGCTGCGCACGCTGGAAAAACAACTCGAACGCGATCACGCCAAGACCAACATCATCGGCATCACCGAGCTGGGCCTGGTGCAGATGACCCGCAAGCGCACCCGTGAGAGTCTGGAGCAGATTCTCTGCGAGTCCTGTATGTGCTGTCAGGGACGTGGCAAGCTCAAGACTCCGGAAACCATCTGCTACGAGATTTTTCGCGAGATTCTGCGCGAAGCCCGCGCGTATCAGGCGGTGGGGTATCGGGTGCTGGCCAGCCAGCGGGTGGTTGACCGCTTGCTCGATGAAGAGTCGGGCAATGTCGCCGAGCTTGAAGCGTTCATTGGCCGGACCATACGGTTTCAGGTCGAATCGATGTATTCACAGGAACAATATGACGTCGTGCTGCTCTGAATTGCTCACAATGCAGATATGACTCCCGTTGTAACGACGGTGGGCTGCGGCATGGATGCCCTTTGAGCGAGAATAATGAGTGGTCAATGAGCAAATTCCGGTGCGCGGCCTGCCACGCCTGATGGCGGTCCTCACGCGCTGGGGCTTGAGCCTGTGCGCCTTGTTGCTGGTGCTGGCGGCCCTGTACGTCAGCCTGGGGCGGCAACTGACGCCGATGCTGGCCGAATACCGGGTCGACGTCGAAACCCGCGCCCAGGCGGCGCTGGACATGCCGCTGAGCATTGGCAGCCTGGAAGGCCGCTGGAGTGGTTTCGCCCCGGTATTGCTGGCCCACGATGTGATGATCGGCGAAGGCCGCAGTGCGCTGCGTCTGGACCAGGTGCGCGTGGTGCCGGCGCTGTGGGACAGCCTGATGGCTCGCGAGGTGCGCATTGCCGACCTTGAGGTCAGCGGCCTGCAGATGATTTTGCGCCAGGACAAGGACGGCAAATGGGCGTTGCAAGGCTTGCCGCAGCGCGAAGAAAAGCCGCTGGACCCCGAACAGGTCCTGACCCGCCTGCAGCAGGTGGCGCAACTGTCGGTGTTTGACAGCCAGTTGACCGTACAGCCATTCGACCAGTCGCCGCTGACCCTCACTTACATCAATTTCAGCCTGGCCACCGGTGCCCGCCAGCAGCGCCTCGATGCACGTCTGAACCTGCCCGACGGCCAGCCATTGGCGCTCAATGTGCGCTCGCGCATTCAGGCCCGCCAGTGGCGTGAAGCCCAGGCCGATGCTTACCTGAGCCTGCCGCAAAGCGACTGGGCGCAATGGTTGCCCAAGACCCTGACCCGTGACTGGGATATCTCGGCGCTCAAGGCCGGTGGGCAGTTCTGGCTCGGCTGGGGCAAGGGCACCGTGCAGAGCGCGACCGTGCGCCTCAATGCGCCGCTTCTTCAAGGCCATTACGCCCAGCACGCGCCGGCAAAAATTGACAATCTGGCACTCGATGCCTGGTTCGCGCGCAACGAACAGGGGTTCAGACTGACCCTGGGTTCGCTGGCCATGAACCTGAACAAACAACGCTGGGAAAGCCGTGTGCAGTTGCAGCAACGCATCGCCACCGCCGACAGTCAGGAGGTTTGGCATGTCGAAGCGGATCGTCTGGACCTGACCCCACTGACGCCCTTGCTCGATTCGCTGGCACCGCTGCCCGACACCCTGCGTGAAGTGCTCGACCATCTGAACGTTACCGGCACGCTGCGTAATGTATTGCTCGACTGGCGCCCGCAAGCCCAGGGCGATGAGCGCGTAAGCTTTGCTGCCAATCTTGAAAAGGTCGGCTTCGACGCTTACCACGGCGCGCCGGCGGCCGGCAATGTCAGTGGCGCCATCAGCGGCGATCTGGGCAAGGGCGAGCTGCGCCTGGCCACTGAAAACTTCATGCTGCACCTGGACCCGATTTTCAAGAATCAGTGGCATTACCCCAAAGCTAATGCACGCCTGACCTGGACCCTGGATCAGGAGCGTTTCACCCTGATTGCGCCGTACATCAAGGTGCTGGGCGACGAGGGCAAGATCGCGGCCGACTTTCTGATTCGTATCCACCTCAAGCACGACCACGAAGACTACATGGACCTGCGCGTCGGCATGCTCGATGGCGATGGTCGCTATACCGGCAAGTACCTGCCTGCCGTGCTCAGCCCGGCGCTGGATCACTGGCTGCGCACCGCCATCGTTACCGGCGACGTCAAGCAGGGCTTTTTCCAGTATCAAGGCTCGCTGAACAAGAACTCGCCGGAGCACTCGCGGGTCATCAGCCTGTTTTTCAACGTCAAGAATGCCACGCTGGACTTCCAGCCTGGCTGGCCGTCGCTCACCGGCGTGGACGGCAAGGTCTGGGTCGAAAACAACGACGTGCGGATCAAGGCCAGCAAGGGCCAGTTGCTCGGTACCCGGGTCAGTAATGTGCAGGTCAATGTGCCGCCGGCTGCGGCCGGGCAGCCCAGCCATTTGCTGGTCGATGGCGAATTTGTCGGCACCCTGGGCGATGGACTGAAAATTCTTCAGGAGGCGCCGATCGGCACCGGCAGCACCTTTGCCAGTTGGGAAGGCGAGGGGCCGCTCAAGGGCAAGCTGCAGCTGGATATCCCGCTGGAAAAAGGCGTAGAGCCAAAAATAGGCGTGGACTTTGCCAGTGAAGGCGCGCGCCTGAAACTGGCAGAGCCGCCGCTTGAGCTGACCCAGCTCAAAGGCGCGTTTCGTTTCGACAGCGAGCGTGGCCTGAGCGGCAAGGACATCAGCGCCCAGGCGTTCGATCGCCCGGTGACTGCGCAGATTCTGGCCGAAGGCAAGCCGGGCGCGAATATCACGCGCATCAATGCGACTGGCCAGATTGCCCTCAAGCGCCTCACCGACTGGCTGAGTTTCAACCAGCCGCTGCCGGTGTCGGGCGATATTCCCTATCAGCTGCAACTGTTGCTCGACGGCGGCGACACACCGTTGTCGATTACTTCCAGCCTGCAAGGTCTTGCGGTTGACCTGCCGGCGCCGTTCGGAAAAACCCGCGAACAGGCGCGGCCCAGCGAGTTTCGCATGACCCTGCAAGGCAACGAGCGACGCTATGATACAGCCTACGGCGCGCTGGCCAGTCTGGCCTGGGCCGCACCTGCAAGCGATCCGCTGCAAGGGCGTGGCGAGCTGTTTCTGGGCCAGGGCGGCGCTGTCGTGCCACAGGCCAAGGGCTTGCGCATCAGTGGCAGCCTGTCCGAGCTGGACATCAGCCCCTGGCAGGAGGTTGCCCAGCGCTACAGCGGCAACGACCCGGGTGGCAGTGCCCGGCAGACACTCAATCAGGTGGATGTACAGGTCGGTCGGTTGACTGCGATGGGGACCACGCTGGAACAGGCCCGCGTGCAGCTGCAGCGCAGTGCCTCGGCCTGGCAGTTGTCGCTGGACAGTCAGCAGGTCAAGGGCAGTGCCGCACTGCCGGATGCGAAAAATGCACCGCTGGATATCAATCTGCAGTATGTGCGCCTGCCGGCCGCCGACCCCAGTGCGCCGGTGGTCGAGAATGCCCCCGACCCGCTGGCCGATGTCGATCCGCGCAAGATCCCGGCGCTGAATGTGCGTATCGGTCAGTTGTTTCAGGGCGAACAATTGATTGGCGGCTGGGCATTGAAAACCCGGCCTACGGCAAACGGTTTACGCTTCAACGACCTGAGTCTGGGGCTCAAGGGGTTGTTGCTCGAAGGCGATGGCGGCTGGGAAGGCGCGCCGGGTGCCAGCACCAGCTGGATCAAAGGGCACATGGCCGGCAAGAACCTGGGCGATATCCTCAAGGCCTGGGGATTTGCACCAACGGTGACCAGCGAATCGTTCGAGCTGGACATCGACGGTCGCTGGCCAGGGTCTCCGGCCTGGGTGGGCCTGAAGCGCTATTCCGGCAGCCTCGATGCTTCGCTGCGCAACGGTCAGTTCGTTGAGGTCGAAGGCGGCGCCCAGGCGCTGCGGGTGTTTGGCTTGCTCAATTTCAACTCCATTGGCCGCCGTTTGCGTCTGGACTTCTCCGACCTGCTGGGCAAGGGGTTGGGGTATGACCGGGTCAAGGGGTTGCTGGTGGCCAGCGAAGGGGTCTATGTGACGCGCAAGCCGATCACCTTGACCGGCCCGTCGAGTAATCTTGAGCTGGACGGCACGCTGGACATGGTCAAGGACCGGGTCGACGCCAAGCTGTTGGTGACGCTGCCGGTGAGCAATAACCTGCCGATTGCCGCGCTGCTGGTCGGCGCGCCGGCCGTCGGTGGCGCGCTGTTTCTGGTCGACAAGCTACTGGGCGACCGCATTGCGCGCTTTGCCAGTGTCCAGTACAAAGTCGAAGGGCCCTGGAAGGAACCGAAGATCACCTTCGACAAGCCGTTCGAAAAGCCACAGTAGGAGGGATCCATGACGTTTGCTGTGATTCAAATGGTCAGCCAGAGCGATATCGCCGAAAATCTGCGCCATGCCCGTGGCTTGCTGGAGCGGGCCGCCGAGCAGGGGGCGCAACTGGCCGTGTTGCCGGAAAACTTCCCCGCGCTGGGGCGTCGCGACGCCGCCGACATCGGTCGCGCCGAAGCCTTGGGACAAGGTCCGATCCTGCCCTGGTTGAAACAGGCCGCCCGCGACCTCAAGTTATGGATTGTGGCCGGCACGCTACCGCTGCCGCCGCAGGGTCAACCCGACGGTAAGGTCACCGCCTGCTCGCTGCTGATCGACGAACACGGTGAACAGGTTGCCCGCTATGACAAACTGCACCTGTTCGATGTCGATGTGACCGACAATCGCGGCCGCTACCGTGAATCCGATGACTATGCTCATGGAGGCAACATCGTGGTGGCCGACACACCGGTCGGGCGTCTGGGGCTTAGCGTGTGCTACGACCTGCGCTTCCCGGAGTTGTACACCGCCCTGCGTGAAGCGGGCGCGGAACTGATTACCGCACCTTCGGCGTTCACCGCCGTCACCGGTGCGGCGCACTGGGAGATCCTGATTCGCGCGCGCGCCATCGAGACTCAGTGCTACCTGCTTGCGGCTGCCCAGGGCGGCGTGCATCCAGGCCCTCGGGAAACCTGGGGCCAGACGGCAATCATCGACCCGTGGGGGCGAATACTGGCCGGGCAGGACAAAGGTGAAGCCGTGCTGCTGGCGCAGCGCGACAGTGAAGAACAGGCGTCCATACGGGCGCGGATGCCGGTGTCGAGTCACCGGCGATTTTCAGTGCAGGACGCGGTGCGGCCTGCTTCGGAGTGAATATGAGTGATGTGTCCTCAGTCAGCGAACATCTTCTGGCGCCTGGCGGCCTGAACCTGGACACCCTGCAATCGGTGCTGGGCGATCTGGCCGGGCCCGGGATCGACGCGGCCGATCTGTATTTCCAGGGCATGATTTCCGAGTCCTGGGCGCTTGAGGATGGCATCGTCAAGGAAGGCAGCTTCAACCTCGACCAGGGTGTCGGGGTGCGTGCACAGTCGGGTGAAAAAACCGGTTTCGCCTACAGCAATGCCATCAACCTCGAAGCCTTGAGCGCGGCGGCACGTGCGGCCCGTTCGATCTCGCGTGCCGGCCAGAGCGGTCGCGTCCAGGCGTTCACCACTCAGGATGTGGCCCAGCTGTATGCACCGGATAACCCGCTTGAAGTGCTGAGCCGGGCCGAGAAAGTCGAGCTGCTCAAGCGCATCGACGTCGCCACCCGTGCGCTGGACCCGCGTATTCAACAGGTGTCGGTGAGCATGGCCGGGGTCTGGGAGCGGATTCTGGTCGCCGCGGCCGATGGTAGCCTGGCTGCCGATGTGCGCCCGCTGGTGCGTTTCAACGTCAGTGTGATCGTCGAGCAGAACGGCCGTCGCGAGCGCGGCGGGCATGGCGGTGGCGGGCGTACCGACTACCGTTATTTCCTCAACGAAGACCGCGCCATGGGCTACGCCCGTGAGGCCTTGCGCCAGGCGCTGGTCAACCTTGAAGCGGTACCTGCACCGGCCGGCACCTTGCCGGTGGTGCTGGGCTCTGGCTGGTCGGGCGTGCTGTTGCACGAAGCGGTCGGCCATGGTCTGGAAGGCGACTTCAACCGCAAGGGCAGCTCGGCCTACAGCGGCCGGATGGGCGAAATGGTTGCCTCCAAACTGTGCACCATCGTCGATGACGGCACCCTGGCCGGCCGTCGCGGCTCGCTGAGCGTCGACGACGAAGGCACCCCGACCGAGTGCACCACGCTGATCGAAAACGGCGTGCTCAAGGGTTACATGCAAGACAAGCTCAACGCCCGCCTGATGGGCGTGGCGCGTACCGGCAACGGCCGTCGCGAATCCTATGCGCACCTGCCGATGCCGCGCATGACCAACACCTACATGCTCGGTGGGCAAAGCGACCCGCAGGAAATCATCGCCTCGGTGAAACGGGGCATCTATTGCGCCAACCTGGGCGGCGGTCAGGTGGACATCACCAGCGGCAAGTTCGTGTTCTCGACCAGCGAGGCTTACCTGATCGAAGACGGCAAGATCACCACGCCGGTCAAAGGCGCGACGCTGATCGGCAACGGGCCGGAAGCCATGAGCCGGGTGTCGATGGTCGGCAACGACCTGTCGCTGGACAGTGGCGTAGGAACATGCGGCAAGGACGGTCAGTCGGTGCCGGTAGGCGTCGGCCAGCCGACCCTGAAGATCGATGCGATCACCGTGGGCGGCACAGGCAGTTAAGGCGGGCAGGTGAGAGAAGCGCAGGGCTGGCCGGTGACGACCAGCCCTTGGCAGGTGCTAGCGCAGACCGCGCTGCACTTCGTCCAGGTCGCGAATGTACTTGAAGATCTTGCGGCTGGAGGCCGGCGGCTTGTTGTGTGCCACCTCGTGCTGGGCCTGACGGATCAGGGAGCGCAATTGCTGGCGATCGGCGTCCGGGTATTCGGAGACGAATTTTTCCAGGACGCTGTCATCACCGCCGATCAGGCGGTCACGCCAGCGCTCCAGCGAGTGGAAGCGTTCGTTGTACTGCCGGGTCGAGCTGTCGAGCTGGTCCAGCAATACCAGAATGGCTTCCTGGTCCTGGTCGCGCATCAGCCTGCCGATGAACAGCATGTGGCGCTTTTTCGCGATGTTCGCGGTGTGCTTGGGGGCTTCAGCCAATGCCCGGCGCAAATTGTCGGTCAATGGCAGCTTGTCCAGCATGTCGGGTTTGAGGGTAGTCAGTCGCACACCCAGTTCAACCAGAGCCTGTTGCTCGCGTTTTACCTGGGTTTTGCTTTTCTCCCCGTCGAGGGAGTCGTCGTAAGAATCAACCATGGGGGCCGTCCGCAAATAAACGCCGCCATGATAACCAGTCGGGGGCCGCTTGTCCGGCCCGCTCGGTAATGTGAGCCGTGCCGAAAGCAGAATTTGATGGAGAAAGTCATGAGTGCAACCCAAAGCGTCGGCCCACAAGCCCTGCCAGCACTTCAGGAACAGGTCGAGCAGATCATTGCCGAAGCCCGCCGTCAGGGCGCGAGTGCCTGCGAAGTGGCCGTTTCTGTGGATCAGGGGCTGTCGACCTCGGTGCGTCAGCGTGAAGTCGAAACCGTAGAATTCAACCGTGATCAGGGCTTTGGCATCACCCTGTACGTCGGCCAGCGCAAAGGCTCGGCCAGTACCTCGGCCAGTGGCCCGGAGGCAATCCGTGAAACCGTCGCGGCGGCACTGGCGATTGCCCAGCATACCTCCGAAGATGAAAGCTCGGGGCTGGCGGACCCGGCCCTGATGGCCCGTGACCTAAAGGATTTCGACCTGTTTCATGCCTGGGACATCACCCCGGAGCAGGCCATCGAGAAAGCCTTGATCTGCGAAGCGGCGGCGTTCGATGCCGACAGCCGCATCCGCAACGCCGATGGCACCACCCTCAATACCCATCAGGGTTGCCGGGTGTATGGCAACAGCAACGGTTTTATCGGCGGTTACGCCTCGACCCGCCATAGCCTCAGTTGCGTCATGATCGCCGAAGAAGGCGGCAACATGCAGCGTGATTACTGGTATGACGTCAACCGTCAGGGCGCCTTGCTGACCGATGCGCAAATCATCGGGCGCAAGGCGGCGCAACGTGCAGCCAGCCGTCTTGGTGCACGCCCGGTGCCGACCTGCGAAGTACCGGTGCTGTTTTCGGCCGAACTGGCCGGCGGGTTGTTCGGCAGCTTTCTGGGCGCGATTTCCGGCGGCAACCTGTACCGCAAATCGTCTTTCCTGGAAGGCGCGCTGGGTCAGCGGTTGTTCCCTGAATGGCTGACCATCGACGAACGCCCACACCTGATGCAGGCGATGGGCAGTGCGTCGTTCGACGGCGACGGCCTGGCCACCTATGCCAAACCGTTCGTCGAAAATGGCGACCTGGTGTCGTACATGCTCAGTACCTACTCGGGTCGCAAGCTGGGTCTGCCGAGCACTGCCAATGCCGGCGGCGTGCACAACCTGTTCGTGACCCATGGCACGGAAGACCAGAGTGCACTCATACGCCGCATGGGCCGTGGCCTGCTGGTCACCGAACTGATGGGCAGTGGCCTGAACATGGTCACAGGCGACTATTCACGCGGCGCAGCAGGCTTTTGGGTCGAGAACGGCGAGATTCAATTCCCGGTTCAGGAAGTGACCATTGCCGGCAATATGCGCGACATGTTCAAGCAGATTGTCGCCATCGGCAGCGATCTTGAACTGCGCAGCAACATTCGCACCGGCTCCGTGCTGATCGAACGCATGACCGTCGCCGGTAGCTGATTTCATCCATATGCCTGTCTATACGCTGTAGGAGCGGCTTTAGCCGCGAATGGCGCCATCACCAATCGGTGGCGCCTGTTTCCCGGCTGAAGCCGGTCCTACGACGGCGTCGACTTTCGAAACTCCCTCCTTTTTTCACCCCACAAAAAACAGATTCGCCCCAGAGTCTTGTTTTGATTCTTAATCTCATTCAATAATGAATATCATTTCTTGGCTGGGTCATGGGTCATGGGGTCTGTCCTGCACGAGTTGCCTTATCTGGATAACTGGCGTGAGCTGAGTCTGCGGATTCGTTGTGCGCTGGATCCCGATGAGCCGCGCCTGATCGAGCATTACCTGGCCGAAGGGCGTTATCTGGCGCGTTTTACCGCGACCCCCAAGGCCATGATCGCGCTGACTGCCTTGCGTCTGTTGCTCGACACCGCCCGCGACCCGGTTTTGCCCTGGCACTGGCGCTGCCTGTGCCTGGACCAGGCCTGGCGTCCGCTGCGCGATTTCAAGGCGCTGGCCGTGACCCCGGCCCGACACCGGCAGTGGCAAGCCTGCGTCCATGAGTTGGCAACGTGCGTGCTACAGCCGTCGATTTCTCTCACTGAACTGGTCCAAGGATATTCCGATGAGTAATACCCGTATCGAACGCGACAGCATGGGCGAGCTGCAGGTGCCGGCCGAGGCCCTGTATGGCGCCCAGACCCAGCGTGCGGTCGACAACTTTCCGATCAGCCATCAGCGCATGCCCAGGCAGTTCATTCGTGCATTGCTGCTGGCCAAGGCGGCTGCGGCCAAGGCTAACCTGGAGCTGGAACAGATCAGCGAAGGGCAGAGCAACGCCATCGTCCAGGCGGTCAGTGATCTGCTGGCGGGCGATTTTATGGTTCACTTCCCGGTCGATGTGTTCCAGACCGGTTCCGGCACCAGTTCCAACATGAACGCCAATGAAGTGATCGCCACCCTGGCGACCCGTATCCATGGCGAAGTGGTCAATGCCAATGACCACGTCAACTGCGGCCAGAGCAGCAACGATATCATTCCGACCACTATTCATGTCAGCGCGGCCCTGGCCCTGCATGAGCACCTGCTGCCAGCCTTGCAACACCTGATTCAGGTCACCGAGCACAAGGCTGCGCAGGTGCATCCGTTCGTCAAGACCGGCCGTACCCACCTGATGGATGCCATGCCGGTACGCCTGAGCCAGGTACTCAATGGCTGGGCGCAACAGATTCGCGCCAACCTCGAAAATCTTCAGGCGCTGCAACCGAGCCTGCAATCGCTGGCCCAGGGCGGTACGGCGGTGGGTACCGGCATCAACGCACACCCTGAGTTCGCTGCGCGCTTCAATGCGCAACTGAGCGCACTGAGCGGCGTGACCTTCACCCCCGGCAAGGATCTGTTCGCCCTGATCGGCTCGCAGGACACGGCGGTCTCGGTTTCTGGCCAGCTCAAGGCCACTGCGGTGTCCTTGATGAAGATCGCCAACGATTTGCGCTGGATGAACTCCGGTCCCCTGGCGGGGCTGGGCGAGATCGAGCTGCAAGCCTTGCAGCCAGGCTCTTCGATCATGCCTGGCAAGGTCAACCCGGTGATTCCGGAAGCCACTGCGATGGTTGCAGCGCAAGTCATCGGCAACGACACCGCGATCACCGTGGCAGGTCAATCGGGCAACTTCGAGTTGAACGTGATGCTGCCGATCGTCGCCCTGAATCTGCTGGGTAGCATCGAGCTGTTGGCCAACTCCAGCCGCCTGCTGGCCGACAAGGCCATCGCCAGCTTCAAGGTCAACCAGGAAAAACTCCAGGAAGCCTTGTCGCGCAACCCGATTCTGGTCACCGCGCTGAACCCGATCATCGGTTATCAGAAGGCTGCCGAGATCGCCAAGAAGGCTTATCAGCAAGGCCGTCCGATCATCGACGTGGCGCTGGAACACACCGACCTGCAACGCAGCCAGCTGGAAGTGTTGCTCAACCCTGAAAAACTGACCGCTGGCGGCATCTGACTCACGCCCGCCATGCCTCTGGAGGTAGCTATGCAGCATTGGAAACGCACTATCGAACAGGCCAATCGCTGTTTCAATCTTGGCGAGTGGGTTGAAGCTCGCGAGTTGTACCTCCAGGCGCTGGCGCTGGCGCAGGTGTTGTTCGAGCGCTGGGCGGACCCGGACGAAGCCGTGGCCGCCTGCGTTATCTCGCATCACAACCTGGCCGATCTACACTTGAGCCTGGGACAGCCCGAGGAGAGCGCCGAATATTTGTGCGCGATCCATCAGCGCCTGTTGCAGACCCTTCAGGATTCACGACTGCCCGAAGCGTTGCGTCAGGCCGCGCTGCGCCATAGCAACAAGACCTACGCCGAGTTGCTGAGCTTCATCAGCGAACACGGTGAATACCCGCGTACCCATCGACTGCTGAGCAGCAACAGCGAGCACACCCGCACGTCGTTGCAGCATTCTTCAGCCACTGGCCATTTCCACGGAGTCCATTGAAATGCCTTATAGCCTGCCTGAGTTGCCTTACGCCTACGATGCTCTGGAACCGTACGTCGATACGGAAACCATGAAGATCCACCACACCAAGCACCACCAGACCTACATCGACAACCTCAACAAGGCCGTTGCCGGTACTGAATACGAGAACCTGTCGGTCGAGGCGCTGGTTGCCAAGGTCAAGGAGCTGCCGGAAAGCCTGCGCCCTGTGGTTACCAACCACGGTGGTGGTCACGCCAACCACTCGCTGTTCTGGACTGTAATGAAGCCCAATGGCGGCGGCGAGCCGACGGGCGAGCTGGCCAAGGCCATCGCTGATGAACTGGGTGGCTTCGAAGCGTTCAAGACCGCGTTCACCGATGCTGCGGTCAAGCGTTTCGGCAGCGGCTGGGCCTGGCTGAGCGTGACCCCCGAGAACAAGCTGGTGGTCGAGCACAGCGCCAACCAGGACAGCCCGCTGGAGAAAGGCAACACGCCTATTCTCGGTCTGGACGTCTGGGAGCACGCCTATTACCTCAAGTACCAGAACCGCCGTGCCGAATACATCGGCGCGTTCTACAACGTCATCAATTGGGATGAAGTTGCCAAGCGTTATGCTGCTGCGCTGGCCTGATCAACCAGGTGGATAATCCAGGGTATCTTATGCGTTCACCAATAAGGTCAGCCCGCCTGCTTCGTTTTGCGTTCGGCAGTCTTTTGCTGCTGGCCGGGATGGTCTTGCTGGCTGCCCAGGCGCTCGCCTGGCTTGATCTTGAACCTTGTCTGTTGCGGGTTCTGGAAGAAGGTGCGAGCTGCGCTCTGGGGTTGGCTTCAAGCTGATCGTGTGCGCTACCCGCATTAAAAAAGGGGCTACCTGAAAGCAGGGCCCCTTTTTTAATATCTGTTGCGTCGGGCGGCGCTGTTACTCGCCTTCATCGAACTTGTTGTTGATCAGCTCGACCAGGCCTTCCAGAGCCTGCTCGGCGCTCTCGCCCTCGGTCGACAGATGAAGCTCGGTGCCTTTGCCGGCGGCGAGCATCATGACGGCCATGATGCTTTTGCCATCGACCAGGCTTTCAGGTGTGCGGCCCACCCTGATCTGGCAGGGAAACTTGCCGGCCACGCCGACAAACTTGGCGGCGGCCCGGGCGTGAAGGCCGAGTTTGTTGATGATGGTGATTTGACGAGCGGGCATCGCAGTGGAAATCCTTCAGCTGAGGTCGCGGTGGCGAACCTGAACGTTCTTGAGTGATTGTTGCAGGACCTTGCCCAGGCGCTCTGTCAGGTAGACGGAGCGATGATGCCCGCCGGTGCAGCCGATGGCTATGGTCACGTAGGAGCGGTTGCTGGCGGCAAAGCGTGGCAGCCATTTATTAAGATAGGTGAAGATGTCCTGAAACATTTCTTCGACATCAGGCTGGGCTGCCAGGTACTCGATGACCACAGGATCGAGGCCCGAATGGTCGCGCAGTTCAGGCTTCCAGTACGGGTTGGGCAGGCAGCGCACATCGAAAACCAGGTCGGCGTCTACGGGCATGCCGCGCTTGAAGCCGAACGATTCGACGAGAAAGGCTGTGCCCGGTTCCGGTTTGTTCAGCAGGCGTAACTTGATGGTGTCACGCAGCTGGTAAAGATTCAGGTGGGTGGTGTTGATCTTCAGGTCGGCCAGGTCGGTGATCGGCCCCAGCAACAGGCTCTCGTCGCGAATGGCCTCGGCCAGCGAGCGCTGTGAATTGCTCAGCGGGTGGCGGCGTCGGGTTTCGGAGAAGCGCTTGAGTAGCGTGGCGTCGTCGGCGTCCAGGTACAGCACATCGCACTGGATGTGCCGGGCACGGACTTCGTCGAGTATGTGCGGGAATCGGGTCAGGTGGCTGGGCATGTTGCGCGCATCGATCGACACGGCCAGCAGCGGTTCGGCCTGCTCGCTGTTGAGCAGGGCGCGTTCAGCCAGTTCCGGCAGCAGTCCGGCTGGCAGGTTGTCGACGCAATAGAAGCCGTTGTCTTCCAGAACGTCCAGCGCAGTGCTCTTGCCTGAGCCTGAGCGGCCACTGACGATGATCATGCGCATGCTCAACGGCCTTTGAGTTCTTCCAGTACGCACTGGTAAAGGTCATCACTGCTTTGCGCGCTACGCAGGCGTTCGCGTACATCGCTGCGATCGAGCATGCCGGCAATCTGGCTGAGCAGTTGCAGATGTTCGTCCGTAGCGGCTTGCGGTACCAGCAGAACGAACAGCAGGTCTACCGGTTCACCGTCGATAGCATCGAAGTCGACCGGTTTCTCAAGGCTCAGGACGGCGCTGATAGGCGACTGGCAGGCCTCGAGGCGACAGTGGGGGATAGCAATACCGTTACCAAAGCCGGTCGAGCCGAGTTTTTCACGGTTCACGAGCTTTTCGAACACGTCTTGCGTGTCCAGCTCGGGGACTTCGCGGCCGATCAGATCGGCGATCTGCTCCAGCACGCGTTTTTTGCTGCCTCCCGGCACGTTCACAAGGGAACGGCCGGGGGTCAGTATTTTTTCAAGTTGAGTCATGGATTGGTTTGTTAGCGAGCGGTCGCACCTTTGAGGATGCTTTGCTGCTTTTCCTTGTGCTTGAGCAATTGTCTGTCGAGCTTGTCGGTGAGCAGGTCGATGGCCGCGTACATGTCGTCATGTTCGGCGTTGGCGACGACCTCTCCACCATGGATATGCAGGGTGGCTTCGATTTTCTGCTTCAGTTTCTCGACCGTCATCGTGACCTGGACATTGGTAATCTTGTCGAAATGCCCTTCAAGCTTTTTGAGTTTGAGCTCCACATACTCACGAAGGGGCTTGGTCACTTCCAGGTGATGTCCACTGATATTAACTTGCATACAGCTCTCTCCTTTGCCAGTGCATAAGAGGCAGGCCGGTGACCTGCCGCTGGAACGCTGTGGCCTGACACAGGCGGGCGGCGTGAGCTCTGGTGCGCTGCCCTGCAGGTGCCTCGTCCGCTACATCAGCCGCTTGCGCTCGCTGGATGGCGCGATCCCGAGGGATTCGCGGTACTTGGCGACTGTGCGACGGGCGACTTGAATGCCTTGTGCCTCCAGTAAACCAGCGATCTTGCTGTCGCTCAATGGCTTTTTCTGATTTTCCGCCGCGACCAGTTTCTTGATGATTGCGCGGATGGCCGTGGACGAGCATTCACCGCCTTCGGAGGTGCTGACGTGGCTTGAAAAGAAGTATTTCAGTTCGTATATGCCACGCGGGGTATGCATGAACTTCTGGGTGGTGACCCGGGAAATGGTCGATTCATGCATGCCGACCGCTTCGGCGATGTCATGCAGGACCAGAGGCTTCATGGCCTCGTCGCCATATTCGAGAAAGCCGCGCTGATGCTCGACGATCTGGGTGGCCACCTTCATCAGGGTTTCGTTGCGGCTTTGCAGGCTCTTGATGAACCAGCGCGCTTCCTGTAACTGGTTACGCATGAAGGTATTGTCGGCGCTGGTGTCGGCGCGACGCACGAAACCTGCGTACTGCGGGTTGACCCGCAGGCGCGGTACCGCTTCCTGGTTCAGCTCGACCAGCCAGCGTTCGCTGTCCTTGCGCACGATGACGTCGGGCACGACGTATTCCGGCTCGCTGGACTCGATCTGTGAGCCGGGACGCGGGTTGAGGCTCTGGACCAGTTCGATGACCTGGCGCAGATCGTCTTCCTTGAGCTTCATGCGGCGCATCAATTGTGCGTAGTCGCGTCCGCCCAGCAGGTCGATATAGTCGGTTACCAGGCGCTGGGCTTCGCTCAGCCATGGCGTGCTGGCGTGCATCTGGCGCAGTTGCAGCAACAGGCATTCGCTCAGGGTGCGCGCGGCGATGCCGGCAGGCTCGAATTGCTGGATGCGGTGCAGCACGGCCTCGATCTCGTCGAGCTCGATGTCCAGTTCGGGATCGAACGCTTCCAGCAGTTCTTCCAGCGACTCTTCCAGGTAGCCCTGGCTGTTGATGCAGTCGATCAGGGTGACGGCGATGAGGCGATCGGTGTCGGACATCGGCGCCACATTGAGCTGCCATAGCAGATGACTTTGCAGGCTTTCACCCGCCGATGTGCGGGTGGTGAAATCCCACTCGTCGTCGTCGCTGCTCGGCAGGCTGCTGGCGCTGGTCTGGTAAATGTCTTCCCAGGCCGTGTCGACCGGCAGCTCGTTAGGAATGCGCTCGTTCCATTCGCCTTCCTCAAGATTATCCACGGTAGGCGCGGAGGTTTCCTGATAAGTCGGTTCCTGGGTCTCGCGTTCGCTGTTGGGCTTGTTCTCGACGTTGTCCGCCATAGGGTCGGAATTGTCGAAGTCGTCGCCTTCTTCCTGGCGTTCCAGCATAGGGTTGGATTCCAGAGCCTCCTGGATCTCCTGTTGCAGGTCCAGGGTCGACAACTGGAGTAAGCGGATAGCCTGTTGCAGCTGCGGTGTCATCGTCAGCTGCTGGCCCATTCTCAAGACTAGCGATGGTTTCATGGCAGTGGCTCAACACCTTCATTCGCCGGCGCGCGTGCGCCATCCACTACAGGGCGCCTGGGCGCCGCCTTTTATAAGCAAGTTATATGCCTGAAATTGAAGCGCTTGCCTAGAGCGCCACGACAAATAATCCGTTGTCAACGGTCATTGTTATGGCTGCAAGGCGCTCTAGAGGCGGAACTCGTGGCCGAGATAGACCTCTTTCACCAGCTCGTTGGCCAGGATGGTCTCGGCATCGCCTTCAGCGATCAGTTGCCCGTCGTTGACGATGTAGGCAGTCTCACAGATATCCAGGGTTTCACGGACGTTGTGATCGGTGATCAGCACGCCAATGCCCTTGGATTTCAGGTGATGGATGATCTGCTTGATGTCGCCGACCGAAATCGGGTCGACCCCGGCAAAGGGCTCGTCCAGCAGAATGAACTTGGGGGCCGTGGCCAGGGCGCGGGCAATTTCTACGCGACGCCGTTCGCCGCCGGACAGGCTCATGCCCAGGCTGTCGCGGATATGCGTGATGTGGAATTCCTGCAAGAGGTTTTCCAGCTCTTTGCGGCGTGCAGTGCCGTCGAGTTCCTTGCGGGTCTCGAGGATGGCCATGATGTTGTCGGCCACGGTCAGCTTGCGAAAGATCGAAGCCTCTTGAGGCAGATAGCCGATACCGGCGCGTGCGCGACCGTGCATCGGCTGGTGGCTGACATCCAGGTCGTCGATCAGTACGCGGCCCTGATCGGCCTGTACCAGGCCGACGATCATGTAGAAGCAGGTGGTCTTGCCGGCACCGTTGGGGCCCAGCAAACCGACGATCTGGCCGCTGTCGATGGACAGGCTGACATCGCGAACGACCTGACGGTTCTTGTAACTCTTGGCCAGGTGCTGGGCTTTAAGCGTCGCCATTTACTCGGCCTTCTGCGGCTGGTCGGTTTTCTTTTTCGGCTGGATGACCATGTCGATCCGTGGCCGTGGTGTGGTCACCTGGCTGCCGGTGGCGCGACCCGCGCTGACGATCTGGCGCACGGTGTCGTAGACGATCTTCTCGCCTTCGGAAGTGTTGCCGTCGTTGATGACCTTGGCCTTGTCGATCAAGACGATGCGATCCTGGGCCGCGTAGTACTGGATCGTCACCGCGTAGGCCTGAACGATCGGCTTGGTGGTCGAGGGCTTCTGCTCGTAATAGGCCAGGTTGCCGACCGAGGTGAACACATCGACCTCGCCCTGGGCATTGCGCGTGATGGTCACGGTGTTGCCGGTGATCTTCATCGAGCCCTGGGTGATGATGACATTGCCCTTGTAGGTGGCGATGCCTTTCTTGTCATCGAGCTGCGCGTCGTCTGACTGGATATGAATCGGCTGGTCACGGTCTGTCGGCAGAGCCCAGGCGCTCGCGCTTCCCAGTACTGCGCCCAGGCCGAGCAAAAAAGGAAGAGTTTTAACGAGACTCATACTGTCCTCTTACGTTGGACAGCAGGTCCATCCTGCCGTCGTTCAAATACGCTTTCATCCCTTTGGCCGTAGTGACACCGCCGCCGGCGTCGATTCTAACGGCTTGCTCGGTCTGCGCATATTGCTTCTGTGGGAATACCGTCATTCGACTGCTGGTAATGATAGTCGAACGGTTCTTTTCATCGGTGCGCGCCACGCGCACATCGTCGATCAGCTCGACCTGTTCGCCGCCGGGCGACACTTCGCCACGAACGCTCTGCACATGCCACGGAAACGCTGTGCCACGGTACATCTGCAGGTCTGGCCGGGTCAGCAGGCTGACGTCCGTGGCCTTGACGTGCTCGACCTTGTCGGCGGTCATTTCGTACTGCACCTTGCCATCGGGCAGGTACTGCACGCTGCGGGCATTGATCGCGTAATAGTCGATGGCGGTCTCGTCAGGCGTCACGGCGGGTTGCTCCATGAAGCTTTCGGGGCTGACGTTCCAGTAGCCGACTGCTGCCAGCAGGAAAGCCAGTACGCCAAGTATCAGGAAAGTCCGGATCTTTTTACTGAGCATGAGCAATGTCTACAGGTAGGCGGCGTTGGCCGCTTCAAGGTTGCCCTGGGCGTTGAGGATCAGTTCGCAGAACTCGCGAGCTGCACCTTCGCCACCCCTGGCGCTGGTCACGCCATGAGCGTGCTGGCGAACAAAAGTAGCCGCATTGGCCACGGCCATGCCCAGGCCAACACGACGAATCACCGGCAAGTCTGGCAGATCGTCACCCAGATAGGCGACTTGTTCGTAGCTCAGGTTCAATTCACCGAGCAACTGGTCAAGCACGACCAGTTTGTCTTCGCGGCCCTGGAACAGGTGAGCAATGCCCAGGTTTTTCGCGCGGCGCTCGACCAGTGGGGTCTTGCGCCCGCTGATGATTGCGGTATCGACACCCGAGGCAATCAGCATCTTGATGCCATGACCGTCCAGGGTGTTGAACGTCTTGAATTCGCTGCCGTCCTCCAGGAAGTACAGGCGGCCGTCGGTCAGTACGCCGTCGACATCGAAGATTGCCAGCTTGATCTTGCTGGCGCGTTGCAGCAGTTCGTCGCTCATGGTCCGGTTCTCCATTACATGACTCCTGCGCGCAGGAGGTCTTGCAGGTTGAAAGCGCCTGTCGGGCGGTCTTCTTCGTCGACCACGATCAGGGCACTGATCTTGTGGTCTTCCATGATTTTCAGGGCTTCGGCGGCCAGCATATCGGCGTGTGCAGTCTTGCCGTGCACGGTCATGACTTCGTCGATGGTGATCTGGCGAATGTCGAGCGGGCGGTCCAGAGTGCGGCGCAGGTCACCATCAGTGAAGACGCCTGCCAGTCTGCCGTCATCTTCAAGGATCGCGGTCATGCCCAGGCCCTTGTGGGTCATTTCCAGCAAGGCATCGCGCAGTGGCGTGCCGCGCTGCACTTTGGGCAAGGCATCGCCACTGTGCATCACATGTTCGACCTTGAGCAGCAAACGCCGGCCCAGAGCGCCGCCGGGGTGCGAAAAGGCAAAGTCTTCGGCGGTAAAGCCACGGGCATCGAGCAGGGCCACGGCCAGGGCATCGCCCATCACCAGTGCGGCGGTGGTCGAGGAGGTCGGGGCCAGGTTCAGCGGGCAGGCTTCCTGCTCGACATGCGCGTTGAGATTGACGTCGGCCGCACGGGCCAGCGTCGACTCAGGGTTGCCGGTCAGGCTGATCATGCGGATGCCCAGGCGCTTGATCAGCGGCAGCAGGGTGACGATCTCGCTGGTGGTGCCTGAGTTGGACAGGGCCAGGATCACATCGTCGCGGGTAATCATACCCATGTCGCCGTGGCTGGCTTCGGCAGGATGCACGAAAAACGCTGTCGTGCCGGTGCTGGCCAGGGTGGCGGCGATCTTGCGGCCGATATGCCCGGACTTGCCCATGCCGACCACGACCACGCGGCCCTTGCTGGCCAGAATCAGTTCGCAGGCACGCACGAAGTCAGCGTCGATGTGCCTCAGCAGACCGTTGATAGCTTCTATTTCGAGGCGGATGGTGCGCTGTGCGGAATGAATCAGGTCGCTGGTTGAGCTCATGTCTGAAATTGGTCAGCTTGGGAAAAGCCAAGGATTATAGCCGTAATATCGCCTGCGCTCACACTCTGATCGCTGCAGCGATGTGCAATTGTATGCTTGTCGGGAAACCGCCATGCGTGTCGAGGTGTCTGACCTGCATCGTAACAGCATGTGAACACAAGCACTGGACGTCGGTTCTGCGCTTGGGTGGCACGATACTGCGGTGGTATAGTTCGCGGCTTGTCCGGCCCGACCCTGCCATCCAAGCCTCAGGCGCAGCGGTCATGCGCAGGGATGAGACCGTATCGCTAGGAGTTTAAATGAGTGCCGATGACGCGTATGCGGTCGAGTTGAAGGGCGTTACCTTCAAACGCGGTGCCCGCAATATTTTCAGTGATGTCGATATCCGTATTCCACGGGGCAAGGTAACCGGGATCATGGGGCCGTCAGGGTGTGGCAAGACCACGCTGCTGCGCCTGATGGGTGCCCAGTTGCGTCCCGATGCCGGAGAAGTGTGGGTCAACGGCCAGAACCTGCCCCAGCTGTCGCGTGGCGATCTGTTCGATGCCCGCAAGCAGATGGGCGTCCTGTTCCAGAGCGGTGCGCTGTTCACTGACCTGGATGTGTTCGAGAACGTGGCTTTTCCTTTGCGCGTCCATACCCAGTTGCCCGAAGACATGATCCGCGACATCGTGCTGTTGAAGTTGCAGGCGGTGGGCTTGCGCGGTGCGGTCGAACTGATGCCCGACGAGTTGTCCGGGGGCATGAAGCGGCGCGTGGCGCTGGCCCGGGCCATTGCCCTGGACCCGCAGATTCTCATGTACGACGAACCCTTCGTCGGTCAGGACCCGATCGCCATGGGGGTTCTGGTGCGCCTGATCCGGCTGTTGAACGACGCGCTGGGTATCACCAGTATCGTGGTGTCGCACGACCTGACCGAGACTGCGAGCATTGCCGACTACATCTATGTGGTGGGCGACGGCCAGGTACTGGGGCAGGGCACACCTGAAGAATTGATGGGCTCGGATAACCCGCGCATCCGTCAGTTCATGACCGGCGAGCCGGATGGTCCGGTGCCATTTCATTATCCCGCGCCGGATTTTCGCGAAGACCTGTTGGGGAAGCGCTGATGCGCAACAAATCAGTCATGGATCGCGTCCGCCTGCTCGGGCGCTCGGCCATCGATATCGTTACGGTAATGGGGCGCTCCGGCATTTTTCTGGTCAACGCCCTGCTGGGGCGTGGCAACGTCAGCGGCGGCTTTCAGTTGCTGGTCCGGCAACTGTACTCGGTCGGTGTGCTGTCGCTGGTGATCATTGTCGTATCGGGCATGTTCATCGGCATGGTGCTGGCCTTGCAGGGCTTCAGCATCCTGACCAAATACGGCTCCGAGCAGGCAGTAGGGCAAATGGTGGCCCTGACCCTGCTGCGCGAACTGGCTCCTGTGGTCGCCGCCTTGTTGTTCGCCGGTCGGGCAGGCTCTGCACTGACTGCCGAGATCGGCAACATGAAGGCCACCGAGCAACTGTCGAGCCTGGAAATGATCGGCGTCGATCCCCTCAAATATATCGTTGCGCCACGCTTGTGGGCTGGCTTCATCTCGTTGCCGATCCTGACTGTGATCTTCAGCGTGGTTGGTATCTGGGGCGGCTCGTGGGTGGCCATCGACTGGCTGGGAGTCTATGAGGGATCTTTCTGGTCCAACATGCAGAACAGTGTTTCTTTCGTTGACGATGTGCTCAATGGCGTTCTTAAAAGCGTCGTATTTGCCTTGGTAGTGACCTGGATCGCGGTATTCCAGGGGTACGATTGCGATCCCACCTCCGAGGGGATCGGTCGGGCCACGACAAGGACTGTGGTGTACGCATCCCTGGCTGTGCTTGGCCTGGACTTTATTCTGACCGCCTTGATGTTTGGAGATTTCTGATGCAAAACCGCGCCATCGAAACCGGTGTCGGCCTGTTCCTGCTGGCCGGCATTCTGGCTCTGCTCCTGCTGGCGTTGCGTGTCAGTGGCCTGAGCGCCAGTGCGACCACCGACACCTATAAACTTTATGCCTACTTCGACAATATCGCCGGTTTGACTGTCAGAGCAAAAGTCAGCATGGCGGGTGTGACCATTGGTCGGGTGACGGCGATCGATCTGGATCGTGACACCTTTACCGGTCGGGTGACCCTGGAAGTCCAGAAGAAGGTCGATAACCTGCCGCTCGATTCCACCGCGTCGATCCTGACGGCGGGCCTGCTGGGTGAGAAATATATCGGTATCAGCGTGGGCGGCGATGAAGGCTTGCTCAAGGATGGCGGCACGATTCACGACACCCAGTCGTCGCTGGTGCTTGAGGACCTGATCGGTAAATTCCTGCTCAATACAGTGAGTAAAGAGGCCAAATGAGGAGCTTTCCCATGATTTCTATCTTGCGTCGCGGTCTGCTGGTTCTGCTGGCCATGGTGCCGCTGCTGGCCAGTGCGGCAGCAGCGCCGTCGGCTCACGACCTGGTGGAGCGCACCACGCGCGACTTGCTCAGTGACCTGTCTGCCAACAAAGAGCAGTACAAGGCCAATCCCAACCAGTTCTATGACGCATTGAATCGCATCGTCGGTCCTGTGGTGGATGCCGATGGCATTTCGCGCAGCATCATGACCGTCAAGTATTCACGCAATGCCACGCCTGCGCAGATGCAGCGCTTCCAGGAAAACTTCAAGCGCAGCCTGATGCAGTTCTATGGCAATGCCCTGCTGGAATACAACAACCAGGGCATCACCGTGGCGCCGGCCAAGGACGAAAGTGGCGACCGTACCAGTGTCGATATGCAGGTAAAAGGTACCAATGGTGCCAACTACCCTGTTTCCTACACCCTGGAAAAAGTCGCCGGTCAGTGGAAGGTGCGTAACGTCATCATCAATGGCATCAACATCGGCAAGCTGTTCCGCGATCAGTTCGCCGATGCCATGCAGCGTAACGGCAACAACCTGGACAAGACCATCGACGGCTGGGCCGGCGAAGTGGCCAAGGCCAAGGAAGTGACCGACGAAGCGACACAAAAGGCGCCGCAATGACCGAGTCGGCCGTGCGTCTGGTCGGTGCCGGTGAGCTGCGACTGGTCGGTGTGCTCGATTACCTGACCGGGCCGCAGCTGCGCAAGCAGGGCGCGGCGCTGATCCGCTCCAGTAACCTGGAGACGCTGGTCATCGATTGTTCCGGTGTCGAAAAATCCAGCAGCGTTGGCCTGGCCCTGCTGCTGGGGTTCATTCGCGATGCCCATGCGGCGGGCAAGTCGGTCAGTGTTCACTCACTGCCCGACGATATGCGCAAGATCGCCGAAGTCTCCAGCGTCGTCGAGCTTTTTGACTCATTATCCTTAAGTGCCTGATCGAATGCCCCTTGGGGTGCCCTTTGTCGCGGCCCTGTCATCAGGGTTCGCATTGCAAGGGCTTTTTTGTATCATGGCCGACCCGCGCGCACCGAGCGCCGAACGAGGTTAAGCATGCAGGCTGTCGAAGTGAAAAGCTTCCTTGAAGGAAAGCTGCCCGATATCAAAGTGGAAGTCGAAGGCGAAGGCTGCAACTTTCAGCTGAATATCATCAGTGACGAGCTGGCCGCATTGAGCCCCGTCAAGCGTCAGCAACACATCTACACACATCTGAACCCCTGGATCGCCGATGGCAGCATCCATGCGGTCACTATGAAATTCTTCAGCAGCGCGGCCTGGGCCGAGCGCGCCTGACCTTACGGGTGTCGAGATAGCAATGGACAAACTGATTATTACTGGCGGCGTCCGTCTGGACGGCGAAATCCGCATTTCCGGAGCCAAGAACTCGGCCCTGCCGATTCTTTCCGCCACGCTGCTGGCCGATGGGCCGGTCACGGTCCAGAACCTGCCGCACCTGCACGACATCACGACCATGATCGAGCTGTTCGGGCGCATGGGCATTGAGCCGGTGATCGACGAGAAACTCAGCGTCGAGATCGACCCGCGCACCATCAAGACCCTGATCGCGCCGTACGAACTGGTGAAAACCATGCGCGCCTCGATCCTGGTACTGGGCCCGATGGTTGCCCGTTTCGGCGAGGCCGAAGTGGCACTGCCTGGTGGTTGCGCGATCGGCTCGCGTCCTGTCGACCTGCACATCCGTGGCCTTGAAGCCATGGGCGCGATCATCGACGTCGACGGTGGCTACATCAAGGCCAAGGCGCCGGAAGGCGGCCTGCGCGGTGCCAACTTCTTCTTCGATACCGTCAGTGTGACCGGTACCGAGAACATCATGATGGCCGCCAGCCTGGCCAAAGGCCGTTCGGTTCTGCAGAACGCTGCGCGCGAACCTGAAGTCGTCGACCTGGCGAACTTCCTGATCGCCATGGGTGCCAAAATCCAGGGCGCCGGCACCGACACCATCACCATCGATGGCGTCGAGCGTCTGCATTCGGCGACCTACCGGGTCATGCCCGACCGTATCGAGACCGGCACCTACCTGGTCGCCGCTGCCGCCACTGGCGGTCGTGTCAAGGTCAAGGACACCGATCCGACCATCCTTGAGGCTGTATTGCTCAAGTTGCAGGAAGCCGGCGCCGAGGTTACGACCGGTGAAGACTGGATCGAGCTGAACATGCACGGCCGTCGTCCGAAAGCGGTCAACATCCGCACCGCGCCGTACCCTGCGTTCCCGACCGACATGCAGGCGCAGTTCATCTCGCTCAACGCCATTGCCGAAGGCACCGGTGCGGTGATCGAAACGATCTTCGAAAACCGCTTCATGCACGTGTACGAAATGCATCGCATGGGCGCGCAGATCCAGGTCGAAGGTAACACTGCCATCGTGACCGGTACCGACGTGCTCAAAGGTGCGCCGGTCATGGCCACCGACCTGCGGGCGTCTGCCAGCCTGGTGATTTCGGCGCTGGTCGCTGAAGGCGATACGCTGATCGACCGCATCTACCACATAGATCGCGGCTACGAATGCATCGAAGAAAAACTGCAAATGCTGGGCGCCAAGATTCGTCGCGTTCCGGGCTAACGGTTCCCGGTTAACATCAGCGGCCCCATCGGGGCCGTTGCTTTGTACGCCGGTGTGATTTCTAATGCGTCACCCGGTCGGTTGCGTTTTGCACGTGTACAGACCGGGCAGGCTCTGGGATTTAGCACCAGGGCATGAGTTTCCTGATAAGGACTTACGTTTTCCATGCTGACCATCGCACTGTCCAAGGGCCGTATCCTCGATGACACCCTGCCGCTGCTCGCCGCAGCCGGTATCGTGCCGACCGAGAATCCGGACAAGAGCCGCAAGCTCATCATTCCCACGACCCAGGACGATGTTCGCCTGTTGATCGTGCGCGCCACCGACGTGCCGACCTATGTCGAGCACGGTGCTGCCGACCTGGGTGTCGCCGGCAAGGACGTGCTGATGGAGTACGGTGGCCAGGGGCTGTACGAGCCGCTGGACCTGAACATCGCCCGCTGCAAGCTGATGACGGCCGGTGCCATCGGCGCTGTCGAGCCAAAAGGGCGCCTGCGGGTGGCCACCAAGTTCGTCAATGTCGCCAAGCGCTATTACGCCGAACAGGGTCGTCAGGTCGACATCATCAAGCTGTATGGCTCGATGGAGCTGGCACCGCTGATCGGTCTTGCCGACAAGATCATCGACGTTGTCGACACCGGCAACACCCTGCGCGCCAATGGCCTTGAACCCCAGGAAATGATCGCGCACATCAGTTCGCGTCTGGTGGTCAACAAGGCTTCCATGAAGATGCAGCATGCGCGCATCCAGGCCCTTATCGATACCCTGCGCCAGGCCGTCGAATCCCGACACCACGGCTGATCTTTCGCGCGGCATCAAGCCGCGCCCAGCTATCCGTGTCATAGCCAAATTTCTCAGGTGTCAGCGCGGATAGCTTGGTAGCTTATGGCACCTGAGCATCCGCCAATTACTGAGGCCCTCGCTATGACCACGTCCACTGCAATACGCCGACTCGATGCTGCCGACCCGGATTTCGCTCGACATCTGGATCATCTGCTGAGCTGGGAAAGCGTGTCCGACGACTCGGTCAACCAGCGGGTGCTGGACATCATCAAGGCCGTGCGTGAGCGTGGCGATGCGGCGCTGGTGGAGTTCACCCAGCGCTTCGACGCGCTTGAAGTGGCCTCGATGGCCGACCTGATCCTGCCCCGTGAACGCCTCGAACTGGCCTTGACCCGGATCACCGATGCCCAGCGCCAGGCGCTGGAAGTCGCGGCCGAGCGGGTACGCAGCTATCACGAAAAGCAGAAGCAGGACTCCTGGAGCTACACCGAAGCCGACGGCACGGTGCTGGGCCAGAAGGTCACTCCGCTGGACCGCGCCGGCCTGTATGTGCCGGGCGGCAAGGCGTCGTACCCCTCATCGGTGCTGATGAACGCGATTCCGGCCAAGGTAGCCGGCGTCACTGAAGTGGTGATGGTGGTGCCTACCCCGCGTGGCGAAATCAACGAGCTGGTGCTGGCGGCAGCCTGCATCGCCGGCGTCGACCGGGTGTTCACCATCGGTGGCGCCCAGGCTGTGGCGGCACTGGCCTACGGCACAGAAAGCGTGCCCAGGGTCGACAAGGTCGTCGGCCCCGGCAATATCTATGTGGCGACTGCCAAGCGCCATGTGTTTGGTCAGGTCGGTATCGACATGATCGCCGGTCCCTCGGAGATTCTGGTGGTCTGCGATGGTCAGACCGATCCGGACTGGATCGCCATGGACCTGTTCTCCCAGGCCGAGCACGATGAGGACGCGCAGTCGATTCTGGTCAGCCCTGACGGCGAGTTCCTCGACCGCGTTGCGGCCAGCATCGACAAGCTGCTGCCGACCATGGACCGCGCCACGATCATCGAGACCTCGATCAATGGCCGTGGCGCGCTGATCAAGGTGGCTGACATGCAACAGGCCATCGATGTCGCCAACCGCATTGCACCGGAGCACCTGGAGCTGTCGGTCGAAGACCCGCAAGCCTGGCTGCCACAGATTCGCCACGCTGGTGCGATCTTCATGGGTCGCCACACCAGCGAGGCGCTGGGCGATTATTGCGCGGGCCCCAATCACGTTCTGCCGACCTCCGGCACTGCGCGGTTTTCGTCACCGCTGGGCGTTTATGATTTCCAGAAGCGCTCTTCGATCATCTTCTGTTCGCCGCAAGGCGCATCGGAGCTGGGCAAGACCGCCTCGGTGCTGGCGCGTGGCGAGTCGCTGAGCGGCCATGCGCGCAGTGCCGAATACCGCATCACCGACACCGACTGGCAACCCGTACGCACCGAGCAAGGCGAATAACATGAGCAAATTCTGGAGTCCCTTCGTCAAAAGCCTGGTGCCGTATGTGCCGGGCGAGCAGCCCAAGCTGAGCAAGCTGGTCAAGCTCAACACCAACGAAAACCCATACGGCCCGTCGCCCAAGGCGCTGGAAGCGATGCGCGCAGAGCTTGGCGACAACCTGCGTCTGTACCCGGACCCCAACAGTGACCTGCTCAAGCAGGCTGTGGCCAGTTACTACCAGGTGCCGGCGAGCCACGTGTTTCTTGGTAACGGCTCTGACGAAGTCCTGGCGCACATCTTCTATGGTCTGTTCCAGCACGATCTGCCGTTGTTGTTTCCGGACATCAGCTACAGCTTCTACCCGGTGTACTGCGGCCTGTACGGCGTGAAACACGAAACCGTCGCGCTGGACGAGCACTTCCAGATTCGCCCGCAAGACTATGCGCGGCCTAACGGCGGGATCATCTTCCCCAACCCGAACGCGCCGACTGGCTGCCTGCTGGCGCTGGACGCGGTCGAGCAGATTCTCAAGGCCAGCCCCGACTCGGTGGTCGTGGTCGACGAGGCGTACATCGATTTCGGCGGCGAAACGGCGATCGGCCTGGTGCAGCGCTACCCGAACCTGCTGGTCACCCAGACCCTGTCCAAATCGCGTTCGCTGGCCGGGCTGCGGGTCGGGCTTGCGGTGGGCCATCCAGACCTGATCGAGGCGCTGGAACGGGTCAAGAACAGCTTCAACTCCTACCCGTTGGATCGGCTGGCCATCGTCGGCGCGGCGGCGGCTTTCGAAGACAAAGAGCACTTCGATACTACCCGCAACGCGGTGATTGCCAGTCGCGAAGCCTTGGTCGAGCAATTGCGCGGCAAGGGCTTTGAAGTGCTGCCGTCGGCAGCCAACTTCATCTTCGCCCGTCACCCGCAGCACGACGCGGCCGGTCTGGCAGCAACATTGCGTGAGCAGGGCGTGATCGTGCGCCACTTCAAGCAGGAACGGATTGCTCAGTTCCTGCGTATCAGCATCGGCACGCCTGAACAAAATCAGGCGTTGCTGGATGGGTTGAGCGCTATTTGATTATTCCGCAGGTTGCTGCGTTGCAGCCGGCGCCGGAGGCGGGCGAATGCCCACTTCGGCGCTCAGGCGAATTTCCTTGTTGTTGCGCATCACGTTGATGGCAACCTTGTCCTTGGGACGGGTGCGCGCCACCTGATTCATCGAGCGCCGCCCATCGCTGGCAGGCTCGCCATTGATCGCCAGAATCACATCGCCCAATTGCAGGCCGGCTTTCTGCGCGGGGCCGTCGCGGAAAATTCCCGACACCACGATGCCTGGCCGATCCTTCAAGCCAAACGACTCGGCCAGTTCCGCTGTCAGCGGCTGTACCTCGATCCCCAGCCAGCCACGAATGACCTGGCCATGTTCGACGATCGACTTCATGACCTCCATCGCCAGTTTGGTCGGAATGGCGAAGCCGATGCCTTGCGAACCGCCGGACTTGGAGAAGATCGCTGTGTTGATGCCGGTCAGGTTGCCGCTGGCATCGACCAGTGCGCCGCCGGAGTTGCCGGGGTTGATCGCCGCGTCGGTCTGGATGAAGTCTTCATAGGTATTCAGGCCCAGCTGGTTGCGCCCGGTGGCGCTGATGATGCCCATGGTCACCGTCTGACCGACCCCGAACGGGTTGCCGATGGCCAGCGCGACATCACCGATGCGGATACTGTCGGAGCGGGCGATGGTCATTGCAGGCACATTCTTCAGGTCGATCTTGAGCACTGCAAGGTCGGTTTCCGGGTCGCTGCCGATGACCCGGCCAATGGTTTCCCGACCATCCTTGAGCGCCACGATAATCTGATCGGCGCCACTGGTGACGTGGTTGTTGGTCAGGATGTAGCCTTCCGGGCTCATCACGACCCCAGACCCCAGGCTGGACTCCATGCGTTTCTGCTTGGGCTGGTTGTCGCCGAAAAAGCGCCGGAACTGCGGGTCTTCGAACAGCGGATTGGTCTTGGAAACCTTGGTGGTATACAGGTTGACCACTGCGGGCGCCGCCGCACTGACGGCGTCGGCATAGGAAGCGGGACCTTGCACGAACTGAGTGGTTTGCGGAGCCTGTTGCAGATTGACATCCAGGCTGGGCAAGCCGACCCATTGGGGATAGCGCTGGATGATCAGCAGGGCGATCAATACGCCTGCCAGCAATGGCCAGCCATAAAAGCGCAGTGCCTTTAGCATGTGAGTGAAGTCCTGAGGGTGCTGGCGCAGAAATTTTCAAGCGGGGTGCGCCATAATGGCGGGCATTATACGAGCACCGCGTGCGCTGTCTCGCACTTCATATGCAATAAATGATGTCGTCTTGCCGCCGAACCGCCTATCGAGGAATCTTTACATGGCCGTAGCCCTCAGCACCCTGGTCGAAGAAGCCGATCGCTATCTCAACAGCGCTCGCATTCAGGATTACTGCCCCAATGGCCTGCAGGTCGAAGGGCGTCCCCAGGTCATGCGCATTGTCAGCGGCGTGACCGCCAGCCAGGCTTTGCTGGATGCCGCCGTCGAGGCCCAGGCCGACCTGGTTCTGGTTCACCATGGTTATTTCTGGAAGGGCGAGAACCCTTGTGTGGTGGGCATGAAACAGCGCCGCCTGAAAACCCTGCTCAAGCACGATATCAGCCTGCTGGCTTACCACTTGCCGCTGGATGTACACCCTGAAGTCGGTAACAACGTGCAACTGGCGCGGCAACTGGATATCACCGTCGAAGGCCCGCTGGATCCCGAGAACGCGCGTGTGGTGGGGCTGGTCGGCTCATTGGCTGAACCGCTGAGCGCGCGTGATTTTGCCCGTCGTGTGCAAGAGGCCCTGGGTCGCGAGCCATTGCTGATCGAAGGCAGTTCGATGATCCGCCGGGTCGGCTGGTGCACCGGTGGCGGCCAGGGCTATATCGATCAGGCCATTGCCGAAGGCGTCGACCTGTTTCTGAGTGGCGAGGCTTCCGAGCAAACCTTTCACAGTGCCCGCGAAAACGACATCAGCTTCATTGCCGCCGGCCATCACGCCACCGAGCGCTATGGCGTGCAGGCGCTGGGCGATTACCTGGCCCGACGTTTTGCCGTCGAGCACACCTTTATCGACTGCCCCAACCCGATCTAGGCTCTGTGCGAAGTCGCTTCGGGGTAGGCGTCCAAACGAGAAGCTATATCGTTAGATCGTTTCGATCTATATGCCTCGCTGAAGACAGCCTGCCGTGCATGATAAAGTGCGCGGCTCGAATACGGCCCGCAGGCCGCCGCGGGACTTGGGTTTTACCTGATTCCGATCCACAACGAATGCAATCCGTGAGTAGCCATGGTTGACAAACTGACGCATCTGAAACAGCTGGAGGCGGAAAGCATCCACATCATCCGCGAGGTCGCCGCCGAGTTCGATAACCCGGTGATGCTGTACTCGATCGGCAAAGACTCGGCCGTGATGCTGCATCTGGCACGCAAGGCCTTCTTTCCGGGCAAGCTGCCGTTTCCGGTGATGCATGTCGATACCCGGTGGAAATTCCAGGAGATGTACAGCTTCCGCGACAAGATGGTCGAGGAAATGGGCCTGGAACTGATCACCCACGTCAACCCCGAGGGTGTGGCGCAGGGCATCAACCCCTTCACCCACGGCAGTGCCAAGCACACTGACATCATGAAAACCCAGGGCCTCAAGCAGGCGCTGGACAAGCATGGCTTCGATGCCGCCTTCGGTGGCGCCCGCCGCGACGAAGAAAAGTCCCGGGCCAAAGAGCGCGTCTACTCGTTCCGCGACAGCAAACACCGCTGGGACCCGAAGAACCAGCGTCCCGAGCTGTGGAACGTCTACAACGGCAAGGTCAACAAAGGCGAGTCGATCCGCGTGTTCCCGTTGTCGAACTGGACCGAGCTGGACATCTGGCAATACATCTACCTCGAAGGCATCCCGATCGTGCCGCTGTACTTCGCCGCCGAGCGCGAAGTCATCGAGAAGAACGGCACCCTGATCATGATCGACGACGAGCGCATCCTCGAACACCTCTCCGAGGAAGAGAAAGCCCGCATCGTCAAGAAGAAGGTGCGTTTCCGTACCCTAGGCTGCTACCCGTTGACGGGTGCTGTCGAGTCGGAGGCTGAAAGCCTGACGGACATCATCCAGGAAATGCTCCTGACCCGAACGTCCGAGCGCCAGGGCCGCGTCATCGACCACGATGGTGCAGGCTCCATGGAAGATAAAAAACGCCAAGGCTACTTCTAAATTTCAGGGTTATCCCATGTCGCACCAATCTGATCTGATCAGCGAGGATATCCTCGCTTACCTGTCCCAGCACGAGCGCAAGGAGCTGTTGCGTTTCCTGACCTGTGGCAACGTCGACGACGGCAAGAGCACCCTGATCGGGCGTCTGCTGCACGACTCGAAGATGATCTACGAGGATCACCTCGAGGCCATCACCCGCGACTCGAAAAAAGTCGGCACCACCGGCGAAGACATCGATCTGGCGCTGCTGGTAGACGGCCTGCAGGCCGAGCGCGAGCAGGGCATTACCATCGATGTGGCGTACCGCTATTTCTCGACGGCCAAGCGCAAGTTCATCATTGCCGACACCCCGGGCCACGAGCAGTACACCCGCAACATGGCCACCGGCGCATCGACGTGCGACCTGGCGATCATCCTTGTCGACGCCCGCTACGGTGTGCAGACCCAGACCCGTCGGCACAGCTACATCGCCTCGTTGCTGGGCATCAAGCACATCGTTGTGGCCATCAACAAGATGGACCTCAAGGGCTTCGATGAGCAGGTGTTCGAGTCGATCAAGGCCGATTACCTCAAGTTCGCCGATGCCATCGACCTGAACCCGAGCAGCCTGCACTTCGTGCCGATGTCGGCGCTCAAGGGCGATAACGTGGTCAACCGCAGCGAGCGTTCGCCGTGGTACACAGGTCCCGCGTTGATGGAAATCCTCGAAACCGTCGAAGTGGCTGCCGACCGTAAC
The DNA here is from genome assembly GCF_054589175.1 of Pseudomonas sp. 3A(2025). NCBI lineage: Bacteria > Pseudomonadati > Pseudomonadota > Gammaproteobacteria > Pseudomonadales > Pseudomonadaceae > Pseudomonas > Pseudomonas sp. 3A(2025). Next base: position 902,311 of record NZ_BAAILM010000113.1, on the reverse strand, counting down.
TTCACCGACCTGCGTTTCCCGGTGCAGTACGTCAATCGCCCGAACCTTAACTTTCGTGGTTTTGCCGGCACCCTGGCCAGCGGCATCGTGCACAAGGGCGACGAAGTCGTGGTCCTGCCGTCGGGCAAGAGCAGCCGCGTCAAGTCCATCGTCACCTATGAAGGCGAGCTGGAGCAGGCCGGCCCCGGCCAGGCCGTGACCCTGACCATGGAAGACGAGATCGACATCTCGCGTGGCGACCTGCTGGTGCATGCCGACAACGTGCCGACGGTCTCCGACCAGTTCGACGCGATGCTGGTGTGGATGGCTGAAGAGCCGATGCTGCCGGGCAAGAAGTACGACATCAAGCGCGCCACCAGCTATGTGCCGGGCTCGATTGCCAGCATCACCCACAAGGTCGATGTGAACACCCTGGAGCACGGCGCTGCCAGTGCCTTGCAGCTCAACGAGATCGGCCGGGTCAAGGTCAGCCTCGATGCCGCCATTGCGCTGGACGGCTATGACAGCAACCGCACCACCGGTGCATTCATCGTCATTGATCGCCTGACCAACGGCACCGTCGGTGCCGGCATGATCATCGCGCCGCCGGTACTGCCGCACGGCAGCCACGGCCAGCACGGCAAACTGGCACACGTGTCGACCGAAGAGCGCGCCCTGCGTCTGGGTCAGCAACCGGCTACCGTGTTGTTCAGCGGCCTGTCCGGTGCTGGCAAGAGCACGCTGGCCTACGCCGTAGAGCGCAAGCTGTTCGACATGGGCCGTTCGGTCTACGTGCTCGATGGCCAGAACCTGCGTCATGACCTGAACAAGGGCCTGCCGCAGGATCGCGCCGGGCGTACCGAGAACTGGCGCCGCGCCGCGCATGTCGCGCGTCAGTTCAACGAAGCCGGCCTGCTGACCCTGGCCGCCTTCGTCGCGCCTGATTCCGAAGGTCGCGAGCAGGCCAAGGCCCTGATCGGCAAGGAACGTCTGATCACCGTGTACGTGCAGGCTTCTCCGCTGGTCTGCCGCGAGCGTGACCCGCAAGGCCTGTATGCCGCCGGTGGCGACAACATTCCGGGTGAGTCCTTCGCGTATGACGTGCCGCTCAATGCTGATCTGGTGCTCGACACCCAGCGCCTGAGCGTGGAAGAGGGCGTCAAACAGGTCCTGGACCTGCTGCGTAGCCGCGGCGCGATCTAAGCTATTCGCAAAATCGCGTGACACAAAAAAGCCCCCGGCCTTGCGGCACGGGGGCTTTTTCGTAGGGCCGATCAGGCGATCATTTTTTCAGGCCGTATTGCTCGTCCAGCATGCCTGGGGCATTCGGCGTCTTGGGCGCGTAGTCTTTCGGCGCCTCGGTGTAGCGTGGCGGGGTCAGGCGATCGCGTGGTGCCTGGTGAGCCTCCGGGTGCAGCGAGGCCAGCAGACGTTGGCGGGTCAACTCGTCAAGGGCAAGGCGATTGGCGCTCTCGGCAAGATGTTCCTGAACTTCCTGATACTGATGATTGAGCTTCTGAATCAGGGTAGCGGTGCTGTTGAAGTGGGTGACCACCTCATTCTGATAAGTGTCGAAACGTTCCTGCACATCATCCAGCTGGCGCTGGGTGCTGCTGGGAACAGTGTTGGGCAGCAGACGCGCGACCAGGAAACCAATGACGACACCGGCCACCAGGGCAAGAGTCGGCAACAACCAAACTAAGAGCGAGTGTTCCACGAGTCCTTCCTCTATAAACGGCTTTGCTTTACGTTAACGGCTCGAACCTGCGCTGTATAGCCGCGACGCGTCGCCGATATGCCAGCCACAGACATTCAGCTAGACGAGTCGACCCATTTCGGGGTCACGGAGTTCTATTTACCCATGCGCGAAACCCCAGTCTTCATCGACGGCCCGCAAGGTCCGCTCGAAGCCCTTTATCAAGACCTGCCCGATGCAAGGGGCGTGGCGCTGATTTGCCATCCTAACCCGATTCAGGGTGGAACGATGCTCAACAAAGTGGTTTCTACGCTGCAACGCGCTGCCCGCGATGCCGGTTTGATCACCTTGCGCTTCAATTATCGTGGCGTCGGAGCCAGCGCCGGCACCTCGGTGGCAGGCCCTGAAGAGATCGAAGACGCCCAGGCCGTCGCCGTGTGGCTGCGCGAGCAACAGCCTGATCTGCCGCTGACGGTGTTTGGCTTCTCATTCGGTGGTTACGTGGCCGGCAGCCTCAGTGGCTGGCTGGAAGCGCGTGGCGAGGCGCTTGAGCGTGTGTTTCTGATTGCACCGGCTGCCGGGCGCTTCAAGGCGCACACTGACCTTGCGCAACAGGCGCCGCTGACCGTCATTCAGCCCGATGCCGACGAGGTCATCGAGCCTGCGCAGGTCTATGAATGGTTCGGCGCGCTGCAACGTCCCCATGAGCTGTTGAAAGTGGCAGAATGCGGACACTTCTTTCACGGCAAGCTGACCGATCTGAAGGATCTGGTCATGCCCCGGCTTGCAAACCGATAACCGCCCACTGCTCAAGCGATCTGCCATGACCACTCGTATCCTGACCGGCATTACCACGACCGGTACTCCCCATTTGGGTAACTACGCCGGTGCCATCCGCCCGGCGGTTGTCGCCAGCCGCCAGCCCGGCGTCGACTCGTTCTACTTTCTGGCCGACTACCACGCCCTGATCAAATGCGATGACCCGCTGCGCATCCAGCGCTCGCGTCAGGAAATCGCAGCCACCTGGCTGGCAGCAGGCCTGGACGTGGAGCGCGTGACGTTTTATCGGCAGTCCGATATTCCGGAAATTCCGGAGCTGTGCTGGTTGCTGACCTGCGTTGCGGCCAAGGGGCTGCTCAATCGCGCCCATGCTTACAAGGCGTCGGTCGACCGCAACGTCGAGACCGGTGAAGACCCGGATGCCGGCATCAGCATGGGCCTGTACAGCTACCCGGTGCTGATGGCGGCCGACATCCTGATGTTCAACGCCAACAAGGTGCCGGTCGGCCGCGACCAGATCCAGCACGTCGAAATGGCCCGTGACATCGGCCAGCGCTTCAATCACCTGTTCGGCAATGGCAAGGAATTCTTCGCCATGCCCGAAGCGTTGATCGAAGAGGGCGTTGCCACGCTGCCGGGCCTGGATGGCCGCAAAATGTCGAAAAGCTACGACAACACCATCCCTCTGTTCAGCAGCAGCAAGGAGCTCAAGGACGCTGTCTCGCGTATCGTTACCGATTCGCGTGCACCGGGCGAAGCAAAGGATCCTGACAACTCGCATCTGTTTACGCTTTATCAGGCGTTTTCCACGCCCGAGCAAAGTGCTGCACTGCGCGCCGAACTGCTCGATGGTCTGGGTTGGGGCGAGGCCAAGGCGCGTCTGGTCAACCTGCTCGACACTGAGCTGGGTGAGGCCCGCGAAACCTATCAACGGTTGATTGCGCGCCCTGCCGATCTGGAAGATATCCTGCTCATCGGTGCGCAAAAGGCTCGCAGCCTCGCCACGCCGTTCCTTGAAACCCTGCGTGAAGCGGTGGGCCTGCGCTCGTTCCGCAGCGCGGTGCAGGGCGCCGGGAACAGCGATGCAGGCAAGAAAAAGGCCGCCAAGACCGCCCGCTTCGTCAGCTTCCGTGACGAAGACGGCAGCTTCCGCTTCCGTCTGCTGGCCGCCGATGGCGAGCAGTTGCTGCTGTCGCGCGCCTTTGCCGATGGCAAGGCTGCCGGTGCAGCAAGCAAGCAATTGCAGCAGGGTGGCGAGCTGGACCTGCGTGCCGACGATGACCGCTTCAGCCTGTGGCTCGACGGTGAGAGCGTGGCCGACAGTCCGGTTTTCAGCGACGCTGCCGCGCGTGACAGCGCCATCGAGACCCTCAAGCTGGCACTCGCTCCTGTACAGGACTGATTGCCATTCCCCAAGGCCGTCGCTACAGTGACGGCCCGTTTTTCAGCCCCCGCCGATGACTATGACCACGCCCCTAGAACGATATCAAGCCGACCTCAAACGCCCGGACTTCTTTCATGATGCCGCTCAGGAAAACGCCGTGCGTCATTTGCAGCGTTTGTACGAAGACCTGATCGCGGCTCAGGACAGCAAGCCGGGCCTGTTCGGCAAACTGTTTGGCAAGAAAGAACCGCAGGTCGTCAAGGGCCTGTATTTCTGGGGTGGAGTAGGGCGTGGCAAGACCTATCTGGTCGACACATTCTTCGATGCGCTGCCGTTCAAGCAGAAAATGCGTACGCACTTTCACCGCTTCATGAAGCGTGTGCACGAAGAAATGAAGACCCTCAAGGGTGAGAAAAACCCGCTGACGGTCATCGCCAGGCGTTTTTCCGAAGAAGCACGGGTTATCTGCTTCGATGAATTTTTCGTCTCCGACATCACCGACGCCATGATTCTCGGCACGCTGATGGAAGAGCTGTTCAAGAATGGCGTTTCGCTGGTCGCCACCTCGAACATCGTTCCCGACGGTCTGTACAAGGACGGTTTGCAACGTGCGCGATTCCTGCCGGCCATTGCCCTGATCAAGCTGCACACCGAAGTGGTCAACGTCGACAGCGGCGTCGATTACCGCCTGCGTCACCTGGAGCAGGCCGAGCTGTTCCACTTTCCGCTCAACGATGCGGCGCACGAGAGCCTGCGTGCCAGCTTCAAGGCGCTGACTCCCGATTGCGCAGAAACCGTCGAAAACGACGTATTGATGATCGAGAACCGCGAAATTCGTGCGCTGCGCACCTGCGACGACGTGGCCTGGTTCAATTTCCGCGACCTGTGCGACGGGCCGCGCAGCCAGAACGACTACATCGAACTGGGCAAGATCTTCCATGCCGTGTTGCTCAGCAATGTCGAGCAGATGAGCGTGACCACCGACGACATCGCCCGCCGGTTCATCAACATGGTCGACGAATTCTACGACCGCAACGTCAAGCTGATCATCTCGGCCGAGGTCGAGCTCAAGGACCTGTATTCCGGTGGCCGCCTGAACTTTGAGTTCCAGCGCACGCTCAGCCGCTTGCTGGAAATGCAATCCCACGAATTCCTGTCGCGCGCCCACAAGCCTTAGCTTGTAGGACCGACCGGGCGGCGAACCGCTTTAGTCGGGAACGGTGGCGCGCCATTCCCGGCTAAAGCCGGTCCTACGGCTGTCTTCAAGCTGCCTGCTGGAATTGCTGGCGGTATTGATTCGGTGACAGTTCGGTATGTTGGCGGAACAGGCGGGCGAAGAAGCTGGCGTCGTCGTAGCCGACTTCGTAGCTGATGGTCTTGATGCTTTTGCGTGTAGCCGACAGCAGGCCCTTGGCGGTTTCGATGCGCAGGCGTTGCAGGTAGTGCAGCGGCTTGTCGCCGGTGGCACTCTGGAAGCGGCGCATGAAGTTACGGATGCTCATGCCGTGTTCGCGGGCAACGTCCTCGAAGCGGAATTTGTCGGCAAAGTGCTCTTCGAGCCAGTGCTGGATCTGCAGGATGGTCATGTCCTGATGCAGCTTTTGCCCGCCAAATCCTATCCGGCCGGGTGAATAGTTGCGCCGCACTTCATACAGAATGTCGCGCGCCACCGCCTGCGCCACATTGGCCCCGCAGAAGCGTTCGATCAGGTAGATGTACAAGTCGCACGCCGAGGTGCTGCCGCCTGCGCAGTACAGGTTGTCGGCGTCGGTGATGTGCTTGTCCTGATTGAGCTGGACCCTGGGAAAGCGCTCGGCGAATTCATTGAAGAAGCGCCAGTAGGTGGTTGCCTCTTTGCCATCGAGCAGGCCGGTGGCCGCCATCCAGAACACCCCGCTGGCTTCGGCGCAGAGCACCGCGCCCCTGGCATGCTGTTCGCGCAGCCACGGCAGAATCTGCGGGTAGCGTTGACTGAGGGCGTCGAAATCGTCCCAGAAGGCTGGCAGCACGATGATATCGCTGTTCTCCAGGGCGCCGTCTACCGGCATCATGACATCGCTGAAGCTGTTGACGGGCTGGCCGTCGGGGCTCACCAGACGAATTTCGAACGCCGGCTTGATGCCGTGGCCCAGTTGCTTGCTGTAGCGCAGGCTGGCCAGATGAAAGAAATCCTTGGCTTGCATAAGGGTCGAGGCGAACACCCGGTCGACAGCCAGGATGCTCACGCGCCGCAGGACGGCGGTTGGTTGAATCGGCATGATCTTTTGTTCTTATAGTAGGTAAAGTGGTCAAACAGCGGCTGAATCGTCTTATGTTTTGCCGCCCCTGTCCAGTCTCGATCCCGGATGACGGCCAGCGCTGCCAATGCTCTGCAGCAGGGCTGTGCAGTGCCGTAAATTGAGGTTGAGCTTATCGGTGCAGTCTGTATAATTGCGCACCTCTCAATGGCCGGCGTGATGCCCCGTCCATCGAAGATCCTGCCGTATACGGACGCGCTGACCCGAGCCCCCGATAGCGTCTGTTTCCGGCCGACTTTGACCTGCCCTGTTGGCTTGTCAAGGAATGCACTGTTCAGTAAGCTCCGCCGTCTCATATTTTCAGGCGGCCCCTGAGGCTATAAAGAATGAAAACTTTTACTGCTAAACCGGAAACAGTTCAGCGCGACTGGTTCGTCGTCGACGCCGCTGGCCAGACCCTGGGTCGTCTGGCTACCGAAATCGCGAGCCGTCTTCGTGGCAAGCACAAGCCTGAGTACACCCCTCACGTTGACACCGGCGACTACATCGTCGTGATCAACGCCGAGCAAGTGCGTGTTACTGGTGCCAAAGCTTCCGACAAGATCTACTATTCTCACTCCGGCTTCCCGGGCGGGATCAAATCGATCACTTTCGAAAAGCTGATCGACAAGGCTCCTGAGCGCGTGCTCGAGACCGCGGTCAAAGGCATGCTGCCGAAGAACCCGCTGGGTCGCGACATGTATCGTAAGCTGAAAGTCTATGCGGGCGCTGTGCACCCTCATACTGCTCAACAGCCCCAAGAACTGAAGTTTTAACGGAATAGTTGATTATGTCGGCGACTCAAAATTACGGCACTGGCCGTCGCAAGACCGCAACCGCTCGCGTTTTCCTGCGTCCGGGTACTGGTAACATCTCGATCAACAACCGTTCGCTGGACGTGTTCTTCGGTCGTGAAACTGCCCGCATGGTAGTTCGTCAGCCGCTGGAGCTGACCGCCACCGTCGAGAAGTTCGACATCTACGTCACCGTTATCGGTGGCGGCGTAAGTGGCCAGGCTGGCGCAATCCGCCACGGTATCACTCGCGCTCTGATGCAGTACGACGAAACCCTGCGCCCTGCACTGCGCAAAGCTGGCTTCGTAACTCGCGACGCCCGTGAAGTTGAACGTAAGA
>NZ_BAAILM010000113.1:876900-894896 GCF_054589175.1 Pseudomonas sp. 3A(2025) | reverse complement strand
AAATAAAAAACGCCCGCTTCTCACGAAGCCGGGCGTTTTTTTTATGCCTGCGATTTCATCGTAATGTTGTAAGCCTGTATTTACACTCGCGCCTTCCATCCGCAAGGGCTTTATTAGCGCTCTCTTGAACCTGCCAACGACTAGATTGTTATCAGGCAGGCCGCTGCATACGCAGGTTCTGCATGTGCGCGGGAGTGGGTGGAATGAGCACTGATTGCATCAATCCAGACCAGTTGAATCCAGATCGGCGCCGCTTCCTGGTGGCGACAACCTCGATTGTGGGGGCGGCAGGTCTGGTGGGCGCTGCGGTTCCCTTCGTGGGCTCGTGGTTTCCAGGGGCCAGGGCGAGGGCGGCGGGGGCGCCGGTCAAGGTCGATGTCGGCAAGATCGAGCCCGGTCAGCAGATGGTCGCCGAATGGCGCGGTCAGCCCGTGTTCATTCTGCGTCGAACGCCACAGACCCTCGAAAGCCTGGTTCAGCTCGCTGACCAGTTGGCGGACCCTGATTCCAGAGAGTCGGTGCAACCCGCTTACGTCGATCCGCGGACACGCTCGATCAAGCCGCAGATCGTGCTGCTGGTCGGTATCTGTACGCATCTGGGCTGCTCGCCAACCTATCGTCCCGAAGTGGCGCCCGCCGACCTTGGTAAAGAGTGGCGTGGCGGCTATTTCTGCCCGTGTCACGGTACGCGCTATGACCTGGCCGGGCGGGTCTACAAGGCGCAGCCCGCACCGCTGAACCTGCCGGTGCCGCCTCATCACTACGAGTCAGAGGCCGTCATTGTCATTGGTGTCGATCAGGAGGGCAGGTCATGAGCCGCTTCATGACGTGGATCGATGCGCGCTTTCCCGCGACGCGGATGTTTGAAGAGCATCTGAGCCGCTATTGCGTTCCGAAAAACTTCAACATCCTGTACTTCTTCGGCTCGCTGGCATTGCTGGTGCTGGTAAACCAGCTGCTGACCGGAATATGGCTGACGATGTATTACACGCCCACCGCCGAAGGGGCTTTTGCGTCGATCGAGTACCTGATGCGCGATGTCGAGTACGGCGCCATCTTGCGTCAGTTGCACTCCACCGGCGCTTCGGCGTTTTTCATCGTGATCTACCTGCACATGTTTCGTGGGCTGCTTTATGGCTCATACCAGAAACCCCGCGAGCTGGTGTGGATCTTTGGCATGTTCATCTATCTGGCGTTGATGGCCGAGGCTTTCATGGGCTATCTGCTGCCATGGGGGCAGATGTCGTACTGGGGCGCGCAGGTGATCATTTCGCTGTTTGGCGCGATTCCTGTCATCGGCGAGGGGCTGACCCAGTGGATTCGTGGCGACTATCTGGTTTCCGGTATTACCCTGAACCGCTTTTTCGCCTTGCACGTCATTGCGCTACCGATTGTCATCCTGGGGTTGGTGGTGCTGCATATCCTGGCGTTGCATGAAGTGGGGTCGAACAATCCCGATGGTATCGACATCAGGAAGCACAAAGACGAGAACGGTGTGCCGCTGGACGGTATACCGTTTCATCCTTATTACACGGTGAAGGATCTTTTTGGTGTCGCCGTGTTTCTCTTCGTGTTCTGCACCGTCGTGTTTTTCTTTCCGGAGATGGGCGGCTATTTTCTGGAGAAGCCGAATTTCGAGCCCGCCAACGCGTTCAAGACGCCGGAGCACATCGCGCCGGTGTGGTACTTCACGCCGTTCTACGCCATTTTGCGCGCGGTACCGGACAAACTCATGGGGGTCATGGCCATGGGTGCCGCGATTGCCGTGCTGTTTGTGCTGCCGTGGCTGGACCGCAGCCCGGTGCGCTCCATGCGCTACAAGGGCTGGCTGAGCCGGGTGTGGCTATTGGTGTTCTGTGTAGCGTTCATCACCCTTGGCGTTCTCGGTGTGCAGCCGCCCACGCCTGAGCGCACGCTGCTGTCGAGGGTGTGCGCGGTTGCGTACTTTGCCTGTTTTGCGTTGATGCCGCTCTATACCCGGTTTGAGAAAACCAGGCCGGTTCCTGACAGGGTGACAGGCTGATGTGCAGGTTGCCGGTTGTCTGGCTACTGGCATTGTTGCCTGTGCTGTCGCTGGCTGCCGAGCCCGCCGGGCAGGTTCTGGAGCCTGTCAGTATCGATCTTTCCGACAAGGCCGCGCTGCAGGATGGTGCGCGTACGTTCGTCAATTACTGCATGGGTTGTCATGGCGCTCAATACCAGCGCTATGAGCGTGTGGCAGACGATCTGGGTATTGCCCATGAAGTCATGCTGGAGAAGCTGGTCTTTACCGGGGCCAGGATTGGCGATCATATGAAAACCGGCATGCGCCCGGCAGATGCCAAGGTCTGGTTCGGGGCTGCGCCGCCGGACCTGACTCTGGTGGCGCGGGTTCGCGGCACCGACTGGCTGTATCATTACCTGCGCTCGTTCTATGAGGACCCGGCGCGGCCGCTGGGGGTCAATAACCGGGTGTACCCTGACGTGGGCATGCCCAATGTGCTGGGACGCCTGCAGGGGCGTCAGCTGCTTGATTGTCCGCTGCCGGGCGGCTTGAATTGTGATCGATTGATTGTCATGCCCGATACCGGCAGCCTGAGCGTCGAGCAATTCGACGACACAATCAGAAATCTGGTGACCTTCCTGGCTTACTCGGCCGACCCGCTCAAGCTTGAACATCGGCGCATCGGCACCTGGGTGTTGCTGTATCTGGCGCTGTTCATCGTCCTGGTCGGCTTGCTCAAGCGCGAATACTGGAAAGGCATACACTGATATAAAGCCTGAGGCACGTGTTCTGCGGCGCCTGTATGAAGTAATGATTGCAGCGTCCACGCCCGGCGGCGCAAGATTGCCAAATTCTTTGCTGTAAATACGCTATCTTGTCGCCCGCGAAGCGATCATGAGGCGCACGCGTCTCAGGACGTTCTTGCCTGTCTGTTTCATCCATTTTTACAAGCGAGGAGGATCACCATGGGCGTGACCAACCGGTTGGCCTGTTATTCCGACCCCGCCGATCACTATTCCCATCGCGTACGTATCGTACTCGCCGAGAAAGGTGTCGTGGCCGAGATCATCGACGTTGTGGCAGGTCGCGTGCCGCCGCAACTGGTCGAGGTCAATCCCTATGGCACCTTGCCGACCCTGGTCGACCGCGACCTGGCGTTGTACGAGCCCAGTGTGGTGATGGAGTATCTGGAGGAGCGCTACCCGCATCCGCCGTTGATGCCGGTGTACCCTGTGGCCAAGGCCAACAGCCGTCTGCTGATGCATCGCATCCAGCGTGACTGGTGCGGGCTTGTGGATCTGATCCTGGATCCGCGGTCCAAGGAGGGTGCACGTGTGCAGGCCCGCAAGGAGCTGCGCGAGAGTCTGACCGGGGTGTCGCCGCTGTTTGCGGAGAAACCTTTTTTCCTCAGTGACGAGCTAAGTCTCGTCGATTGCTGTCTATTGCCCATACTCTGGCGTTTGCCGGTATTGGGTATCGAATTGCCTCGGCCCGCCAAGCCGTTGCTCGACTACATGGAGCGCCAGTTCGTACGTGAGGCATTCCAGGCAAGCTTGTCTGCTGCCGAACGTGAAATGCGCTAAGGCTTAAGGAGCCGTTGATGAACTCCAGTCGCCCTTATCTGATCCGTGCTCTCTATGAGTGGATTGTGGATAACGATTGCACCCCGCATGTGCTGGTCAATGCGGAGTATCCCTCCGTGCAGGTCCCTCAGGGATTTGCCAATGATGGCCAGATTGTCCTGAACGTTTCACCCACTGCCGTGCGTCACTTGCACATGGATAACGAGGCAGTCAGTTTCGAAGGTCGCTTCGGTGGCGTACCGCATACGCTGTACGTCCCGGTCGGCGCGATATTGGGTATCTATGCCAGAGAAAACGGCCAGGGGATGGTCTTTGACCTGGAGCCTTCGCTCGAGGAGCACGATGTCGATGAGGTCGACCTCGATGACGATGCTCCGCCGCCCGACAGCGAGCCTCCGCGTCCCAGCGGCAGGCCGAGCCTGAAGGTTGTGAAATAAAAAAAGGCGATCCATCCGGATCGCCTTTTTCATGTGTGGCCTTTGCTGCTCAGTCGATGTATTCGAACAGCTTGACGATTTTCTGCACGCCCGACACACCCTGAACCAGATTGGTCGCGCGAGTGGCTTCTTGTTGAGTTACCAGACCCAGCAGATAGACGATACCGTTCTCGGTCACCACCTTGATGCGTGAGCCGGGGATCGAATTGTCGGTGAGCATCTGCGACTTGATCTTGGTGGTCAGCCAGGCATCGTTGTTGCGCGCCAGCAGTGACGAAGGCGGCAACACCTGGAGTTCGTTATTGACCTTTTTGACGCGCTGCACGGAGGCGGCGGCCTGTTCGGCAATGGCCTTGAGTTCTGCGCGCGGGGTCTGGCCTGCCAGCAGAACGATGCCGTTATAGCTGGTCACCACCACGTGCGAGCCTTCGGCCAGGTCCGGGTCGGCCTTGGAGATGTTTACGGCCGCTTTGGTTTCGATCAGTGAGTCATCGATCTTGCTGCCGATGGTGCGCGTGCCACGATCATCTTCGATCGGGTTGTCGCGAGTGGCGGTCAGCACCGAGCTGCAACCACTCAGGCCCAGGCACAGGGCCAGTAATGCCAGACTGAGACGATTAGGGGTCATTCTTCACTCCCGAACAATTGGCTGTCGATCAGATCGCAGAGGCAATGGATCGCCAGCAGGTGGACTTCCTGGATGCGCGCTGTGACTTTGGCAGGTACGCGGATTTCCACGTCCTCGGGCAGCAGCAGCGAAGCAACATCGCCGCCGTCGTGCCCGGTCAATGCTACGACAATCATTTCGCGATCATGTGCGGCCTGGATGGCTTGAATAATGTTCGCCGAATTACCGCTGGTGGAAATGGCCAGCAGTACGTCGCCAGGTTGGCCCAGGGCGCGGATCTGCTTGGAAAACACTTCGTTGAAGCTGTAGTCGTTGGCAATCGAGGTAATGGTCGAGCTGTCGGTGGTCAGTGCGATGGCCGGCAGGCTGGGGCGTTCGCGCTCGAAGCGGTTGAGCAGCTCCGATGAAAAATGCTGGGCGTCGCCTGCCGAGCCGCCATTGCCACAGGACAGCATCTTGCCCTCGTTGAGCAGGGCATTGACCATGACCTGGCTGGCCAGCTCGATGTGGGGTGCCAGGACGTCCATCGCCTGTTGCTTGGTGTCGATGCTGGCCTGGAAGAGCCGGCGAATACGCGATTGCATGTCCATCTAGAGTGACCTTGGTTAGAGCGTAAGGCGGCTGTTTGAGGGTGCAGCCTGCACGGCAAACAGCAAAGAATCGGTGTTGAGTGAGCGGGATGTTCAGGGGTGGGCGCAGGCCTGTTCAACTGTCGAATGCGTTCTTGAGCCAGTTGAGCGGTGGTGCATGACCCGGTTGCCCGTCAATCGCCAGTACATCGAAGCGACAGGGATATTCGGCCCAGCGTGGTGCGTGTTGCAGAAACAGCTGCGCTGCCATGATGAGCTTTTCCTGTTTGCGTGCATCGACGCTTTCCAGTGCGCTACCCCAGCCTTTATGGCTGCGGTAGCGAACTTCGACGAATACTACTGTATCGCCGTCGAGCATGACCAGATCAAGCTCGCCGCGTCGGCATGACCAGTTTTTCTCGATCAGGTCCAGGCCTTGCTGCTGAAGGTAGTGCAGGGCATAGGCTTCAGCCTCTTGCCCTGCGCTGTTACTGCCTGATTTCAAGGCGCGGTGTCCGGCAGGCGTTGTACCTGGCCATTGACGAACTCGGCCCACGGCAGTTGGCGTTCGACGCGACGATTGGCGTTCAGGCTCAGGCTGCCGGACAGGCCGTCAAGGCGGCTCTCGGGCAGTGCCTTGAGCTGGTTCAGGCGCGGTGCCAGGCGGTAGGCATCGACGCCCATGGCGTAGAGCCGGCCCAGGCTGCCGGCGGCTTGTGGCCACTGGGCAACCACTTGCTGGCGCAGTGGGTCATTGGCGTTGAGCAGCCACGGCGTGTCGCAAAAGCGTACGCCGTTGAGGTCGTTGTACTGCGCCTGATCGTTGCTGTTGGTGAACAGCTGGGAGGTCGCGTAAACCGGTACGTCGCCGGCGTACTGGAAGACCATGGTCGGCTTGATCTGCTGGGCCAGTTGCGGTGTGGCGACCAGGAACATGAAGTCGATGTCGTGACGACGCGACGGTTGTGCGGCGACTTGCGCACCGGCAGCGCTTTGCAGGCGCTGGGCGCGGCCTTCGCTGGCGCGTAGCTGGAACATGTCGCCAATCTGGCGAGCCAGATCGACCGGCTGGTCAATGCGCTCGACTGCGACCAGGGTGCCGCCCTTGGCACGCCAGCTGTTGTTGAAGGCGGTCAGGACGCGGTCGCCCCATTCGCCTTTGGGGACCATGGCAACGGCGGTGCGCTTGCCGTCGGCCCAGGCGCGGCGTGCGACCTCGCGGGCTTCGTCCTCGGCAGCCAGACCGAACTGGAACAGCTCTTGTGGGCCAGCCGTGGCGCTATCGCTGTAATTGAGGGCCAGCGTGGTGATGGGCAGGTTCGGGCGGGCACTGAGTTGCTTGACCAGGTCTTTCTCCAGTGGGCCGACCACCAGTTGCACGCCGGCCGCCTGGGCCTGGCGGTAGAACTCGTCCATCGAGGTCAGTCGCGAACTGTCGAAAACCTGAATGGCCGGAGGGTTCTGGCCGGCCTGCTGGGCTTGATAGTGCGCCGCCAGAAAGCCTTCGCGAAGGGCTTTGGCCACATTGGCCAATTGGCCTTCCTGCGGCAGAAGCAGGGCGATGCGGGTCAGGGGTTCGCTGGTCAGGTCACGCAATTGAGCCAGAGCCGTCGGCAATTGCACGGCGGCAGGGTGCTGAGGGTTTTGTGCCTTCCAGTTGTCGATGGCGGCCTGTTGCTGCTCCAGGGTGCCGGCACCCTTGAGTGCGCGGGTCAGGTTCAGCCAGCCGCCGAAGTCGTCGTTGCTGGTCGCTTGCAGTTGCTCGGCCGGCAAGGTGGACAGCAGTTTCCAGATCGCGTCGTTGTTGGCGCCTATCTCGCTGCCTTGCAGCAAGGGGCCGGCAAAGACACGTTCGCGAATGGCGGGCAGGATCTGGCCGTCCATTTCCAGGGCGCGGGCGCGAACGCTGTGGGTGCGCAGTTGTTGCTCGACCGACAGTTCGCCAAGGCGTTGCAGGCTTGGATGATTGAGGGCGGCGAGTGCTGCTTTGGGCTGGTTGCGGCCCAGGGCCAGCTCTGCCGACAGAGTGCTGGCGAACACTTGCAGGCCGGGCGGCAACTGGTCGATTTTGACCTGCTCAAGCAGTTGTGCAGCGCGACCGGCGTTGCCCTGGCTATTGGCCTTGTCGGCGGCGCTCAGGCGCAGGGTGGCGGCCTGTTCCGGGGTTTTGGCGCTCGCTGCCTGTTCCAGCAGTTGTTCAATGCTGGCGTCGGGGGTGCGAGGCAGCTCACCGAGGCTGGAGGTGGGTGAGCCGGCGCAGGCAGCCAGTAAGGCGGCAAGACCGAGGGCAGAGAACAGCCGCAGACAAGCGATCATGTATATGTTCCTGGTACTCAAGCAAATTAGCGGGCGATTGTACCCAAGCGCTAGCCGGGGTGCGACTTTGAAGGCATGTAAAGCTCTGACAGGTATAGCAGTCGAGTCGTCACGCGTTTTCTTGTGGTGGAGGGCGCGAAGCAATCATGCCTTTACTTCCTTTTATAGGCTTGCTGGTGTGCGACCCCGTGCAAAGCGCATGCAGTCTGTACAATGCGTTTTTTATCGACGCTTGGAGTCATCAACATGAGGTGTGCGTTTTGACTGTTCAGGTCGCTTCGAATTCCGCCGCCGGCTCGCTTTATGTCGTGGCCACGCCCATCGGCAATCTGGACGACATGAGCGTGCGGGCACTGAAGGTTCTGCGTGAAGTCGCGTTGATTGCCGCCGAGGATACACGCCATTCATTGCGATTGATGCAGCACTTTGGCATAGCGACGCCACTGGCGGCCTGCCATGAGCATAACGAACGAGCAGAGGGTAGCCGGTTCATCGAGCGTCTGCTGGCCGGTGACAGCGTGGCGCTGATTTCCGATGCGGGCACGCCATTGATCTCCGATCCCGGCTATCACCTGGTTCGTCAGGCGCGCGCCGCCGGCATTGCAGTGGTGCCTGTGCCTGGCGCGTGTGCATTGATCGCCGCGCTGTCGGCGGCGGGGTTGCCTTCGGATCGTTTTATTTTTGAAGGTTTTTTGCCGGCCAAGGCGGTGGGGCGCAGGTCGCGTCTGGAGCAACTGGTCGAAGAGCCGCGTACGCTGATTTTCTATGAGGCGCCGCACCGCATTCTGGAGTGTCTGCAGGACATGGAGGCGGTATTGGGTGCCGAGCGTCCGGCCTTGCTGGCTCGCGAATTGACCAAGACGTTCGAAACGCTCAAAGGCTTGCCGCTGGCGCAGTTGCGTGCGTTTGTCGAAGCCGACAGCAATCAGCAGCGCGGTGAGTGCGTGGTGCTGGTGGCCGGCTGGAGCGCACCGGAGGATGACGATGCGGTCGGCACCGAAGCGCGTCGCGTGCTGGATTTGCTGTTGCAGGATTTGCCGGTCAAGCGGGCGGCAGCCTTGGCGGCTGAAATCACCGGGGTGCGCAAAAACCTGCTTTATCAGTTAGCGCTTGATAAACAAAAGGATAAATAAGGCCTTTTTGTTACTGCCACAGGCAAGTCCAGGCTTTTAAAGCTTGTTCTTGTCGGCGTGTGCCGCTAACCTTGGCGGCGGAGAGTCGATTGGACAGTCGCTGCTTCTTGTTGTTCCGCAACAAGGGGGGGAGGAAAGTCCGGGCTCCATAGGGCGGAGTGCCAGGTAACGCCTGGGAGGCGTGAGCCTACGGAAAGTGCCACAGAAAATAACCGCCTAAGCACTTCGGTGCCGGTAAGGGTGAAAAGGTGCGGTAAGAGCGCACCGCACGTCTGGCAACAGTTCGTGGCAAGGTAAACCCCACTCGGAGCAAGACCAAATAGGGTTCCTAGGCGTGGCCCGCGCTGGAACCGGGTAGGTTGCTAAAGACGTCCAGTGATGGCCGTCGTAGAGGAATGACTGTCCTCGACAGAACCCGGCTTACAGATCGACTCTCCACCTCCTTCCATCTGCTTTTCGGCAGACGTGAACCGGTTCGTAAATATGGAAAATATTTCCGAACTTCACAAATCACTTTAACTTTCATTCTCACTTCCTTGAATTTTCTCGGATTAATCTGCGGGCGGCTTGCCCCATACATATCCGCTCATCCAATACCACTCCTAAATCTCCGTTATGTAAGGGTTTTCCTTAGGGGCGCGCCTTGACGGTGTGGTGGCCGCGTTCCTATAGTGTGCGCAAGTGGCAGAAAGTGGCACGAAGTGGGTTTTTCCAGCGCGAGAATATAGAATTCGGAGACTTCGCCTGTGTTTCGTGGTGCCAACGCAATCAATCTCGATGCCAAGGGACGTCTCGCCATGCCGAGTCGTTACCGTGGTGAGCTTGAATCGCGTAGTGGTGGCCAATTGGTAGTAACCATCGATGCCGTTGACCCCTGCTTGTGCATTTATCCGCTGTCCGAGTGGGAATTGATTGAGGCGAAGCTGCGTGAGCTCGCCACCTTCCGAGAAGAAAATCGTCGTTTGCAGCGGCTACTGATCGGCAATGCCGTCGATCTGGAGCTTGATGGCAGCGGGCGATTGCTTGTACCGCCACGTTTACGCGTGTATGCCAAGTTGGATAAGAGCGTGATGTTAGTTGGCCAGCTAAACAAGTTTCAATTATGGGACGAGGACGCCTGGAACGCTCTTGCTGAGGCGGACCTTGCGGCTATTCAACAACCTGGCGCGATGCCTGATGATTTACGTGACCTGATCCTGTGACTATGAATGGCAATTTCACCCACACCACCGTACTGCTTGAAGAAGCAGTAGAGGCCTTGGCCGTCCGTGCAGACGGCTGCTATCTGGATGGCACGTTTGGTCGTGGCGGTCACAGTCGTCTCGTGCTTGAACATTTAGGTCCCGAGGGGCGACTGCTGGGGTTCGACAAAGACCCGCAAGCGATTGCCACGGGGCAAGCGCTGGCGGCCGAAGACGGCCGCTTCGTCATTGTGCAGCGCAGTTTTGCCGAGCTGGGCAGCGAGGTGCAGGCCCGCGACCTGCATGGCAAGGTCAGTGGTGTGCTGCTGGACCTGGGCGTCTCTTCGCCACAGCTCGACGACCCCGAGCGTGGCTTCAGCTTCATGAACGACGGCCCGCTGGACATGCGCATGAACCCGGAGCTGGGAATCAGCGCCGCGCAATTTGTCGCCACCGCGTCCGCCGAAGAGATCGCGCGGGTCTTTAAAGAATATGGCGAAGAGCGGTTTGCAAGGCGCATGGCCAATGCCGTGGTCGCGCGCCGTGAAGTCACCCCGTTCGAGCGCACCGCAGACATTGCCGAAGTGCTCAAGGTCGCCAACCCCGCCTGGGAAAAGGGCAAGCACCCTGCAACGCGTGCCTTCCAGGGTTTGCGCATTCACGTCAACAACGAACTGGGCGACCTTGAGGCTGGCCTTGAGGCGGCCCTGGACGCACTGGAAGTCGGCGGCCGACTGGTGGTGATCAGCTTTCACTCCCTTGAAGACCGCATCGTCAAATTGTTCATGCGCAAGCTGGTGAAGGGCGAAGCCGACAACCTGCCGCGCAACCTGCCGATCAAGTCCGTGCCGTTCGAGCCCAAGGTGCGTCTGATCGGCAAGGCGCAGTTTGCCAGCGAGGCTGAAACCCGTGCCAATCCACGCTCGCGCAGTGCCGTCATGCGTGTCGCGGAGAAGTTGCGTTGAGCCGCCTGTTCTCCAAGCCTTTGCCCACCGGCAGCTTTTTCATGCTGCTGTTGTTCATTGGCGTGCTGGTATCGGCCATTGGCGTGTCTTACAGCGCCCACTGGAACCGCCAGTTGCTCAACTCGCTGTACGCCGAAATGAGCGTGCGCGACAAGGCGCAAGCCGAATGGGGCCGCCTGATCCTGGAGCAAAGCACCTGGACCGCCCATAGCCGCATCGAAAACCTGGCTGCCGAACAACTCAAGATGCGCATCCCCAGCGCTGCCGAAGTGCGGATGGTGGCGCCATGATGAAGCTTGAAGGCGCACTGTATCCCTGGCGTTTTCGCGTAGTCGTCGGGCTGCTGGTCCTGCTGGTGCTCGCCATCTGCTGGCGCATCGTCGACCTGCAGGTCATTGACCACACCTTCCTGCAAGAACAGGGCGATGCCCGTAGCTTGCGGCACATTCCCATTCCGGCGCACCGTGGCCTGATCACTGACCGCAATGGCGAGCCGCTGGCCGTCAGTACGCCGGTCACCACCCTGTGGGCCAACCCCAAGGAAATGCTCCAGGACCGCAGCAAGTGGCCGCTGCTGGCTCAGGCGCTGGGTCAGGACCCCAAGGCACTCAATGAGCGCCTGGAATCCCTGGCCGGTAAAGAATTCATCTATCTGGTCCGTGGCCTGACCCCGGAACACGGCCAGGCCGTGCTTGACCTCAAGGTTCCCGGTGTCTATGGCATCGAAGAGTTCCGCCGCTTCTATCCGGCCGGTGACGTCACCGCCCACATGGTCGGCTTCACCGACCTTGACGACCACGGTCGCGAGGGCGTCGAGCTGGCCTATGACGACTGGCTGGCCGGTGTGCCCGGCAAGCGTCAGGTCATCAAGGACCGACGAGGGCGACTGATCAAGGATGTGCAAGTCACCAAAAACGCCAAGGCCGGCAAGACCTTGGCGTTGTCTATCGACTTGCGCCTGCAATATCTGGCGACCCGTGAGCTGCGTAACGCAATCATCGAGAACGAAGCCAAGGCGGGCAGCCTGGTGATCATGGACGTCAAGACCGGCGAAATTCTCGCCATGGTCAACAGCCCGACCTACAACCCGAACAACCGTCGCACGATGGTGCCGGCCGCCATGCGTAACCGGGCGATCATCGATGTGTTCGAACCCGGCTCGACCATGAAGCCGATCTCCATGGGCGCCGCCCTCGAGAGCGGTCGCTGGAAGCCCACCGACAAGGTCGAGGTCTATCCCGGCACCCTGCAGATCGGGCGTTACACCATCCGTGACGTGAGCAAGACCGAGGGCCCTGTGCTGGATCTGACCGGCATCCTGATCAACTCCAGTAACGTGGGGATGAGCAAGGTGGCGTTCGACGTCGGCGGCGAGAACCTGTTCCGCACCATGCAGCGCATGGGCTTCGGCCAATACACCGGCCTGGGTTTCCCGGGCGAGCGGGTTGGCAACCTGCCCAACTATCGTGAATGGCGTAAAGCTGAAACCGCCACCCTGTCCTATGGCTATGGTGTGTCGGTGACGGCCCTGCAACTGGTGCATGCCTACGGCGCGCTGGCCAACAATGGCCGCATCGTGCCGCTGAGCATCCTGAAAAGCGATGGCGAGCCGACCTCGGTGCAGGCGATCCCCGAAGCGACGGCCAAGACCCTGCACAACATGCTGCAACAGGTTATCGAAGACACTCGTGGTGTTTACCGCGCCCGTGTGCCTTCCTATCACGTTGCCGGCAAGAGCGGTACGGCGCGCAAGACCTCCATCGGCACCAAGGGCTATGCCGAAAACTCGTACCGCTCACTGTTCGCAGGCTTCGGCCCGATGAGCAACCCGCGCTATGCGGTCGTGGTCGTGATCGACGAGCCCAGCAAGGGCGGCTACTTCGGTGGTCTGGTGTCGGCGCCGGTGTTCAGCAAAGTGATGTCCGGCACCCTGCGGCTGATGAACATTCCGCCTGACAACCTGGCGCCGGAGCAGGTCACCACAGCACCGGTTACCAAAGGAGGGCGTGGCTGATGGCTTTTAATCTGAGCAAGATCTTTCCGAGCACCGATCGCGATCCGTTCATTCGCGAACTGACCCTGGACAGCCGCAAGGTGCGTCCGGGCGATTTGTTTCTGGCTGTCCCGGGTTTCAAGGTTGACGGCCGCCAGCACATCGCCGACGCGCTGCATCGTGGTGCGGCCGCTGTGGCGTATGAGTCCGAAGGTCACAGCGTCCTGCCGCTCACCGAGGTGCCGCTGATTCCGGTGCGCGGTCTGGCAGCGCAGTTGTCCGCCATTGCCGGCCGCTTTTATGGCGAACCGAGCCGCAGCCTGAACCTGATCGGCGTTACCGGCACCAATGGCAAGACCAGCGTTACCCAACTGATTGCCCAGGCGCTGGATCTGCTGGGCCAGCGCTGCGGCATCGTCGGCACGCTGGGCACCGGTTTCTACGGCGCACTGGAAAGTGGCCGGCATACCACGCCCGACCCGATTGCCGTGCAGGCCACCCTGGCTGACCTCATGCAGGCCCAGGCGCGTGCAGTGGCCATGGAAGTGTCTTCGCACGGCCTTGAGCAAGGCCGGGTCAAGGCGTTGGCGTTCGATGTGGCGGTGTTCACCAACCTGTCGCGCGATCACCTCGATTATCACGGCACCATGGAGGCCTATGGTGCCGCCAAGGCGCAGTTGTTCGCCTGGCCGGACCTGCAATGCCGGGTGATCAATCTGGACGATGCCTTCGGTCGCGAACTGGCCGATGCCGAGCACCGCGGGCGCCTGATTACCTACAGCCTGCTCGACCGCAGTGCCTCGCTGTATTGCCGCGATGCACAATTCGACGACCACGGCGTGCGCGCCACTCTGGTGACCTCGCACGGCGAGCATTTCCTGCGCAGCAGCCTGCTGGGCCGTTTCAACCTGAGCAATGTCCTGGCGGCGATCGGTGCCTTGCTGGGCCTGAACTACGCCCTGGATGAAATTCTCAAGGTTCTTGCGACGCTGGAGGGCCCGGTCGGGCGCATGCAGCGCCTGGGCGGCGGCAACAAGCCGCTGGTGGTGGTCGACTATGCACACACTCCCGATGCTCTGGAAAAAGTCCTTGAAGCACTGCGCCCGCATGCCGGCGGCCGCCTGTTGTGCCTGTTCGGCTGCGGTGGCGACCGTGATCGCGGCAAGCGCCCGTTGATGGCCGAAGTCGCCGAACGCCTGGCCGATACCGTGCTGGTCACCGACGACAACCCGCGCAGCGAAGCGCCGGCGCAGATCTTCGATGACATCCGCAGCGGTTTTGCTGACGCCGATCAGGTGCGCTTCATCGAGGGCCGTGGCCTGGCCATCGAAGCGTTCATTGCCGCCGCCCACGCAGACGATGTCGTGCTGTTGGCCGGCAAGGGGCATGAGGACTATCAGGAAATCGACGGCCAGCGCCAGCCGTTTTCCGATCTTGAAGAAGCCGCCAAAGCGCTGGCTGCATGGGAGGCCGCACATGCTTGAGCCGCTGAGCTTCAGCCAGTTGCTGACCCCGCTGGACGCTCGTCGTGTCGGTGACGACTGCCTTTTTTCCGGTGTCAGCATCGACAGCCGCAGCATCAAGGCCGGGGAGTTGTTCGTGGCCCTGACCGGCCCCAACTTCGACGGCCATGATTATCTGCAGCAGGTCGCTGCCAAGGGCGCTACAGGTGCCCTGGTCGAGCGCGAAGTGCCCGGCGCAACCTTGCCGCAACTGGTGGTGCTCGACACACGCAAGGCGCTGGCGCAACTGGCAGCGCTCAATCGCAATGCCTTTATCGACCGGCCTGTGGCTGCCGTGACCGGCTCCAGCGGCAAGACCACGGTCAAGGAAATGCTTGCCAGCATCTTGCGCACACGCGGCCCGGTACTGGCCACCCGCGGCAACCTGAATAACGATCTGGGTGTGCCGCTGACCTTGCTGGAACTGGCCGCTGAACACAGCGCGGCAGTCATCGAGCTGGGCGCGTCGCGGGTCGGTGAAATTGCCTACACCGTGAGCCTGGCCAAGCCGCACGTGGCCATTCTGACCAATGCCGGAACCGCCCATGTCGGCGAGTTCGGCGGGCCAGAGCGCATCGTCGAAGCCAAAGGCGAAATCATCGAAGGCCTCAATGCCCAAGGCGTTGCGGTGCTGAATCTGGACGATAAAGCTTTCCCGATCTGGCACAAGCGCGCTGCCGATCGTCAGGTCCTGAGCTTTGCCCTGGAAAATCCGCAGGCCGACTTTTATGCCAGCCAGTTACAGCGTGATGCACGCGGTTGCCCGGGCTTCACGCTGCACAGCCCGCAAGGTTCGGTTGCCGTGCAACTGAATCTGCTGGGCGTGCACAACGTGGCCAACGCACTGGCTAGCGCCGCTGCCGCGAGTGCCCTGGGCGTCAGCCTGGACGGCATCGCAGCAGGCCTTGCGGCCATGCAACCGGTCAAGGGGCGGGCGGTGTCGCAGATTGCCGGCAATGGACAGCGCGTCATCGACGACACTTACAACGCCAACCCGTCTTCGATCAATGCGGCCGTCGATCTGCTGGCCGGCTTTGACGGGCGCAAGGTGCTGGTGCTGGGCGACATCGGTGAACTGGGCGACTGGGCCGAGCAGGGCCATCGCGAAGTCGGTGCCTATGCCGCCGGCAAGGTCGATGCCCTGTATGCCGTCGGCCCGCTGATGCAGCACGCCGTCAATGCCTTTGGTGCGCACGCGCACCACTTCGCCAGCCAGGCCGGGCTGATCGCCGCGCTGGCCGGTGAACACGATTCAAATACCACTTTATTGATCAAGGGATCGCGCAGTGCTGCCATGGAAAACGTCGTGGCGGCCTTGTGCAATTCCAGCCTGGAGAAACATTGATGCTGTTGCTGTTGGCTGAATTTCTACAACAGTTCTACAAAGGCTTTGCAGTCTTCCAATACCTGACCCTGCGCGGGATTCTCGGCGTGCTTACGGCCCTGAGCCTGTCGCTGTGCCTGGGGCCGTGGATGATCCGCACCTTGCAGACCCGCCAGATCGGTCAGGCGGTGCGCAACGATGGTCCGCAGTCGCACTTGTCCAAGTCCGGTACACCGACCATGGGCGGTGCGCTGATTCTGTCTTCGATTGCCGTCAGCACCCTGCTGTGGGCCGACCTGACCAACCGCTATGTATGGGTGGTGCTGCTGGTCACCCTGCTGTTCGGCGCCATCGGCTGGGTCGACGACTACCGCAAGGTCATCGAGAAGAATTCGCGCGGCCTGCCAAGCCGCTGGAAGTATTTCTGGCAATCGGTATTCGGCCTGGGCGCGGCGATCTTCCTGTACATGACCGCGCAGTCGCCGGTCGAAACCACGCTGATCGTACCGATGCTCAAAGACATGCACTGGCAGATGGGCATTGGCTTCGTGGTCCTGACCTATTTCGTCATCGTCGGCTCCAGCAACGCGGTCAACCTGACCGATGGCCTGGACGGTCTGGCGATCATGCCGACGGTGATGGTCGGTGGCGCGCTGGGTATTTTCTGCTACCTGTCGGGTAACGTGAAATTTGCCGAATACCTGCTGATTCCCTATGTGCCGGGTGCAGGCGAACTGATCGTATTCTGCAGTGCGCTGATCGGCGCCGGCCTTGGCTTTCTGTGGTTCAACACCTACCCGGCACAGGTGTTCATGGGCGACGTCGGCGCGCTGGCGCTGGGTGCGGCGCTGGGCACCATTGCGGTCATCGTCCGCCAGGAAATCGTGTTGTTCATCATGGGCGGTGTGTTCGTGATGGAAACCCTTTCAGTGGTCATTCAGGTGGCCTCCTTCAAGCTTACCGGTCGCCGTGTGTTCCGCATGGCGCCCATTCATCACCACTTTGAACTCAAAGGCTGGCCCGAGCCGCGGGTGATCGTCCGTTTCTGGATCATCACCGTGATTCTGGTGCTGTTCGGCCTTGCCACGCTGAAACTGAGGTAAACGCGAGTGTCTTTGATCGTTACCGACCAGTTCCGCATCGTTGTCGGCCTCGGCAAGAGCGGCATGTCTCTGGTTCGCTTTCTGGCGAAGCAGGGCGTGGCGTTCGCCGTGGCCGACACTCGGGACAATCCACCGGAGCTTGCGACCTTGCGCCGCGATTATCCGCAGGTGGACGTGCGTTGTGGCGAACTGGACGTCGAGTTCCTGTGCCGTGCCAGCGAACTGTATGTCAGCCCGGGTCTGGCGCTGGCCACCGAAGCGTTGCAGCAGGCGCAGGCGCGTGGCGTCAAATTGTCCGGCGACATCGAGCTGTTCGCGCGTCACGCCAAGGCACCTATCGTGGCCATTACCGGCTCCAACGCCAAGAGCACCGTAACCACACTGGTCGGTGAAATGGCAGCAGCGGCGGGCAAGCGTGTTGCTGTCGGCGGCAACCTCGGTACACCGGCACTGGACCTGCTGGCTGATGACATCGAGCTATACGTGCTTGAGCTGTCGAGCTTCCAGCTGGAAAGCACCGATCAGTTGAATGCTGAAGTGGCCACCGTGCTGAACATCAGCGAAGACCACATGGACCGCTACAGTGGCCTGCCGGCGTATCACCTGGCCAAGCACCGGATTTTTCGCGGCGCCCGCCAGGTGGTGGTCAACCGTCAGGATGCCCTGTCGCGGCCGCTGATTCGCGAAGACGTGCCGTGCTGGACCTTTGGCCTGAACAAACCGGATTTCCGTGGCTTCGGTCTGCGCGAAGAGCATGGCGTGAAATACCTGGCGTTCCAGTTCGATCTGTTGCTGCCGGTCAGTGAGCTGAAAGTCCGTGGTGCGCACAATCAGGCCAATGCCCTGTCGGCGCTGGCGCTGGGGCATGCCGTGGGCCTGCCGATGGACGCCATGCTTGCAAGCCTGCGTACGTTTACAGGCCTGGAGCATCGCTGCCAGTGGCTGCGCGAGCGTGCGGGCGTGCAGTTCTACAACGATTCGAAAGCCACCAATGTCGGTGCTGCCCTGGCGGCAATCGAAGGGCTGGGCGCGGATATCGACGGCAAGCTGGTGCTGGTCGCCGGTGGTGATGGCAAGGGCGCCGATTTCAGTGGCCTCAAGGCCGCCGTGGCAGCGCATTGTCGCGCCGTCGTGCTGCTGGGTCGTGATGCCGGACGAATTGCCGAAGCGCTGGGCGATGCCGCGCCGCTGGTGCATGTCGCCACGCTCGAAGAGGCCGTGTTGCGTTGCGCAGAACTGGCTCAGTCAGGCGATGCGGTGTTGCTGTCGCCGGCCTGC
>NZ_BAAILM010000113.1:832060-876810 GCF_054589175.1 Pseudomonas sp. 3A(2025) | reverse complement strand
GCCAGCCTGGACATGTTCAAGAACTATGAAGAGCGCGGGCGCTTGTTCGCTCGCGCCGTGGAGGAGCTGACATGATTTTCGGCATCCTCAAGCCTTATCCGTCGCC
Source organism: Pseudomonas sp. 3A(2025) (assembly GCF_054589175.1). Classification (NCBI taxonomy): domain Bacteria; kingdom Pseudomonadati; phylum Pseudomonadota; class Gammaproteobacteria; order Pseudomonadales; family Pseudomonadaceae; genus Pseudomonas; species Pseudomonas sp. 3A(2025). The sequence goes on along the minus strand of NZ_BAAILM010000113.1, from coordinate 876,704 downwards.
GCTGATCAGCGGCCGGGGCATTGACGTCGATTTCCCGATGCTGGCGGGCTGCCTGGCACTCTTGGGGCTGGGACTGGTGATGATCACCTCGTCCTCCTCCGAAGTGGCTGCGGCGCAGTCGGGCAACACCCTGTACATGATGACTCGTCACCTGGTCTATCTGATCATCGGCCTGGGCGCGTGTGGCGCGACCATGATGGTGCCGGTCGCCACCTGGCAACGCATGGGCTGGCTGATGCTGATCGGCGCGTTCGGCCTGCTCTTGCTGGTACTGGTGCCGGGCATCGGCCGCGAGGTCAACGGCTCTATGCGCTGGATCGGTTTCGGGGCGTTCAACGTCCAGCCCTCGGAGATCGCCAAGGTCTTTGTGGTGCTGTTCCTGGCCGGTTACCTGGTGCGTCGCCAGCAGGAAGTGCGCGAGAGCTGGATGGGCTTCTTCAAGCCGTTCATCGTGCTGTTGCCCATGGCCGGCCTGCTGCTGATGGAGCCCGACTTCGGTGCCACCGTCGTCATGATGGGCGCCGCCGCCGCGATGCTGTTTCTGGGCGGCGTGGGCCTGTTCCGCTACTCGTTGATGGTGGTTCTGGCGGTGGCGGCGGTGTTCGTGCTGGTGCAGGCGCAGCCGTACCGGATGGCGCGTCTGACCAACTTCACCGACCCGTGGGCCGACCAGTTCGGTTCCGGTTATCAGCTGACGCAGGCGTTGATCGCGTTTGGTCGCGGCGAGTGGCTGGGTGTGGGCCTGGGCAACAGCGTGCAGAAGCAGTTCTACCTGCCTGAAGCGCACACCGACTTCGTATTTTCGGTACTGGCCGAAGAACTGGGCGTGGTGGGTTCGCTGCTCACTGTCGGCCTGTTCCTGTTCGTTAGTATTCGCGGCATGTACATCGGCTTCTGGGCCGAGCGCGCCAAGCAGTTTTTCGGTGCCTACACCGCTTATGGCCTTTCGTTCCTGTGGATCGGCCAGTTCCTGATCAACATCGGCGTGAACGTCGGCCTGCTGCCGACCAAGGGCCTGACCCTGCCATTTCTCAGCTATGGCGGCAGCTCGCTGGTGATCTGTTGCGCCAGCCTCGGGCTGTTGCTGCGTATCGAGTGGGAGTCGCGCAACAACATGGGCAGCGAAGAGGCCGAATTCAACGAAAGCGATTTTGCCGAGGAGCCACCCCATGGACGCTAACGTGCTGATCATGGCCGGCGGCACCGGCGGGCACGTCTTCCCGGCGCTGGCCTGTGCCCGCGAGTTGCAGGCGCGTGGCTTTAAAGTGCACTGGCTGGGTACGCCCCGTGGCATCGAGAACGAACTGGTGCCCCAGGCCGGCCTGACCCTGCATCGTATCGATGCCAGTGGTCTGCGCGGCAAGGGCAAGCTTTCGCTGCTCAAGGCGCCGTTGATGCTGCTCAAGGCGTTGTGGCAGGCGCGCAAGGTAATGCGCCAGCTCAAGCCGGCCTTCGTCGTCGGTTTCGGCGGCTATGTCACCGGCCCCGGTGGTCTGGCGGCAAAACTGGCCGGTGTACCGCTGGTGATCCACGAACAAAACGCCGTGGCCGGTACCGCCAATCGCAGCCTGTCCTCGTTCGCCAGCCGCATCTGCGAAGCGTTCCCGGACACCTTCGCCGCCTCGGACAAGCGTCGTACCACCGGCAACCCGGTGCGCACCGAGCTGTTTTTCGAAACACCGCGCCAACCCCTGGCCGGGCGCAAGGCGCGCCTGCTGATTCTGGGCGGCAGCCTGGGTGCCGAGCCGTTGAACAAGCTGTTGCCCGACGCGCTGGCACTGATTGCCGACGATGTGCGTCCAGAGGTGTTTCACCAGGCCGGCAAGCAACATGACCAGATCACTGCCGAGCGCTATCGCACAGCCGGTGTCGAGGCGCAGGTTGCGCCGTTCATTCAGGACATGGCGCAAGCCTATGCCTGGGCCGACCTGGTGGTCTGCCGCGCCGGTGCTCTGACAGTCAGCGAACTGGCGGCGGCCGGCCTGCCGTCGTTGCTGATCCCGCTGCCGCATGCGATCGACGATCACCAGTCGCGTAATGCCGATTATCTGGCCCGTGAAGGCGCAGCCTTCGTGATGCCGCAAGCGACAACTGGCGCCGCCGAGATGGCCAGCCGCCTGAAAGAGGTTTTGATGCAGCCCGAACAGTTGAACAGCATGGCCCGTACTGCCCGCCGTCTGGCCAAACCCGATGCCACCCGTACCGTGGTCGATGTCTGTGTGGAGGTGGCCCGTGGTTGAGAATCAACGCGCCATGCCACAACCGGAAATGCGCCGTATCCGCCGCATCCACTTCGTCGGCATCGGCGGTGTCGGCATGTGCGGCATTGCCGAAGTGCTGTTGAACCTTGGCTATGAAGTGTCCGGCTCCGACCTGAAAAACTCGGCAGTCACCGACCGGCTGACCGCCTTCGGTGCACAGATTTTCATCGGCCACCAGGCCGAGAACACCGTAGGCGCCGATGTACTGGTGGTGTCCAGCGCGATCAATACCTCGAACCCTGAAATCGCCACGGCGCTGGAGCGACGCATTCCTATCGTGCCACGCGCCGAAATGCTCGCCGAACTGATGCGCTACCGGCATGGCATCGCCGTCGCCGGCACCCACGGCAAGACCACCACCACCAGCCTGTTGGCCTCGGTTTTTGCCGCCGGCGGCCTGGACCCTACCTTCGTGATCGGTGGCCGGTTGAATGCTGCCGGCACCAATGCGCAACTGGGCACCAGCCGTTACCTGATCGCCGAAGCCGATGAAAGCGACGCCAGCTTCCTGCACTTGCAGCCGCTGGTCGCCGTCGTCACCAATATCGACGCCGACCATATGGCGACCTACGAAGGCGACTTCAACAAACTGAAGAAAACCTTCGTCGAATTTCTGCACAACCTGCCGTTCTACGGTCTGGCGGTGGTGTGCATCGACGACCCGGTGGTGCGCGAGATCCTGCCGCAGGTCAAGCGCCCAGCCGTGACCTATGGGTTCAGCGAAAACGCCGATGTTCGCGCCATCAATGTCCGTCAGGACGGTATGCGCACCTTCTTCACCGTGTTGCGTCGCGACCGCGAGCCGCTGGACGTTTCGGTGAACATGCCGGGCAACCACAACGTCCTGAACTCGCTGGCGACCATCGCCATTGCCACCGACGAAGGCATCAGTGACGAAGCCATCGTTAAGGGGTTGTCGGGCTTTCAGGGCGTCGGCAGACGCTTCCAGGTGTATGGCGAACTGCCGGTCGAGGGCGGTCATGTCATGCTGGTCGACGACTACGGTCACCACCCGCGTGAAGTGGCTGCGGTCATCAACGCCGTACGGGGTGGCTGGCCGGATCGCCGTCTGGTGATGGTCTATCAGCCACACCGTTTCAGCCGCACCCGCGACCTGTACGACGATTTCGTTCAGGTGCTGGCCGAGTCCAACGTGCTGCTGCTGATGGAAGTCTACCCGGCCGGTGAAGAGCCCATTCCCGGTGCCGACAGTCGCAACCTGTGCCACAGCATTCGCCAGCGCGGCCAACTGGACCCGATTTACATCGAACGTGGCGCCGAGCTGGCGCCGCTGGTCAAGCCGTTGCTGCGTGCCGGTGACATCCTGCTGTGCCAGGGCGCCGGCGATATCGGCGGCCTGGCCCCGCAACTGCTGCGCAGCCCGCTGTTTGCAGGCGCCGTGGCCGCGTCCACCGAAGGTAAGCTGAAATGACTGACCTGAACGCATCCTCATTGCACAGCACCTTGACGCCTGAGGCTTTCGGTCGGGTGGCTGTGCTGTTCGGCGGCAACAGCGCTGAGCGTGAGGTTTCGCTGAAGTCCGGTGGGGCCGTGCTGGATGCCTTGCTGAGCGCCGGTGTGGATGCGTTCGGGATCGATGTCGGCGATGACCTGCTGCAACAACTGAGCGGCGAAAAGATCGATCGGGCTTTTATCGTGCTGCACGGCCGTGGTGGTGAAGACGGCACGATGCAGGGCCTGCTGGAATGCCTGCGCATTCCTTATACCGGCAGTGGTGTTTTGGCCTCGGCACTGGCAATGGACAAGCTGCGCACCAAACAGATCTGGTCTAGCCTGAATTTGCCGACGCCTTTACATGCCGTGTTGCAAAATGAATATGACTGTATTTGTGCAGCGACGGAACTGGGCTTTCCTTTAATCGTCAAACCGGCCCATGAGGGTTCAAGTATTGGAATGGCGAAGGTGAGCGACACGGAACAATTAATTGCCGCCTGGAAAGCCGCCAGTACCTATGATTCAAACGTGTTGGTCGAACAATGGATCGAAGGTCCGGAGTTCACCGTGGCGTGTTTGCGTGGCCGGGTCTTACCGCCGATTGGCCTGGGCACTTCACACAGTTTCTATGATTACGATGCCAAATACCTGGCTGACGATACCCAATACCGGATTCCGTCAGGACTTGATGCTGCACAAGAGCGCGAACTTGAAGCATTGACGGTACGTGCCTGTGACGCTGTGGGTATCACCGGCTGGGCGCGCACCGATGTCATGCAGGACGCCGAGGGCAAGTTCTGGTTGCTGGAGGTCAATACTGTCCCCGGCATGACCGATCACAGCCTGGTGCCTATGGCGGCGCGGGCGGCGGGGCTTGATTTTCAGCAACTGGTGTTGGCGATTCTGGCCGACAGCGTTCAGGCGAGGGGTTAAGGCATGAACGGCGCGTCGGCACGTCAGCAACCACCGGTTCCCGGCCGCAAGCCGGTACCGCGTGGGGCAAGCCGGATGGTGGCCAAAGAGCCGCTGTCGGCGCGTGTACCCAGACCTGGAACCGGGTTTTTAAAATATTTGTTGTGGCCGGTGTTATTGGTTGGGTTGGGCTTTGGCACTTATGAAGGCGCGCAGCGTCTATTGCCTTATGTCGATCGCCCGATCAGTCGCATCAATGTGCAGGGTGATTTGAGTTATATCAGTCAGCAGGCCGTGCAGCAGCGTATTGCGCCTTATGTGGCCGCTCGCTTCTTCACCATCGACCTGGCCGGTATGCGCACCGAACTTGAACAAATGCCATGGATTGCCCACGCCGAAGTGCGCAGGGTCTGGCCGGATCAAGTGGTGATTCGCCTCGAAGAACAGTTACCGGTAGCCCGTTGGGGTGATGAAGCATTGTTGAATAACCAGGGACAGGCCTTCACGCCACGTGAGTTATCCAATTACGAACATCTTCCCCAGCTGTTTGGTCCTCAACGAGCCCAGCAGCAGGTGATGCAGCAATACCAGGTATTGAGTCAGATGTTGCGCCCTATGGGTTTTTCGATAGTGCGTCTTGAATTACGTGAGCGGGGCAGTTGGTTTTTGACGACGGGTGCCAGCAGTGCAGGGCCTGGAATCGAGTTGTTGCTGGGTCGCGATCATTTGGTTGAGAAAATGCGCCGCTTCATTTCGATTTACGACAAAACGCTCAAAGAACAAATAACGAATATTGCACGCGTTGACCTGCGTTATTCCAACGGCCTTGCGGTCGGATGGCGTGATCAGGCAGCGCCGACGGCGGCGAAGCCCGCTGTCGCGAAGAATTGACTAGAGGCAGAACCATGGCAAATGTGCAAAGCGGCAAAATGATCGTCGGGCTGGATATCGGTACCTCCAAGGTGGTGGCGCTGGTAGGCGAAGTCGCGGCCGATGGTTCGCTGGAAATCGTCGGAATTGGCAGCCACCCTTCGCGCGGTCTGAAGAAGGGCGTCGTCGTCAATATCGAGTCCACCGTGCAGTCGATCCAGCGTGCGATCGAAGAAGCGCAGATCATGGCTGGCTGCCGTATCCACTCGGCATTCGTCGGCGTGGCGGGCAACCATATCCGCAGCCTCAACTCGCACGGCATCGTGGCAATCCGCGACCGTGAAGTCAGCTCGGCGGACCTTGAGCGTGTGCTCGATGCGGCCCAGGCCGTTGCCATTCCTGCCGACCAGCGTGTGCTGCACACCCTGCCGCAGGATTATGTGATCGACAACCAGGAAGGCGTACGTGAGCCACTGGGCATGTCGGGCGTGCGCCTGGAAGCCAAGGTGCATGTGGTCACCTGCGCGGTGAACGCTGCGCAGAACATCGAGAAGTGTGTGCGCCGTTGTGGCCTGGAAGTCGATGACATCATTCTTGAGCAACTGGCTTCTGCCTATGCCGTGCTGACCGACGACGAGAAAGAGCTGGGCGTGTGCCTGGTCGACATCGGTGGCGGCACTACCGACATCGCGATCTTCACCGAAGGCGCCATTCGCCACACGGCGGTGATTCCGATTGCCGGCGATCAGGTCACCAACGACATCGCCATGGCGTTGCGCACCCCGACCCAGTACGCCGAAGAAATCAAGATTCGCTATGCCTGCGCCCTGGCCAAACTGGCCGGTGCCGGCGAAACCATCAAGGTGCCGAGCGTGGGCGATCGTCCGCCTCGCGAACTGTCGCGCCAGGCCCTGGCCGAAGTGGTCGAACCTCGTTACGACGAGTTGTTCACCCTGATCCAGGCCGAGCTGCGCCGCAGCGGTTATGAAGATCTGATCCCGGCGGGCATTGTGCTGACCGGCGGGACCTCGAAAATGGAAGGTGCGGTCGAACTGGCCGAAGAAATCTTCCACATGCCGGTGCGCCTGGGCGTGCCGCATAGTGTCAAGGGATTGAGTGACGTCATCCGCAATCCGATTTACTCCACAGGCGTGGGCCTGTTGCAGTACGGCTTGCAGAAGCAGTCCGACGGCATTTCGCTGTCCGGTCTGGGCGTGAGCAGCAGTAACTATGGCGATGAACCAAAGGCTCCCGTGCTAGAGCGCTTCAAGCGTTGGGTTCAGGGTAATTTCTAAGTTCAACGCTTCTAAGTGGTAGCGGGCAGTAACAACTAGAGAGCTGAAGGAGAGGGAAAATGTTCGAACTCGTAGACAACGTCCCGCAGAGCCCGGTAATCAAGGTTATCGGTGTAGGTGGTGGTGGCGGAAACGCCGTCAATCACATGGTCAAGAGCAGCATTGAAGGCGTCGAATTCATCTGCGCCAACACCGATGCTCAAGCACTGAAAAACATCGGTGCACGGACCATTCTGCAACTGGGTGCCGGCGTGACCAAAGGTCTCGGTGCCGGTGCCAACCCTGAAGTGGGCCGTCAGGCCGCACTGGAAGACCGCGAGCGTATCGCGGAAGTCCTGCAGGGCACCAACATGGTCTTCATCACCACCGGCATGGGTGGCGGTACCGGTACCGGTGCTGCGCCAATCATTGCCGAAGTGGCCAAGGAAATGGGCATCCTCACCGTTGCGGTGGTGACCCGTCCATTCCCGTTCGAAGGCCGCAAGCGCATGCAGATCGCCGACGAAGGCATTCGCATGCTGGCTGAAAGCGTCGACTCGTTGATCACCATCCCCAACGAGAAGCTGCTGACCATCCTGGGTAAAGACGCCAGCCTGCTGTCGGCGTTCGCCAAGGCTGACGATGTTCTGGCCGGTGCCGTTCGCGGTATCTCCGACATCATCAAACGTCCCGGCATGATCAACGTCGACTTCGCCGACGTGCGTACCGTGATGAGCGAGATGGGCATGGCAATGATGGGTACCGGCTGCGCCAGCGGTCCGAATCGTGCGCGTGAAGCGACCGAAGCGGCCATCCGCAACCCGTTGCTCGAAGACGTCAACCTGCAAGGTGCACGCGGCATCCTGGTCAACATCACAGCAGGTCCTGACCTGTCGCTGGGTGAATACTCGGACGTGGGCAGCATCATCGAGGCCTTCGCCTCGGATCATGCGATGGTCAAGGTCGGTACCGTTATCGATCCGGACATGCGCGACGAACTGCACGTTACCGTTGTGGCCACAGGCCTGGGCGCGCGCATCGAGAAGCCGGTCAAGATCATCGACAACACCCTGCCAGGCGCAGCGCCACAAGCGCCGGTGCATCAGCAGGCCGTTCGTGAACCTGCTGCCGTCAACTACCGTGACCTGGACCGTCCAACCGTGATGCGCAACCAGGCCCATGCCGGCGCGACTGCAGCGGCTAAACTGAATCCTAACGATGATTTGGACTATCTCGATATCCCGGCCTTCCTGCGTCGCCAGGCCGATTGATTATGTCTATCAGGGGGATTCGGGTAATTGGTGTTCAGCACGGGCTGGGTCTGCTATCATCCCCAGCCTTTGTTGATATCCGTTCGCAACTAGCGCTGAAGCGGCCCATGCCATGATCAAACAACGTACCCTGAAAAATATCATCCGTGCCACAGGCGTCGGTCTGCATTCCGGGGAAAAGGTTTACCTGACCCTGAAGCCCGCACCTGTGAACACCGGTATCGTGTTTTGCCGCACCGACCTGGACCCTGTCGTGCAGATTCCTGCGCGGGCGGAAAATGTCGGCGAGACCACTTTGTCGACCACCCTTGTCCAGGGCGATATCAAGGTCGATACGGTCGAGCACCTGCTGTCGGCCATGGCTGGCCTGGGCATTGATAATGCCTATGTCGAGCTGTCCGCCTCCGAAGTGCCAATCATGGACGGTAGCGCCGGACCTTTCGTGTTCCTGATTCAATCGGCCGGCCTGCAAGAGCAGGAAGCACCCAAGCAGTTCATCCGTATTCTGCGCGAAGTCACTGTGGAAGAGGGCGGTAAACGCGCCACTTTCGTGCCTTTCGAAGGCTTCAAGGTGAGTTTCGAAATCGACTTCGATCACCCGGTATTTCGTGATCGGACCCAAAGCGCCAGCGTGGATTTTTCCAGCACTTCCTTCGTCAAGGAAGTCAGCCGCGCCCGTACATTCGGCTTCATGAGTGACATCGAGTACCTGCGCAAGCACAACCTCGCACTCGGCGGCAGCGTTGAAAACGCCATCGTGGTCGACAAGGAAGGCGTATTGAACGAAGACGGCCTGCGTTACGAGGACGAATTCGTCAAGCACAAGATCCTGGACGCCATTGGCGACCTTTACCTGCTGGGCAACAGCCTGATCGGCGAATTCCGTGGCTTCAAATCCGGCCACGCGCTGAACAACCGTCTGCTGCGCACGCTGATCGAACAGAAAGATGCCTGGGAAGTCGTGACTTTCGAGGACGCCAGTACCGCACCTATCTCCTATATGCGCCCTGTAGCGGCAGCATAAGGTAACGCTTTACTCTCTTTCCTTTCTTTTAAGGCCGCCTTCGGGCGGTCTTTTTTTTATGCTGGAAATCAAACGGCCTCAACTGCCGGCCTTGCCATGACTCGCAAGGCGCTCCAGGGCAGCGCGCAGTTTGGGGTCGCTGATACCTTCGGCGGTGGCCTGAATGTTTTCTGCTGCCGTCAGCGAAAGGTCGATGGTGTGCGTCGCTGCCCCTTGTTGCACGTGCGGCGGCTGCACTTTGAACAGAATGCGGGTCAGGCTGGCAAACTCGTCAAAAATCACCAGCTGGCGTTGCAGGCGCCGTTGCTGATAGCGCAGGCGTGTGGCCCAGTGGCCGTTGGTGACCACCAGCAGCAGGCAGCCTTCGCGCCATGACGCGACATGGCAGTGCTCGCGCGCCGCCGGTTGCAACTGGCTTTCGACCAGACGTTGCAGGTGGCTGAGGCGCTCGGCCTGGCGAATGAGTGCCCGCAGCGGTTTGGCATCGCGCAGCAATACCGCAGGTTGTCGGGCGTCGATAGGACGAAAAGCCATGAAGTGCAATGCCAAGGGTCACAAGGCGGCAATCTTAACAGAAAGTGTCGCGCGTCCTGCATGGCGCAACTCCACGGCTGTCACCGCCTGCCACACGTGAAGTTTCACCTTTGGGGAGGGTTGAAGTCGGACAAAAAGCCCCCATTGAACCTGCGCCCCCTTACAGCGCTGTGCCAGCATCGTGGAATAACGCCACTTTCCTCACCACCGTTTCCGGGTAGAATGCTCGTTCGCATGCGACCATGAGGGTCGCACGGGCGACTCACGGGGCCGCCCTCCATTCCTATGTGTGGAAGATCCTGTCGATATGTTTGCGCCTTTGTTAAAAAAACTTTTTGGAAGCAAGAACGAGCGTGAAGTCAAACGCATGCTCAAGACGGTACAGATCGTCAATGCCTTCGAAGAGCAAATGGTGGCCCTTTCGGATGAGCAACTGCGTGCCAAGACCGAAGAGTTCAAGGCCCGCATAGCCAAAGGCGAAACCCTCGATCAACTGCTGCCTGAAGCCTTTGCCGTAGCCCGTGAGGCCGGCAAGCGCGTGATGGGCATGCGTCACTTCGACGTCCAGCTGATTGGCGGCATGACCCTGCACGAAGGGCAGATCGCCGAGATGCGTACCGGTGAGGGCAAGACCCTGGTCGGTACTCTGGGCGTGTACCTCAACGCACTGTCCGGCAAGGGCGTGCACGTCGTAACGGTCAACGATTACCTGGCCCGCCGCGACGCCAACTGGATGCGCCCGCTGTATGAATTCCTCGGCCTGACCGTAGGGATCGTCACGCCGTTCCAGCCGCCGGAAGAAAAACGCGCCGCCTATGCTGCCGATATCACCTACGGTACCAACAACGAGTTCGGTTTCGATTACCTGCGCGATAACATGGCCTTCAGCATGGAGGACAAGTTCCAGCGCGAGCTCAACTTTGCGGTCATCGACGAAGTCGACTCGATCCTCATCGACGAAGCCCGTACCCCGTTGATCATCTCCGGCCAGGCCGAAGACAGCTCGCGCCTGTACACCGAGATCAACCGTCTGATTCCGACCCTCAAGCAGCATGTCGAGGAAGTCGAAGGCCAGGTCACTCAGGAAGGCCATTACACCATTGACGAAAAGACCCGCCAGGTCGAACTCAATGAAGCCGGTCACCAGTTCATCGAAGAAATGCTCACCACAGCAGGCCTGCTGGCCGAAGGCGAAAGCCTGTATTCGGCGCATAACCTGGGTCTGTTGACCCACGTGTATGCCGGCCTGCGTGCGCACAAACTGTTCAACCGCAACGTTGAGTACATCGTCCAGGACGGTCAGATATTGCTGGTTGACGAGCACACCGGTCGTACCATGCCGGGCCGTCGTTTGTCCGAAGGCCTGCACCAGGCCATCGAAGCCAAGGAAAATCTCAATATCCAGGCCGAAAGCCAGACCCTGGCATCGACCACGTTCCAGAACTACTTCCGTCTGTACAACAAGCTGTCGGGCATGACCGGCACCGCAGACACCGAAGCGTTCGAATTCCACCAGATCTACAGCCTGTCGGTGATGGTCATCCCGCCGAACAAGCCGTTGGCGCGTAAAGACTTCAACGATCTGGTGTACCTGACCGCCGAAGAGAAGTACGCGGCCATCGTCACCGACATCAAGGCCTGCCTGGCCGAAAATCGTCCGGTGCTGGTGGGTACGGCGACCATCGAAACCTCCGAGCACATGTCGGCCCTGCTCAAAAAAGAGGGTATCGATCACAAGGTTCTCAACGCCAAGTTCCACGAAAAAGAAGCCGAGATCATCGCCCAGGCCGGTCGCCCTGGCGCACTGACCATCGCCACCAACATGGCCGGTCGTGGTACCGACATCCTGTTGGGCGGTAACTGGGAAGTGGAAGTGGCCAGCCTGGAAGACCCGACACCTGAGCAGATCGCGCAGATCAAGGCCGACTGGCAGAAGCGTCACCAACAGGTCATCGAGGCCGGCGGCCTGCATGTGATCGCTTCCGAGCGTCACGAATCGCGCCGTATCGATAACCAGTTGCGTGGCCGTGCCGGTCGCCAGGGCGATACCGGTTCGAGCCGTTTCTACCTGTCGCTCGAAGACAGCCTGATGCGTATTTTCGCCTCTGACCGGGTGAAAAACTTCATGAAGGCGCTGGGCATGCAGTCCGGTGAAGCCATCGAACACCGCATGGTCACCAACGCCATCGAGAAAGCACAGCGCAAGGTCGAGGGCCGCAACTTCGATATCCGCAAGCAATTGCTGGAATTCGACGACGTGTCCAACGAGCAGCGCAAAGTGATCTATCACATGCGCAACAGCCTGTTGGCAGCGACCAATATCGGCGACACCATTGCCGACTTCCGTCAGGAAGTGCTGAACAACCTGATCAGCCAGCACATTCCGCCGCAATCGTTGCCCGAGCAGTGGGACGTGGCCGGTCTGGAGGCTTCACTGAACTCGGACTTCGCGGTGAAACTGCCGGTCCAGCAGTGGCTGGACGAAGACGATCACCTGCACGAAGAAGGCCTGCGCGCCAAGCTGCTCGAACAACTGCTCGGCGCTTACCACGAGAAGGAAGAGCAGGCCAGTGCTGACGCCCTGCGCACCTTCGAGAAGCAGATTCTGCTGCGCGTGATCGACGACCTGTGGAAAGACCATCTGTCGACCATGGATCACCTGCGTCACGGTATCCACTTGCGCGGTTATGCCCAGAAAAACCCGAAGCAGGAATACAAGCGCGAGTCGTTTACCCTGTTCCAGGAGCTTCTGGATTCGATCAAGCGCGACACCATTCGTGTGCTGTCCCACGTCCAGGTGCGTCGCGAAGACCCCGAGGAAGAAGAAGCCCGTCTGCGTCGCGACGCCGAAGAGCTGGCCCAGCGCATGCAGTTCCAGCATGCCGAGGCGCCTGGCATCGAGCAGGTTGCAACCGAAGACACCGAAGAGCTGGCGGTCACCGCCGCAGACCCGGTACGCAACGACCAGAAGCTGGGTCGCAACGAAGTCTGCTGGTGTGGTTCGGGCAAGAAGTTCAAGCACTGCCACGGTCAGATCGGCTAAGCCGCTGCCCGTGAACACCACGCCGCGACCGGCCTTGCCGTCGCGGCGTTTTTTCATTGATCGCCGTACCGATAGGCGGACGGCGCAGAGATAGCTCAAGGAGCGCACGCATGGCTGTTGGTCTTGGTCCTTTGCCTACATTGCACCCGGTTGCCGGTTTTGAACTGGGTATTGCCTCGGCCGGTATCAAGCGACCCGGCCGCAAGGACGTGGTGGTCATGCGCTGCGCCGAAGGCTCCAGCGTCGCCGGTGTCTTCACCCTCAACGCTTTTTGCGCCGCCCCGGTCATCATTGCCAAGCAGCGCGTACAGGGCACCGTCCGTTACCTGCTGACCAACACCGGCAATGCCAACGCCGGTACCGGCGAGCCAGGCCTGGTTGCCGCCAGGCGTACCTGCGACAAGCTGGCCGAGCTGACCGGCGTGCCGGCCGAGGCCGTGCTGCCGTTCTCTACCGGCGTGATCGGCGAGCCATTGCCGGTCGAAAAGATCGAAGGCGCTCTGCAAGCTGCGCTGGACGACCTGTCTGTGGATAACTGGGCGGCCGCTGCCACCGGTATCATGACCACTGACACCCTGCCAAAGGGCGCCAGCCGCCAGTTCCAGCACGACGGCGTGACCGTGACCGTGACCGGTATCAGCAAGGGCGCGGGCATGATTCGTCCGAACATGGCGACCATGCTTGGCTACATCGCCACCGATGCCAAGGTCTCGCAAAGCGTTCTGAAAGACCTGATTCTCGATGGTGCCAACAAGTCGTTCAACCGCATCACCATCGATGGCGACACCTCGACCAACGACTGCTGCATGCTGATCGCTACCGGCCAGGCCAACCTGCCGCAAGTCACCGAAGCCAGTGGCCCGCTGTTCGAAGCACTGAAAAAGGCGGTCTTTGAAGTGTGCATGGAAGTGGCCCAGGCCATCGTGCGTGACGGCGAAGGTGCTACCAAGTTCGTGACCGTTCAGGTCAACGGCGGCGGCAACCATCAGGAATGCCTGGACGTCGGTTACGCCGTGGCTCACTCGCCGCTGATCAAGACCGCGCTGTTTGCCTCTGACCCCAACTGGGGCCGTATTCTGGCTGCTGTCGGCCGTGCCGGCGTGCCGAACCTCGACGTCAGCCTGATCGACGTGTTCCTCGGTGAAGTGTCCATCGCCAGCAAGGGCGGCCGTTCGGCGACCTACACCGAAGCACAGGGCGCCGAAGTCATGGCCCGCGAAGAAATCACCATCCGCATCGAGCTGGGCCGTGGCGAGTGCAACGAGACCATCTGGACCACCGACCTGTCGCACGAATACGTAAAAATCAACGCCGAATACCGCACCTGATCCCGCGCGGCCGCTCCGTCGCAGGAGCGGCCGGGCGGCGATCCGCTTTAGTCGCGAAGGCATAAAGAGGAACCCGTGCAATGAAACGTATCCACGTAGTAGCGGCCGTGATTCGCGGCCACGATGGCCGGATTCTCATCGCCCGGCGCGCCGATACCCAGCATCAGGGCGGTCTCTGGGAATTTCCCGGTGGCAAGGTCGAGGAGGGCGAAGCGCCCTGTCTCGCACTGGGGCGTGAATTGCAGGAAGAGCTGGGTATCGAGATTCAGGCGGCGCGTCCGCTGATCAAGGTGCAGCACGATTACCCGGACAAACACGTGTTGCTGGATGTCTGGGAAGTCTCGGCATTCAGCGGCGAGCCGCATGGCGCCGAAGGCCAGCCATTGGCCTGGGTCACGCCACGCGAGTTGCCCGACTACGAATTTCCGGCGGCCAACCAGCCGATCGTCGCGGCTGCGCGCCTGCCCGACCAGTACCTGATTACCCCCGAAGGCCTTGAAAACGGTGAGCTGCTGCGCGGCATCCAGCGTGCTGTTGCCCAAGGCGCGAAATTGATCCAGCTGCGCGCACCGGGCGGCTATGACCCTGCCTACCGCGATCTGGCGGTGGATGCGGTCGGTCTGTGTGCCGGCAAGGCGCAATTGATGCTCAAGGGGCCGCTGGAGTGGCTGGGCGACTTCCCGGCTGCCGGCTGGCACCTGACTGCCGCCCAACTGCGCAAATACGCCAGCCGTGGCCGGCCGTTCCCGACCGAGCGCTGGTTGGCGGCCTCGTGTCACAACGCCGAAGAACTGGCCCTGGCCGAGCAGATGGGCGTCGACTTCGTCACCCTGTCACCGGTGCAACCGACCCAGACTCACCCGGATGCCCAACCGCTGGGCTGGGAGCAGGCCACACAATTGATTGCAGGCTGCAAAAAACCGGTGTTCCTGCTCGGCGGTGTCGGCCCCGACCACCGCCAGCAAGCCTGGGACAGCGGCGCCCAGGGTATCGCCGGCATCCGCGCGCTCTGGCCGGTCTTATAAGACCGGCTTTGCCGCCGCCTGCCATAAAATCTCGGCCACGCCCTGGCGCCTGGCAATCAACCGTGCCGCCACGAACAACAAATCCGAAAGCCGGTTGATGTACGCCAGCCCCACGCCTTGCAAGGGCTCGACGGCATTGAGCTGCTGGCAGCGGCGCTCGGCGCTGCGGGCCAGGCTGCGGCACACATGGGCCTGAGCGATCAGGGCCGAGCCGCCGGGCAGGATAAAGTTTTCCAGCGGTCCCAGCTCTTCGTTCCAGAGGTCGATCGCTGCTTCAAGACGCTCGATTTCCAGCGCATTCAACGCCTGATAAGCCGGCATCGCCAGTTCGCCACCCAGATCGAACAAACGGTGCTGGCAAGGTGCAAGCACCTCGATCAGCTCGGTCAGCGCTGCATCGTTCAGCCCGGCCAGCAATACCCCCAACTGGCTGTTGAGCGTATCGACCTCGCCAATCGCTTCGATGCGCGGATGATCCTTGGCCACCCGGCGGCCGTCGCCCAGCCCGGTTTCGCCGCTGTCTCCGGTACGTGTATAGATTTTCGACAGGCGAAAGCCCATGTGTGTCGCTCCGTTCAAGACTTGCTTATGACAGATGCCGGCTCGGTGACCTGATTGGCCACCAGCGGCAGGCGCAGGGTAAAGCAGGTGCCCAGGCCGATGGATGACTGCACTTCCATCTGGCCTTTGTGGTTGTTGGTGATGATGAAATAGGACACCGACAGACCCAGGCCGGTGCCCTGGCCGATTTCCTTGGTGGTAAAAAACGGCTCGAAGGTGCGCTTGCGTACGTTCTCCGACATACCGATACCGTTGTCCTCGACCTGGATTTCTGCCCATGGCGGATTGAGCCGGGTGCGCAGGGTAATGCGCCCGGGCTCCTGGTCATCGTTGCGCTGGTGAATCGCTTGCGCTGCGTTCTTGAGCAAATTGAGCAGTACCTGTTCCAGCTCGTTGGCGATACACGGCACCGGCTCCAGCGCTGGGTCGAACTGGCGAATGATGTGCTGACCTTTGAAGTCGAAGCCGATACTCAGGTCAAAGTCGTTGCTGGCGATTTCCAGCGCCTGATCGATCAGCGCCGGCAAATCGCATGGCGCCAGTTGCCGGTTGCTCAGGCGGCTGAAGTTGAGCATATGGCTGACGATCTTGGCTGCCCGGGCGCCGGCCTGCTGGATACCGTCGAGCAGGGCAGGCACTTCCCGGCCGGTCAGGTAGCGGTTGACCTGTTCCAGGTCGAGACCGTCGCTTTGTGCCTGTTCGAGATTCTTCGGCAGGTCCGGCGACAGTCGGCGGCGAATGTTCTGCACGTTATGCAGAATCGCCCCCAGCGGGTTGTTGATCTCATGCGCCATACCGGCAGCCAGGCCGCCGACCGAGAGCATTTTTTCCGACTGCACCATCATTTCTTCCAGCGAAATGCGCTGGGTGATGTCGTCGATGCGGATCACCACGCCTCGCCCGGCGTCACCGGTCAGCGGATAAAAGGTCAGCGCATAGTGGCGGGGTTCGTCCTGCTTGATCCAGGTCACCCGCTCGATCTTGGTGACGCTGTGTTGTTCGACGGTCTGCTTGAGCTGCGGCATGAACGAGCGCATCGGCTCGAAGGCGATAAAGATCGGCTGGTTGAGGGCTTCATCCAGCCGCGTGCCAGACAGCGTGGTTGCCTCCTGATTCCACTGGGTGACGTAAAGCTGCTCGTCGAGGGCGATCATGGCCGAGGGCATCGAATCGATAATGCTGTTGAGGTAGTTCTGAAAACCGGTGAGTTTCTTTTCGATCTTGCCGCGCACCTGCACTTCCAGCTCCAGCTTGCGGTTGGTACGCCGGGTTTCCTCGGCCAGCCCGCGGGCTTGATCGTAAGCTTCCTGCGACTCGTCGCGGGCGCGCTTGAGCTGCTGCTCGCGCGCCTCGATGCGCGCCAGCATGGTATTGAAGGCCGAGGCCAGGCTGCCAATTTCGTCTTTGTTGCCGGGGCCGACGCGCAGGGCGTAATTTTCCTCGCGAGTCACCTGGCGCGACAGTTCTTCAAGCTGATAGATCGGCTCTGTGATCAGCCGGCGAATCTGCCGGGCGACCACTACCCACAACAGGATGCTGAACACCAGAATGCCCAGACTTGCGGTCAGGGTGCCGCTGTAGAACGCGGCGGGCAACTCACTGCTGGCGACCAGCAGCAAATGCCCCGGCGGCTGATCGCCCTTGGGCACCGTAATCACCTGGGTGCTGCGAAACTCGGTCAGCCGCCAGTTCTCGATGCCGCTGTAGTGGGTCGGCAGGTCCAGCACCTCGCCCTGTTGCAGTTGCGCCAGACGCTGACCGTCGTTGTCGTAGATCGCGGCAGCGCGCAGCGGGCCGTAGCTTCTGAGTTCACTCAGCAGTGCCCGGGCATCATCGCTTGAGTTGAGTGCCCGTTCGTTGAGGTTGGCGCTACTGATCAGGCGCCCGATGGTCTGTAGCGCCTGTGGCGCCATGGCTTCCTGAGAAATGTAATAGGCCGCGCCGATAAAGGTCAGGTTGGCCACCAGCAGCACTGTGGTCAGCAGGACCAGCAAGGCCGCCAGCAGCTTCTGGCCTACGGGCAGGTTATCTAGGCGCTGACGCAAGGGCATGGGCAGATCACACGGCGACGGTTTGTGCCAGCAGGGTAGCGCGGGCTAGTCGCTACGCAAACCCTTGGTGCTCAGATGCCGGCACAACCGCTCGTATAACTGCTGCAAATGCGGTGTGGTGCATTGATGACGTAAAGCGGCAGCACTGGCGTAGCCCAGCAGATAAGCGATTTCGGTACGCCGGCCATGAGCGACGTCCTGATACATCGACGAATAGTTGGCGGCTGTTGCCTGAATGACCCGTAACACATCGCTGTGCAGGTCCTGCGCCGCTGCGGGCTGGCCGCAGCGCTCCAGCAGTTCGGACAGTTCTGCGCACAGGGTCGCGACTTCGCACGGGTGCTCAAGCAGGCCGCCGTTGCGACAGTCGTGCAGCACGGTCAACGGGTTGATCGCGCAATTGAGCGCCAGCTTGCGCCACAGGCGGGTCAGTATGTCTGGCGTCCACTCGTGGCTGATGCCGCTGCTGTGCAGGTCGGCAAGCAATGCCGAAGGCGCTGCGGGGTTGCGTACATCACCCAGCCAGTTGAAGCCGTGCCCGGCAAAGCGTACCCGCCAGTCGGACTCGCGAAAGGCGCCTTCGGTGCTGGAGGCAAAAATGCAGCGCCGTGTCGGGATCAGCGCCGCCACGGCCTCCTGACTGCCCATGCCGTTCTGCAGCAGGATGACTTCGGCATTCGCGCTCAGGCGTGGCGTCAGGCGGGCGATGGCCTGTTCGGCGTCATAGGCCTTGCAGGCCACCAGCAGGCGCTCGACAGGTTCGCCACTGTCGTAGGTCTGGGCTTGAATCGACAGCTGTTCGCAACGATCCGGTTCGATCAGGGTCAACTGGCTGTCTTGAGCGTTGTAGGCGGCCAGCCGCGCCGCATCGCGTAAAATCAGGCGCACCGGCAGGCCTGCCCGTGCCAGTCGCGCCGCCCACAGCCCGCCCAGGCTGCCGGCGCCGAGAATGTGCCAGGTCGTCATTGGCAGCGCCTGCAAGCGCTGTGCGGGGCAAATGTGTGCAGCAAATCGGGGTCAGACATCAAGGCTCGCAGTGAAGGCTGGAAAAGTCTCGTTATAATGACCGCTCTTTCAAACCGTCAAGTCATGCGTGCCCGTTACGTTTTTTCGTGCACGCCGTTCAATTGGAGAATAGACATGCCCTCGTTCGACGTAGTGTCCGAACTGGATAAACACGAAGTCACTAATGCCGTCGACAACGCGATCAAAGAGCTGGACCGCCGTTACGACCTCAAAGGCAAAGGGACTTTCGAGTTCAAGGAAAAGGACCTGGCGATCACCCTCACCGCCGAAGCGGACTTCCAGCTCGAAGCGATGGTCGAGATTCTCAAGCTGTCGCTGGTCAAGCGCAAGATCGACGCCAAATGCCTGGACATCAAGGATGCCTACGCTTCGGGCAAGCTGGTGAAGCAGGAGGTGACCTTGCGCGAAGGGATCGACAAAGAGCAGGCGAAGAAAATCGTCGCGCACATCAAGGACGCCAAGCTCAAGGTCCAGGCCGCCATCCAGGGTGAGCAACTGCGCATTACCGGTAAAAAACGCGACGACCTGCAGGACGCCATCGCTCTGCTGCGCGCCTTCGATGCCGAGCTGCCGTTGCAATACAACAACTTCCGCGATTGATGGTCACCAGGCCGCTTGGGGAACCTGGCGGCCTGGTTGGGTTCAAGTGTTGTCGATTGACCGTTTTCAAGGAGTAACTGATGGATTTGAATGCTGAAGTGGATCACCTGTGGAGAGCTTCCCAGTCCTGGATTCCACTGATCATGCAATATGGCAGTCGTGTGTTGCTGGCCCTGGTGACCCTGTGCATCGGCTGGTGGCTGATCAACCGCCTGACCAACAGGGTCGGCGCCTTGCTGGCGCTGCGCAATGCCGATCAGGCACTGCAAGGCTTTGTCAGCAGCCTGGCCAATATCATTCTCAAGGTGTTGCTGATCATCAGCGTCGCCTCGATGATCGGCGTCGAAACCACCTCGTTCGTGGCCGCCATCGGTGCTGCCGGTCTGGCCATCGGCCTGGCCCTGCAAGGCAGCCTGTCGAATTTTGCCGGCGGCGTGCTGATTCTGTTGTTTCGCCCGTTTCGTATCGGTGACTGGATCGAGGCCCAGAATGTGTCGGGCACAGTCGACAATATCCAGATTTTCCACACCATCCTGCGTACCGGCGACAATCGCACGGTGATCGTGCCCAACGGCATTCTGTCCAACGGCATCATCACCAACACCAACCGCCAGCCAACCCGCAAGATCGCGTTCGACGTGGGCGTCGATTACGACGCCGACCTGAAAAAAGCGCTGCAGGTGCTGCTGGACATGGCCGATGACCCACGGGTGCTCAAGGACCCGGCGCCACAGGCGGTGGTGACGGTGTTGGGCGACAGCGCGATTACCCTGCAGCTGCGGGTCTGGACCAAGACCGGCGACCTCGGCGAGGTGCTGTCGAAGTTCAACATCGAGGCCCGCGACCGCCTGAAGGCCGCCGGTATCGAGATTCCTTACCCGCAACGCGTGATTCGCGTGGTACAGGACGCGCCGAAGGATCTGTCCAGGGTTTAAGCGTCAGGCCTGGCCCTTTTCGTTTTGCGCTATCGCGTCCTCATCCTGCGGTTGAATCTCCCGATTCCACTGCAGGATGATCATGATCAGGGTCGGCACCCCCAGCAGGGCCGTGATCAGGAAGAAGTTGTGATAGCCAAGTTTTTCCACCATCACCCCTGAATAGCCGCCGATCAAGCGTGGCAGCAGCAGCATGATCGAGCTGAGCAGTGCGTATTGGGTAGCCGAGAAACGCAGGTTGGTCAGGCTCGACAGGTAGGCCACGAACGCCGATGTCGCCAGCCCCGAACTGAAGTTGTCCAGCGAGATGGTCAGCACCAGCATCTGCACGTTCGGCCCCATGTCGGCCAGCAGCAGGAACAGGATATTGGTCGCCGCCGAACTCAGGCCGCCGATGAACAGAATCGGCATGATGCCGAAACGCACGATCAACAGACCGCCGGCGCCGGCACCCAGCAGGGTCATGACCAGACCGAAAATCTTGCTGACACTGGCAATCTGATCCTTGGTAAAGCCCTGATCGATATAGAACACGTTGGCCATGACGCCCATCACCGTGTCTGACATCCGGTACGTGGCGATCAGCCCCAGCAGCAGCAGCGCCTGCCAGCGATAGCGCATGATGAAGTCGTTGATCGGCGTCAGCACCGGCGCCAGTCCGCGACGCCCCATCGATGACAGGCAGGCCACGGTGAGCAGGGTGTAGAGAATGGCGCGCAAAAAGGCGCGGTCTTCAAGCAGCAGGTCGGTCCAGCCGGTGGTGCCGAACAGCACGCTGGCAAAATCGGTGTTGTACAACTGAGTGAACATCGCCGGCACCGAGACCAACAGCACAATCAGCACGAACACCGACGCCAGTTGATGGGTAAAGCCATAGCGCGCCGCCGACAGCTGGGTGCGCATCGGCACCGGTGGCTCGCGCATGATGAAGGTGACCGCCAGGGCGGGCAGCATCAACAGCCCGAACAGCACATAGGTGCCGGTCCAGGCCGAGTGTTTGTAGGCAAAGCCGGTGGAGCCGAAGCCTTCGGCAAAATACAGGGCGCCGGCGGTCGACAGCAGGGCGGCAACCCGATAGCCGGACATATAGCTGGCCGCCAGTGCGGCTTGCTGAGTGTCGTTGGCGATTTCCAGGCGGTAGGCATCGATGGCGATGTCTTGCGTCGCCGAAGCAAAGGCGACGACCACGGCAATCGCGATCAGCCAAGATAAATGCTGTTGAGGGTCGCAAAAGCCCATGCCGATCAGGCCCAGGATCACCAGTGTCTGCGACAACACCAGCCAGGAGCGGCGGCGCCCCAGTTTGCCGAGAAATGGCAGACGCCATTGGTCGAGTAACGGCGACCACACCCATTTGAATGCGTAAGCCAGGCCGATCAGGCTGGCATAGCCGATGGTTTCGCGGGCGACTCCGGCTTCGCGCAACCAGACCGAGAGGGTGGAGAACACCAGCATGTAAGGCAGACCGGCAGCGAAACCGAGCAGCAACAGCACTAAGGTCGACGGGCTGGCATAAGCGGCGAGCGCGGCGCGCCAGGTTTTACGGGGCATGAGCTGGGAACTGCCTCAGGTAACTAAAACAAAGGGCGCACTCTAACCGCTGTGCTGCATCAGATGCCAGCCATGACGCTGCATATCCACACGATTATTACGGATGGTAATACCTTCGGCGCGCAGCCGGGCGCGTTGCTCGTCCCCTGAGGCGGTGCCGGCCTGCAGGCTGAGCCGACCGCCGGCGCCCAGCACCCGGTGCCATGGCAGGTTCGAACCCTCCGGCAACTGGCTCAAAGTGCGCCCGACCCAGCGTGCAGCACGTCCCAGCCCGGCCAGGTGCGCCAGTTCGCCATAGCTGATGACATGGCCTGGCGTAATCTGGCTGAGGGTCAGGTACAGCGCAGTGCGCCGGGCCTCGGCTGGAGAAAGGCCCGTGGGATCGTCGACAGATGAGGGTGCGGTTTTGTTCATGTTTATTCGACTTTATTCGACGTAAGGTCTGTGGGATTTGAACTACAGAATATTCCAGGGGTCAGTGGTAGTCGCGCCCCCTGGCCGTTCTTCCTGAAGCGCGCCAGACGGATAATGCCTGAATTTTCGCCAGAGCCCGGTAGCTGCTTATGTTGTCCAGAACCCTGTTGTGCCTCGCTGTAACCTGCGCTTCAACGCCACTGCTTGCCGACACTGTCTGGTTGAAGAATGGTGATCGCCTGACCGGCACGATCAAGATGTTCGACGGCGGCAAGCTGCTGTTGCAGACCGACTACGGCGGATCGATCCCGCTGGACTGGGCACAGGTCAAGACCCTTGAAAGTAAGGAACCGTTGCTGGTCAAACAGAGCCAGTACACCGGTGAGGTTGCCCAGTCGCTGCAAGCCAGTGACGAGGGCAAGGTAGTACTGGCCAATGGCGCTGCGCCCAAGACCGTCGAGCTGGCCAGCATCCAGCAGATCATCAAGCCGAAACCGGTGGTCACCGATCTGGTCTGGAAAGGCAATATCGATGCGGCCATGGACTTTCAGAAGGCCGAGAACGACACCGACGACTACAACCTGTCGTTCAAGACCTCGGCACGCCACAACCGCTGGCGGCACAACGCCAAGGGCGAATACAACCGCGAAACCCAGGACGATGTGGTCAGCACCGACAACTGGAGCGCCGAGTACTCGCTGGATTACTTTATCACCGACAAGTTTTTCTGGGATGGCCGGGTCAACTACAAACGCGACAAGATCGAAGACCTGACCCGCGAACGCACGGTCGGTACCGGTCCTGGCTATCAGTTCTGGGACGACGAGCTGGGTGCCTTCAAGGTCGGTGCCTTGCTCAACCGCACCGACTACGAATTCACCAATGGCCAGAAAGAAAACTTCTACGCCGTGGCCGGTACCTGGGATTACAACCGTTATCTGGTGGGCAAGAAGTTCGAGTTCTTCACCAACGGCGAGCTGGGCAAACCGCTGAGCAGCGTGGCCGACTACGCGCTGGATGTCGAAGTCGGCCTGCGCTACAAGGTCACCGACTGGGCTTCGCTTAACCTCAAGGCCGAAAAAGACATCATCAGCGGCTCCAGCAACGGCGATGTCGACAAGACCCGTTACACCGCAGGCTTCGGCGTGACCTGGTAATCGTTGTATCGCTGCGTTCAAATCCGCATGGCACCATCGAGCTCCAGCACCCGGCCGCTGAAATAGTCGTTTTCCAGAATGAACGCCACTGCATGGGCAATCTCCTCGGGAGTGCCCATGCGTTTGAGCGGGATGGCCGAGGTCATCTTCTCCAGTGCCTCGGGTTTCATGCTGGCGGTCATTTCCGTTTCGATGAACCCCGGTGCAACCGCCGCTACGCGAATGCCATAACGCGCCACCTCCCTTGCCCAGGTCACGGTCGCAGCCACTACCCCCGCCTTTGACGCCGAGTAGTTGGTCTGGCCGATATTGCCGGCCCGCGAGATCGACGAAATATTGATGATCGCGCCCTGACTCTTCTGCTCGACCATTTTCGCCACCACTTCACGTGTGCACAGGAACACCCCGGTCAGGTTGACATCGATCACCGACTGCCACTGGGCCAGGCTCATGGTGCTGATCTGCCCGTCCTTGACCTTGACCAGCAGGCCGTCGCGCAGGATACCGGCGTTATTGATCAGCCCGTGAATGGCGCCGCTGTCGGCGGCAATCCGCGCTACCGTGTAGACCACCTGCGCTTCATCCGCCACGTTGCACAAGTAGGCGCGGGCCTCGACGCCCAGCGCGGTAAGGTCTGCCACCGCAGCATCGAGTTTGCCCTGGTCGAGGTCCAGCAACGCCAGGTTGGCGCCGCGAGACGCCAGGTGACGAGCCATCGCCAGGCCCAGGCCCTGGCATCCGCCGGTAATAATGATTAACTTGCCTTTCAATTCCATGTGCACGCCCATCGAACAAGTCATAGTGATGGCATGTCGGGCATGCCGCTGACTCATAGTTATAGCAGTCGACCTGCAAGCGTTGGTCTGCAACAAAACCATAAAAGGAAACATTATGAGCGTGAAAGCCTCTCGATCGGCCCGCGAGCTTCTGCTGCGCGAATACCGCGGCGTCTTGTCGACGCACTCCAAATCGATGCCGGGCTTTCCGTTCGGCTCGGTAGTGCCTTATTGCCTCGACGGCCAGGGCCGGCCGCTGATCCTGATCAGCCGTATCGCCCAGCACACCCATAACCTGTTGCAAGACCCCAAATGCTCGCTGCTGGTCGGCGAGCGTGAGGCCGCCAATGTCCAGGCGGTAGGGCGTATCACGCTGATGGCCGAAGGGCACAAGCTCACCGACCCCGAAAGCATCGAGGCGGCTGCCCGCCGTTACTACCGCTATTTTCCCGAGTCGCAGAACTATCACAGTGCCCATGATTTCGATTTCTGGGTGCTGACCCCGGTGCGTTACCGCTACATCGGTGGCTTTGGCGCGATTCACTGGCTGGATGATGTCGCCCTGGCCAATCCGTTTGTCGGAGCCAGCGAAACCGGCATGGTCGAGCACATGAATCAGGATCACGCCCAGGCCATTGCCCATTATGTGCAACTGGCGGGGCTGCCGCAGACCGAGCCTGCGCAGATGGTCGGCGTCGACAGCGAAGGCCTGCATTTGCGTATCGGACAGGCATTGTTCTGGTTGCCGTTTGCGCAAACCTGCAACACTCCGATACAGGTTCGCGAAGCCTTGGTTTATCTGGCTCGCGCCTCGCAATGGCCGACTCCTGAGACAGCCGGGGCTTGATTTAACGACTTTCCGGCTGCAAATAGGGTCTATTGGAAGACGTTCTTCCGTAGAGGAATAGATTTGATGCGTGTTTTTCTGCTGCTTTTTCTACTGTTTCCCGTGCTTGAGCTGTTCATCCTGGTCAAGGTCGGTATGTCCATCGGCTTCCTGTGGACGTTCCTGCTGGTGCTGGCGACCTCGATGCTCGGCCTGTTCATCATGCGCGTAGCTGGCATTGCTACCGCCTTGAGCGCTCGTGAAAGCCTGGCGCGTGGTCAGTTGCCCGCCCAGCAGATGCTTGAAGGTCTGATGATGGCGGTGGGGGGCGGCCTGCTGCTGTTGCCGGGTTTCCTCAGCGATATTCTGGCTGTCATCTGCCTGTTGCCGTTCACCCGCCGCCTGCTGATCGACAAGCTGCGCAAACGTGCTGAGGACCAGGCCATGCGCCAGCGTGCGTTTGCCGATGACCTGCAGGCGTATCAGCATGCCCCGCAACAGCCCGGCACCGATCGCCCGAGCGCGATTCATGCGCCGACCCGCCAGCCCGATGTGATCGAAGGCGAGTTCGAACATCGCGATAAATGACCTGTGTTTGCGTGACCCACGGCACCTTCGGGTGCCGTGTGTATTTCAGCTTGATGTAAAAATTTTCAAGCGCTGCACTTGTAATCACCTTGGGTGCCCTTATGTATGGGTCACCGAAAGGTTTCTGACTGAACGTCAGACCGTATTCTGCGGCTCGCACGTCGAGCCGTACCCGGCCAGACCGGATTAAACAACTCGCCGGTGCCATCACCGGACGTAATCAACAAAATCAGGAGATCGACAATGAAGCTTCGTCCTCTGCATGACCGCGTCGTAATCCGTCGCAGCGAAGAAGAAACAAAAACCGCCGGCGGTATCGTGCTGCCAGGTTCGGCTGCTGAAAAGCCAAACCGTGGCGAAATCGTCGCTGTCGGTACTGGCCGTGTTCTGGACAACGGTGAAGTTCGCGCGCTGGCCGTGAAAGTGGGTGACAAAGTGGTATTTGGCCCTTACTCCGGCAGCAACACCGTGAAAGTAGACGGCGAAGACCTGCTGGTGATGAGCGAGAACGAGATTCTTGCCGTCATCGAAGGCTGAGTCCTTCGCGCTCATTTTCCATCTACTACAAAGTATTTAAGGAATAACGATCATGGCTGCTAAAGAAGTTAAGTTCGGCGATGCCGGCCGCAAGAAAATGCTCGCAGGCGTCAACGTCCTGGCTGACGCGGTAAAAGCGACCCTGGGCCCTAAAGGCCGTAACGTGATCATCGAGAAGAGCTTCGGTGCTCCTCTGATCACCAAAGACGGTGTTTCGGTTGCCAAAGAAATCGAACTCAAAGACCGTTTCGAAAACATGGGCGCGCAGCTGGTCAAAGACGTTGCTTCCCGTGCCAACGACGACGCCGGTGACGGTACCACCACTGCAACCGTTCTGGCTCAAGCCATCGTCAACGAAGGCCTGAAAGCCGTCGCTGCCGGCATGAACCCGATGGATCTGAAGCGCGGTATCGACAAGGCGACCATCGCCATCGTTGCCGAGCTGAAAAAGCTGTCCAAGCCATGCACCGACACCAAGGCAATTGCCCAGGTTGGCACCATCTCGGCCAACTCCGACAATTCCATCGGCGACATCATTGCCGAAGCCATGGAAAAAGTGACCAAAGACGGCGTTATCACCGTTGAAGAAGGCACTGGCCTGGAAAACGAACTGTCGGTCGTTGAAGGCATGCAGTTCGACCGTGGCTACCTGTCCCCGTACTTCATCAACAAGCCGGACACCATGGTGGCCGAGCTGGACAGCCCGCTGCTGCTGCTGGTCGATAAAAAGATCTCCAACATCCGCGAAATGCTGCCAGTGCTGGAAGCCGTTGCCAAAGCCGGCCGTCCGCTGCTGATCGTTGCCGAAGACGTCGAAGGCGAAGCCCTGGCGACTCTGGTTGTGAACAACATGCGCGGTATCGTTAAAGTGGCTGCCGTCAAGGCACCAGGTTTCGGCGACCGTCGCAAGGCCATGCTGCAGGACATCGCTGTCCTGACCGGCGGTACCGTGATCTCCGAAGAGATCGGTCTGAGCCTGGAAAGCACTACCCTGGAGCACCTGGGTAACGCCAAGCGCGTCGTGCTGAACAAAGAAAACACCACCATCATCGACGGTGCTGGCGTTAAAGGTGACATCGACTCGCGTATCGCTCAGATCCGTCAGCAAATCGGTGACACCAGCTCCGACTACGACAAAGAGAAGCTGCAAGAGCGTCTGGCCAAACTGTCCGGCGGTGTTGCCGTGATCAAGGTCGGCGCCGGCTCCGAAGTCGAAATGAAAGAGAAGAAAGCCCGCGTTGAAGACGCCCTGCACGCTACCCGTGCAGCCGTCGAAGAAGGCGTGGTACCTGGCGGTGGCGTGGCGCTGGTTCGCTCGCTGCAGGCTATCGAAGGCCTGAAAGGCGACAACGCCGATCAGGACGTGGGTATCGCTCTGCTGCGTCGTGCTGTTGAAGCACCACTGCGTCAGATCGTTGCCAACTCCGGCGACGAGCCAAGCGTTGTGGTCGACAAGGTCAAGCAAGGTTCGGGTAACTTCGGTTACAACGCTGCGACCGGCGAGTACGGCGACATGATCGACCTGGGCATCCTGGACCCGGCCAAAGTGACTCGCTCGGCTCTGCAGGCGGCATCTTCGATCGCCAGCCTGATGATCACCACCGAAGCGATGATCGCCGACATCCCGGAAGACAAGCCAGCCGGCGGCGGCATGCCTGACATGGGCGGCATGGGTGGCATGGGCGGCATGATGTAAGCCTGCTTCACCCTTTAGCGTCACCTGAAGAACCCCGCCCTGTGCGGGGTTCTTCCATTTTCAGGGTGTTAACGCGGCTTGCGCTGTAACGCCATCAGCCCCTAAGCTGCGCCAGCCCTAACTGTTGCGGAGAGCCCCATGCGAATCCTTCTGGTTGAAGACAACCGCGATATTCTGGCCAATCTGGCCGATTATCTGGGGATGAAGGGATATACCGTCGATTGCGCCCAGGATGGCCTCTCGGGCCTGCACCTGGCAGCCACCGAACATTACGACCTGATCGTGCTCGACATCATGCTGCCGGGTATCGACGGCTACACCCTGTGCAAACGCTTGCGTGAGGATGCCCGACGCGACACGCCGGTCATCATGCTGACCGCCCGCGACCAGCTCGATGATCGCCTGCAAGGCTTTCGCTCGGGCGCCGATGACTATCTGCTCAAGCCGTTTGCCCTTTCGGAGCTGGCCGCCCGCATCGAAGCGGTGCTGCGCCGTGCGCAGGGGGGCGGGCGGCGCACCTTGCAGGTCGCCGATCTGATCTATGACCTCGATACCCTTGAGGTTACCCGCGAGGGGCGCTTGCTCAAGCTCAACCCGGTCGGCCTCAAGCTGCTGGCCGTGCTGATGCAGAAAAGCCCGCATGTATTGCGTCGTGAAATTCTCGAAGAAGCGCTGTGGGGCGACGACTGCCCGGACAGCGACAGCCTGCGCAGCCATGTGCACCAGTTGCGTCAGGTGATCGACAAGCCATTTTCCAAAGCCTTGCTGCACACCGTGCATGGCGTGGGCTATCGTTTGGCCGAGGGCCGGGATGGAGTTTAAACAGAGCCTTGCCCAACGGATCATCATCGCCTTTGCCCTGATGAGCGCACTGGTGGCCGGATCCTTTGCCGTGGGCATTATTTCCACGGTTCACCTGGTCGAAGAAAAGCTGATTTCGGCAGGCCTTGGCGGTGACCTCAACCGCTTGCTGCTGGCCGACAGCGTCAGTGACTGGAGCCACAGACCCAAGCAGGACCAGTTGTTCTACTTCAGCAACGGTCCTGGCGATTTCGACTTGCCCCAGGACCTGCGTCATCTGGAACCCGGCTTTCACGAGGTGTTTCGCGGGCCACTGTCGTATCACGCCATGATCGAGGTGGTCGAAGGCCGCCACTATGCGCTGTTGCAGGACCAGAGCGATTTCGAAGAGCGTGAGCGGGTGCTGTTCGCCGTCGTGCTGGTCGGTTTTGTCATGGCCCTGGCGCTGGCCGTATTTCTCGGCTGGGTGCTGGCGCGGCGCGTGATTGCCCCGGTGTCACGCCTGGCTCGTCAGGTGCGGCACCGCGACCAGTTGCTGGGCCTGGCACCGCCGCTGGCGCCAGATTACGCCGCCGATGAAGTCGGCGAGCTGGCAGTGGCCTTCGATGCCACGCTGGGGCGTTTGCGTCAGGCGCTGAGCCGCGAGCGAATGTTCACCAGCGATGTCAGCCACGAGCTGCGCACGCCGTTGATGGTGCTGGCCAGTTCGTGCGAACTGCTGCTGGAAAACCCGGCGCTGGACCAGCGCGCGCGGCGTCAGGTCGAACGCATTGCGCGGGCCTGCGAAGAAATGCGCGACCTGGTGCAGACCTTCCTGATGCTCGCCCGTACCCAGCGCGAAGACCCGACCATGACCCCCAAGGCGACCCTCAACAGCGCCGCCGAGCAGCTGATCGCCCAATGGCGTGGGCCTATCGAAAGCAAGGGGCTGCAACTGATCTACACCCCGTGCGAAAACGATCCCTCGCCGGACATCAGTTACAACGCCACGTTTTTGCTCGCCGTCATGGGCAACCTGCTGCGCAATGCGCTGCATTACACCGACAACGGCTTTATTGCCCTGACCTTGCATGAACAGGGTTTTATGGTCGAAGACAGCGGTGTGGGCATTCCTGAAGAAAAGCGCGAGGCCATGTTCGAGCCGTTTGTACGTGGCAACGAACAGCGCGGTGAAGGGCTGGGTCTTGGGCTGTCGCTGGTGCAGCGTATTTGTGCCAATCAGGGCTGGACCGTGAGCCTGACGCCCATGGAACCGCATGGTTGCAGGTTCCGGGTCAGCCTTGAAGTTACCGGTTCCTGAGTGGTATAGAGGCTGGAATGTATCGGCGTCGAGAAAGTGTCGTACATGTCAGGAATACTGCTGAAACAATCGTAACTTCTTGTAATTTCTAGAAACATTCATGTTTCCTGATGTACGTTTTTTTCACATATGCATGACCTGAAGATGACGCCCGGCTACTTATTGTGGCCGGCATCTGAATCGGGAATCGCTGACATGAACGACCGCATCGAACTTGAGTTTTCCAGCAAATACGACAACGATCACGCCCAGCAATATTTGCGCAAACACCAGAACGGATTGTGGCGTCAGTTGTCCCATCGCCGTGATGAACAACTGGCCCGCAAGGCTCTGCGTCTGGCCGGTGATCCCGGGCTGGTGCTGGACTTGCCCTGTGGGGCAGGGCGTTTCTGGCCGCTTTTGGCGGAAAAGCCCAACCGTTTGATCATCGGCGCCGACAATTCGGCCGACATGCTCAGAACGGCGTGCTCGTCGCAACCTGCTGAAATCGTGCAACGGGTACAACCTTTGCAAACATCTGCTTTTGCGATCGATTTGCCCGACAATGCCGTGGACAGCATCTTTTGCATGCGCTTGATGCACCATATTGGTCAAGCCGAGCATCGTGTCGCTCTGTTACGGGAGTTTCAGCGAGTGACCCGTGACAGCGTCATCGTTTCGTTATGGGTAGATGGCAACTTCAAAGCCTGGAAACGCAAGCGTCTGGAGCGTGATCGCAAGCGTTCCGGCGAGCAGGCCGATGGGGAGGACAGTTACCAGAATCGCTTTGTGTTACCAGCCGCTACGGTCGAGGCCGAGTTTGAACAGGCTGGTTTTCGTATTCAGCAGCGCATGGATTTCCTCCCACTGTACGCAATGTGGAGAGTTTATTTGTTGCGCAAGCAGTAATCAGGACAGGTGTACACCATGGGACAAGCAGTACTGACAGAGTCTGAGAGCGAATTCGACCATTACTGGGCTATGCACGGTGAATGGGTCGAGCCGCCCAATCTGCGCCGTGGTGGCGAGAGCGGTGTGCAGCGGGTGCTGCGTGACGATGGCCAGCTTTTATATGTAAAGCGCCAGACTGGCCATATCTACCGCAGCTGGTTGTACCCGTTCGGGCGGCCTACGGTGCTGCGCGAGCGCGATGCTCTGCAAGGTCTGCACCGGCTGGGTGTCGGCGCGCCGAAAGCCGTGTTCTGTGGTGCCGAGCGTGATGCGCAGCAGCAATGGCGTGCCTTGCTGGTGACTGAAGCCTTGCACGGTTACGAGCCCATTGACGACTGGTATGCGGCTGGTGGGCGTGAGCGCCATGGCGAGGTGCTGCATGACCAGATGCTGCAGGCCATCGCCGATAATCTGGCACGCATGCACCGCGGTCGCTGGCAACACAGCTGCCTGTATATCAAGCATGTATTTGTAAAAGTCAGTGGCGAAGGCGAGCAGGCGCGTGCGCATGTCGCCTTGCTGGACCTGGAAAAAGCCCGCCAGCGTCTGACTGCGCGACGGGCTGCGCTGCATGACATCAAGCAATTGCGGCGCCATTCGTCATTCAACACCCTTGACTGGGAAAAGTTCATCTACTTTTATCAGACAGCGTTTGGCAGCGCTCTCAAGGGGTTGGAGTAATGAAGCTAGAAATGGCTCGAGGTTTATTCGTTGTAGCAGCCTTGGCGACTGCAACCGTGGCAATGGCTGCCTGGGAGCAGCCCGCCACGAAAATTCTGAGTACCGTACACGGTGAGGGCCATTGTCCCTTGCCGCGTGTCGCCAAGCCTCAACCGCTGGTGCAGCCCGATCACGATCTGCTGCTGTTTCTGTACAGCATGACCCAGGGAACCCGGCAAAGAGGTTGAATCCATGCGTGACCCGACAAGCCCCGAGCGTTTGACGCCTGGGGCTTTTTTGCGTCTGGCTGTTTCTTGCGTGAGTAAAACTTCAAGCCGCGTGGAAATTTCTTACTTTCCTGATCGCGTGTTTCCGGCATATCCGCAGCCATACCTGTGTCATCGTTTTCCCTGACTGAATCGCTCGTTTTCATTCATCTCGCGACTACGCAGAAGGGAATTGCCATGGGCTTGATATGGACAAAAATATTGATCGCCTTGCGGGGCAGTACCGATGAAGCAGATGACGTCATCATGCCCCGGCAGGCTTTGCGCCTGCTCGATCAGGAGATTCGTGAGGCCGAAGAGCAGGTCAGTATCGGCCGTTCGAGTCTGGCCAATCTGATGGCCAAGAATATTCTGGCCGCCAGAGAGGTCGAGCAGACGATCGGCAGGCTGGCGGAACTGAGCGGCAATGTCGAAAAAGCCCTGGCCCTTGGGCACAACGACCTTGCTCTGGATGTCGCTGCCCATATTGGCAGGTTTGAACTGATACTGGCCGAAGACCAGCGCGTCTCGCAGCTTTACGCAGGCAGCGTGGAAACACTGCGCACTTCGCTGGATAGTGGTGAAGGCACACTGCGTTTGCTCAAGCAGCAGATCGATGTGTTGCGCACGCGCAGGCCTTCAGCCACGCATTGCGACACGAATGTCCGTCTTCAGGCTGCGGCAGACTCGCTCGACGGCATTCGCCAGCGCCAGCAAGAAGTGGCTGAGCACCTGGAAGCCCGAAATGCACTGTGCACGCGTGACCCGCGCCTGGAAAAGCGCCTGCGCGAGGCATTGGTCATTCCTGATGAATCCAACGCCCATGCGGTACTGGCACGCATCAAGGCGACACCACAGCAAACGGTGCCAAGCCGTTAGGCCACGTGCATATGCAGATGGTTGTCCCAGAATGCACTGGGCAGATCCAGTGGGCGGGCTTGCAGGTCGGCCCGACGGCAATCATAGAAGCGGCAGCGACCCTGGCCTGAAGTCACCACAAACCCATCCGTCACCGCACCCACGCCGGCACAGTCGGGCATCGAGGCATCAAGCCTGAGCGCGCCGCTGTCCAGGTCCCAGATAAACAGGCGGTTGGCTCGCGGCGCGGTGAGGGCGACCAGGCGCAGGTCGTTGTGGATCGCGACACTGGCGGTGTAATGGTTCATGGCGCGCAGTTGCTCGGCGGCCACCGGAAACGCCTGAAACGGCTGGCCGGGTCGCTTGATTGCCAAAAGTTCGGCGGTCTCCTGGGCATCGCCCATGAACTGCTGGCCGGCGACGATGGTGCCGTCGGTGGCCACCGCCAGGTGACGAACGCTGTTCATCTGCTGTGCCAGGGTTTCCTTGCTCAGCAGTGTGCCGTCGCGTTGCATCAGCACCAGGCTGGGCTGCATCGCATCGAGGTTCATCTCGACCCGGCTCTCGGCCTCGGTACGAATGCCGCCATTGGCCACGATCAGCGTTTCGCCGTCCGGCATCCACGACACCTGATGCGGGCCGATGCCGTGGGTAGAAATCTCGCCGTCACGCACCAGTCGTTCATTGACGAAGCGGTAGATACCCAGCACGCCACGACCGGGGTCGCGGGTATCGTTTTCAGTGGCGTACAGCCATTCACCACCTTGATGAATGACCGCATGGCCATAAAAATGCCGGCCTGGCGGTGACACGATGGTTTGCAGCAAACCTCCGTCGCGCAGGTCGATCAGGTAGCTTTCAGTGCCCGGACGCCGGGCAATGAACACCGCCAGTGGCAAGTCGGGATGATTGATGATGTCGTGACAGCGCAGACGGACTTCGGTGGCGAACACCTCTTTGCCATCAAGTCGATAGCCCACCGCGTAGTGCTTGCCGTCGGCATCGTCGCGGGCAGACAGCAGCAGCGGGCTGCTGCCCTTTTGCCGAAACAAGGTCCAGCCGCCCAGCGTAAAGGCGCTGAGCAACAGACTGCCAAGGGCCAGGGCCTGACGTCGCAACATCATCTTTTTCCTCTGTATCAGTCGCCGTCGTTGGCGTTGAAGCCCAACTGAATGCCCAGAGCCTTGGCCAGTTCACCTTCATGCAGGCGATGAACCACGTTAAGGCTGTCGTAGAAGGCATTCAACTGTTGGCGACCGGCTTCACTGGCGAGCATATCGGCCAGCGGCGGGGTGAGTTCCGACAGCAATTTCTTGCTGGTCGCGTAAGCGGCATCGATCTTGTCGGCCAGCGCTTTCTGGTCGCTTTTCAGCAAGCCGCGCAAGCCCTTGTTATCCACGCCGGCCCAGACGGTTTCGGCGCTGTTCAGGCTGGCCTGCAGGCTGCTCAGCGATGCCTGGCTGCGCCAGGAGTCGGCCTGGAATGGCTGCGGCACACCCTTGGTCTGACGGCCCAGCGGGGTACCGAGTTTTTTCTTCAGCGTATCCAGTGCAGTGACCTGCACGCGCAGCAGCTCGGCAATGGCCTCATGCGAGTCGGCATAACGCTGGTTGGGGAACTTGCTCAGTTGCGCGAGCATGCCATCGTTGCTGTTCCAGCTGCTGAGAATCTCTTCGGCAAGCATCTTCTGGCGCTCGCCGATAGCCGTCAGCAACGGGCAGTAACGGGCTTTTTGCTCGGCATTGGCCATGTCGATATTGGCGTCGAACAAGATGTATTCGTACGCCGACAGGCCCTGAACCACAACGCTGGCCTTGGTCAGCTCT
The DNA here is from genome assembly GCF_054589175.1 of Pseudomonas sp. 3A(2025). Taxonomy (NCBI): domain Bacteria; kingdom Pseudomonadati; phylum Pseudomonadota; class Gammaproteobacteria; order Pseudomonadales; family Pseudomonadaceae; genus Pseudomonas; species Pseudomonas sp. 3A(2025). The sequence continues at coordinate 842,348 of NZ_BAAILM010000113.1, read as the reverse complement.
TCGACGCTTACGGCTGGCTGGGCGGTGACCAGTTGCTCGACCTGACGGCCGACCAGGTTTTTCTTGTCGGGCCAGAACTGCACCTGCCAGGCACGATTGCCCTCGGCCAGTGGGCCGATCAGCAACGGCTGCAACTCGGCCCAGCTTTTCTGTGCCTTGAGAAAATCGGCGCGGGCACTTTGCAGGTCGGTCTTGCCCTGGCAGAACGCCAATGCACTGGCCGCCAATTGGCGGTCTGCTTCGACCCAGCGGCTATACGTTGGCAGGATCACCTGCTTGGCGATGGCCGCAGACGTGACCGCTTGCGGGTCGGCGGGCGCACAGGCGCCCAGGGCCAGGGCGGCGAGGCCGGTGAACAACAGCTTGGGACGGAACATCTCTGGCTCCTTGGTTAAAGGGACGCAATCATAATGAATTAAGGAAGGCCAGCAAGGCTGCCCGTTGTTCGGCATCGAAAGCCAGCACCTGACGCTGTGCTGCCTGGGCTTCGCCGCCATGCCACAAAATCGCTTCAAGCACATTGCGCGCGCGGCCATCGTGCAACAGCTGCGTATGCCCGCTGACCGTCTGGGTCAGACCCAGGCCCCACAACGGCGCTGTGCGCCACTCGCGCCCAGTGGCCTGAAATTCGCTGCGATTGTCGGCCAGACCTTCGCCCATGTCATGCAATAACAGATCGGTATAGGGACGAATGATCTGATTGGCCAGTTCAGGCTCCGCCGCATCGGCACGCGTAGTGAACTGTGGTGTATGACATTGCTGGCAGCCGGCTTTGAAAAACAGGTTCTTGCCGGCCAGCACCTGTGGATCGTCGACCTGGCGGCGGGCCGGTACACCAAGATTGCGGGTATAGAACTCGACCAGGCGCAGAATATTGTCACTGACCTCAGGTTCCCCTTGCGGCCCGTTGCCATTCGGGGCTTGCAGGCAGGCAGTCTGGGCCGGGGTACAGTCATCGGCGGGAAGCAGGCGGGTGGTCAGGCCCAGATCCCCGGAAAACGCATGGGCATTTTGCTGATTAAGGTTGGGCTGGCCGGCCTTCCAGCCAAAACGCCCCAACGCGACCTGCTGGCGGGCAGCGTCCCAGACCCAGTTGGGGCGCCCGGAAATCGCATCGCCATCCTTGTTGTCAGGGTCGGCGTTAGCCAGAATCGCCGCTTCCGGTATGGCTTCAAGCAGCCCCAGGCCAATCATCGGCGGCGCGATGCGCACCGAAATATGCGTGTCGGGGTGCAGCGGGCCATAACCGAGCTGGGTAATGCGCAACGTGGGCTGGCGCAATTCTACTTCGGTGCCATCGCGAAAGCGCACAGTGAGCGGATCGTACTCGACCCGCACCTTGCCTTCCGGCGCGACACCCGGTACCGCCATGTCCTGCAGTTGCGTGCCGTACACCGGCTCAGGCACCACCCCCAGACGCTGCACGACCTCGGCAGAACCTGCATGATCAGGGATCGACAGCCTGACCAGCATCGACACCGCATTGCTGTCGCCAGGCTCCGGCGGATGACCTCGACCATCGCGGATATGGCAGTTCTGGCAACCATTGGTATTGAACAACGGCCCGAGTCCGTCGCGTGCGGTGGTGGTCGACGGTGCGATCACCCAGGGATTGCGGAAAAAGCTGTTGCCGACGCTGAAATCCACGCGCTTGGCCGGCGGCAGATTGGCCGATGGCAGAGAAAAGGCATTCTTGTCGCTGCGCTGCACCGTCGTCGCACCACCCGACAGGGCCTCACCCGGCTCGGCCTGGGTGAAGCGCGGTGCATCCTCACAGCCAATCAGGGCCAGGGCCAGCAGCAAAGCCGGGAATGAACGTAACGACACAGTCATGCGCACTCTGCAAACAGCCAAAAATCAGGGCGAGCAAGCTTAACAGCCCCACAGGGTTTGAATAAGAGGGATTAGCGTTTGCCGGGTCTGGTGCAATTTGTTGTTACGAATTGGCATCTTCGGACGAGTCTTCATCCAGACGGGCCCGCTTCAGGATCTCGCGTTGATAGTCCATCAGCGTCCCACCGGCCTGAAAGTATTCGTGCATTTCAGCGGATTGGTAAAGGTGCCATTCATCAGCCCTTTTCCATGACCTGAGCGGAATAGATTGCGACCATTCTTCCATTTCTTTTGAGTGACTGGATCGGGGCAGTTTCTTTATCCATTTTGCGATATGAAAGGGCAGGGTCCATCCGCAGAGCAGATTGGGCAGAACAAAAAGTAGCAGATAACGCGGGTAGCCGTGAAACTCCCGGCACAGTTGCCGCTGCATGCGAAAGAGTTCAAACGCATCGGCGGGAACCTCATGGGTCACCTTGTTATCCGGCAAGAATTTCCGCCCTCTTTCCATGAAGAGCCGAATGCTCTCCCACTCTCCTATGGCCATCTCAAGGCTTGAATGAGATGAAAGCAGTATGCTTTTTTGGTCATCGTCTTCTGCAAACAGGAAAAGGTTCAGGACGTGTATCTGCAGCGGGCCTAACACTGTCTCGATTTCAACTGTTCTGACAAGTGCACGGACCTCCTCCCAGGGCATGAAAAAAGGCGGTAGGTCAGTGTCGTTGACATAGGCCATCTCTCGTCGCTGGCGGTTGAAGCGCACTGGGTGAGGGCGCGTCCATGACCAGATGCCCCACGCGATTGAACCGGCCATTGCGATGCCTGCCAACGCGACACCACGCAGAACGAACCCGCTGTCCGATAGCCGCAGGCGCAAGGTTTCAAACGCAGGACGGCCCTCGGTAAGCGTGGCGCTGATATCGAGCAACAGAGTGGCTGTCAGCCATAACATGATCAGTGTGAGTGCCAGTCCTGTGCAGCGGCGGATCACTTTTTCAGGCTCGCGCGCTTTCGGAATGAAATCCAGATAAACGTCATTGTCTTTTGGCAGGGTCAGCCCCGGTGACCGGTAGGCCGGAAAACCGGTAGGAAGCGATGATAGAGAGACGATATGCCTGTATTCATCGTCTTCTGCTTCATGAGCAGGTACGTTTTGAGGGGGAGAGCCGGATTCTAAATCAGACATGCAGGTGCACCTTGAACAGGATCAAGGCGCGATAGTCGACAGGCATGCCAAGACAAACAAGACGCTAAGCAGCGTTTCAGAATAGCCCTACAGCAATTGCAGAAAGATCACCGTGTGACGCGGATTTTCCATGCCTGTTGACCTTGAAAATGCGGGTCAGCGAATCACTCATGAAGCTTCAAACGGGCCTGTTTGCGTTGTTTGCGTCTGGCTGTGATTGAGCCAGGTTTAGGTTCGGTGTTTGGGTTGGGCGGATTTTTACAGTAGTCGATCAAGGTACGTCCGTAGCGCAGTGCCTTGCGCACCTCCTTACTTTGCTCAACCAGCTCGGCACTCGGTTGTTGCCATTGATCTTCGGGTAGAGGTTTTGACCACTCACGGATCGACTTGGGAAAACTGGTTCTGGGCAGGCGCTGTATCCAGGCGGTGATATGGCAAGGCAACGTCCAGCCTCCAAGACACTGGAGCAATACAAAGCCAAACAGATACATCAGGTAGCCGTTATCTTTGCGATAGACGCGTCGACACAATTGGAAATGCTCCACCGTCCCTTCCTGAAATTCCAGCTCGCTAAGACCATAGTGCGTGCTAGTTGTGTACGGGCCTTCTTCCATATAAAAGCGAATGGCTTCCCATTCTCTTAGAGCATCGGCCGCAGTATAACTGGCGATCGTCAGCGAGACGATCGGATCTTCCTTGGAGTCGCACAGGCAGATCATCAATGCATGGTATTGCTGGCTGCCATATTCCGTAATGATCGTACGAGTGCTGACACAGGCGACCACGCTTTCCCAAGGAGCGATTCGAGGCGGCTGTCCACGTTTAGCGACATAGGCGATTTCTCGGCGTTGACGATTAAAGCGGATGGGGGGGGTGCGGGTTGTGAGGAATATTTGCCAAGCGAGAGGGCCGACGTAAAGCATTGAAGCACTTAACAGAAAGGATGGGATAAGCCAGTGGGAGATAAATGAAAGATAAGATTCTTCGAGGATGGGGCGTCCAACGTTCAGGTTAGAGTAGGCTCCTAGAAGTAGTTCTATCAAAAATAGCAAAAATGTTATTCCTGATATTATGGTCGTCATTATTCTGATGGCGAACTCAAACGGTACGCCGCGCAATGCGAAATCCATGTAGATGTCATTGGTCTGTTGTTGAGGGTTGCGTGAGCTAAAGGGATTGGTTCCAGTGGGTAGCGGAAGTGGGGATAAATAGAAAGCATGCTGATCGCCTTCGTCTTCAATATCCCCTGCTTTTGGAGGTCGTCCGTATTTATTGCTGATCATCAATAAAACTCTTGGCGATTTTTATTTCTGGCAGCGCGGCTGAGGTGTCGGGAGCAAGCGCCATTGCTGTCATCGGTTTGTTGACGGTGTCCATGCTTAATGGGAAGTGGTAATTCAGATAGCCTTTATCGAACTTCAGGAAGTTTTCTGCCATCGACGGCTTGACTGCTAGGCATAGATCCAAATAGACCTGATGTCCCAGATATTCAGGTGGAAGCTTAAGTTCTAGCGTCAGGGGCGAAGCATTAATCAGACTCAATTTATGTCTGAAAAAATCACTGACATCCAGCTTTTCAGAAAGACAGATCCAAATCACTTTCCAGCGCAGAGAGTCGATCTCCAAAGCATCTGGAGTCATCCCCGGTAGAATCAAGTGGAGACTGCGAACCGGTTCATTTGTGGCAGCATTCATGACGATACCCTGATCGATCACGGTAGGCCGCAGAGTTGATTCGGCCAGTTTCTGCGTTGAGTCGGCCTCACTCCAATTTTGTGGTTGCTTGCCCCATAGGCAACCAGACAACCAGCGTTGCAAATCATCCAGATGGTAATAGTTATGAATGGCTTCACCGGCCATTTGCAAAGCCAAGAAAGCCAGTCCCCAGATATTCAAGCGTGCCGAAAAGCTTAGAAAGCGTGAGCCGCGAGTGGCCCACGCTTGGCTGGCAACTAGTTTTCTCAGGGCTGGGGTGGCATTGCGTACCTCTCGGCGCAAGCCAATAAACTCTTTCGCAGCCATACTAGTAATCATTGCAGAAGTGCTAACTGCGCCAAGATCTCCAGAAAGTCCGATCCATGCCCCTATCTTCTCTCCGGTGGTACCTTGTGCTATTGATACTCGCCATTTTTCAGAGTAGTTGTTCCACGCGCCGAACATGTTAAGGAGCAAAGGTAATAGAGATATAGAGCCTCCCAGTCCCAATCCCAGTTTTCCAATCCTCACTGCTTTTAATCCACCCGCCGTTTCAGCATGAGTGACAAGAATTTCCTGCATGGCTCTGTCCAGCATGGAAATATGGGCTAGCTGATAGGCAGTCAGAGTGCTTGCTGTAGCGCCAGTTAATGCAACAAGCAATAACACACTTGCTCTGGTAAAACCCGATCCCTCATCTTCTTCCGTGCGCCAAACCTTCAAGGCCGCCCCTAAATTCACAATCTGCAACGTTCCCAACAACAACGGTGCCCAGCTACTCTTGAATGCCGCTCTATACGCCCCCGGCGTGGCATACCCACCCCGCATCCCGGCCTGCATCCGTCGGGTTTCTTCCTGCAATCCCGCGCGTTGCGCATCGCTCATCTCCAGGCGTATCTGGATATAGCCTTTGGGCAATGTATTGGTCGGCTCAATGCTCTCCTCAATAAGGCGTCGAACCGCCGCACGCTCGTTACGTGTATTCAGCAACTCCTGAGCGGCCACATGCTGGGCGTGCTTGAGCTGCAATTTCTCATCTGGGGACAGCCCTCGTTGGCGAGCCTGTTTCTTCAGTTTCTCGACCTTTTTCCTCAGATGCTCCTCTCGGTCGATCAATTGATTGAAATGAATGACGCGGTCCCTGAACTCGGCAAGACCCTCTTGAGTGGCGACCTTCAGCACTATCCCCTCAGTCTGTAGAGCCACCAGCATGCCCAGACGGTGGGCGCGATTGGTAGCGCTGGTGAGCCTTTTCAACTGGCGGCTCAGGTCGCTGTCGTCGAGCCGGCTTTGCAGCTTGCTCATCCATTCGCTCAGGTCCCTGGCAATAGCAGGGATGTAACAGGCCAACACTGCTTGATGCAGGCCCTGCAAATGCGGCGGCAAACTCAGACTTCTGGACCAATGATTATTCATGATCCGGTCGATTTCACTTACCCGGCTATTAGCATCGACCAGCCCCTGCGCGAAGTTACGAATGTCGTCCAGCCACTTGATCAGGTCACCGGCTCTGCCCTGGAGAAAGGCAAAATCCATCCGCCCCTGAAACACCGGCAGGATGTAGTGCGGATTCTGGTGAAAGAACTCGCCGACCTTTCTCATGCTTTCTTCTGTCCGGCACAGATCGCGCATGCAGTTCTGCTCGACTACCAGGGCCTGTTCCATTTGCTCGACATGTTCAGTGTCGAAGTACCAGGTGCTACGGTGAAATTCGCTGCTGCACAGCAGGTGAGTGCGGTCTTCGGTTATTTCCTCCAGAAGCTGTTGCCAGCGCTTGAGGTGGGCGCGTTCACGCTTCAGGTAACCTTGCATTTCTTCATGGCGGACCAGGTCATGTATGCCGCGCGCGCCCAGTCCAATACCGTTCAGGGTGCCTTTGCTGCTGTCCTCAAGCGCTTCGATTTCGTTTTTCAGCTCGTTGTAACGTTCGTCGCCCAGCGATTTGATCATTTCATACTTGCACTGCGTCATCTCCTGTTCGGCTAAACGGGTTTGTACAGGTACGTCGGGAGCATCAAAGCGGTGCTCACGTGCGGGGTAGCCTTTGCTTGTTTCCCAGCGCCAGTTGTTGCGCGCATTGATCCAGGCGTAAATGGACGTGCGTTGATCAGGCGTGGTTTTCTTGAGCAGTGCCGAGTCGCTGCCGGCTGTTTGCTGCGCGGTGTGTTCGCCCACCGTCATCAAGGTGTCGATATAGCTGGCGGTGACATAACGCTGTTCATTGTCGTGCGCTTCGCGCCAGTGACTGATCCACTCGACCACCTTGTCTTGCTCATCGGCCAGATCGCCGATAATCCCAAGACTGTCTTCAAGTAACAGATAGAGATGGTCGTTCTCGTAGAGCGGGTTGAGCACCTGTTTAAGCTCACCGATGTGCGCTTCGCGAAACAGCGGCGGGTCTTCCCAGTGATAATCCTGCTTTTCCTGTTCGAGCATGCCCGGCGTGAAGTTCTGCGGTGCCGGCTGTTCGGCGATTTCGGCCAGTTGCAGCTTGATCTGGCTTTCTACGCGCAGGTGCTGGCCGCCTTTTTCGCAGTCGGCTTTCGCCAGGTGCACTTGCTGCATGAAGTAATAACGGTCAGGCGAACTGTTCAATAGATGGTTGCACTTGGCTGCCGTCCACTGGATCGGTGACCAGGCCACGTGCAGAAGGCTGTCGCGAGAGAAAATCAGATCCGCTGTGCCGCCCGGTTCCAGCCGGATATCCTGAGTCACCTGTGTGCCCTGCCACAGCAGGCCGACGGGCCGGCCATTGTCGAGGCGGTATTCGTGCAGTTCTGCACTGTCTTCATCGATCACATACAGATAACCATCGCGCACCAGACGCAGTCCCAGAGGGCGTTTGAGGTCGGCATAGCGATCACCGTCAGGCTTGCTGTGCAAGCGCTCGACGCGGCCGTAACGCACCGGAATCAATTGCACTTTCTTGCCCATCAATGGGCAGGCGCTGACGCCGTCCTTTACATCGACGTGGCTTCGGGCACGTGACTCCCAGTGGGCCTTTTCGATGGGCGACAGTTGTTTGCGACTCATGAGGTTTCTCCGGTGCGGCTTCGCTCAACGACCAGCCAGTTGGCCTTCTGGATGCGCTGGGAATGGGTCAGTGGCGAGGGGGTGTTCAGCAGTTGGCGAATGTCGCTGTCGGCATCAATGGGCCGGGTATCGAGAAAGTGGCTGACGTTTGCGTAGTGGAAGATATCCACTTCGGTGTTGAAGCCTTGCTCGTAGGCCTGGCAGGCGAGGGCATGCAGCCGCTGATAACGGTCGGGCAGGCTGGCGTGCGGCAGGTAGTCGGCAACGAACTGACGCATGTGCTTTTCCAGTTCGATGACCACGATATTCAGGCTGCTCTCACCCAGGGCTTGCAGTTGCGCCGGGTTGAGGCCGTACAGCGGCATTTTTTGTGCAGGTGGCGCCAAGCCCTGACGCACATGGCGATGCCAGCGTGCGTGGATGATGTCGGCGGCATGCACCTCGTCGATGGGGCCGAACAGGCGGTTGTCGGTGTGCCGGGGATGCAGTCCGAACAGGGCGTTGGCCACCATCGGATCGGAGAGGTTCAGGTGAGTGGGCTTGCGCCCGGGTTCGTCGACGAACACCAGCCAGCGCAGGTGATCAAGAATGGACTGCATCGGGGCGTCACTGAACAGCAGCAGGCCCCAGTCCTGCCAGACATGCTTGAGAAACATCCGGTACAGCGGATCGCAAGGCCCGTCGATGGCCACCAGCATGGGCGACTTGTTCAGCAGGTCCTTGAAGCGTGTCTGCAGAAAAACCGGCTGCGGGTCGATGCCGGATTTGCAGCGGTACAAGGTTCGGGCCAGATGCTCGACATTGACGCCGTTGAACAGCAGCCAGGCAGGCCTGGACCATGGCAGGTCGACGGGACCAGACTCGAAATCAGACATGCAGGTGCGCCTTGAACAGGATCAAGGCGCGATAGTCGACAGGAGTGGTAAGACAAACAATACGCTGAACAGCGTTTCGGAATAGCCCTACAGCATTTGCAGACGGATCACGATGCAATGCGGCTTTTTACGAAAAGAAGCCATAAAAAATGCCGGTCAGCGAACTGACCGGCATTCTGTGCAGCGCCTTGCGACGTGATCAGAACTCGTGATCGGCGTTGTCCGGGTTCAGGTCGGTGATGCCCAGTTTGCCGGCGGCCTGTTCAATGGCGCCGGTCTGCTTGACCAAGGCTGCGATGGCGTCGCGTACCACCTGATTGCCTTCGGTGTTGCCGGCGGCGATCAACTGGTCGAAATGCTCGCCCTTGTTGGCGCGGTCGACCAGCACCTGAAGCTTGGCCTGGGTGTTGTCCAGGTCGCTGCGCAGGGTGGTGTCGGTGGCGGCGTCAGCCTTGGCGACCAGGGACGACAGGCTCGGGCCGCTGACTTTACTGCCGTCGGTGCGGGTGTATTCGCCCAGGTAGACGTTGCGGATGCCCAGGCCATTGTAGAAGTGCGAGTTGTGGGTGTTGTCGCTGAAGCAGTCGTGCTCGTCTTCGCTGGAGTTGGCTTCCAGTGCGACTTTCATGCGCTCGCCGGCCAGTTCGCCCAGCGACAGGCTGCCCATGCCGAACAGGATCTTGCGCAGGCCGTTTTCGCCGGACTCGCCTTCCAGTGTGGCGCGGTAGTTGTCGGCAACGCCCGGCTTCCAGTTGTTGACCATTTCTTCGAGGTCGCTCACCAGCAGTTCGGTCACGGCTTTCAGGTACGCGCGACGACGTTCGTTGTGGCCACCGGTGGCGCCGGCGCCCTCCAGGTAGTCGCTGGCCGGACGCTGGCCTGCACCTGGACCGTTACCGTTGAGGTCCTGGCCCCAGAGCAGAAATTCGACAGCGTGGTAGCCGGTGGCAACGTTGGCTTCGGAGCCGCCCAGCTCATTGAGGCTGGCCAGTTTCTCGGCGGTGATTTCCTTGACGTCGACCTTGTCTTCGCCGACCTGAATCTCGGTGTTGGCGATGATGTTGGCGCTGGCGCCGGGGTTGCCCAGTGCGTGCTGGTAGTCCTTGGCAACGTAGTCGATCAGGCCTTCGTCCAGCGGCCAGGCGTTAACCTGACCTTCCCAGTCGTCGATGATGGTGTTGCCGAAACGGAACACTTCGGACTGCATGTAAGGCACGCGTGCGGCAACCCAGGCATCGCGAGCAGCCTTGAGGGTGGTGTCGTTCGGTGTCGCGAGAAATTCGTCGATGGCGACCTGCAGTTTCTTTGCACCAGCCTCGGCATCGCTGAATACGGCATGCACGATATTGGCGTAGTTGGCGACCACGGCCTTGGCGGCAGCATCGTTGGTCTGTGCCGCTGCGGGGGCTGCGGCAGCCGGTGCTGGAGTTGCCGCAGCGGGCGCTGGTGCAGGTGCTGCAGCCGGAGCAGGGGCTGCGGCAGGTGCCGGGGCGGCTGCCTTGTCCTTGCCTTCGCCGCAACCGGCGAGAGAGATAGCGATGGCCAGCAGACTGGCGCTAGCCAGGGGCATACGAATCATGACGAAATCCTGCGTCTAGGAGGAGGAAGTGGCGAGGGCGCCCGAAAAAGCTGCGACATAATGCGAAACATTCACATTCGGTGTAAA
>NZ_BAAILM010000113.1:824446-831905 GCF_054589175.1 Pseudomonas sp. 3A(2025) | reverse complement strand
ATCGAGGTGGCCGGTGACGCGGTCATTCAGGCGCCATAAAGCCTGAATGACCGCTCTACAACGTGGCAGTGCTGGTGCGCCTGGCGTGTTTCAGGTAGTTCAGCAATTCGCGCGCGGGTAACGGCTTGCTGTACAGGTAGCCTTGGCCTTCATGGCAACCTTCGGAGATGATGTAGGCCTCTTGTTCGGCCGTTTCCACGCCTTCGGCAATGACCTGCATGCCCAGGCTTTTGCCCAGCTGGATGATGGCGCGCACGATGGTAGCGTCGTCATCGTCGTCGATCAGGTCCTGGACGAAGCTCTTGTCGATCTTGATCTTGTCCAGCGGCAGGCTCTTGAGGTAGCTCAACGACGAGTAGCCGGTACCGAAGTCATCGATGGCGATCAGCGCGCCGGAGCGGCGCAGGCTCAGCAAGTGCTGGGCGGCAGTGCTGATGTCTTCCATCAGGCCGGTTTCGGTGACCTCCAGCTCCAGGCTGCGCGGCGGCAGGCGATAGATCTGTAGCAGGTTGTTGACGACCCGCGGCAGCTCGGCGTGGTGCAGCTGTACGGTGGACAGGTTCACCGCCATGCGCAACTCGATGAAACCCTGATCATGCCATTCGCGTAACTGGCGACAGGCCTGGTCGAGCACCCATTCACCGATAGCGATAATGGTGCCGTTTTGCTCGGCCAGCGGAATAAACACGTCTGGCGGTACCAGGCCATGCTCGGGATGTTGCCAGCGGATCAGGGCTTCGACGCCCATCACGGCATGGTCGCGGTAACTGACCTGCGGCTGGTAAACCAGATACAACTGATTGCGCGGCAGGGCTTCGCGCAGGTCTTTTTCCAGCTCGCGGCGCCTTCGAATTTCGCTGTCGACGCTGGCGATATAAAACTGATAACGGTTGCGCGAGCGGGTCTTGGCCAGGGTCATGGTCTGCTCGGCTTTTTGCAGCAGCTTTTCAGTGCTGTCGCCATCTTCCGGGAACAGCGTGATGCCGATGGTGGCGCGCAGACGGATTTCCTGTTGCTCCAGGGCAAACGGCGCTTCCAGGCCGTCGAGAATGTTTTGCGCCAGCTCTGCAGCTTCGTAGGGTTGTTCGATATCGGCCTGCACCAGCGCGAACTGGTCGCCACCCAGGCGTGCCAACGCGCCCAGCCGGCCACTGTGAGTACGCAGGCGGTCGGCCAGGGCCAGCAGCAACTGGTCGCCGGCCTGATAACTGAACTGCTCGTTAATGCCCTTGAAGTCATCGAGCCCTACGCACAGAACGGCCACCCGGCGTTGCTCGCGCCCGGCTGCATCGAGGATCTGGTCCAGTTGCAGCTGCAACTGCAAGCGATTGGGCAGGCCGGTGAGAAAGTCGTATTGCGCCATGCGTTGCAGGCTACTTTCAGCCTCATGGCGCAAATGGGTATTGCGCTCTATGGACGCCAGCAACTGGTTGGCCGTGTTGATCCACAGGCCCAGCTCGTTTTTTTCGTGGCCCTTGAGCAGCGGTAATTGATGTTCGCTGGGGCGGTCCGGATTGATGTCAGTCAGGCTTTCGATGATTCTCGACAGCGGCTTGGTCAGCATCCAGTGGTAAATCAGGTACAGCACCATCGCCAGTGCCAGCGCACGCAGGGTGCCGGAGACAAAGATGATCAGGGCGCTGATCAGAAAGCTTTCGCCATAGTTGGCGGTGTCCAGGGTGATGCGCAGATCACCGTAATACTCGCTGTAGGGGCTGCGGCCCATCAGTTGCGTGGTGAAGCTGCGTTCCTGGCCAAGGATCAGATCGGTCAGCCAGCGGCTGGAAGAATCCTTGAGTGGACGTTCTTTTTCCGCCAGCAGGGTTTCATTAGGGTGGCCAATGGAGGCCTGGCGCACCGAGCTGTCCTGAAACAGGCCTTCGATGACCTGCATGCCCATTTCGCGGTCCAGGCTGTACACCGCCTGGGTCGACGGGTCGCGGAACATGTCCAGAATGCGTTCAGCGTCATACGCCAGAGTCTGGCGAGTCTTGTAGGCATCGAAGACGATTTGCGCGCAACTCAGTACAACACCCACGATCAGCGCTGCCAGCAGCACGACACGCAGAAGCTTGACCGACAGGCTGTGTTTGAATTCCAGCTTCAAATGCTCATTCCTTTAATCGGTTCCGGGAGCTTGCTGATCAACAAACCTTTAACAACCCGCGACCCGGGCAAACGAACAGGCGGCCGGGTTACGCTGCCATTGCCTCCTTGCGCGAGGAGGGGCGTCTCATAATGTCGGACGCAAAGGCAAAGAACTTGAGCGAAAAATAGCAAGATACAAAAAGTGATATTGCTCCGCTATCGCTTTCTGACGTTCTACAAAGCAGTAGGTCATTTTTTGCGCTGTATTTTATGCAGGCAACAAAAAACCCGGACGTGCCGGGTTTTTTGTGTGCAACGGGGATCAGGCTGCGTATTGCTTGGCCACGAAGTCCCAGTTCACCAGGTTCCAGAACGCTTCTACGTACTTCGGACGCTGGTTGCGGTAGTCGATGTAGTAGGCGTGTTCCCAGACGTCGCAGGTCAGCAGCGGGGTGTCGCCGCTGGTCAGCGGGTTGCCTGCGCCGATGGTGCTGGCCAGGGCCAGGGAACCGTCGGCCTTTTTCACCAGCCAGCCCCAGCCGGCGCCGAAGGTGGCGATGGTGACTTTGCTGAATTCTTCCTTGAACTTCTCGAAAGAACCGAAGGAAGCGGTGATGGCGTCAGCCAGTGCACCGGTAGGCTCGCCGCCGCCGTTTGGCGACAGGCATTCCCAGTAGAAGGTGTGGTTCCAGACCTGGGCCGCGTTGTTGAAGATGCCGCCCGAGGAGGACTTGATGATCTCTTCCAGGGTCTTGCCTTCGAACTCGGTACCAGGGACCAGGTTGTTCAGGTTCACGACGTAGGTGTTGTGGTGCTTGTCGTGGTGATATTCCAGAGTTTCCGGGGAAATGTGCGGCAACAGTGCGTCTTTTGCATAAGGCAGCGGCGGCAATTCAAAAGCCATGGTTTATCTCCTTTCAGGTCGAGTGCGAATATCGCGAGGCCACTCACGGTGCGGCCGTCTACAACAACATGCGCCGGGAGTTTCTACTCTTTGCGGCGCAGACCCCGGATCATAGCACCGGCCCTTGAGCATAACCACGCAACAACTGTGTGGAATAGGGGTTCAAGGGCTTCCGACAAAAAGGCATAAGGGCTGGTCAGGCGCTGCGCACCAGTTGTATTGCCACACTGAACATCATCACCGCCACCATCAGATCCAGAAGCCGCCAGGTTGCCGGCCGCGCCAGCCAGGGAGCCAGCCAGGCCGCGCCGACTGCCAGTACCGAGAACCAGATGAAGGAGGCGCTGGCGGCCCCGACCACGTAAGCGCCAGGAACACTTTGCTGGGCGCCCAGCGAGCCGATCAGCAACACCGTATCGAGATAAACATGCGGGTTGAGCAATGTCACTGCAAGGGCGCTCAGCAACACGGTGCGCAGTGATTTGATGCCTTGATCGGCATCGTGCGCCAGGCTCTGGCGGGCACAGGCCCGGCGCAGGGCCTGAAGGCCGTACCAGCTCAAAAACAGCACGCCGCCCCAGCGCGCAACGGCCAGCAGGGTCGGGTTCTGCACCAGCACGCTGGCCAGCCCGAATACGCCCACGGCAACCAGAATGGCGTCACACACAATGCACAGCAAGGCTACCGGAATGTGGTGTTCACGGCGCAAACCCTGGGCCAGAACAAAGGCGTTCTGTGAGCCGATCGCCATGATCAGCCCGAGGGCGACCAGCAGGCCGTTGATATAGCTTTGCCACATGGGAAATTGTCCGGGAGCAGGTTGGGCTGGCGATTCTGCGCGGGTTAGGGTTATAAGAAAAATCAATCCTGCTCATTACCCATTAGGAAAAGTGATGTTCGATTACAAACTGTTGGCCGCGCTTGCCGCCGTGGTCGAGCAGGCCGGGTTCGAACGTGCAGCCCAGGTGCTGGGTTTGTCGCAGTCGGCGGTGTCGCAGCGTATCAAGTTGCTGGAGGCGCGCGTCGGCCAGCCAGTGCTGGTGCGCGCCACGCCGCCGGGCCCGACCGAGATCGGCCGGCGGCTGCTCAACCATGTGCAGCAGGTGCGCTTGCTGGAGCGCGACCTGCAAGGCCAGGTGCCGAGCCTGGATGAAGAAGGCATGCCCGAGCGCCTGCGCGTCGCCCTCAATGCCGACAGCCTGGCCACTTGGTGGGCCACGGCGGTGGGCGAGTTTTGTATTCGTCATCGTTTGCTGCTGGATCTGGTGGTGGAGGATCAGGACGTCGGCCTCAAGCGCATGCGCGCCGGTGAAGTAGCGGCCTGTCTGTGCGCCAGCGAGCGTCCGGTGGCGGGTGCGCGCAGCCTGCCCATCGGCGCGATGCGCTATCTGGCGGTGGCCAGTCCTGCATTTATCGCGCGGCATTTCCCGGCAGGCCTTGACCCGGCCGGGCTGGTCCAGGCACCGGCACTGGTGTTCGGTCCCGACGACACTTTGCAGCATCGCTACCTGGCAGCGCTTGGCCTGCATGGCGGTTTCGAGCATCATCTGTGCCCCTCGTCCGAGGGCTTCGTGCGCATGCTCGAGGCCAGCCTGGGCTGGGGCATGGTGCCCGACTTGCAAGTGCGCGAGCAGTTGCGCAGCGGTAAGTTACGCGATCTGTTTCCCGGACGCTGCATCGAAGTGCCGTTGTACTGGCATCATTGGCGTAATGGCGGTCAGCTTCTGACCCGGCTGACGGCGCACCTGGCCCAACAGGCCGGTCAATGGCTGGTGCCGCGTGGGCTTGATGAAGCGTCATTGCCCACGGATTAACGTTTGTAAGTGTCAAGGGAGCGGTTAATGAGGATTCTGGTCACCGGCGCGAGCGGCTTTATCGGCGCACGTTTTGCGCAGCATGCTCTGGAGCGTGGCCTGAGCGTCAGGATCAATGCCCGTCGTGGCGAGGCGCTGGAACAACTGATCATGCAGGGCGCCGAGTTCATACCTGGCGATCTGGGTGATGCCGAGCAAGCCAGGGTCATGTGCCGCGAGGTCGATGCCGTGGTGCATTGCGCAGGCGCAGTGAGCGCCTGGGGTCGTCGCCAGGAGATAGCCCAGGCCAACGTGCAACTGACTGAAAACGTGGTCGAGGCATGCCTGAAGCAGAAAGTCCGACGGCTGGTGCACGTGTCGTCACCGTCGATTTACTTCGATGGCCGCTCGCATCTTGGCCTTAAGGAAGATCAGGTGCCCAGGCGTATGGGCAACGCCTACGCCGCGACCAAGCTGCTGGCCGAGCAAAAAGTCTTTGGTGCACAGGAATTCGGCCTGCAGGTCATCGCCTTGCGGCCACGGTTGGTGACGGGCGCCGGTGATCGCAGTATCTTCCCTCGCTTGTTGCGCATGCAGCGCAGCAAGCGTCTGGCGATTGTCGGCAATGGGTTGAACAAGGTCGATTTCACCAGCATGGCCAACCTCAATCAGGCGTTGTTCAGCAGTTTGCTGGCAGGCTCTGCGGCGTTGGGCAAGGCCTATAACATCAGTAATGGCCAGCCGGTGCCGTTGTGGGACGTCATCAATTACGTGATGCGTCGTCTGCATTTGCCGCAGGTCACGCGCTATCGTGGTTATGGCCTGGCCTATACGCTGGCCATGCTCAACGAAGGTGCCTGCCGGTTGTGGCCCGGTCGCCCGGAACCGAGCCTGTCGTGCCTCGGCATACAGGTCATGAACAAGGATTTCACCCTGGACATCAGTCGGGCCCGGCATTATCTGGGCTACGAGCCACAACAAAGCCTGTGGGCGGCGCTGGACGAGTTCTGCGCCTGGTGGCAAGCCGGGCAAGGGCGCTGATGTCTGTTTGCAAACCTGAACCGTTTATACTGCGGGCCGGCTTTTAACCGTTCTTGAAAGGGTTGCTTATGCGCAAAGATCCCCACGACGACGTCGATGACATTCCCAGCCTCAGTGCCAGGGATGACGACGATGACGACTTCGTGCAAACCCGCGGCGCGCGTGAGCGCACCACGGTGTATTCGCGCACCACGCCGGTGGTCAAGGTCAAAGGCGCGAGTACCGGCCCGCTGTGGGCATTGGTCGGCGCGCTGGTCATCGCCTTTTGCGGGCTGGGCTGGTGGAGCTTTCAGCAGATCTCGCTGATGGAGCAGCAACTGGTCGCCACTCAGGAAAGCTTTGCGCGCATCAGCGAGGAAGCGGCCGGCCGGTTGCAGGATATCTCCGGCAAGATGGTCGCCACCGAAACCCTGAGCAGCGATGGCGAGGCGCTCAAACAGCGCATCCGGCTGCTTGAAACGCAATTGCAAGAGCAAGACACGGCGCGTGAAAACGCCCAGGGCGAGCAAGGCAGTCTGGACAAGCGTCTGGAACTGATCGGCACCCAGGCCACCCGTCAACAGGACGAACTGACTCAGGTACAGGAGCAACTCAAGGGGCTGGTCACAGAACTGACGGCATTCAAGCAAGCGCTGCCAGAGCAGATCAAGGCCGCACAAGGCGATCAGGGCAAGCTTGAGGCACAGCTCAAAAGCCTGGGCACCGACGTCGCCAACCTCAAGAAGCAGGACAATCCGGCCGCCGCCATCGAGCGTCTGGAGCAGGAACTGCTGGTGCTTAAAAGCGAGCAGGACAGCCGCGTCGCGTCAAGCAATACGGGGTCTTCGGGTGCTGCCAATACCGCCGAGTTCGATGCCTTTCGCGCGCAGGTGACCCGCAATATCAATGCGCTGAGCGGTCAGGTGCAGAGCCTTTCGCAACGGATCAATGCCCGGCCCTGATGCAGGAAAAAATAAATTCGCTGCAATAAATATGTAGCGAATCGATACGTCAGCGGCGCCGTACAGTAAGCCCATTGTCAAACCCAATGGAGCTTCACCATGAATGGAATCACCAATGTACCGGGTGCTTTGGGCGCCACCGAGCAAGAGATTGAATACATCGATAACGTCGAGATCGATGACGATAAAAGTGCCGATCTGCGCCTCAAATCGCCACCCAGGAAGCCGCCGGTCAAAAAGGTTGACCCTGTCAAACCGCCCAAGGGCGGTACGCTTAAACCTCCGGTCATTGGCGGTGGTGGTAGCGCCGGCAAGACGCCTGCCACTGCGCCGAAGAAACCACCGGTCAAACAGGTGGCCGGCCAGCCGGTCAAACCCCTGAGTCCGGGCAGTGTGCCGGCCATCCCGCCATCGCCTTCGCGGCTCGATCAACTGCTGTCAATCGTCAATACGACCACGGGTGTTCTAGGTTTGATTCATCCGCTCAACAGCGTGTTCAATCCCGACGGCACAGTGACCTGGCCCAACGGCAGTGTTGTCGATGAACAGGGCAAGTCGGTCCGGCATGCGGATGGCCGTGTGCAAAACATCGATGGCACCACCGCGAATGCCGATGGCTCGACGACTCATCCCGATGGCAGTATTGAATACAAGGACGGCACCTGGAAGCTGGCCGACGGTTCGGTGAAGTA
>NZ_BAAILM010000113.1:722629-824275 GCF_054589175.1 Pseudomonas sp. 3A(2025) | reverse complement strand
CGGCCAAACCCTGGAAAACCAGGGTTTGGCCGCGTCGATTACAGCCGTGGGTAATCGATGTAGCCAACCGGGCTATTGCCGTAGAAGGTTTCAGGATTGGCCTGGTTCAGCGGCGCATCCTGCGCCAGACGCTCGGGCAGGTCCGGGTTGGCAATGAACGGCACACCAAACGCCACGGCGTCGGCCTTGCCGCTTTGCAGCCATTGATTGGCGCCGGCCTTGGTGAATTTCTCGTTGGCGATGTACACGCCACCAAACAGCTTTTTCAACTGCGGGCCAAGGCTGTCGGCGGCATCGCGTTCGCGGGCGCAGATAAAGGCGATGTTGCGCTTGCCCAGTTCGGTCGCCACATAGCCGAAGGTTTCGGCCAGGTTGGCATCGCCCATGTCGTGGGAGTCGGCGCGTGGCGACAGGTGTACACCCACGCGGCCAGCGCCCCAGATGTCGATGACGGCATCGGTCACTTCCAGCAACAGACGCGCACGATTTTCCAGCGAGCCGCCATACACGTCGGTGCGCAGGTTGGTGCTGCTCTGCAAGAACTGATCGAGCAGATAACCGTTTGCCGCGTGGATTTCCACGCCGTCGAAACCGGCGGCCTTGGCATTTTCAGCGGCCACCCGGTACGCATCGACAACATCCTCGATCTCGGCCAGCTCCAGCGCGCGGGGTGTCGGGTAATCGGCCTGCGGACGCACCAGGCTGACATGACCTGCAGGTTTTACCGCGCTGGGCGCCACCGGTGCCTCGCCATTCAGGTACGACGGGTGCGAGATACGTCCTACGTGCCAGAGCTGCACCACGATTCGCCCACCGGCGCCATGCACCGCCTTGGTGACATTGCTCCAGCCGCGCACCTGATCGTTGGACCAGATCCCCGGCGTGTCAGGATAACCCACGCCCATTGGCGTGATCGAAGTGGCTTCACTGATGATCAGGCCCGCCGAGGCACGCTGTACGTAGTACTCGGCCATGATGGCGTTGGGGACCCGGCCTTCGCCTGCGCGGCAGCGGGTCAGTGGTGCCATGATGATGCGGTTGGGCAGGTGCAGGTCGCCCACGGTGATCGGGTCGAAGAGTGTGGTCATGCAAAAATCCCCTCAATGAGTCACAGGAGCCAGATCGGGATTGGCGCTCTGGCGGAAGGTAATAAGGGTCACCAGCAGGGCAAGGATCGCCAGCACGGCGGCGGCCAGCGGTACACGAGTAAGCCCCAGGCCGTGGTCGATGACGCTACCGCCGACCCAGGCGCCCAGCGCATTACCGACGTTGAAAGCGCCGATGTTCAGGGTCGAGACCAGGTTGGGCGCGGCCTTGCCGAAGCCCACCACATTGATCTGCAGCGCAGGGACGGCGGCAAAGGCGGCGACGGCCCAGAGGAACAGGGTGATCTCGGCAGGGATGAGCATGGTGCTGGTCCAGCTCAGGGCGCTGGAGACCACGGCCATGCTGATGAACACGCCGATCAGGGTGGTCGACACACGCTTGTCGGCCATGCGCCCGCCCAGCACGTTACCGAGGGTCAGGCCCAGGCCGATCAGCAGCAGGGTCCAGGTCACGCCGCTGGGCGACACACCGGTCACTTCGCCCAGCAGCGGCGCCACATAGGTGAACAGCGCGAACATCGAGGCAGAAAACAATGCGGTCATGCTCAGCGATAGCCAGATACCGGCACCCTTGAGGGCAGCCAGTTCGGCGCGCATGTCGAGTTTTTCTTCATCACGCCGGGTTGGCAGAAAGCGCAGCAGCCCGATAAACGCGATGATGCCGATCACGGTCACGACCCAGAAGGTCGAGCGCCAGCCGGCCTGCTGGCCCAGGGCGGTGCCCAGTGGCACGCCGAGCACATTGGCCAGGGTCAGGCCGGTGAACATCAGTGCGACGGCCGAAGCGCGGCGATTGGCCGGGACCAGACTGGCGGCGACCACCGAGCCGATGCCGAAGAACGCACCGTGGCACAGTGCAGTGACGACCCGGGCGAACATCAACAGGTTGTAATCGGCGGCCACCGCGCACAGCAGGTTACCGACGACAAAAATACCCATCAGGCTGACCAGTGCCGCCTTGCGCGGCAAGCGCGAGGTGGCCAGCGCCATGAAGGGTGCGCCGATGGCCACCCCCAGGGCATAGCCAGTCACAAGCCAGCCGGCACCGGGAATGCTCACGCCCAGATCGGCGGCGACTTCGGGCAGCAGGCCCATGATCACAAATTCCGTAGTGCCGATAGCAAAGGCGCTCAGCGCCAGGATCAATAGAGGTAAAGGCACGGGCTTGTCCTGAATGAAAGTGGGTCAGCGCGGGGTGTCGAGTTCGTTCACCAAGGCTTTAACGAAGGCCTGCAGGGTTTCTTCATTGCGTTTGAAGAAATGCCACTGGCCGACTTTCTTGCTGGTGATTAACCCTGCGCGTTGCAAGGTGGCGAGGTGGGCGGACACCGTGGATTGCGAAAGCCCGGCACGCTGATCGATCTGGCCGGCGCACACGCCGTGTTCCAGCGAGTGTTCCTGGCCTGGAAAGCAGGTGTGCGGGTCTTTGAGCCACAGCAGAATTTCACGGCGAACCGGATGGGCGAGGGCTTTGATGATTTCGTCGAGGTCGATAGGCATGTCGTTCTCAAGGGGCTGTAGCGGTATATCGCGATAAAGCGAACCTTATATCGATATTTCGCGATATACAAATATCAAGAACGACTGAGCACTAAATAAATCGATATATCGGGTTATAACGATGTAGTGGCCGTTACCGTGGCTTGCAGCGTAGGCTTGGACCATGAACTATCTCGCACACCTTCATCTTGGCGGCCAGCGGCCTGCCCAATTGCTCGGCAGCCTGTACGGCGATTTCGTCAAAGGGCCGCTGGCAGGGCGTTTTGCGCCTGAACTGGAGGCGGCTATCCGTCTGCACCGACGCATTGACGTGTTTACCGATCAACACCCCTTGACCCGCACCGCGCTACAACGCTTTGCGCCTGAGCAGCGGCGCTATGCCGGGATCGTCCTGGATGTGTTTTTCGACCACTGCCTGGCTCGCGACTGGCAGCGTTACGCAGCTGTGCCGTTGGCAGACTTCACCGGTAAGGTCTACCGCGTGCTGGCGGCCGAGCCCGAGCTGCCAGAGCGTCTGGCGCTGATCGCGCCGCGCATGGCCGCGCAAGACTGGTTGGGTTCGTATCGGGACTATGAGGTGGTCGAGATGGCTTTGCAGGGCATCGCCCGACGCCTGACGCGCCCGGCGGGGCTGTTCGAGGCCATGCAGCAATTGCCTGACCTGTACGAGCCCTTTAGTGCCGACTTCGATGCGTTTTACCCGGTGTTGCAGGCGTTCGCTCAGGCCGCCCTGGCCGAGGACGGTGCCTCGACTGGAGCCGTTTTGACCGGCACTACGCCGAATAGCGCCTCTTGAACCGCCTGCTGAGCCTGCCAGGCCAGCGCTGCACGTTCTTGCCCTGCGCTGGCAATCGGCTTGAGCAGGTGAACACGCACCTCACCCTGTTCATGGGCAAACAACCGGCGAATATGCGACAGCAAATCGTCATCGCCAATGAATGGCGCGAGGGTGTCCGGCTGGCCATTGCGCAGGTATTGAATGGCTACCGGTTGCAGATCGACATCGGCCTCGATGGCGCTCGACAACAGGCGACCGTGGAAGGTACGCAAGCTGCGACCGTCCGTGGTCGTGCCTTCGGGGAAGATCAGCAACGGGCTGCCCTGTTGCAGATGCTGGCTCATCTGGCGTTGCACCAGACGGCTGTCACCGGCGCCGCGACGGATAAACAGGGTACCGGCCTTGAGCGCCAGCCAGCCGGCAATCGGCCAGGTGCGCACTTCGGCCTTGGACAGAAACGACAGCGGCGCCAGCCGGCCCAGCAGCGGGATATCGGTCCACGATACGTGGTTGCACACCCACAGCATCGGCTGGCGCGGCAACTCGCCAATCACGGTCACGCGAAACGGCAGGGCATTGCTCAGACGCGCCATGAACCAGCGGCTGCAGCGTTGGCGCAAGGCCATCGAACCACCCAGTTTCAGACGCTCCAGCGTTGCAACTACACTGGCCATCAGTAAGCCTGCGGCAATCACCAGCAGTACTCGGGTCACCCGCGCCAGGCTGCGCACGCGACTCATCACACGGCGGCCTTGAAGTGGCGGGCGTAACGCGGGCACAGTTCGTCGCGCTTGAGCAGGATGAACACATCGGCGACCTGAAATTCCTGGTCCCAGCACGGCTCGCCACAGACCTTGGCACCCAGGCGCATGTAGGCCTTGAGCAGCGGCGGCATTTCGCAGATCACGTTGCCGGGTACGTCGAGGCTGGGCAGCGGGGTCTTGGGTTCGGCGCGCAGGTGTTCGTTGCACAGATAGCGTTCGCGCAGGCGCTGCATGATGGCGTGGGCCTGCACGCCGCCGTCCTGCATCGGAATGCTGGCGCAGCCCATCAGGTAGCTGTAGCGGCCTTCGTTGAGCACTTCGGCCAGCTCGCTCCAGAGCACGGCAATGGTGCCGCCGTTGCGGTAGGCCGGGTCGACGCACGTGCGGCCCAGTTCCAGGATCGGGCCTTGCAGATGGCGCAGGCCGTGAAGGTTGAATTCTTCTTCGCTGTAAAAACTGCCCAGTGTATCGGCCGCTTTATGGTCAAGCAGGCGCGTGGTGGCAACCAGCCGGCCCGTGCTCAGATCGCGCACGCCGATGTGCATGCAGTGGACATCGTAGTCATCGATGTCCAGGCCCAGTTCGGCACCCTTGAGGCGCGCATTGAATTCCTGGCTGAAGACGCTGAAGCGCAGGGCCTGAGCTTCCTGGAGGGCGCGCGGTCCGGTCAGGCGTTCGGCCTGAAGACGACGTTCGGAGCGGGTATCACGAATGCGAGCGATCTGGGTCATGCGAACTCTCCGGGAGCCAGCCTGTAGGGCTGATCGACTGATGTGTCCAAGCGCTTTGCTGTAGATGCAGGCTAGGGAGGCGCCGTGTCATGCCCATGAAGCTTTGGTGATGGTTGTGTTACGAGGGGTTTCACAGGTGTTGACCATTTGTCATTTATGACTGGTAGCGTTGCCTCACCGTCTTGCCGGAAAACCTTCGATGATCCAGCGTCTGGTTCTGTTGCTACTAGTCAGCTTCTGCGCGGGTGCCAGCCAGGCCGAAAACTGGCCGCAGCCGCAATGGGCGGTTGCCCCTGTGACCGCCAGCAGCGCCGTGCAGGCGCTGGAGGCTTACGCCTTTGCACCGCGTGACGAGGCCAGCCGTGAGGGCGTACGCAGCGATGCGTTGCTGGTGGTACGCGACGGGCAAATCGTTTACGAGCGTTATGCCGGGGTGACCACGGCCGAGACGCCGCACTTGACCTGGTCGATCAGTAAAAGCGTATTGGCCACGGTGTTGGGTGTGGCCTTCGGTGAGGGACGTTTCAGGTTGCAGGACCCGGTGGCGAGCTTTTATCCGCCCTTCAAGGCGCACCCTCAGGTTACTGTCGAGGACTTGCTGCACTGGTCTTCCGGACTGGACTGGCAGGAGGGCTATGAATACGCGCCGCTCAATTCTTCGGTGGTGGCCATGCTGTACACCCGTGGCCGGCAGGACATGGCGCGCTTTACTGCCAGTCACACTAAAGCCTGGGCGCCGGGCACGGCCTGGCGCTATTCCAGCGGCGACAGCAATGTACTGGCGGCAGCTCTTGAAGGCATGGTCGGCGCGCAGGCTTATGATGGCTATCCCTGGCACGCGTTGTTCGAGCCGCTGGGCATTCGCAGCGCGGTCTGGGAGACCGATGCCAGCGGCACTTTCGTCGGCTCTTCGTACCTGTACATGAACGCCCGCGATCTTGCGCGTATCGGCCTGTTGATGCAGCGTTCCGGGCGCTGGGGAGACGCACAGTTATTACCGCAAGCCTGGATCGATTTTGTGCTTACGCCCTTTGCCGGACGCAATAGCGACGCCGGCAACGATGCCATTGGCGGTCACTGGTGGCTCAACCGCACCTCGACCGGTGCTCCGGGGCCCTGGCCGCAGGCGCCGGCCGACACCTTCGCCGCACTTGGGCATTGGGGGCAGGCGCTGTATGTCATTCCGAGCGCAAACCTGCTGATCGTGCGCTACGGTGACGACCGCGATGGTAGCTACAGCCACGACCGGTTGCTGCAACTGGCACTGGCCGCCTTCGGCACGCAGGTGCAGCCATGAACGGACGCAAAGGCTTTATTCGTCGCCACCCGCTGGTCAGTCTGTTGTTGCTGTTCATGGCGGCGCTGGTGGTGTGGCTGTGGCAGCAGCGGGTCGCCTTGCAGGCCTTCCCCGACATCATCAGCGCCTACACCGCCAAGGAATATTGCTCGTGCCGCTATGTCACGGGCAATCCGGCCGAGTATTGCCGTGGTTACGTCAAGCAATACGTGCCCGGCACCCTGAGCGACGATGAAGCCACTCGTACCGTGACCGCCAGCGGCATGGGCCGCAGCAACCGGGCCATGTGGCTGGGCGAGCGGCAGGGCTGCCGATTATTGCAGACGCCTTGACTACGGGCAGCGAACCGGGTTGATTGGCAGCGGTCTGACAGCCACAGGTTGTCCCATCATGCCCCGGAGTCTGCATGTTCAATTTCATTCGTCAGTTGCACGCCGATCACGCTGTATCGATCGTTGCGGCGTACTGAATATGGCCGGGGCGATTTTTCCGTGGCGTAACGGCAACCGCTTTGAACTGTTGATCGACGGCCCGAGCTTTTTCCCGCGCATGCTGGCCGCCATCGACAAGGCTGAACAGCAGGTCGATCTGGAACTGTATCTGGTCGAGGCTGGCCATTGTGCAGAGGCGGTGGTCAAGGCGCTGGTCGAGGCCGCGCAGCGCAAGGTGATCGTGCGTTGCCTGTTCGATGGCTATGGCGCTCAGGCATTCGATTCGCGCCTGCGTCAGCGGCTGGTCGATGCCGGGGTGATTCTGCGTTTTTATAACCCGATCGGCTTGCGTCGCGGCTTTCGCAACCTGTACCGCGATCACCGCAAACTGTTGCTGGTCGACAAGCGCCTGGCGGTGGTCGGCGGCACCGGGGTGACCGATGAATTCTGGGAGCCTGACAAGCCGGTCAGCCAGTGGCATGAAGTGATGGTCGAAATCACCGGCGACATGGTGGTCGACTGGCAGGCACTGTTCGACCGGCAGTTTCATGCCAATGAAAAGCCCACGGCCTGGCGACCGGCGGAAAATTTCGGCCTGACCCACCTGCCTAAAGTACCGGTCTCCGGTCAGGGGCTGGGGCGCGTGGCCTATGCCGACTCGCGCCAGCACCGCGACATCCTGCAATCGCTGGTGCGCGCCTTGAACAGCGGCCAGCGGCGCATCTGGCTGGCAACGCCGTACTTTTTACCTACCTGGCGAGTGCGTCGTTCATTGCGCAAGGCGGCCTTGCGTGGTGTGGATGTGCGCCTGTTGCTCACCGGGCCGCGCACCGATCATCCGTCGGTGCGTTATGCCGGGCATCGCTATTACCCGCGCCTGCTGCGCGCCGGCGTCAAGATTTTCGAGTACCAGCCGTGTTTCTTGCACCTGAAAATGGTGCTGATCGACGACTGGACCAGCATCGGCTCGTGCAACTTCGATCACTGGAACCTGCGCTTTAATCTGGAGGCCAATCTGGAGGCGATCGATCCCGCACTGACGGCCCAGGTGGTCGCCAGCTTCGACACTGACTTTGCCCGCAGCAAGGCGATCACCCTGGCCGACTGGAAGGCCCGCCCGCTGTGGCGCCGGATCAAGCAACGGATATGGGGATGGCTGGACCGGCTGGTGGTCAATCTGCTGGATCGGCGCGGCTGACGCCGATTGCTGAAATGGTGTGGCCTTCTCCCTCTCGGCATTGCCGATGGCCAACCGTTCACCGATCAATACAGGCCCGATACAACGACCTGATCGTTCACGGTGGCAACACCACCAGTGTTGCCAGCACTATCCTGTTACCCGGTCACGCCCGACATCCTGACGGGCCTGGCCCCAAGGGAGAAGGACTTGTCGTCCCTGACATTTTCTACGACTACGGGGCCAGTGTGCGAGTCGGCAGGGCAGGCGTCTACTGACAGTTATGACAGTTCCGGCCCAATGGTCGTCATGGCTGGCGGCTACAAAAAAGCCCGGCCATTGCGGGCCGGGCTTTGTCTGACGAGGCTAAGCGCTTACTGCACTTCTACCGCCAGGCTGTCGCTGATTTTCTTCTGCCAGATCGCAGGACCGGTGATGTGGACCGACTCACCTTTGCTGTCCACCGCGACGGTGACCGGCATGTCCTTGACCTCGAACTCGTAGATCGCTTCCATGCCCAGTTCGGCGAAGGCCACGACTTTCGATTTGCGAATCGCCTGAGCCACCAGGTAGGCGGCGCCGCCGACGGCCATCAGGTACACGGCCTTGTAGTCCTTGATCGCGTCGATGGCGGTCGGGCCGCGCTCGGACTTGCCGATCATGCCCAGCAGGCCGGTCTGATCGAGGATCTGCCGGGTGAACTTGTCCATCCGCGTCGCGGTAGTCGGGCCAGCCGGGCCAACCACTTCTTCGCGCACCGGATCGACCGGGCCGACGTAGTAGATGAAGCGACCCTTGAGGTCCACCGGCAAGGTTTCGCCCTTGTTGAGCATTTCGACCATGCGCTTGTGCGCCGCGTCGCGGCCGGTGAGCATCTTGCCGTTGAGCAGGACGGTTTCGCCCGGCTTCCAGCTTTGCACTTCTTCAGGCGTCAGGGTGTCGAGGTTGACGCGGCGGGCCGACGGACCGGCTTCCCAGACGATTTCCGGGTAGGCGTCCAGCGACGGCGCTTCAAGCTCGGCAGGGCCGGAACCGTCGAGCACGAAGTGGGCGTGACGGGTGGCGGCGCAGTTGGGGATCATGCACACCGGCAGGGACGCGGCGTGGGTCGGGTAATCCATGATCTTGACGTCGAGCACGGTGGTCAGACCGCCCAGACCCTGAGCACCGATGCCCAACTGGTTGACTTTGTCGAACAGCTCCAGGCGGATCTCTTCGATGCGGTTCTGCGGACCACGGGCCTTGAGCTCGTGAATGTCGATGGACTCCATCAACACTTCCTTGGCCATGACCGCTGCCTTCTCGGCGGTGCCGCCGATACCGATGCCCAGCATGCCAGGCGGGCACCAGCCAGCGCCCATGGTCGGTACGGTTTTCAGGACCCAGTCGACGATCGAGTCGGACGGGTTGAGCATCGCCATCTTCGACTTGTTTTCCGAGCCGCCGCCTTTGGCTGCGACGTCCACTTCGACGGTGTTACCCGGCACGATGGAGTAGTGGATGACGGCCGGGGTGTTGTCCTTGGTGTTCTTGCGGGCACCGGCCGGGTCGGCCAGGATCGAGGCGCGCAGGACGTTTTCCGGCAGGTTGTAGGCGCGGCGCACGCCTTCGTTGATCATGTCGTCCAGGCTCAGGGTCGCGCCATCCCAGCGCACGTCCATACCGACGCGCACGAAGACGGTAACGATGCCGGTGTCCTGGCAGATCGGCCGGTGGCCGGTGGCGCACATGCGCGAGTTGATCAGGATCTGGGCGATGGAATCACGTGCGGCAGGTGATTCTTCACGCAGATAGGCTTCGTGCATCGCCTGGATGAAATCCACGGGATGGTAGTAGGAAATGAATTGCAGGGCGTCGGCAACGCTCTGAATCAGGTCGTCTTGCTTGATCACGGTCATGCGGCGCGCTCCTCTATCTGGACGGGAACATTGATTACGCTATCGGTACACACAGGCTAGCCGTAGCGGGCGCAAAAAGGCGCGGCAGTATAACCTGCCCGGAAGGCCTGACTGTACAATCGCGGTTATTTTCTACAGGCGGCCCAGGAAGTTAACCATGCCCCAGTTGCGAATCGGTGCAAGGCAGTGGCCCGTAGAGGTTGCCAGTAATCTTCTCGATGCCTTGCATGCCGCCGGTATCGCTATTCCCTACAGTTGCCGTGCCGGCAGCTGCCATGCGTGTCTGGTGCGTTGCATCAAGGGTGAGCCGCAAGACCTGTTGCCCGAGGCGCTGGCGGCCGACAAGCGCCGCGAGGGCTGGCGCCTGGCGTGCCAGTGCCGGGTCGTCGACGACCTGACCGTGGAAGTCTTCGACCCGCTTGAAGATGGCTTGCCGGCCCAGGTACACAGCTGCGACTGGCTCAGCCCTGACGTGTTGCGCTTGCGCCTTGTGCCACAACGACCGCTGCGTTACCGCGCCGGTCAGCATCAGGTGCTGTGGATCGCCCGTGACATTGCCCGGCCATACTCGCTGGCCAGCCTGCCGGGTGAAGATCCCTGGCTTGAATTTCATCTCGATTGCCGCCAGCGGGGCGCGTTCTGCGATGCCGCCCGCCAGTTGAGCCCCGGCGACAGCCTGCGCCTGGGCGAGCTGAGCGGCGGCGCCTTGCACTACGATGCCGACTGGCAGGACCGGCCCTTGCTGTTGCTGGCGGCCGGTACCGGGCTGGGACCGCTATGGGGCGTATTGCGCGAAGCCTTGCGCCAAGGGCATCAAGGCACGATTCGCCTGCTGCATCTGGCGCACGACCGTACCGGGCATTATCTGGCCGAGGACTTGCAGCGCCTGGTGCAGGAATATCCACAGGTGCAGGTTCGGCTGATCACTGCTGATGAGTTGAATCCTGCACTGGATGAATTGCGCCTGCTGTCGCGCAAGGCCATGGCGCTGGCCTGTGGCAGTCCGGGCAGTGTCGAGGTCTTTGCCAAACGCCTGTATCTGTCCGGCTTGCCACGTAACCAGTTGCTCGCGGATGTGTTCGTGGGCAAACAAAAAAGCCCCGGCGCGTGAGCGTCCGGGGCTTTTGGGTGTTGCGTGTGTCGTCTTAAACCAGCGGGTCGCCGACGTGCAGGATCTTCATGCCGTTGGTGCCACCGATGGTGTGGTAGCTGTCGCCCTTGGTCAGGATGACCCAGTCGCCTTGCTCGACCAGTCCGCGCTTGAGCAGTTCGTCCACGGCAGACTGGCTGACCTGGCCCGGTGGCAGCGCCGCCGGATCGAACGGCACGGTGTAGACGCCACGGAACATGGCGGCACGGGCCTGGGTGCCACGGTGCGGAGAGAAGGCATAGATCGGCACCGAAGAACGAATGCGCGACATGATCAACGGGGTGTAGCCACTTTCGGTCAGGGCGATGATCGCCTTTACGCCGGGGAAGTGGTTGGCGGTGTACATGGCCGCCAGCGCAATGCTTTCGTCGCAACGGGTGAAGTTTTCACCGATACGATGTTTCGAGCTCTTGCCCGTCGGGTGACGTTCGGCACCCAGGCAGATGCGCGCCATGGCCTGCACGGCTTCGACCGGGTAGGAGCCGGCGGCGCTTTCGGCCGAGAGCATCACCGCGTCGGTGTAGTCGAGCACGGCATTGGCCACGTCGGACACTTCGGCGCGGGTCGGCATGGGGCTGGTGATCATCGACTCCATCATTTGCGTGGCGACGATCACTGCCTTGTTGTGGGTGCGCGCGTGAGCAATGATTTTCTTCTGCACGCCGACCAGTTCGGCATCGCCGATTTCGACGCCAAGGTCACCACGAGCGACCATGACCGCATCGCTGGCGCGGATCAGGGCATCGAGCACTTCATCGTTGGCGACGGCTTCGGCGCGTTCGATCTTGGCCACCAGCCAGGCGGTACCGCCCGACTCGTCGCGCAACTGGCGAGCGTATTCCATGTCGGCCGCATCGCGCGGGAAGGAGACGGCCAGGTAGTCCAGGTCCATCTCGGCAGCCAGCTTGATGTCGCGCTTGTCTTTCTCGGTCAGCGCCGGTGCAGTAAGGCCGCCACCGCGACGGTTGATACCCTTGTGGTCAGACAGCGGGCCGCCGACCACGACGGTGCAGTGCAACGCATCGGCGGTCTGGGTATCGACCTCCATGACCACACGGCCATCGTCGAGCAGCAACACATCGCCTACGCCGCAATCCTTGACCAGATCGGGATAGTCGATGCCCACGATTTCCTGATTGCCATCGGTCAGCGGATGAGCGGTGGAGAAAGTGAACTTGTCACCGACCTTGAGCTCGATACGCTTGTTGGTAAATTTGGCAATACGGATTTTTGGCCCTTGCAGGTCGCCCAGCAGGGCAACGAAGCGGCCGTGTTTAGCGGCAATCTCGCGGATCAGCACGGCGCGAGCCTTGTGCTCGTCCGGGGTGCCGTGGGAGAAGTTGAGGCGGGCAACATCAAGACCCGACAGGATCAGTTGCTCGATGACTTCCGGTGAGTTACTGGCAGGGCCCAGTGTGGCGACGATTTTGGTGCGGCGAACGGTCATGCACAAACTCCTAGATTGAAGCGCAGCGAAAGGCTACTCCTGTCTGGACCTGTAGTCATTGTTCCTTTGCACTACCTGTCACCGATTAGACAGGGCAATCGTCTGACGGTTGGCGCTGAAGAATTCTTCATTGCGGCCGATAGGTGGCTCAGAACAGGAGATTTTGACCCATGCGTATCGTGATGCTTGTCGTATTGCTGGCCGCTGCCAGTGGTTGCACCCGTTGGGCAATGAATTCCAATCTCGACGACGCCTATGGCGCCTACGAGCGTGGCGATTGCGACAGTGTCATGCTGCTGCTGTCGCGGGTCGACCGGCAAAGCCGCTCGCGGCGCTATATACAGCCTGAGGTGTCGATGCTGCGTGGCCAGTGCCTGGAAAGACAGCACCTGTATGTCGATGCAGCACAGACCTATCAATTCATCATTAATCAGTTTCCGGGCCATGAATATGCGTACCGCGCCCGCGCCCGACTTGATACGCTGGCGCAACTGGGTCACTACCCGCCACGTGAGCCCGCCACGACGTACCCTGCTTCACGTTAGTTACACCCGATTGGATGATTGGTACTGTTATCGGGTGGATCTTCGCAAATAGTGCGCTAGTCTGAGTGTTAACGGAATGAAAGGGCTGAAAAGCTCTGTATCCAGGGATTTTCGTGCAGCGGGCAGGTACACGTTTGCAGTGCTTCCACGGACGTTGGCGTGACGACCTCCCGTAGTCATTGAAGGGGCTGCCAGGCTTATGGAAAGAAGAATAGAACGACACCAGTTGCAGTATTACCTCCAGGTCTTCAATCGGTACACCGACCGGCCCATGGGATGCCTGGGCAATGTGTCCGAAGACGGACTGATGCTGATCAGCGATCTGCCCATGCTGGTTGGCGGGCGTTTCGACCTGCGCCTGAAAGTGCCTTATGGCAATGACGGATTTCGCGCTATAGATGTCAGCGCAACGTGTCAGTGGTGCCACGAGGACGAAACACCAGGCTGTTATGATTCCGGTTTTCATGTGCAGGAAGCACCGTCCGAATACCTTGATCTGATGCTCAGCCTGCAACATTACTTCAGTTTTTATCCCCTCGAAGCTTCGGCTTGATACGAGCGGGTGAGTCGAATACCGGGCCGGCCCTTTTATAAGGTGCCGGCTTTCTTCCAGCTTAAATAACGGCTTATCAGTTGTGCCCCCAGTTCGTCCGGGCGTGCATCGATAACCGCGATCCCAAGCGCTGCCAGGCGTTCATGCAGGCTGTTGCGATCCTTGCAAAACTCAATCGCACCACAATAATCCAGCGCCTGATCATGGCGTTCTACCGGTGTCTGGCGCAGACGGTCCAGCACGCCTTCACGCAGGCTGGCGACCAGCACCCGATGCCACTGACCGAGCTGGCGGACGGCGCTCAATAATTGCTCATCGTCTTCATCACGCAGGTTGGTGACCAGCACCACCAGCGCGCGACGTTTCTGTCTGGCCATCAAGTGCTGCACGGCTGCGCTGTAGTCGGCCGGTTTTTGCGTGCTGTGCAGGTCGAACACCGTGTTGAGCAGCCGATTCAGTTGCCGGCTGCCCTTGTCCGCTGGCAAATAGCGGTTCTGCTCGCTGGCAAAGGTCGACAGCCCCACGGCGTCGCCCTGACGCAAGGCGATATGGCTGAGCAACAGGCAGGCATTGAGAGCGTGGTCGAAATGCGCCAGTTCATCGTCCTGGCTGCGCATGTGCCGGCCACAATCGAGCAAAAACACGATCTGCTGGTCACGTTCGTCCTGGTATTCCCGGGCAATCGGGGTGCGATGCCGAGCGGTGGCTTTCCAGTCGATCTGACGCAGACTGTCGCCCTCGCGAAATTCGCGCAACTGATGAAACTCCAGGCCCGGCCCGCGCCGCTGGCGCTGACGTACGCCGATGCGGCTCAGCCAGTTGTCGACCCCCTGCAGTTGCCCGTCGTGCAAGCGGGCAAAGTCCGGGTAAACGCATACCGTGTCGCGCAATGCCAGATAACGCCTGGTTTCCCAGAGACGCAAAGGGCTGCACAGAACCACTTCACAACGCTCCAATACCATGCGCCCACGTTGCAAGGCACGTAGGCGATAGCTCAGTCGGGCCTGGCTGGCGGCGGGCAAGGTCAGGCTTTGCGGCAGATGTTCGAAGGCCAGTTCCTCGGGCGGATGGTCGAACACCCGTAAACGCAGCGGTTGTGGCGTGTCATGTTCAAGACTCAGGTGCACCTCGCTCCAGCGGCCTAGCGCCATACTGGCGGGCAGATCTCGTTGCAGGCGCGGCGAAGGCAGGTGTATGACCCGGAGGGCATCGACCAGACTCAGCCCGAACAGGGCCAGCAAAGCGCTCCAGAACAACGTGACAGCCTGCGCCGGGACCTCAACGGCCAACGCATCGAGAATGCCCAATAACAACGCAAAGGCCGCCAGCAAGGCGGTCCAGCCCAGCAGTGCTGTTGAAGGGCGCAAGCGCTGTTTCACAGGCGCGGCGCCGGAACCTGATCGAACATTTGCCTGAGCACCTGATCCACGGACAAGCCTTCGATGTCCAGCTCCGGCGTCAGGCGCACTCGATGGCGCAGGACTGCCAGCGCACAGTGGCGAATGTCGTCGGGGGTGACGAATTCACCGCCGCGCAACAACGCCCGCGCCCGTGCGCCACGTACCAGCGCAATCGAAGCGCGCGGGCCAGCGCCCAGGGTCAGCCCGGGCCAGGTGCGGGTCGCACGGGCCAGGCGCACGGCGTATTCCAGAACCTGTTCGTCAACCGGCAGCTCACTGGCGATGCGTTGCAGTGCCTGAACCTCACGCGGCTGCATGACCACCCGCAACGGCTGCACATCGAGCATGTCGGTGCGGGTCGAGCGGGTGACCTGGCGGACCATGAGCAATTCTTCATGGGCCGCCGGGTAATCCATGTGCAGCTTGAGCATGAAGCGATCCAGCTCGGCCTCCGGCAGCGGATAAGTGCCTTCCTGCTCGATCGGGTTTTGCGTGGCCAGCACCATGAACGGCTGAGCTATGGGCAACGTCCGGCCTTCGAGCGTGACCTGGCGCTCCTGCATGGCTTCAAGCAACGCAGCCTGAGTCTTGGCCGGTGCACGGTTGATCTCGTCGGCCAGCAACAGATGGGTGAACAACGGGCCCTTGCGCAACCTGAACTGTTCCGTCTGCTGATCGTAAACCGCATGCCCGGTGACATCGCTGGGCATCAGGTCAGGGGTGAACTGAATGCGCGCAAACTCACCGCCAAAACAGCGCGCCAGCGCACGGACCAGCAAGGTCTTGCCCAGCCCCGGCACGCCTTCGATCAATACATGGCCGGCGCCGATCAGCGCAGTCAGCACATCGTCGATGACCGCTGTCTGGCCAATCACGGCCTTTTGCAGTTCCTGGCGCAAGGCCTGAGCCAACTGGCTGGCACGCTGGCGCTGGCGGGACTGATTGTTGCCGGCGGCCTCATCGATGAGGGCGGGGGCTTCGCCAGGGAGCAGCGGGTCGTTGTACTCGTTCATTATTTTCGCAGCCCTGCTCACTGTTAAATGGTTGTTTAATCCGGGTCAGAGGGCATGCTTTCAGCTGCCAGTAATACTGCTCTGCGGATCTGGTCATCATGTTCAGGTGTGTAATTCAATAGCTGCTCTGCGACAGCAGCGAAAGAGGCATAACAGCTTTTAAAATCTGGTTTTTCCGCGCTGTACAGCAGCGGCTTCAGGCGCTGTTCAAAGTTTGCTTTCAGCCCTTCGTGGGTCGCGGCAGAGACCAGAGTTTGGCGAAGCACCGTGTATGGAGCCTGGTCAAATTCCGGATGCTGTCCCTTGAATTCCTCCCTGTCCTTGTGCACCAGCGCGGCGAAAATCTGGCAGGCGTGCTCCATGGCATCAGGCTGGCTCTGTGCGATACGCCAGACATCGTAGATGTGGCGAACCAAAGCGGTATCAAATTCTCCGCGTTGATGCCCATCCCAGTTCCAGGCACAGCGCCTCAGCAGTGAGAGAACCTTTTCAGCCAGCGTCTCTGCCACCGTGATACACGTCATGGAAAAGCGGCAGGGTTGATGGCGAGGGACAAACTGGTCAAGCATATATCCCATTGCGCGCTTTTCACCTGGCAACAATGGCGGACGGTGAATCAGCTCAAGCTTGAGCTGGGGCCGAAGCATGCCGGACACGTCCTGAAAATGTGCGACGTACGAAACCATCAGGCAGTAATAGCGTCGGCTGTCTCGCAAGACCGGATTTTCTTTGTCGTCATGAACTACGTACTCAAAGCCCATTTCTGTCAGGCAGCGCTCCACTTCGTGGTGCAAATCCTTTAAGCGCCCTCGATTGCCTTTTTGCAAAACGTAACCTTCTGGCACTTCCTCCACTATGACCTTGATGTCAATGTCTTCGGACATCCGCTCAATAAGGCCATGCGCTTTCGAAAGGCAGGTGCCGCCAGCAAAAATCAGTCGTGTGGCTACATTGACCGACGCTGGTATGAGATCGCCTTTGCGGCGATCCTTTTGCTGTGCAGTGTGGGTGACCTGAATGTTGGCCAAAATGCGCAATGCATCGGTGATGTGCTGGTCTTTCTCGACGACGACCGCAGGTAGATTTCCCAGGAACCCTGCTGTTGCGGCATCTTCGATGTCAACCCTCAGATCGTCTGGAATTTTTTTCATAAGTTAAAGTGCTATCACCTACAGTCACTTTCCGTGAAATACGTCGCCGCCCGGTATTGACAGTGGTTCCCATGGGGATCTGGGTCGACCTGCCGCTGTTGTATTCCGACACGAGCGAACTCGGCTCCACGGAAATCTTGAGCTTGCGAAAAAGCTCCGCTGCAATCATTTCCAGCGTTCCCGCTGGTGTTGGCTTGCCGGTGAACTTGTTGATGCGAGTCTTGGCGAATGCTCCCTTGCTCACGCGAATAAGCATTCCTTCTTCCACAAAGCGAGCCAGCACGCGTCCGACCTGGGAGTCACTGCCCATTTTGGTAAAGTCCGAGCGTAAGATAATCACGCCTGTGCGCTGCTTGATTGAGCGGCTCATGCGATCTTCAAGTTTCATACCTTATCCTCCGGCACAAAGCTATATTGCATGAGGTGACTTTAGGCGCGAATTGTCTTTTTTTCCAGTGTTTATAAGGGTTTTACGATACAGAAACTGCGCATTCATGCGCGAGTTTTTCATTTGCGAAGGTGGCTCGCAGCATCGCTCATAATCCTGATACAGAATCACAAGGCATTCCTGATTGTTTGCAGGTGGGCGACCTGGCGGGTGAATTCGGCGCTGGACAGGCGTTGTGCCGAGGGCGGGTGCAGGGCTTCGCCGATGGCGCTGGTGGGTTGCCGGGTCAGGCGGGCCAGAAACTGCCATTGTTCGGCGACGCTCAGCGATTCAAAGCCCGGATGACGCAGGCGCGCACGGCGCAGAATATCCTGTTGCAGGTGTTTCAACAGCGCCTGATGGCCGCGCCGGCGGAGTAGAAAGCCGGCACTGGCGCGCAGGTGTTCGGCCAGTTGCCGGCGTGCCAGCGGTGCCGGCGATTGCACGGGACCTTCACGCAGCGCGACCCGCCACAGGCCCAGCGCCAGCAGTACGGCCAGCGCCACCAGCGCCTGCGGGAAATGGCGCAGCAGCAGGGTCAGCAGGTTGTCGTGATCGGTATCGGTGATCAGCGTGACGTGGCTGTCCTGGGTCAGGTACCACAGCAGCCAGGCGTTGTCGTGACGGCCAATGGCGTTGTTTTGCCACAACTGGCTATCGGTGAGAATCGTCACCAGCCCCTCGCCCTCTACCAGTTGCAGCATGTGTGTGGCGTTGGCGCTGTTGGCCCAGTAGCGGGCGTGGTCCTCGGGGTCTTCAAGGTGAAAGGCCGGGTCAAAACTCAGGTAGGCGGGCGCTGTTTCGTTTTCCAGGTACAGGCGGGTCAGTTCCGGCCAGCGTTGGGCTGGCGGTCGAGGTGCGGCCAGAGGAATCGCCGGCTGTTCATGTTCGATTTCGGGCAGGTCGCGGGTCAGCAGGCGGCGGATCTGCAGGCGGTCGAGTAGCAGGTCGCCGCTGCGCTGGGTCTGTTCGTTCCAGGTCTGTTCGGCGACCAGCACTAGATGGCCGCCGGCGCGGGTCCAGGCAAGCAGTTTTTCGACCTCGGCCGGGCGCATGTGCGTGCGTTTTCCCAGCAGTAAAAGGGTCTGGCGTTGCTGGCGCGTATCAGGCAGGTCGCTCCAGATCTTGGCCGCTTGCACAGCGATTGTGCGTTCGCGCAGAAAGTGTTCGGCGGCCAGCATGGGGTTGCGCCGGACTTCGGGCGACGGGCCTTGATCGACCATTTCTTCATAGGGCTCCAGCTGTGCGATCACCAGCGCGCCAAGCCCGGCGACCATGGCGATCAGCACACTCCACAGCACACGATAGCGCAGCTTCATGCGCGTGCCTCGCTGTCGAACAACTGCCGCCAGCCTTCGCACAGTCGTTGCTGAACATCCGCTGCCGGTAATCGATGGCCGTAGGCGAGGTTTTGCCAGTGGCCGGTCAGTTCCTCGCTGAATGTGCTCAGTGCCGCAAGGTTGAGTCGGGCAATGCGCTCAAGCACCTGCCCTTCGGTGTCGGCAGGGCTCAGCGGTAACTGATAATTGCTGATCAACCGGCTGAGCAGCGCCCGATACAACAGGCCCAGCGCTTCACGCGGCTGGCTGGCCCATAACGTCTGCACGCTGGTGGCGACATCGTCGGGCAGGCTTTCGGCGCTCACCTCCAGGCCGAATAACTGCTGCGGCGCTGCACAGGCTACGGGTTTGCGTTTGCGCAGCGGCGTAACGAACAGTTGCAGCCACTGGCGGTAGCGCCAGACCAACAGTACCAACAGGCTAATGGCCAGGCCCCACAGTAAAACTTCGATCAGGCGGGCGATCAGACTGGCGCCTTCGAGCAGCCGGTTCAGCCAGTCGGGTGCAGCCGATTGCTTGCCGGACGCTTCGGTGGGTGGATCATCTTCAGCAAGGCGCCAGCCCGAGACGCTTTGAGGGTTCTTGAAGGGCGGTTTGTCGAGCACCTGCTCGATGGCCTGGCGCGATTGCTGGCTGTCGAGTGGCTGGTGGGTCAGGCGCGGGCTGTCAGGCCCCGCTTCATGATCGACACTGGCAGCCCAGCTCGATGACGGCAGGCAGGCCAGCATCAGGGTCGTGCCCAGCAACAGGCTGGCGGCAGTATTGGCCAGGCGCTGACGCAAACGCCGGAACACCAGCTCGATATCCCAGGCTTCCAGGCGGGTACGCCGGTTGAGGTATAGCGTGAAGCCGCAGGCTACATACAGCGGCTCCCAGACGATCAGCACCAGGGCATACAGCAGGTTGAGCAAGTGGTCGACCCAGCGCATCTGTTGCGAGCCTTGCAGCAGGCCGAGCCAATCCAGGTCGTGCTCAAGCTGGCGGGGTACAAGCAGGTACAGCAGCATGATCAGGCCGATAGACAGGACCATCTCAAGGTGCATGCCTGTCAGGGTCAGGCAGCGTGCAGCGCGCATGTCGGCCTGGCAGAGTACGCCCAGGCGCTGGGCGCGTTCGGCACCGCTCAGCCCTTCAAGTTGCTGCACCGGCAAGGTAAAGCTGCGCACCAGGCTCAAGCGTCGCGCTAACAGGCTGGGCAGCCATTGTGACCTGAGGGTCGAAGGCCAGGCCTTGAGCGCTTGTTTCAATGTCGGTGTCGCGCCAAACACGGCACGCGACAGAATCAGCAACGGCAAGCGCTCATAAAGCGGCTTCAGCCACCAGAACAGCAGCAGGACTACGCCGGGATAATCCCACAGCAGCAGACTGAGCAGCGCCAGCAACGGCAGGGTGATCAGTGCCCATGACGTCATCAGCAGGCTGCGATGTTCGCGGGCCAGCAGGATGCCCAGGTCCAGTGCCTCCCAGGCGGGGCGGGGGCGCAGGGCGATGCTGGCTTCAGTCAGGTGCATGTCGGGTACGCCCTGCCAGCAGTAGCCAGGCGGCTACCAGAGTCCATAAAAGGCCGCCCACCAGGTATTTGATCCACGCAGCGGGCCAGGCCATGGAGGACCAGTAGGCCTCGATAAAGGCGGCGATCAGCAGCATGACAATGACCCCGCCCATCAATTGCACACTGTGCCGCGCCGCCTCGCGTAATGCATGGCTGCGGGGCATTCTGCCCGGTGCCAGCAGCGCCCAGCCCAGTTTCAGGCCAGCCGCCCCGGCGAGTGCGATGCCGGTCAGCTCGAAGGCGCCATGGCCGATGACAAAGGTCCAGAAGGTCTGGCCGTAGCCGATCTCGGTCAGGTGGCCTGCAAATGCGCCAATCAACAGGCCGTTGTAAATCAGAAAGAACAGGCTGCCCAGGCCCAGCAGCAAGCCGGTGGCGTAGGTCTGAAAGGCGATGCCGATGTTGTTCATGATGTAGTGGCCGAACATCACCCAGTCTTCGCTGGAGGAGCGTTCTTCGGGTCTGCCGATACGGCTGACACCGGGGTCGTACATGACTTGCAGGTCGCGCACTTGCTCGGGGCTGGCGATACTGTAGACCAGTTCGGGCACATGATAGACCAGCAGGCCCATGCCCAGCAGGCTGGCAAACAGCAGCAGGGTCGACAGCGCCACGAAGCGCCACTCGGCCCGTACCCGCCGTGGAAAGCCGGCCAGTACGAACACCAGCAATTGCGTGGCCCGTGTGCCCTGGTGGCGATACAGCTGTTGATGGCCGCGCATTGCCAGTTGTTGCAACGAGTCGACCAGAAACGTGCTGTAACCACGTGCCTGGGCCAGTGCCAGGTGTTGGCAGATACGCCGGTAGTCACGGCTGAAGGTGTCATGTTTACGCGACTGAGCGTTGCGGGTGTTGCGCTCCAGCCGGTTCAACTGTTCGGCAAAACCGTTCCAGTCGGCCTGGTGGCGTGATTCGAACAGGGACTGTTTCATGCAGGCCCCACCAGAGCACGCGCGATGCCGTTGAGGTGGGCCGCAGCCTGATCGGGATGGACGCCAAGGGGCTCGGCCAGGCAGGCGGCCAGTTCATGAGTGCGGGCGCTGGACAATTGGCCTTGACGCTCGGCCAGTTCGATAATGGCGCGTTGCTCTTCAAGCGTCAGGACGAAGGGCGCGATCAAGGGCGGCGCTTCGGGCAGGACGGGACGCTGCCAGGGGCGGTCGCGGTAGATCACCAGCGTGCCGGCCGCCAGATCGCCCATTCGCTTGAAGTGCCCATGATTCAGGCAGGTGATCGCGCCAAGGGCATAGCCGAAGGGCAGCATGTCGACCACCCGCAGCAGATTGCGAATCAGCGATGACGCCCAGCCGACGGGCGTGCCGTCATCATGCACCACTCGCAGGCCCATGATCTGTTTACCAGGCGTCCGGCCCTGGTTGAGCACCTCGAACAACACCGCGTACCACCAGTTGAGCAAAAACAGGGCAATGGCGGTCAGGCCCACACCCAGTTGATCGAGCAGCGAAAACAACAGGTAGATGCCGAGCAACAGCAGGCCGCGTACGCCCAGGTCAATGCTGAAGGCCAGTGTGCGTACAACCAGGCCGGCCGGACGCAGGATCAGGTCGATGCCCTCGGGCGTCTCGATCCTGAGTCTGGTATCCAGTGGTGGGGCCGGCCTTGGCGAAGCTGCAAGCATGATCGGGGCACTTGAGAACGAATCTGGATGCTAGGGGTTGCAGGCCGTGCAGCGCAAGCGACGTTGCCGCTCGGTCATTGGCTATTTGCAGTCGGCAGGTTCTACACTTCAGGGGTACTTAGTTCAGGAACTGCCCGTGACCTCAAGCATCTTTTGGTACGACTACGAAACGACCGGTATCAACCCGCGCTGCGACCGCCCGTTGCAGATGGCCGGTATCCGCACCGACGCAGAACTCAACGAGATCAATACCCCCGTCAACCTTTACTGCCAACCCGGTGATGACATCCTGCCTCATCCGGCAGCGTGCATGATTACCGGCATTACCCCGTCGCGGCTGGCCGAAAAGGGGTTGAGCGAAGCCGATTTCATGGCGCAGGTGCATGCGCAACTGGCGGCACCGGGCACGTGCGGAGCCGGTTACAACACCCTGCGTTTCGACGACGAAGTCACCCGCTACAGCCTGTACCGCAATTTTTATGATCCCTATGGCCGCGAGTGGCAGGGTGGCAACAGCCGTTGGGATTTGATCGATGTGGTGCGCGCCGCCTATGCGCTGCGCCCCGAGGGTATTGTCTGGCCGGAAGAAGAGGGGCGCGTCAGCCTCAAACTTGAACGCCTGACGGCTGCCAACGGCCTTGAGCATGGTCAGGCCCACGATGCGTTGTCCGATGTGCGCGCCACCATTGCGCTGGCGCGTTTGATACGTGATCGCCAGCCCCGACTTTATGATTACCTGTTCAACCTGCGTAACAAGCGCAAGGTGCAGGAGCAGATCACGCTGTTACAGCCGCTGGTGCATATCTCCGGCCGCTTCTCGGCCGCCCGGCATTATCTGGGGGTGGTACTGCCATTGGCATGGCACCCGCAAAACCGCAATGCGCTGATTGTCTGTGACCTGCACCTGGACACTGCACCGTTGCTTGAGGAAGACGCCGAGACGCTGCGTCAGCGTTTATATACCCGGCGCGAAGACCTGGCCGAGGGCGAACGGCCGGTGCCGCTCAAACTTGTTCATATAAACCGCTGCCCGGTGCTGGCCCCGATGAATGTTCTGCGCGAACAAGATCAACAACGTTTGCAACTGGATATGACGCTCTTGCACGAGCGTGCAGTGTCATTGCAGCACAGCCAGAAACTTTGGCAGGCGCGTGTGCAGGCGGTGTATGCCAAGGAGGACTTCAGCGGGCATGAAGATCCCGAGCAGCAGTTGTATGACGGTTTTATTGGCGATCGTGACCGTCGATTGTGCGAGCAAGTACGCATGGCCGAGCCTGAGCAATTGGCGCAGCCCGTGTGGCCTTTCGATGACTTGCGCTTGCCTGAGTTATTGTTTCGCTACCGGGCGCGTAATTTTTACGGCACCTTGAGTGCCGAAGAACAACAGCGCTGGCTGGATTTCTGCCGGGCACGTTTGAGCCATCCCGAATACGGGGCTCCGAATACTTTGCAAAGTTTTACCAGCGCGTGGCTCGAGTTGTCGCCAAGTGCCAGTCCTGCGCAGCACAAGGTATTGAACGAGTGGCAGGAGTATGTACAGCAATTACGTGGCACGTTGGGGTTGTAGCGTGCTTATGCTGTCAGGCGTTTGGCGCGCCTGGCGGCTGTTATCTGGCCAGTAACAAGACGCGAATTTTCGTACAAGTTCATACAAATAAAAAACGCCAGCAAGCTGGCGTTTTAGCGGGTTGCAGGCGCAGTGATCAGCCCAGCAGGGTTGCCCAGCTTTCAACTTCGTCGCCGCCCCAGCGAGCTTTCCACTCTTTCAGGGTTTTGTGGTTGCCACCTTTGGTTTCGATGACTTCACCGTTATGCGGGTTCTTGTATTGCTTGACCTTGCGAGCACGCTTGGTGGCGGTCGTTTTTACGACGCCGCCGCGTGGAGCCTTGTTGATCTTGGCGTCTGGATCGAGCAGGGCAATGATGTCGCGCAGCGACTTCTGGTACTCGCCCATCAGGGCGCGCAGTTTGCCTTCGAATTCCAGCTCGGCTTGCAATTTGTCATCTTGGGACAGATTTTTCAAACGCGCCTGCAGCTCTTTGATAGCTTCTTCCGTGGCGCGGTATTCGATGATCAGTGACATGAGGCATACCTATTGTGCGAAGGGTTGCAGGGAGACAGTGCGGCAATAATAGTCAGGCGGTTTGAGCAAGTAAACATTTAATAGGTTTTATTTGAAATGCTTCGTAGATATACAGCTGCCGTACAGCATCGCAGAACTAGCCGGGTGCCTTTGTCGCGCCTGAATATGTGGGTCCCGGCTGTACGGAATGTCGCCATCCATGGCCATGAATGGGATCATAAAAAACGTCATATCGGTCAACCCAATCGTTCTTAGTCTGCTCTATGACGACGATAGAGCACTGTTTAAGGGCGGGCTGAAAAAAGCGTTATGTCGGAATTTATTGCACGAAAATTCCGTCTTGAGTGTAAGACTTTTTGCGAAAATTTCTTTGCGCAAAGCATACTGGCAAGATGCAATCCTAAAGGGGGAGGCGTTGTGCCATAACCCGGTGCCGCACCGGCATGACAGCAATACTGCAGTTTTGCAGCGCAGCGGCTAGAATGGCCGCCTTTATGGAGTTCTGGAGTTTTACCCATGCGCACTTTTCGCCTGGTGACCGCTTGCCCGGATCGGGTCGGCATCGTTGCCAAGGTCAGTAACTTTCTGGCGTCCTACAACGGCTGGATTACAGA
This sequence comes from Pseudomonas sp. 3A(2025), assembly GCF_054589175.1. Lineage (NCBI taxonomy): Bacteria > Pseudomonadati > Pseudomonadota > Gammaproteobacteria > Pseudomonadales > Pseudomonadaceae > Pseudomonas > Pseudomonas sp. 3A(2025). Next base: position 799,678 of record NZ_BAAILM010000113.1, on the reverse strand, counting down.
GTCGAGTCATCATTCTGACAATCTCAGTGGCTGGTTTTTCATGCGCCACGAAATTCGTGCTGACACGCTGCCTTTCGATCTCGATGGTTTTCGCGAAGCGTTTGCGCCAATCGCCGAAGAATTTTCGATGGACTGGCGCATTACCGACTCCGGCCAGAAAAAGCGCGTGGTATTGATGGCCAGCCGCGAGTCCCACTGCCTGGCCGACTTGCTGCACCGCTGGCACAGTGAAGAACTGGACTGCGAAATCGCCTGCGTGATTTCCAATCACCAGGACCTGCGCAGTATGGTCGAGTGGCACAACATCCCTTACTACCATGTACCGGTCGATCCTAAAGACAAGCAGCCCGCGTTTGCCGAAGTGTCGCGTCTGGTCGGCGAGTATCGTGCGGATGTCGTGGTGCTGGCGCGTTACATGCAAATTCTGCCGCCGCAGTTGTGTCAGGAATATGCTCATCGCGTCATCAACATCCACCACAGCTTCCTGCCGTCGTTCGTGGGCGCCAAGCCTTACCACCAGGCTGCGCTGCGTGGCGTGAAGCTGATCGGTGCCACTTGTCACTATGTGACCGAAGAGCTCGATGCCGGTCCGATCATCGAGCAGGACGTGGCGCGCATCAGCCATCGCGACAGCATCGAAACCACCGTGCGCCTGGGGCGCGATGTCGAGAAGCTGGTGCTGGCCCGCGGCCTGCGTGCCCACCTGGAAGACCGGGTAATGGTGCACGACAACAAGACCGTCGTCTTCGACTGATCGGCTCTGGCCAACCGCACTCGTCCGGGGTACGGTTGGCCGCTTCTTCCCTGTGCAGTGCCGGCCATGAGCGACCCACGCGACAAAGCCACTTCAACTGCCCCGCCGGTGATTGGCGAGGGCTGCCTGAGCCGTTACGACCCCGATGCCCTGAGCCCCGAAGACGGCACTGAATTTACCGGTGCTGCCGAGCTGTGGCGTCAGACTCATTCCCCGGACACCGATACCCCCGAAGAACAGCCCTGAGTGGCGAGCCAGTCATGCTTGGTCAGCGGCTGACGTCCCTCATCGAGCAAGCGTTGCAAGACGGCCAGCCAGTAATGGCGTGCCAGCGCGTGGCGCATGTCTACCGGGTGCAAGCCCAGGCGAATCACCGGCGCCTGCTGCCATTGTCGTTCCTGGTAATGACTGAGCAGCCATGAAGCGCCTCGGCGCAGCGGGCTGCGTGCGCTCCAGACCAGTCCTGGCGCTGCAAATCGTTGAAAATCGGGCAGCCGGTAAAGGCCACGCCGGTCGCTGGTGTAGTGCAGCGGCCTTTGCGCCAGTGCCTGACGCGTGCCGGCGCTCATCAGCCAGGCCGGGGCGACAAATCCGTACAAGGGCCAGCCATGGCGTCTGAACACCTCGATGCCTGCATCCAGACGCATCAACGCCTGTCGCTCTGAAAGGCCGTAAAACTCGCCTTCGTGGGTATACAGCCGGCGCATGATGTAGTCGTTCGCCTGGCGCGGGGCGGGCGCGTCGTCGCAATGGTAATAACCGTGCAGCACCAGCTCATCGCCTCGGCTCAGGCGCAGATAGAGCAGGTCAAGCAAGTCCGGGTCGCTGTCCAGCGGGTGACGCTTGTGAAAGTCCGGCACCACCAACCAGGTGATGGGGATCTGCCCGAGCGCATCGACGGCGGCCACAAAGTCTGCATAGGCTCGCCAGTTACACGGTGCCACATCATGTAAAACCAGCAGCACCGCAGGGTTTGCAGGCTTAACCATGGGCCATGGCCGGTAGTTGGCATCCCAGCACGGCGCGGTAATGGCCCAATAGTCCTGCGACCACGTTGTCCCAGTTGTAGCGATGTTCAACATGACGCCTTGCGGCCCGGCCGATGGCTTGTACATCGCCACTGAACAGCTCATGCACGGCACAGGCCATGGCTTGTGGCTGATTGGCCGCGCACAGGATGCCGCAGGTGCAAGGGATGATCTCGCTGAATGCCCCGGCATCGACCGCTACCACGGCAATGCCACAGGCCATGGCTTCGAGCACGATCAGGCCAAAGGTTTCCTGGTCGCCGGCATGCAGCAGAGCATCGGCACTGGCCAGCAGGCGCGCGACCTCGCCGGGGGCGCAGAAACGGTCGATCACCGACACGTTGTCTGGCACCCGGGTCGGCATGTGCGAACCGACCAGCAGCAGGTGATAACGTGGCCCAAGGCGCTGCATGCAATGCAGCAGCACGGGAAGATTCTTTTCTCTGGAGCCACGCCCGGCAAAGATCAGTAACCGGGTTTCGGGGCCCAGCCCCAGCGTCTGCCTGAGGCGCGGGTCGCGAAGCTGCGGATGAAACATCTGCAAGTCGACACCCAGCGGTTGCACGTACACCTGCCCGACGCCCATTGCCAGCAACTTGTCGGCCATCGTCTGGCTGGGGGCCAGCACCCGGTCGAAGTGGCCATACAGCTTGCTGATATACGCCTGGGCGCTGCTGCCTAGCCAGTGGCCCATGCGATTGCTGATCAGCAAGGGCAGGTCGGAGTGATAGAAACCGATGACCGGTACATCGAGCTGGCGACGTGCGTCCAGTGCGGCCCAGGCAGTGAGGTAAGGGTCGCCGACCTCGATAAGGTCCGGCTTGAGGCTTTGCAGGGTCGCCCGCCAGGGGCTGACCCGCCATGGAAAGCGGTAGCCATTACCGAAGGGCAGCGGCGGTGCCGGCACGTGATACACACCATCCTCATGACAACTGCGCGCACCGGGAATCAGCAGGCTGTGACGCACACCCGGATAACGCAGCAGGCGGCGGTGCTTGGCATCCAGGTAGGTGCGCACGCCGCCGCTGGCCGGGGCGTAGAACATGGTCATGTCGGCAATATGCACAAGGCAGCTCCTGTGGTGCGCCTGGGGTATGACCACTGACAGAATAGTTGTTCAAGCCGGACTGCGACCGTCCGCCGGGTGGAAGGTCATGGTGGTCGTTTTGAGAGGACACTGAACGATCCTGCCAAGAGGATTGAGTCAATGCCGGATTCTCAAGCAATCGTTCTGGGTGCCGACCCAGGCGCTCAACCGGTGGTCCAGGCGCTGCGCCTGGCCAACCGTCATGGTCTGGTTGCGGGTGCGACCGGCACCGGCAAAACGGTCACCTTGCAGCGGCTGGCCGAGGCGTTCAGTGAGGCCGGGGTGGCGGTGTTTGCCGCTGACATCAAGGGTGACCTCTGTGGTCTGGGGGCGACGGGGAGTGTGTCGGACAAGATTGTCGAACGGCTGGCCGGAATGCCCTGGCTGGTGCATCGACCTCAGGCTTATCCGGTGACCTTGTGGGACATTGATGGCAAATCCGGTCATCCATTGCGTACCACATTGAGTGAAATGGGCCCGTTGCTGCTGGGTAACTTGCTGGCGCTGACCGACAGCCAGCAGGCTGCCCTATATGCAGCGTTTAAAGTGGCCGACCGTGAAGGCTTGTTGCTGCTCGATCTCAAAGACCTCAAGGCCTTGCTGGTGCATTTGCGCGATAACCCGGCACTGCTGGGCGAGGACGCAGCGTTGATGACCAGCGCTTCCAGCCAGGCCTTGCAGCGGCGTCTGGCGGTGCTGGAACAGCAGGGTGCCGAAGCCTTGTTCGGTGAGCCGGCCCTGCAATTACAGGACATTCTGCAACCGGCCAGCGACGGGCGCGGGCGTATTCATTTGCTCGACGCCAGCCGACTGGTGCACGAGGCGCCCAAGGTCTACGCCACGTTTCTGCTCTGGCTGCTGGCGGAGTTGTTCGAGCAGTTGCCTGAGCGCGGCGATACCGATAAACCGCTATTGGCGTTGTTCTTCGATGAAGCGCATTTGCTGTTTGCCGATACGCCCAAGGCCTTGCAGGAGCGGCTTGAGCAGGTCGTGCGGCTGATCCGCTCCAAAGGTGTGGGGGTGTTCTTCGTTACCCAGTCGCCGAGTGATTTACCCGATGAGGTGCTGGCCCAGCTGGGGCTGCGCATTCAGCATGGCCTGCGCGCCTTTACGGCCCGTGAACAGAAGTCGCTGCGAGCCGTCGCCGAGGGCTTCAGGCCCAATCCTGCTTTCGACGCACGCGCCGTATTGACCGAACTGGGCACCGGTGAAGCACTGGTCGGCACGCTGCAAGACAAGGGCACGCCGGCGATGGTCCAGCGCGTGCTGATCGCCCCGCCGCAATCGCGCATCGGGCCGTTGAGCGAGGTTGAGCGCAGTGCGTTGATAGCGGGCTCGCCGCTTGCGGGTCGCTATGACAAACCTGTTGATCGAGAGTCCGCTTACGAAATACTGGCCACACGCAAAATGACGGCGCCGCAGGACGCAAGTCCCAGTGACAAGGCCGGTGATTTTTTTGGCGGGCTGGCCGGGCAGGCCATGAAAAGCGTCATGCGTCAGGCCGCCGGGCAGCTTGGACGGCAACTGGTGCGTGGGTTGATGGGGTCGTTGCTGGGCAGCAAAAGGCGTTGACACGAAAAAGCCCCCGGCCTTGCGGGGCACGGGGGCTTTTCAGGTCGAACCAGAGCTGATCAGGACAGCGCCATGGACGCCAGCCAGAACAGGCCGGCAGACAGCGAGACCGTAGCCGGCAGGGTCAAGACCCAGGCCAGCAGGATGGTGCGTACCGTGCCGCCTTGCAGACCGCTACGGTTGGCGACCATGGTACCGGCTACGCCCGACGACAGGATGTGCGTGGTCGACACCGGCAGGCTGAACACGTTGGCCAGACCGATGGCGGTGGCGGTGGTGATCTGCGCCGACATGCCTTGCGCATAGGTCATGCCTTGACGGCCGATCTTCTCGCCGATGGTCAGCACGACACGTTTCCAGCCAACCATGGTGCCGATACCCAGCGCCAGTGCGACTGCCAGAATCACCCAGAACGGTGCGTACTCGGTGGTGGCGGTCAAGTCCTTGCGCAGCTTGTTCAGGTCGGATTTTTCACGGGCGGCCAGATCAGGCAGCTTGCCGACCTTGCGCGCCGTGTCGTCCAGGCACAGCAGGTAGCGGCGCACTTCAATGCGGTCTTCGGCGTTCAGCGCGGTGTAGTCGGTCACGCCTTGCAGCTTGGTCAGCAGGGCATCGATGGTCGGCATGGTCTGCTTGACATCACACGCTGCGGTCGACGGCAGGTCGGTTTGCGCAACCTTGCCCATGGCCAGGTATTCGCCTAGCGTGGCGTGGTTGCGCTGGTAGAACTGACTCAGGTGCAAGGTGGCATCGCGGGTACGTTCGATCTGATAGGTGGTGCTGTTCAGGTCGAGGACGAACTGCGACGGCACGATGCCGATCAGCACCAGCATGATCAGGCCGATGCCTTTCTGGCCATCGTTGGAGCCATGCACGAAGCTGACCGCCATGGCCGAAATGACCAGCACCAGACGGTTCCAGAACGGTGGGTGCTTCTTGTCGTCCAGCGTGCGGCGCTGTTCGGGAGTCTTGTGCATCTTCGACAGCGGGCGCCATTTTTTCAGCGCGAGCAACAACAGACCCGCAACGAGAAAGCCGGCCAGTGGCGAGAACACCAGCGAGGCGCCGATATCGATTGCCTTCTGCCAGTTCACGCCGTCACTGACCGGAATGCCATTGATCAAGGCATTGGCAAGGCCGACACCCAGGATCGAGCCGATCAGGGTATGGGAGCTGGAGGCCGGAATACCGAAGTACCAGGTGCCCAGGTTCCAGGCAATGGCCGCGGTCAGCAGCGAGAACACCATGGCCAGCCCGTGGCCGGTGTTGACGTTGATCAGCAGTTCGACCGGCAACAGGTGGACGATTGCATAGGCCACGCCGACACCGCCCAGCAGGACGCCGAGGAAGTTGAACACCCCGGAGGCGAACACTGCCAGGTGTGGTGGCATGGCTTTGGTATAGATGACCGTCGCCACCGCGTTGGCAGTGTCATGAAAGCCGTTGATGAACTCGAACGATAGGACGAATGCCAGGGCGAGCAACAGGCTCACAAGCACCCATGCATCAAGCCCGCTGAATAAATCGATCATGTAGATTTTCTGACCCGTTCTGAAGGGGGCGGGATTATGACAGAAAAAATACACTTCCATATATCGGCCGCTGATCGGTATCGATAATCAGCAGCTTGCGGGCACGACGCAACCGCCCCGAAAAGGGCAAGACACGAAGTAAAAGGGCGGTTGTCGCTCTGTCGAGCCGACGGTCACTCGTCTTCTTTGAGTTCTTTTTCCATGCGTTGCAGCTCTTGCTTGAACGCCTGGTCCTGAACCGTGGCGCGTTTGCGCCAGGGTTTGCGTTCCGGCTCAGGCTGAGCGGCATAGGTGGTCACTTCGCCACCGTAAACTTCCTTGTAGCGTTGTTCGTGGCGCTCAAGTTCCGCGCGCAGTTCATCTTTAGTCACGGGTGTTACCTGATCATGTCCAATGAGTTCCGGTGTTAACGCCAGGCACTGCAAGTGCGAGCATTCGCTCACTGCACCGGAGGGCAGGACAGACACAACGGTCGGGCCATGCAGGCAATCCAGTACTTCGAGGGCAATGCTCGACGCTTGTGGTGGCTCGCGGCTACGGGCACCAGAAAAAAACAGCTGTCGTAGCGACATTCGTATGAGCAAGACGCAATGCTGGACATTGCGGACATTGGCCGAACCTTGCATCGAGGTTAACGCAACAGGGCATTGCGTGACGCATCGAAAAATGGCGATCGGCCCGGGATGGCACGAAGAGCACAATCACGACGCAAGGTATAAGCAGCCAAGTGAGAGCTACTATCTCCAAGAAGCACCGGGACGTCAACTACGGGGGACGCACAATGTCGATTGTTTTGCGTTACGGCAATTGATCGGGAACTTTCAGCGGCGGGCGCACATTCATCTGGTAACAAAACAGAAGGGGAGGCAGCAATAAAAACGGCCTTGCTTCGTGGACAAGGCCGTTGCCTTGGACTTCTCAGTGGGTACCTGACCAGGATTTCCAAGAAGCCACTTCATGGCAGGGGTAAAGGTATAAGTATATTTGTCAGGGGTCAATTGCGATTATCGGCCACTTGTTCGATAATCGCACATGTGGGCCACCTCCATTATGTTGCATAAAGGCCCGAACCTTTGAAATACAAGGTCTGCAAGGATAATGCTGAGGGTGTGGTCATGAATGAAGAACTGCGTAATTCTTTTGTCTCGCTGGCTCCGCCCATCGTCGCCTCACCGGCCAAGCGCATTCAGGCGCTGACCGGCGACCCGGATTTCATGACCTCACTGGCGCGCGGGCTTGCCGTCATTCATGCCTTTCAAGAACGCAAGCGCCACCTGACCATCGCCCAGATCAGCCATCGCACCGAAATCCCGCGGGCTGCCGTACGTCGTTGCCTGCACACGTTGATCAAACTCGGCTACGCGACGACAGACGGTCGTACCTATTCGTTGCTGCCCAAGGTACTGACCCTGGGCCACGCCTATCTGTCGTCCACGCCGCTGGCGATGTCTTCCCAGCCTTATCTGGACCGCATGAGCGATCAGCTTCATGAAGCGTGCAACATGGCAACGCTGGAGGGCGAAGACATCCTTTATATCGCCCGGTCTGCGACCACTCAGCGATTGATCTCCGTCGACCTCTCGGTGGGTGGCCGCTTGCCGGCCTATTGCACGTCCATGGGGCGTATCCTGCTGGCGGCACTGGACGATGTGACCCTGCGCGAATACCTTGATCACGTCGATATGCAGCCCAAGACCAGCCGTACCCTGCGTACCCGTGAGGCCTTGTTCGACTGCTTGCAGCAGGTGCGTCAACAAGGCTGGTGCATCGTCGACCAGGAGCTGGAACAAGGCCTGCGTTCGATAGCGGTACCGGTGTATGACGCGTCTGGCCAGGTACTGGCCGCACTGAACGTCAGCACCAGCGCAGCGCGGGTAGCGCGCCATGAACTGGAGCAGCGTTTTCTGCCGATCATGCTCGAAGCCAGCCGTGAATTGAGCGCGCAGATTTTCACCTGAGAACCGCTTTCAATCCTGTTCGATTATCGAACGAATAATCGATTATCGGATTGTTTGCTGCCCGGCTCGCGCATAACCTCATGTTCATCGCGGCGCTGATTCATTGCGCCGATCATTGAACGTGACGTTGGGTTCGGGAGCACCTCATGGCTGAAATCATGTCTTTACGTGATGCGGTGAAACAACTGGTCAACGACGGCGATACCGTCGCGCTGGAAGGTTTCACGCATTTGATCCCCTCGGCCGCCGGCCATGAAATCATCCGTCAGGGCAAGCGCGACTTGACCCTGGTGCGCATGACCCCGGACCTGATTTACGACCAGTTGATCGGCGCCGGTTGCGTCAAGCGCCTGATCTTTTCCTGGGGCGGTAACCCTGGCGTCGGTTCTCTGCACCGTCTGCGCGATGCCGTTGAAAAGAAATGGCCGCGCCCCCTGGAGCTGGAAGAACACAGCCATGCCGACCTCGCCAACGCCTACGTTGCCGGTGCCTCGGGCCTGCCGTTCGCCGTGCTGCGTGCCTACGCCGGCTCCGACCTGCCCAAGGTCAACCCGCTGATCAAGACCGTTACCTGCCCGTTCACCGGCGAAGTGCTGGCGGCCGTGCCATCGGTACGCCCTGATGTGACTGTGATTCACGCGCAGAAGGCCGACCGTAAAGGCAACGTGCTGATCTGGGGCATTCTCGGTTCGCAGAAAGAAGCGGCCCTGGCGGCCAAGCGCTGCATCGTCACCGTCGAAGAGATCGTCGACGACCTGCAAGCGCCAATGAACTCCTGCGTATTGCCAACCTGGGCGCTGAGCGCCGTTTGCCTGGTGCCGGGCGGCGCCCACCCTTCGTATGCCCATGGCTACTACGAACGTGACAACCGTTTCTATCAGGACTGGGACCCGATTGCCCGCGACCGCGAAGGTTTCCAGGCCTGGATCAAAGAGTACATTCAGGACACCGCCGATTTCAGTGAATTCAAGAACAAGCTGGCCAGCGCTGCGGAGGCAAAGTAATGACGTACACCACCAGTGAAATGATGACCATTGCCGCCGCGCGTCGTCTGAATAACGGCACCGTCTGCTTCGTGGGCATCGGCCTGCCGTCCAAGGCCGCCAACCTGGCGCGCCTGACCTCTTCGCCAGACGTCGTGCTGATCTACGAATCGGGCCCGATCGGTGCCAAGCCGACTGTGTTGCCGCTGTCGATCGGCGACGGTGAACTGGCCGAAACCGCTGATACCGTGGTGTCGACCAGCGAAATCTTCCGCTACTGGCTGCAAGGCGGCCGTGTCGACCTGGGCTTCCTCGGTGCGGCGCAGGTCGACCGCTTCGGCAACATCAACACCACCGTGGTCGGCGACTACCACAATCCGAAAGTGCGCTTGCCGGGTGCCGGTGGTGCGCCGGAAATCGCCGGTTCCGCCAAATCGGTGCTGATCATTCTCAAGCAGTCGCCACGTTCGTTCGTCGACCGCCTGGACTTCATCACCTCGGTCGGCCATGGCGAAGGCGGCGACTCGCGCAAGCGTCTGGGTCTGCCAGGCGCAGGCCCGGTCGGCATCATCACTGACCTGTGCATCATGGAACCGGAAGAGGGCAGCAACGAGTTCGTGGTCACCACCCTGCACCCAGGCGTGACCCGCGAGCAAGTGATCGCTGCCACCGGCTGGCCGGTCCGCTTTGCCGAAAACGTGACCTTCTCGGCCGACCCGACCGACGTCGAACTGACTGCCCTGCGTGACCTGGAAGCGCGCACTGCAGCCGCCCACGGCCAGACGCCAGGAGAAGCATGATGCGTGACGTCTTTATCTGCGACGCGATCCGCACCCCCATCGGCCGCTTTGGCGGTGGTTTGTCCATCGTGCGCGCCGACGACCTGGCGGCCGTGCCGCTCAAGGCATTGATCGAGCGCAACCCTTCGGTCAACTGGAGCGATGTCGACGAAGTGTTCTTCGGCTGCGCCAACCAGGCCGGCGAAGACAATCGTAACGTGGCGCGCATGGCTGCGCTGCTGGCCGGTTTGCCGGCGAGCATTCCGGGTGTGACCCTGAACCGCCTGTGCGCTTCGGGCATGGACGCCATCGGCACGGCCTTCCGCGCCATTGCCTCGGGCGAGATGGAGCTGGCCATTGCCGGCGGCGTCGAGTCGATGTCGCGTGCACCGTTCGTGATGGGCAAGGCCGATGCGGCGTTCTCGCGCAACATGAAGCTGGAAGACACCACCATCGGCTGGCGCTTCATCAACCCGTTGATGAAAGCCCAGTACGGCGTCGATGCGATGCCGGAAACCGCCGACAACGTGGCCGACGATTACAAGGTTTCGCGCGCCGACCAGGACGCTTTCGCCCTGCGCAGCCAACAGCGCACGGCGGCGGCCCAGGCCGCGGGCTTTTTCGCCGAAGAAATCGTGCCGGTACGTGTAGCACACAAGAAGGGTGAAACCATCGTCGACAAGGACGAGCACCCGCGTGCCGACACCAGCCTGGAAACCCTGAGCAAGCTCAAGCCGGTCAACGGCCCGGACAAGACCGTGACCGCCGGCAATGCCTCGGGTGTCAACGACGGTGCCGCCGCGCTGATCCTCGCTTCGGCAGAAGCGGTCAAAAAGCACGGCCTGACGCCCCGCGCACGGATTCTCGGCATGGCCAGCGCCGGTGTCGAGCCACGTGTCATGGGCATTGGTCCGGTGCCTGCTGTGCGCAAACTGGTCGAGCGCCTGGGTGTTGCCGTTGCCGATTTCGACGTGATCGAACTCAACGAAGCCTTCGCCAGCCAGGGCCTGGCGGTTCTGCGCGAGCTGGGTCTGGCCGACGACGCGCCACAGGTCAACCCTAACGGCGGCGCCATTGCCCTGGGTCACCCGCTGGGCATGAGCGGCGCCCGGTTGGTACTGACAGCACTGCATCAGCTGGAAAAAACCGACGGCCGCAAAGGCCTCGCGACCATGTGCGTCGGCGTCGGCCAAGGCCTGGCACTGGCCATCGAGCGCGTATAACGGATCAACCTGTACATCTGTAAAGTCTTTACCTCCTCTTCGCAGGCTTCGGCCTGCGTCTTTTTTTCCAGCCTTTGGCGTCGCTGCCCAGGCTCGGTATGTGGAACTTTAATCCCGCCAGTTGTGACCAATTGTTTCGTAATAAGGGGTATCCTGAACCCAGCAATTGCGCCAATACCACACCAGGATGGGGAGAAAGACACATGGCAACGACCACGCAGCCGCACTACACCGGAGAAGAGCGCCGCAAGCGCATCTTCGCGATCGTAGGGGCCTCGTCAGGCAACCTTGTCGAATGGTTCGACTTCTACATCTACGCCTTCTGCGCGATCTACTTTGCGCCTGCATTCTTCCCCTCCGATGATCCCACCGTACAGCTGCTCAATACCGCTGGCGTGTTTGCCGCAGGCTTTCTGATGCGCCCCATCGGCGGCTGGCTGTTTGGCCGGGTGGCCGACAAGCATGGGCGCAAAAGCTCGATGCTGATTTCGGTCAGCATGATGTGCGCAGGCTCGCTGGTCATCGCCTGTCTGCCGACCTACGCCAGCATTGGCGCCTGGGCACCGGCGCTGCTGTTGGTGGCGCGTCTGGTGCAGGGCTTGTCGGTGGGCGGCGAATACGGCACCACCGCCACCTACATGAGCGAAGTGGCGTTGCGCGGTCAGCGCGGCTTCTTCGCCTCGTTCCAGTACGTGACCCTGATCGGCGGCCAGTTGCTGGCAGTGCTGACCGTGGTCATCCTGCAGCAGTTTCTCAGCACTGAAGAACTGCGTGATTACGGCTGGCGTATCCCGTTCGTGGTCGGCGCCTGCGCGGCGGTCATCGCCCTGTTTCTGCGTCGCAGCCTGAATGAAACCACCACTGCCGAAAGCCGCAAGGACAAGGACGCCGGCAGCGTCGCGGCCTTGTTCAAACACCATAAAGCAGCCTTTATCACTGTGCTGGGTTACACCGCTGGCGGTTCGCTGATTTTCTACACCTTCACCACCTACATGCAGAAGTACCTGGTCAACACCGGTGGCATGCAGCCCAAGACCGCCAGCTACATCATGACCGGCGCGCTGTTTGTGTACATGTGCATGCAGCCGTTGTTCGGCATGCTGGCCGACCGTATCGGGCGCCGTAATTCGATGCTCTGGTTCGGCGCGCTGGGCACGCTGTGCACCTTCCCGATCCTGATGGCACTGAAGACCGTGACCAGTCCGTTCATAGCCTTTGCGTTGATCACCCTGGCGCTGGCGATTGTCAGCTTCTACACCTCGATCAGCGGGCTGGTAAAAGCCGAGATGTTCCCGCCGCAGGTGCGGGCGCTTGGCGTCGGGCTGGCGTATGCGGTGGCCAACGCGATGTTTGGTGGGTCGGCCGAGTATGTGGCGCTGAACCTGAAGAACGTGGGGATGGAAAACAGCTTCTACTGGTATGTGACGGTGATGATGGCCGTGGCTTTCCTGTTCAGCCTGCGCTTGCCTAAAGAGCCTGCTTATCTGCATCACGATCATTGATGGTTTTGATGGTTTTCTGGGTGGGGTGTGTTGGAATGACTGGTGGTTGTGGTCTGTGAGATGGGTTCCGACCCTTTCCGGGCCGGAACCTCTCTCTCAGACCGTCACCACAAGCCCGTCCACCCAAAAACAACAAACCCGCCATCAGGCGGGTTTGTTGTTTTTCATGTCAGCATTATCAGAACAACTGCACCGAAGGTTTTTCCTTGGCGATAGGTTGGTTCTGCGCGCTGTTCTCGTACCAGCCGCCACCGAGCGACTTGTACAGGTTGACCTCGCTGGTGAGCTGCGCCAGGCGGTCGGTGATCAGTGTCTGTTGGGCACTGAACAGCGAGCGCTGGGCGTCGAGGAAGGTCAGGTTGCTGTCGATGCCGATCCGGTAGCGACGCTCGGCCAGGCGGTAGTAATCCTGGTTGGCGGTCACGAAGTCACGCTGCGCCTGCAACTGTTCGTCGTAGGTCTTGCGTGCGGCCAGGCCGTCGGACACTTCCTGGAAGGCGGTCTGAATCGCCTTCTCGTAGTTGGCGACGCTGATTTCCTTCTGGATTTTGGAGTAGTCCAGGCTGGCACGCAGGCTGCCGGCGTTGAAGATCGGCAGGTTGATGCTCGGCTGGAACAACCAAGTGCCAGACCCCCCCTTGAACAGCCCCGACAGGTCAGGACTGATGGTGCCGGCATTGGCGGTCAGGCTGATGCTGGGGAAGAAGGCCGCACGTGCCGCGCCGATATTGGCGTTGGCCGCCTTGAGGCTGTGTTCGGCCTGGAGGATGTCCGGGCGACGCTGCAACAGGTCGGACGGCATGCCGGCCGGCATTTCGCTGAACAGGTCTGCGCTCAATGGCTGCGCTTCAGGCAAGCCGGCTGGCAGGCCGGTGCCCAGCAGCAGGGTCAGGTTGTTCTGATCCTGAGCCACCAGGCGCTGGTACTGGGCCAGCCGTGCCTTGGCGCTTTCGACCGAGGTACGTGCCTGGCTCAGGTCGAGTGCCGAGGCTACACCGACTTCGTTGCTGCGGCTGGTCAGGCGCAGGCTTTCGTCGTAGGTCTTGAGGGTATCCTGGGTCAGCTTGAGCAGCTCTTTGTCAGCCTGCAAGGTCAGGTAGGCATTGGCCACGCTGGCCACCAGGCTGATCTGCGTGCTGCGACGGGCTTCTTCGGTGGCGAAGTAGTTTTCCAGGGCCTGCTCGCTGAGGCTGCGCACCCGGCCGAACAGGTCCAGCTCATAGGCACTGATGCCCAGTGTTGCTGAATAGCTGCTGCTGATATTACTCTGGCCGGTGGTCGACATGTCGGCCGGCATGCGCTGGCGGCTGCCGCTGCCGGTGGCCGAAACCGCCGGGAACAGGTCGGCGCGCTGGATGCGGTACTGGGCGCGGTAGGCGTCGATGTTCAACGCCGCCACGCGCAGGTCGCGGTTGTTGACCAGCGCGGTCTCGATCAGCTTTTGCAGCGCAGGATCGCGGAAAAACTGCCGCCAGCCTTGCTCGGCCGCCGCCACATTGGCCGCCTGGGCCGGCTCGTAGGCCGGACCTTGCGGGTACTGCGCAGCCACCGGGGAGGCCGGTTGCTGATACTCGGGTATCAGGGAGCAGCCACTCAGAATGAACGCAGTGACAGCCAGGGAAATCAGTGACTTGCTCATTGGCCAGCCTCGTGGTGTTTAATGTTTTTCTGTTTGCCCTTGAACAGCCCGGAGATCGAGACGAAGAACAGCGGCACCCAGAAGATCGCCAGAACGACGGCGGTAATCATACCGCCGATTACGCCAGTACCAATCGAATGTTGGCTGCCGGAGCCGGCACCGGTGGAAATCACCAGCGGCACGACGCCGAGGATGAACGCCATCGAGGTCATGATGATCGGACGCAGACGCATCCGGCATGCTTCGACCGTAGCCTCGACCAGTCCCTTGCCCTGTTCGTGCAGCTCTTTGGCGAACTCGACGATCAGAATGGCGTTCTTCGCCGCCAGACCTACTGTCACCAGCAAGCCGACCTGGAAGAACACGTCGTTGGACAGGCCGCGCAGGCTGGTCGCCATCAAGGCACCGATAACCCCCAGTGGCACCACCAGCATGACCGCGATCGGGATCGACCAGCTTTCATACAGGGCCGCCAGGCAGAGGAACACCACCAGCAGCGACAGTGCGTACAGTGCAGGTGCTTGCGAGCCCGACAGGCGTTCTTCGTACGACAGGCCGGTCCAGGAAATACCGATACCCGCCGGCAGGTCCTTGGCCAGACGTTCGATCTCGGCCATGGCCTGGCCGGTGCTGTAACCCGGTGCCGGAGTACCGAGGATTTCCATGGCCGGTACACCGTTATAGCGCGTCAGCTTCGGTGCACCGAAGACCCACTCGCCGGTGGCGAAGGCCGACAATGGCACCATTTGCCCCTGGTTGTTGCGCACGTACCACTTTTTCAGGTCTTCAGGGTTCATCCGTGCACCGGCATCGCCTTGCAGGTAAACCTTCTTGACCCGGCCACGATCGATGAAGTCGTTGACGTAGCTGCCACCCAGCGCAATCGACAGGGTGTCGTTGATGTCCGACAAGGTCACACCCAGCGCGCTGGCGTGTTCGTCGTCGATGATCAACTGGTATTGCGGCTCATCGTTCAGGCCGTTGGGGCGCACGCCAGCGAGGATCTTGCTTTGCGCCGCTGCACCCAGCATCTGGTTGCGTGCCTGCAGGAGTTTTTCGTGGCCGACGCCACCCTGGTCTTGCAGGTAAACGTCGAAACCGGTGGCGTTACCCAGTTCCAGTACCGAAGGCGGCACGACGGCAAAGACCATTGCATCGCGCAGGCTGAAGAAATAGCCCTGAGCGCGCTTGGCCAGCTCGAATACGCTGTCTTCGGCGCCGCGTTCATCCCAGGGCTTGAGCAGCACGAAGGCGATCGCCGAACTTTGGCCGCGACCGGCAAAGTTGAAGCCGTTGACGGTAAACACCGACTTCACCGAACCGGACTCTTTGCTCAGCAGGTGCTCGCGCATGGTGTCCAGCACCTGTTGGGTGCGTTCGGACGTCGATCCTGCCGGGGTCTGGACCTGGACGAACATGACGCCCTGGTCTTCTTCTGGCAGGAAGGCCGCCGGGATGCGGTTGAACATCCACACCATGCCCACGCAGATCAGCACATACGCCAGGTAAGCCGGCCATTTGTGCTTGAGCATGCCGTTCACGCCGCGCTCGTAACCGTGTACGCCACGGTCGAAGGTGCGGTTGAACCAGCCGAAGAAGCCGCGTTTCTCCAGGTCATGCGAGTGGTCGATAGGCTTGAGCATCGTGGCGCACAGCGCCGGGGTGAAGATCAGTGCCACCACCACCGAGAGGGCCATGGCCGACACAATAGTGATCGAGAACTGCTTGTAGATGACCCCGGTCGAGCCGCCGAAGAACGCCATGGGCAGCAGTACCGCCGAAAGCACCAGGGCGATACCGACCAGCGCGCCCTGAATCTGGCTCATGGAGCGGATGGTCGCGTCACGCGGTGAAAGCTTGTCTTCGATCATCACCCGTTCGACGTTTTCGACCACCACGATGGCGTCGTCCACCAGCAAGCCGATGGCCAGAACCATACCGAACATGGTCAGGGTGTTGATGGTAAAACCGAAGGCCGCCAGGATACCGAAGGTGCCGAGCAATACCACCGGCACTGTCAGGGTGGTGATCACCGTGGCGCGGAAGTTCTGCAAGAACAGGTACATGACCAGGAACACCAGCACGACCGCTTCGATCAGGGTGTGGACCACACCGGAAATCGATTCGCTGACCACTGGCGTGGTGTCATACGGGAACACCACTTCCATGCCTGGCGGGAAGAATGGCTCCAGCGAGGCGACCGTCGCGCGGATGGCCTTGGCGGTGTCCAGTGCGTTGGCGCCGGGGGCGAGCTTGATCGCCAGGCCCGAGGCCGGCTTACCGTTGAACTGCGAGTCGACGCTGTAGTTCTGCGCGCCCAGACCGACCGTGGCGACATCCTTGATGCGCACTTGCGAGCCGTCGGTGTTGACCTTGAGCAGGATGTTTTCGAACTGCTCGGCGGTCTGCAGGCGGGTCTTGCCGATGATCGTGGCGTTGAGTTGCTGGCCGCTGATAGCCGGCAGGCCGCCGAGCTGGCCGCTGGCAACCTGGACGTTCTGTGCGGTGATGGCGGTTTTCACGTCGCCCGGTGTCAGCTGAAAGTTGTTCAGCTTGGCCGGGTCGAGCCAGATGCGCATCGCGTACTGGGCACCGAATACCTGAAAGTCACCCACACCCGAGGTCCGCGAGATCGGGTCCTGCATGTTGGAGACGATGTAGTTGGCCAGGTCTTCCTTGGTCAGGCTGCCGTCTGCAGACACCAGGCCGATCACCATCAGGAAGTTTTTCACCGCCTTGGTCACGCGGATACCTTGCTGCTGCACTTCTTGGGGCAGCAGCGGGGTGGCCAGGTTGAGCTTGTTCTGCACCTGAACCTGCGCGGTATCAGGGTTGGTACCCTGCTCGAAGGTCACGGTGATGGTCATGCTGCCGTCAGAGTTACTTTCCGAGCCGACATAACGCAAGCGGTCGATACCGTTGAGCTGTTGCTCGATGACCTGAACCACGGTGTCTTGCACGGTCTGCGCCGAGGCGCCCGGGTAGCTTACCTGGATGTCGATGGCCGGCGGGGCGATGCTCGGGTACTGGTTGATCGGCAGCTTGAGAATCGACAAGCCGCCGACCAGCATGATCACCAGGGCAATTACCCAGGCGAAGATGGGACGGTCAATAAAAAATTTCGACATGGGTTACTCCCCTTGGCTGCCGGCGGCTTTATTGGTGGCCGCAGCAGGTGCCGGGTTGGCGCCTTTGACGTTGCTCGCTTCGCTGGCTTTGACTTCAGCGCCCGGTTTTACGTATTGCAGGCCTTCGGTGATGATGCGATCGCCATCGTTCAGGCCTTTTTCGACCAGCCACTTGTCGCCCACGGTACGGTCGGCCACCAGCGTGCGCTGCTCGACCTTGTTGTCGGCAGTGACCACCAGCGCAGTCGGGGTGCCTTTCTGGTCACGGGTCACGCCTTGTTGCGGGGCCAGGATCGCCTTGGCGTTCACACCCGACTGCAGTTGCGCATGCACGAACATGCCTGGCAGCAAACGATGCTCGGGGTTGGGGAACACGGCGCGCAGGGTGACCGAGCCGCTGGTCTGGTCGACGGTGACTTCGGAAAACTCCAGCGTGCCTTCTTGCGGATAGGCGCTGTTGTCTTCCAGGGTCAGCTTGACCTTGGCGCTGTTGTCGCCGGTTTTCTGCAATTTGCCGCTTTCAAGGTCGGCACGCAGCTTGAGCATCTCGGCCGAGGACTGCACCACGTCGACATAGATCGGGTCGAGCTGCTGGATGGTGGCCAGGGCGCTGGTCTGGCCGCTGGTGACCAGCGCGCCTTCCGTCACCACCGAGCGACCGATACGTCCGGAAATCGGCGCCAGCACCTTGGTGTAGCGCAGGTTGATCTGCGCGGTCTGCAATGCGGCTTGAGCTTCAAGGCTGGTGGCCAGGGCCTGGTCGTATTCCTGGCGGCTGACGGCTTGCTCGCTGACCAGCTGCTTGTAGCGGTCAGCCAGCGACTTGGCCGATTGCAGCGTGGCCTTGGCACTGTTGGCAGTGGCCTCGTACAGCGCGGGGTCGATCTGGTAGAGCTGCTGACCGGCCTTGACGTCGCCGCCTTCGGTGAACAGGCGCTTGAGAATGATGCCGTCGACCTGTGGCCTGACCTCGGCAACCCGGAAGGCGGTGGTCCGGCCCGGGAGTTCGGTGGTCAGGGTATAAGGCTGGGCTTTGAGGGTCACCACGCCGACCTGAGGAGTCTGAGCGGGCGGAGCCGCTTCTTCCTTCTTGCTACAACCGCTGAGCAGTGTTGCCAGGGCGATGGCAGTGACCAGAACGGGAACAGCTGGCTTGAATTGCATGAAGATCCTCGGGGTCGGAAGCCTTGATTGCTCAAGAATTTAGAGATTTGTAAAAACTTTGTTGCTAGATGCGTAGCATGCTAACTAATATACTTACATTCACGGCTGTTTGTAAACAGCGCGCTATGGGGCCAAAGGCCGCAGACAGCGGATCGGGACGGCGCAAAAAAGCGCTCGCCCGATCACGACTCCATGCCCGAAGCAGACAGGCTGGAGCATTTTTATTGAGGTTTTACTGCCATGGTTCGTCGCACCAAAGAGGAAGCTCAAGCCACCCGTAGCCAGATTCTGGAAGCTGCCGAGCAGGCGTTCTATGAGCGCGGCGTCGCGCGGACCACGCTCGCCGACATCGCGACGCTTGCAGGCGTGACCCGGGGTGCCATTTATTGGCACTTCACCAACAAGGCCGAGCTGGTGCAGGCGATGCTCGACAGCCTGCATGAGCCCCTTGAAGAAATGTCCCTGGCCAGCCACAACGAGGCCGAAGTCGACCCTTTGGGCTGCATAAAAAAACTGCTCATTCATTTGTTTCATCAAGTTTCCAAGGACCCGAAAACCCGACGCATCAATGAGATCCTTTTTCACAAATGCGAGTTCACTGATGAAATGTGCGATTTTCGCCGTCAACGACGGGCCAATACCCTGTTTTGTAACGAACGGATCGGCCTTGCATTAAGCAATGCCGTGCGCAAGGGACAATTGCCGGCCACGCTGGACATCTCCCGAGCCTCGGTGTGTATGCATGCCTACATCGATGGCATTCTTGGGCAGTGGTTGCTGGTGCCGGACAGTTTTTGCCTGCACGAGCAGGCCGAGCCACTGATCGACACGTGCCTGGATATGTTGAAACTCAGCCCGGCGCTGCGCATGGCGTCATGAAGAGCATTAGCGATTTTAGTGCCATGTCCGAAATGATGCGCCACCACGGTGTATTTATCGCGATTGAAAGTAGGAAAATGTCGCGTCTGACAGACCGAAAGTCAGACATTTCCAGATACGTGTAGCTCATTTCCTAAACTTCTCTAGCCATATTGCCCGCCTGCGCATCTGTCTGCACTCTTCGGCCCTCGACAGTGCAGGCAGGACGGCAGACATGTGGCAAGCAACACCGGAATCGGAGCGTTCACTGGCAAGGCTGATGCATCAGGCACAGTCTATGGCTATCAATAATGCTCGCGGCCTGCCCATCGTCCGCTTGGGGCTGATCACTACGCTGTATTTCAAGAACGGCCATACACCAGCGGTGCGCGAGCGTCTTGAGGCCTGTTTCATCCGCTTTTATCAAGCGTTCAAATCCGGGCTTGAATGCCAGTTTTTTCAACACCGACGCACACTCAGTGCTTCCGGTTTCGCCGCTTGTCGCCGACGGGTGCGTGAAATGGCGCAGGACCGGCCGCTGCTGTGGTCATTGTCCAGCAGCGGCGCCGAGCAAGTGGCCGAATGCAGTCTGTTCGTCATGGCCACGACCCGCGCGCAGGCCGAGGACGACCTGTCCTGCCTGAAAATGGTGTTGCCTTTGTCATACCTGAGCGAGCCCGACGGGCTGCGTACCTACGATGACTGGATTCGCTACCTGTGCGCTGCAGTACGCGCCGAGCATGGTTTTGGCGGGCTGGCCTGTGTGCTGCCGTCCGAGGGGCACCGTTATCTGCCTTGGGAATACCAGTTTGCCCGGCGCTACAGCGGGCTGATGGTCGACCCGCGTCCGCACATCGACAGCCTGCGCTTGCTCAAACACATCAAGGGCGTCAATTGGTACACGGTGTTGGGGCAGTCATTCGTCAAACGCCTGGGCGGCAATGATGCCTTGCGGGCGCGATCGAGCGATTGGAGCGATGTGCTGTTTCAGGCTTACGACGGTGGTCTGTTGATTCGCGCAGGCCAGGTGCCGGAACTGGGCGATGTGAAGTTGCCTGCGCCCAAGGCGTATGTGCAGGTCAATCGGCTGATTGGCCCGGTGCGCTTGCAAGACACCGGTTGCCTGCACCCTTATTTGCCGACCGGCAAGGGGTTCACTCAGGAAAGCACCGCCCGCTGGTATGCGCGTTTCGACGACAAGCCCTTGCCGCCGGTCAATGCAGGCGATGCCTGCCCGCAAAGTGGTTACTGGTTCAGTAACGCTCGGGCCGGTTCACGGCGCCGGTTTTGCGAGGGCGAAATCATGCCCGCTTTCGAGGGGATCAAGCCTGAACGCACACAGTGGTTCATGGATAAGCATCAGGGTTAACGCCCGCGCAGCAGCGTATTCGGCATCGCCAGGGCCACACCAAGCCCTAGCAGGGCGATGCCGACGCTGACCAGCAGCAGATGGCGAAAGGTTTGCGCCAATTCGGCGCGCAGCGCTTCAAGTGCCGGCCCATGGGTTGCATCGAGACTGGCGAGCAAGGCATTGCCCGAGTGACCCTCGCCACCCAAGGCACCTGCACCCAGCGCGCCAATACCGGTGGTTTGCAGCATGGCCAGTAATAAAGCCGACATCAGCGCCACACCCATCGCACCGCCCAGCGAGCGAAACAGGTTGCTGGTGCTGGTCGCCACACCGATGTCACGTGCCTGCACGGCATTCTGCCCGCCGACCAGGGCGGTGGGGAACAGCATGCCCGTGGCAATGCCGGTCAGCACCATAAACAGGCCGGTGACCAGCACCTGCTGCGGTGCGGTGAAAGCGATGCCCAGAATGGCCAGCGGCAGCAACAGCGCGCCGCCGAGAATCAAGGGTTGGTAGCGCCCGGTCAATGACGCACGCTTGCCGGCGCAATAAGCCCCCATCGGCATGCCCATGGCCAGCGGTAATAGATGCAGGGCCGCACTGTCGGCGCCCGCACCGGTCAGCGTCTGGTAACGCAACGGCATCAGCACGGTCAGTGAAATGGACTGAAAGCTGGCAAAGAACACAGTCAACCAGCACAACACCGCGCTGCGACTGGCAAACAGGTGCATCGGCAGCACCGGTTCAACCGCACGGCGTTCATAAGCAATAAAGCTCACCAGGGCCAGCACGGCGACGCCCAGCAGAATTTGTACCTGGCGATCGGCAAGGCCGTGGCCCTGACCGATCTCGGTGATTCCCAGTAACAAGGCGCTGAGGCCGACGATCATCAGCATCGTGCCCAGGTAATCGATGACCGGTTTGCGCTGCGGAACAGGCAGGCCTTTAAGTGTGCGGTGGGCAACGACCAACGCGACGAGGCCCAGCGGCAGATTGACCAGAAACACCCAGCGCCACGACCAGTATTCGGTCATGACCCCGCCCAATACAGGGCCGGCGACGCTGGCCAAGGCATACATGCTGCTGAAATAGCCTTGATAACGACCCCGTTCGCGAGGCGGGATAATGTCGCCGATAATGGCCTGACTGACCGAAACCATGCCGCCGGCACCAATGCCTTGCAGCACCCGCGCCAGTACCAGTTGTTCCATGCTGTGTGCCAGGCCGCACAGCAGCGAGGCGAACGTGAACAGGCTCAGGCCAATCAGCATCAGCCGTCGCCGACCATACAGATCGCCAAGCTTGCCGTAGATCGGCACGGCGACCGTCATGGCGACCATATAGCCGGAAATCACCCAGGCCAGCAGGTCGACCTCTTTCAATTGTGCAGAAATGGCCGGCAGCGACACGGCGACGATGGTCTGGTCGAGTGCACTGAGAAAGGTCGCCATCATCAGGGCGAACAAAATACTGCCGATTGCAGGCGAGGGCGGGCTGGAGCGGGTCACGGCAAAACCTGAAGGCAATGGTCCCGATCACGGGCGGGCGGTAATGCCGGTCAGTTTAGTCCGTTAGCTTGCTAATCGATAGTCTGAGCGTCATCGCAAGGCGGCCAGAGAAGCATTGGCTGGTGAGCAGTGGCCAAAGAAACAGGCTGCGGCGCGTGGGGCCTCACGGATCTGCTCGATACGCCAGGCGCCTGCTGCATACAGGGCGACAACGCTAATCAGGCCCAGTGCGGCCAGGCATTTTCTTGTTGTAACTCTCATTACGCACCCCTTGCATCTACCGATGGAGTATTGAAAAGAGCTACTTGAAGTGTAGGACAAAGTCTTGCCCTGCCAAGAAAATTGGCACAAGGCTATCTATACGGCTTTAAAATCCTGGGTCGATATTCACAACAGGAGCAAACCGCATGGCCCGCAAGGCATTCGCACATTTTGAAGCCGTCTCGGCGGTGATCCCAGCGCAGGGCGTTTATCAGGCAGCGATTGCCGTCAAGGCGCTGGAAGGCGGCGGGGCGCCGCGTTTTCATGCCGTGCTGAGCGGCCAGACCTTCAAAACCGCCGATGAGGCTGACCAGGCCGCTGTGGACGAACTTGAGCGGTTGCTCGACGTCGATGCCGACGCCGAGCTGGTGTGGCGCCCGCTTTCGTAAGCCGGCTCAGGCGTTGGGGCGGCGCATTTTGAACAGTGCTTCCGGCCCCAGCTGGAAATAATCGGCAGGACCGCCGCCGCGCAGAATCGGCTCGGCGGCGGCGGTGTCGTAGACACCGTCCTTGAGCAGCCAGGTGGCGATGTGCACGGCCACCACTTCACCCAGAATCAGCCAGCTCGGCACCAGTTCCTGATCGGCGCGCTTGAGCTGCACGATCTGGGTCACCTTGCATTCGAATGCTACCGGCGTTTCTTTCACCCTTGGCACTGCCACTTTCTGTGAGGCCTGTGGTGTCAGTCCGGCCAATTGAAATTCGTCGACCTCGGCAGGCACGGGCGCGCAACTCTGGTTCATGGCCTCGGCCAGTGAGCGGGTCGCCAGGTTCCAGACGAACTCGCCGGTCTGCTCGATGTTATTGAGACTGTCCTTGCGACCGACGCTGGAGAAACCAATGATCGGTGGCACATAGTTGAAGGCATTGAAAAAACTGTAGGGGGCCAGGTTCAGTACACCGTGGGCATCCTGAGAGGAGATCCAGCCGATAGGGCGCGGGCCGACAATAGCGTTGAACGGATCATGCGGCAGGCCGTGGCCCTTTGACGGTTCGTAGGAGTAGATGTCATCTGACATGGCGCGCTTCCTGGCAACAGGTTTTTTGTTGAGCTACATAGTGCTGGCGCAGGCGGGTTGTGGCAATCGGTGTGGTGAGATGGCTGAAACGAGACATAAAAAAATGCCGGTCAGCGGGGACTGATCGGCATTGAAGGGGAGCATCAAGGAGCAAGAGCACAACGTAAATCATCGGATCAGATCAGGCGGTTGGCACCGACACGATCAGCACCGTCAGCAGCCAGGCGGTTGGCACCTACGTGGTCAGCGCCATCGGAGGTCAGGCGGTTGGCACCGACACGATCAGCACCGTCAGCGGCCAGGCGGTTGGCACCTACGTGGTCAGCGCCATCGGAAGTCAGGCGGTTGGCACCGACACGATCAGCACCGTCAGCGGCCAGGCCCTGGTCGTCACGGTGGGTGTCGATCACTGGCTGGCGGTTAGGGCCGACATTGTCGGAACCATCGGCAGCGATGTAGTCAGCGCTGATAGCTTGTTGAGTGGCGTCAGTGGCTGGCAGGGCGAAGGCGCTGGAAGCCAGGACAGAGAAGATCAGGCCGGCGAATGCAGTAGTCTTTTTCATGAGAGTGTCTCCAGAGTCGGGAAGTCAGGTCGGGGTTGTTGTCCCGGTATGGAGGCCATGCTACGCCGCTGATGATTATTAAGAAGTTAATAGGGTTGCTAGCGAACATTGCTGAAAATGATAGTTGGCCGCAACGCCCGGTTTTCGGGCCGTGCAGGCAAAAATGGGCACTGGCGGTGCATTTGCGGAAATATCGTGAAATAAAGCCCCTTGACAAAATTAAAATCGTCTTCTATAGGCTCTAGGGCAAGGGGGGCAGGTCTTTTTCGTGCACCGTCATGAGCCGGGTAACGGCTGGGTACTGAATGAAAAAAGGGGCAGGCCACGAATGTGGGCTGCCCCTGTGTATCACCGTGACGCGAGGTCAGTCGGTTTCGATGCGCGAGTGCTTGCGTGTGTCCTTCATGAACACGTACACCAGCAGCGAACAGGCGATACAGGCAGTGACATACCAGTAGTAGCCGGTTTCCATGCCAACGCTCTTGAACCACAGCGCGATGTATTCAGCCGTGCCACCAAACAGCGAAACGGTCAGGGCATACGGCAGGCCGACGCCCAGTGCGCGGATCTCGGTAGGGAACAGCTCGGCCTTGACCACCGCGTTGATCGAGGTATAGCCGCTGACGATGATCAGCGCGCCCATGATCAGGAAGAACGCGCCCCACCAGCTCTGGATGGTGTGCAGGGTCGTCAGGATCGGCACCGTGAACAGCGTCCCCAGCACGCCGAAGGCAATCAGGATCGGACGTCGGCCGATCTTGTCGGACAGCGCACCAATCACCGGTTGCAGCAGCATGAACAGGAACAGGGTGGCGGCCGAGATGGTGGTCGAGTCACTGATACTCATGCCCACCGTGTTGACCAGGTACTTCTGCATGTAGGTGGTGTAGGTATAGAACGCCAGGGTGCCGCCCATGGTCAGGCCGACCACGGTCATCAGTTCCTTGGGGTGGCGCATCAGCGTGCGCATCAGGCTTTCCTTGGCCTTTTCTTTCTTCTTCCTGGTGAACGACTCGGTTTCTTCCATGCCGCGGCGCAGGTACAGCGCGACCACTGCGCACAGGGCGCCGATCACGAACGGAATGCGCCAGCCCCAGGCATACAGCTCTTCGGTGGTCAGGACATTTTGCAGAACGATCAGCACGCCCAGGGCGATGAGCTGCCCGGAAATCAGGGTCACGTACTGGAAGCTGGAGAAGAAGCCGCGACGCTCCTTGGTGGCCATTTCGCTGAGGTAGGTGGCCGAGGTGCCGTATTCGCCACCCACCGACAGGCCCTGCAGCAGGCGGGCGAAGATCAGCAGGATCGGCGCGCCGATACCGATGGTTTCATAGCCCGGCGTCAGGGCAATGACCAGCGAGCCGAAGCACATCAGAATCACCGAGGCCATCAGCGCCGCCTTGCGGCCCTTGTAGTCGGCATACAGGCCCATCAGCCAGCCACCGATAGGGCGCATCAGAAAACCGACGGCGAAGATCGCGGCAGTGTTGAGCAGCTGTGCGGTGGTGTCGCCTTTGGGGAAGAACGCTTTGGCGAAATACAGCGAGAAGGCCGCGTAGACATACCAATCGTACCACTCGACCATGTTGCCGACCGAGCCGCTGAAAATCGATTTCAAGCGCGAGGAAGTGGTTTTCGGGGTGGCGGAGGTGCCCGCCGACTCAGTAGAGGTGGGAATAGCCATCTTGATCCTTGCCAGGTCATTGTTGTTAGTAAGGGCCGCGTGACTGCGACCCATAGGCATGACATAGCAGGACTTGTGCCAGGCCCTGAAGGCCCGGAATAGACAGGTTTGTCTGGGCTGGATAAGCAATAATCCGCTTATTCGCCTGATCAGGGTAGGCGGATTATTGCCTATCGATGCGCCTCAACCGTGGTGTTGCCGAACGCTGGCGTGCAAATGTGCGCACAGATCCTCGATGCGGTAGGGCTTTTGCAGCAGCTTGAAACGCTGGGATTCACCTCGGCTGAAATCGGCAAACTCAGTGCTGTAGCCAGTGGTGAGAATCACCGGCAGCCCAGGCCAGGCGGCTTCAATCTCGGCATACAGCTCAATGCCGCTCATGCCGGGCATCGCGATATCGGAAAACACCACATCAAAACACTGCGCATCGCGCCGCAGCAGTTGCAGGGCCTCTTCGGCAGCGGGTACCCAGGAGACCTCAAAGCCGCTTTGTTCAAGCATCGCCGAGGTGTAGGTACCGATCTCTGCATTGTCTTCGACCATCAAGACCCTGAGCCCGGCTGCCATCGACGCCGCAGGCTGCGCGGTCTGTGCAGGCAATGCTGGCGGCTCGGCGGCGCTGGGCAGGTACAGGGTAAAGCGGCTGCCGCTGCCCAGTTGGCTGTACACGGCGACTTCGCCACCCGATTGCTTGGCAAAGCCGAATACCTGCGACAACCCAAGGCCGGTGCCTTCGCCGATGGCTTTGGTGGTATAGAACGGCTCGAAAATTATCCCCAGTTTGTCGGCGGCGATGCCCGAACCGGTGTCGGTCAGGGCGACGGACACATAATCGCCCTGCGTCAGTGTCGGCAATGGCGCCGCCATCGAACGATCGACACGCTCGACACGAATACTCAAATGGCCGACACCGGCCATGGCATCCCGTGCATTGACCACCATATTGATCAGCGCAGTGTCGAACTGGCTGCCATCGGCGTAGATATGGCAAGGTTCGGCGGGTAACTCGATATTCACCTGAATGCGTGAGCCGGTCAGGATGTCCATCATTTCGCCGATGCGCGACACGCTTTCATTGATGTCGAACACTTGCGGCTGCAAGGCCTGGCGCCGCGCAAAAGCCAGTAGCTGGCCGGTCAGGCGCGCGGCGCGGTCAACAGTGCTGGAAATGGCCTGTACATACTTTGCCCGCTTGGCTTCGGGCAGGTCCGCAGGCTTCAGCAGGTCGGTGCACGACTTGATCACCGTCAGCAGGTTATTGAAGTCATGGGCTACGCCGCCGGTCAACTGGCCGATGGCTTCCAGCTTCTGCGCCTGACGCAACGATTCTTCGGAGACCCGCAACGCTTCGCTGGCTTCTACTTGCTCCTGAATGTCGCGGCCCACGGCATGCGCGAACTGCTGGTCGGGCACGGCGGCCCAGGCGATGGTGCGATACGAGCCATTGGCATGGCGGTAGCGGTTCTTGAAGTCGGCAATTCTCAAGCCGTGTGCCAGTCGTGTCATGGCGTCGCGGGTCGGTTCGACGTCATCGGGGTGCACCAGATGCATGAAGTCGGTGCCCAGCAATTGTTGCTCGTCCCAGCCCATCACGCTGCTCCAGGCCGGGTTGAGCGCATGAATGATGCCGTCGAAATGCGCCACCAGCATCAGGTCGGTCGACATCTGCCAGATCCGGTCACGGTCGCGGGTGCGTTCTATAACCCGTTGTTCAAGCGAGTCGTTAAGCGCCCGCAGGCCTTCCTGGTCGTGGATCACGCACAGCGCACCTTCGATCTGGCTGTCGCTGGCCAGCAATGAATCGTGCAGGGGAGAGCAGGACAGTGCCCACCAGCGGGTTTCAGCCTGCTCTCGCAGCACGGGCATGGACTCGCACTGCGAGCGCTGCCCGGCCAGTGCCTGCTCGATAAACGGACGCAGCGTGGCCCACGGCAAACCGGTCAGCGAAGCGGCGGGCTGGCCTTGTACTCGGTGTGCCGGCAAACCCAGCGCTGCGCAACAGGCATCGTTGGCAAACAGGATGTGTTGCGGGCCCCAGACCAGCAGCATGCAGGCAGGCGAGGCGAACATCAGGTTCAAGGCGCCGCACAACGGCGCCGGCCAGTGTTCGCGGTTGCCCAGCACATGGCTGGACCAGTCATGCAGGCTCACAAAAAAAGCTGCTTCTGTGCCTTTGCCGGGCACGGTCGGGGAAATGGTCACGGCAAGCTAAACCCCAGGTCTGGTTCCATGAAGCGCACATTTTGCGGGCGCATAATGTCACTATGCTTTGCGTCTGGCGAGTGCCGGTGACCGGAGGGCCAGCCTCAGTTCAGGAAGCTTTCACGTACCAGGCCATGGCGCTGCATTTTCTCGTTCAGGGTTCGGCGCGGCAGCTGCAATTCAATCAGTACCGCCTTGATATCGCCCTTGTGCCGGGTCAGCGCGGCACGCAGGCACTGGGCTTCGAACGCTTCCTGTTGATCGGCCAGCGATTGCCCCGCAGGTTCACGGGTTGCCTGGCTGAGGCCTAACACTTCGCGTTCGGCCGCATTGGCCAGTTCACGCACATTGCCTGGCCAGTCATGGCTGAGCAACTGACCCAATTGCGCACCGCTGGGTATCGGTGCCGGGCGGCCCAGGCGTTCGGCGGCCGTCTGCGTGAAGTGCTTGAACAGCAAGGCGATGTCCTCGCGGCGCTCACGCAACGCCGGCAGGCGCAGCTCGGCAACGTTCAGCCGATACGCCAGGTCTTCGCGAAAGCGCCCGGCACGGGCCTCGTCGAGCAGGTCGGGTTTGGTGGCGGCGATGATGCGCACATCGACCTTGATGCTGTGATTGGAGCCCAGGCGTTGCAGTTGCCGGTCCTGCAGCACACGCAGCAGCTTGGCCTGCTGGGCCAGCGGCATGCTTTCTATTTCGTCGAGAAACACCGTGCCGCCGTCGGCGTATTCCAGCCGGCCGATGCGCTTGCCTTGGGCGCCGGTAAACGCACCGCTTTCATGGCCGAACAGTTCAGCCTCGAACAATTGCTCGGGAATCGCGGCGCAGTTCAGGGCCACGAACGGCTTGTCGGCGCGTGGACCGAAG
Organism: Pseudomonas sp. 3A(2025); assembly: GCF_054589175.1. Taxonomy (NCBI): domain Bacteria; kingdom Pseudomonadati; phylum Pseudomonadota; class Gammaproteobacteria; order Pseudomonadales; family Pseudomonadaceae; genus Pseudomonas; species Pseudomonas sp. 3A(2025). Next base: position 771,016 of record NZ_BAAILM010000113.1, on the reverse strand, counting down.
TCATGCAGGCAGCGTGCAACCAGCTCTTTGCCGCTGCCGGTTTCGCCGCGAATCAACACATTGACCGGCATGTCTGCCAACTCCAGCACCTGGCGGCGCAGGGTTTGCAGGCTGAGCGAAACCCCCAGCAACGTCGCCTCCAGCCGGGTGCGCGCATCGGCCTGTTCATGCAGACGACGGTTTTCCAGTATCAGCTGACGTTTTTCCAGGGCACGGCGCAGGGTGTCGAGCAGCGCTTGCGGGCTGAAGGGTTTCTCCAGAAAGTCGTACGCGCCTTCGCGCATGGCTTCGACCGCCATCGGCACGTCGCCATGCCCGGTCAGCAGAATCACCGGCAAATCCTTGTCGCGCGCCTGCACCTGCGCCAACAATGCCAGGCCGCCCATGCCGGGCATGCGCACATCGCTGATGATCACGCCGGGAAAATGCTCGGGCAACTGCGCCAGGCATTCTTCGGCGCGGCTGTGCAGTTGCACGTCAAAGCCTGAGAGGGTCAGCCAGGGTTCGATGGCCTGACGAATGGCGGCCTCGTCATCGACCACGATGACCGAATTCAAGGTCATGTTTCGGACTCCAGAAAATCATTGGTCAGGCTAAAGCTGAACACCGCACCGTCGGCGTGATTATGCGCATGCAGTTGCCCGCCCAGATCCTGGATGATCGCATAGGACACCGCCAGTCCCAGGCCCAGCCCGTCGCCCACCGGCTTGGTAGTGAAAAACGGGTCGAAGATGCACGGCAAATGCTCGTCGGCAATGCCGCTGCCCGTGTCGATCACACTCAGTTGCCACTGTTCATCCTGTGCGTCGATGCGCACCTCAAGGCGCTTGCGCGGCTGATCGCGCATGGCGTCCAGGGCGTTGCGCAACAGATTGATCAACACCTGCTCCAGACGAATGGCATCACCACGCACCCAGGCCGGCCGCGCCAGATGCAGCACGCATTCGATCTGCTCTTCACGCAGCCGGGTGTCGAGCAACAACAGCGCCTGATCGACCACCGTGGCCAGGTCCAGGCGCTCGCGCAGCCCGTCGGGACTCTTGCGGGCAAAGGTTTTCAGGTGGCCGGTCAATGCCGCCATGCGGGTCAATTGCTGGTCTAGCAAGGTCAGCGCCTTGCTTGCATCTTCTATTCGCCCCTGATCGAGCAACAGGCGCAGCGTTGCCAGTTGCATGCGCTGGGCGGTCAACGGCTGGTTGATTTCATGCGCCAGCGCGGCTGACATTTGCCCTAAAGCGGCCAGCTTGGTCGATTGCACCAGTCCTTCCTGTGCGGTGCGCAGGTCGCGGGTGCGCGCCTGGACCAGGCGTTCAAGCTCATTGCGGCTGTGTTCGCGCAAGCGTGCGATGCGCAAGCGTTGTGACAGAAACAGGGCGAGGAACACCAGCGCCAGCCAGATACCGGCGGCGGCCAGGCCGGCGTTGCGGATGTCTTCGTTGGCAGACTCCGGTTTGCGCAGCAGGTGCAGGGTCCAGTTTTCGTCGACCATCGCCCGTGATTGCCACAGGTAATCGGCACTGCCTTCGGGGGCTTCGACGCGGCTCAGATGGCTGTTGGGGCCAAAGCTTTGCAACACCCGGCTGCGCAGCGGCGAGAGGGGCTTTTTGTCGTATTGACGGGTGCTCAGCAGTTCGGCGCGATCTTCGACGGAAATCGATTTAAGTTCGCGGTAGCGCCAGTCCGGGCGATTGGCGAGAAATACGATGCCCTTGGCATCGCTGACCATCAGCAGGTCTTCGTCCTGCGCCCATTCCCTTTCAAGGGTCGGAAACTCCAGCTTGACGACCATGGCCCCCATGAACTCGCCGTTGTTATCAAGTACCGCACTGGACAAGAAATAGCCGGGGATGCCGGTGGTCACGCCTACCGCATAAAAACGCCCCGTGCCCTTGGCGCGGGTTTGCAGAAAATAGGGGCGAAAGCCATAGTTGTTGCCAACATAGCTCTTGGCACTGCGCCAGTTGCTGGCGCCCACCGCCAGGCCATGGCGGTCCATCAGTTCCAGGGTCGAGGAGTGCGCCGCACCGTTGATGCTTTCGAGTTTGCGATTGAGCGAAGCCTGAGCCTGCTCGCTCAACGGACCGCGCACCGCATCGCGAATCTCTGTGTCCAGCGCCAGAACCGCCGGCAGGGCACGATAACGTTCGATCAGGGTGTGCAGGGTATTGGCATACAAGGCGAGCCGGTCGCTGGCGCGCCTGGCGTCTTCGCTCAGCACATGCTGTTGCGCCTGACGCATGGCCAGCCCGGCGCAAATCGCTGCACCGGTGACAATGACCAGAACATAGACAAACAACCGCAGGGTGCGTTGTGTAAGGGTCATTGAAGGGCTGCCGGCAGTCTGAATACTGGCGCCGGGGCGCACACAGTGCCTGCCCCGGCGCCGCCAACCGCTTTACAACAGATTGAAACGGGCTTCTTTTACGTCAGCCGAGTCCAGGCCGATCATCACTTTGAACTCGCCGGCTTCAGCGGCGTACTTGAGCGCCGGGTTGAAGAATTTCAGGTCGTTCTCGCTCAGGGTAAAGGTCACGACCTTCTCCTGACCGGGCTCCAGGCTGACTTTCTCGAAACCCTTGAGCTCCTTGACCGGGCGGCTGATCGAGGCGGCAACATCGCGCAGGTACAACTGCACCACGGTGGCGCCGGCAACCTTGCCGGTGTTCTTCACGGTGACACTGGCGGTCAGCTTGCCCTGGCGGGTCAGTTTGTCGTCAGACAGGCTGATGTCCGACACATCGAAGCGGGTGTAGCTCAGGCCGTAACCGAACGGGAACAGCGGGCCGTTGGTTTCCTCGAAGTACTGCGAGGTGTAGTTGCCTGGCTTGCCCGGGGTATAAGGGCGGCCGGTGTTCAGGTGTGCATAGTAGCTCGGCAGCTGGCCGATCGAGCGCGGGAACGTCATCGGCAGCTTGCCCGACGGGTTGTAGTCGCCGAACAGCACATCGGCCACGGCATTGCCGCCTTCGGTGCCCGCAAACCAGGTTTCCAGCACGGCGTCGGCCTGTTCCAGCTCATCGCCCAGCGTCAGTGGGCGGCCGTTCATCAGTACCAGCACCAGCGGCTTGCCGGTGGCTTTCAGGGCCTTGATCAGGTCGCGTTGCTTGCCGGGGATGTCCAGGCTGCTGCGGCTCGCCGATTCGTGCGACATGCCGCGCGATTCGCCGACCACGGCCACGATCACGTCAGCCTGTTGGGCGACCTGGACCGCTTCGTCGATCATTTCCTGAGCCGGACGCGGGTCTACGTCGACTTCTTTTTCGATGAAGTTCAGGTAGGTCAGCACGTTGTCTTTGTCGCTGACGTTGGCGCCGCGGGCGTAAACCAGCTTCGCCTTGTCGCCGACGGCCTGGGTCAGGCCTTCATAAATCGTCACCGACTGATTGGGGCGTCCGGCGGCCGACCAGCTGCCGAGCATGTCCAGCTTGCTTTGCGCCAGGCCGCCGATGACGGCGATGGTGCCTTGCTTGTGCAGCGGCAGGGTATCGTTCTGGTTTTTCAGCAGGACCAGCGTCTTGCGCGCTACATCACGCGCTTCGGCACGGTGCAGGCGGTCGTCGGAATAGGTATCGGCCGGGTCCTCGCTGGCCACGCCGATGCGCTTGTACGGGTCGGCGAACAGGCCCATGTCGTATTTGGCACCCAGCACTTCGCGCACTGCATTGTCGATCTCCTTGACCGACACTTCACCGGCCTTGACCAGCTCTGGCAGGTATTTACCGTAAGCCACATCGTTCATGCTCAGGTCGACGCCGGCCTTGATCGACAGCTTGGCCGCTTCGCGCTCGTCCTTGGCCACACCGTGCTGGATCAGTTCGCCGATGGCGCCGTGGTCGCTGATGGTGACGCCCTTGAAGCCCCATTCCTTGCGCAGCAAATCCTGCATCAGCCAGGTATTGGAGGTCGAAGGCACACCATTGATCGAGTTCAGCGCGACCATCACACCGCCTGCGCCGGCATCGATACCGGCGCGATAGGGCGGCAGGTAATCCTGATGCATGCGCGTCGGGCTCATGTCGACGGTGTTGTAGTCGCGACCGCCTTCGACCGCGCCATACAGGGCGAAATGCTTGACGGCGGCCATGATGCTCGCCTGTTCGGCGGGGCTGTTGCCCTGGAAGGCGCGGACCATGGTCTCGGAAATGCGCGACACCAGGTACGTGTCTTCACCGAAACCCTCGGAGCTACGGCCCCAGCGCGGGTCGCGGGAGATGTCGACCATCGGCGCGAAGGTCATGTCGATGCCGTCGGCGGCGGCCTCTTTGGCTGAGATGCGGCCGCTCAGGGCAATCGCGTCGATGTCCCAGCTGGCGGCCATGCCCAGGCTGATCGGGAAAATCGTACGGTGGCCGTGGACCACGTCATAGGCAAAGAACATCGGAATTTTCAGACGGCTTTTGGCGACTGCGGCCTCTTGCAGAGGGCGGTTTTCCGAGCGTGTAATGGAGTTGAAGGTACTGCCAATCCGACCGGCGGCAATTTCCTTGAGAATCATGGGCTGTGGCATTTCCCTGCTGATGCTGATCAGGCGCAACTGGCCGATCTTTTCATCGAGGGTCATTTGTTTCATCAGGTTGGCGATGAAGGCATTCTTGGCTTGCAGTGGCGTTTGCTGCGTACTGGCTGGCGTTGCGGCCAGCGCCGAGTGGCTGGCCATAACGACCAGAAAACCTGTTAAGCACAACTTGTTCATGAGTGATTTCTCAAGGCGTTTGCCAGCAACTTGCGTTAAATGCCGGCCACCATATTTTAGGGTTTGAACCTTTGGCGGTATTGTCAGGACAGAGCACAGGGTAGTCGCTGGACGTTTTGTTGCATCATATCGCTCAGATGCAGCGCGTTTTAACCGATACTCCGACATTGGCGCCGGATTATGCCGGGGAACTTGCGATTTGGCTAAGGCAGCGATTTGCAGGCGCTGCAAAAATACGACAGGAGACACTCCCGGATGCATGCACAGCGTTGCAGTGACACCCAGTACCCGCAGCATGGAAGGCCCGATGGCCAATGGGTTACTCTCTACCGGTTACGGATTGGCAAGGTCTGGCAGGTGAAGATTTGAAGGTTGCTCTACACATGATGCTGTCCTGGCTATTGCTGTGCCTGGGCAGCACGATGGCACGGGCCGATGAGCCTGCTTTATTGTTTCCACCCATGACCGGCAGCGTGGTCGATGCCGCCCAGATGCTCGACAACCCCACGACTGTGCGCCTGTCGAACATGCTCGGCGAGCACGAACAGGCCACCGGCGAGCAGATCGTGGTGGTGACGCTGGTCGACCTGCAAGGCACAACCATCGAGGATTACAGCGTGCGGCTGGGCAAGGCCTGGGATGTGGGCCGCAAAGGGCCTGATAATGGCGCACTGCTGATCGTTGCCCGTGATAACCGCAAGGTGCGCATCGAGATCGGCACCGGGTTGAAAAACCGCCTCAACGAGGCCCAGGCTTCGATGATCATCAATATGCTGATCACCCCGGAGTTTCGTGAGGGTAATTTCGCCACGGGCATCGAGCGCGGTGCCCAGGCCATGGTCGCCGTCCTGGGCGGGCATGTACCGGACGACCCCGATCCCTTCCCCGACAGCACCTATGTCGGGCAGTCGGGCAGCATTGTGTGGTCGTTGCTGCTGCTGTTGCTGGCCTGTGTGGCGTTGTTCATGGCGGTGCTGGCGATGACCAACCTGGGCCGGCGCCTGCGCAGCAAGGTCGGCTGCGGCGGGACCAAGCTCGACCCTTCGGGCTGCCGCCTCATTCGTGACAGCGGCAAGGGCTTTGGCGGTGGCGGTGCTTCCGGCAACTGGTAAAACAAGAATTGGACACGAGGCACCCATGGCTTTACTCAGTGAAGACGAACAGCGGCTGGTCGCCGAAGCGATCAGCCGCGTCGAACGCCGTACCGATGCCGACCTGGTCACCGTATTGACCGCACGCTCCGATGACTACGCCTACGTACCACTGGTCTGGGCGGGCGTCATGGGCTTGCTGCTACCTGGCATCGTCAGTTATGTCACCGACGGCTTGAGCGCCAATCAATTGCTGCTGACTCAACTGGCGACGTTCGTGCTGGTCGCGTCGCTGTGCCGTATCACCCGCGTCACCAGTCAGTTGGTGCCGTCGTCGGTACGTCGCTGGCGGGCCGGTAATCTGGCGCGCCGGCATTTTCTTGAACAGAACCTGCACACCACCCCCGGCAGCAACGGCATTCTGATTTTCGTCAGTGCAGCCGAGCGTTACGTCGAGATTCTGGTCGATCAGGGCATTTCCAGTCGTTTGCACGATGAGACCTTCAAAGCCATGGTCGATATCTTTACCCAGCAACTGCGCAACGGTCAGAACCTGCAAGGGTTTCTGGGCTGCATTCATGCCTGCGGCGAGCTGCTGGCCGACCATATTCCGGTGACCCGCAGCCGCAACGAATTGACCAATCGTCTGGTAGTCCTGGGCTAGCGACTCATTTGGCAGGCAGACAAAGCGGACTTCTGGCGGCGCTGCCGTTAAAATGCCCGGCTTCCTGATCTGCCCAGCCGCCCGAGGCGTTTTCGATGTCTGCCACTGCTTCTATTCCTTCATCCGCTACCGAGCCGCGTGCCCGTTTCCTCAGTTTGCTGGACGACTGCCTGACGCAGAACGCCCTGGTCAAACTGGTGCTGGCCCGCCATGTGGGGGTTGAGGCCGATCTGCAGCGCATCATCATCACCCCGGTGACGATCAAGGACCAGGCCTGCCTGTCGTTCGTCTACCGCTACAAGACCCGCGACATCACCAAAAACCATGCGCTGCGCGAGGCGCAGGCGCTGATTGGCGAACTGTTACCGGGCTCGTTTCGCAATGCGCACCTGCTGACGCTCAGCGATGAAGCGCAACTGGAGTTCAGCAAAAAGGGCAAGGCCAACCTGTCCCGGCACACGGCGCAGCAATCGCGTGAAGCGCCGTCGGCCGGGCATGATCGCGAGAAAAAACGCTATCTGGAGCTGACCCGACCGTTTCTTGTCGACCTGGGCGTGACCAATCGCCAGCATGAGCTGATCCCGGCCATGTCGCGCAAATGGAAGCAGATCAACAAGTTCATCGAAGTGTTTTCGCATGCCTTGAGCAGTTCACCGCTCAGCCTGGAACAGCCGGTCCGGGTCGCCGACTTCGGCTCGGGCAAGGGCTATCTGACTTTCGCCATACACGACTATCTGCGCAACACCTTGCAGGCCCTGGGCGAGGTGACTGGCGTAGAGCTGCGCGAAGACATGGTGACCTTGTGCAACAACGCCGCCGCGCAGCTTGAACACCCAGGCCTGGTGTTTCGCTGCGGCGATGTGCGCAGCGTCGCGCCCAGTGAGCTGGACGTGATGATCGCCCTGCATGCCTGCGATATCGCCACCGATTACGCGATCCACACCGGGATCCGTTCGGGTGCGGCAATCATCATGTGCTCGCCGTGCTGCCACAAACAGATTCGCCAGCAGATCCAGAGCCCTGGCCTGTTGCAGCCGATGCTGCAATACGGCCTGCACATGGGGCAGCAGGCCGAAATGGTCACCGACAGCTTGCGCGCCCTGTTGCTTGAGGTGTGCGGCTACGAGACCAAAGTATTCGAGTTTATTTCACTGGAGCATACCAACAAGAACAAGATGATCCTGGCGGTGAAGCGCGCAGAACCCGTGGATCCTGCGCGTCTGCTGGCACGTATTGCCGAGCTGAAGGCGTTCTACGCCATCAGCGAACAGTGCCTCGAAACCCTGCTGCGTGCTGACGGCCTGATTAACTGATCGCAGGCTTGGGCGCAACCACGGTGGTCTTGCGCCCCAGAATCACCGTGCCGATCACCGCAACGGCAAAGATCCAGGTGATCGGCTCGACGCGTTCACCGAACAGCAGTGCCGACAGGGCGATGGTGAAGAAAATCTGCAACAACTGGATCTGGCTGACCCGCGAGATGCCGCCCATCGCCAGCCCCGAGTACCAGGCAAAGAAGCCCAGGAACTGCGAAAACAGCGTTACATAGCCGAATGCCCACCAGGCCTGTGACGAAATCGCCCCTTGATGCTGGCTGGCCAGCCAGGCCACCGGCCCCAGCAGCAGCGGGAAAGACAGCACCAGTGCCCAGCAGATCACCTGCCAGCCGCCCATCTCTTTGGCCAACCGGCCACCTTCGGCATACCCGAGCGCCCCGACCGCGATGGCGCCGAGCATCCATAGGTCGCCCACCTGAATACTGCCCGCGCCGTTGATTAGCGCATAACCGAGCACCAGCGCGCTGCCCAATGCCGCGCAGCCCCAGAAGGCTCGTGATGGGCGCTCGTGAGACAGCCAGGCGGCATAAATCGCCACGAACAGTGGCTGAATACCGTTGACCAGCGCGCCATGCGACGCCGGCAAGCTCTGCATGGCCCAGGCCGACAGCACCGGAAAACCGACGATCACGCCCAGCACCACCAGCGCCAGGCCCTTGAGTTGTGCGCGAGTCGGCCATTTTTCGCGGCGCCACAGCAATAACAGCGCCGCCGGAATCGCCGCCAGCAGGGCGCGGCCCATGCCGTTGAGCAGTGGATGGATTTCCTGAACCACGATGCGCGTCATCGGCAAGGTCAGGCTGAAGATAATCACGCCCAGCAGGCCCAGAGCCATGCCGGTATTTTCACGAGAGGACATAAGTGACGCCAGTTTTCTGTAGTGGGTAGCCAGGCAGGCATCTAGCCATAGACCGCCGGTTTTTTCCTTCACAGATAGGCAGCGATTGAGCCGTACAGTTGGTCGGGTTATGTCGATGCAGAGCTGGTTTCGTTGCGCTGGGTCAATATCGTTGGCCGCTGCCAGGTCGATGCTGGGGCTTGCTAACAGGAGAATCCGCCATGAGCAGCACATTTTTCATTCCTGCAGTCAATATGATCGGCAGCGGTTGCCTCGACGAAGCCATGCAGGCCATCCGTAAATACGGCTTTCTCAAGGCCCTGATCGTCACCGATGCCGGGCTTGCCAAGGCCGGCGTGGCCAGTCGGGTGGCAGGCTTGCTGGTCGAGCAGGGCATCGATTCGGTCATCTTCGACGGCGCCCGGCCCAACCCGACCATTGATAACGTCGAGCAGGGCCTGGCCCGGTTAAAAGAGCAGCAGTGCGACTTCGTCATTTCACTCGGCGGCGGTTCACCGCATGACTGCGCCAAAGGGATTGCCCTGTGCGCCAGCAACGGCGGGCACATCAGTGACTATGAAGGCGTTGACCGCTCGCAGAACCCGCAACTGCCGCTGATCGCCATCAACACCACGGCCGGCACCGCCAGCGAGATGACCCGCTTCTGCATCATCACTGATCCTGCACGGCACGTGAAAATGGCGATCATCGACCGCAATGTCACGCCGATTCTGTCGGTCAACGACCCGCAAATGATGGCCGGCATGCCGCGCTCGCTGACCGCCGCCACCGGCATGGATGCCTTGACCCATGCCATCGAAGCCTATGTATCCACCGCCGCCACACCGATCACCGATGCCTGCGCGCTCAAGGCCATCAGCCTGATCGCCGGCAACCTGCAACGCGCCGTCGAGCATGGCGATGACCTGCAAGCCCGGGAAAGCATGGCCTACGCGCAGTTTCTGGCCGGCATGGCGTTCAACAACGCGTCCTTGGGTTATGTGCACGCCATGGCGCACCAGTTGGGCGGCTTTTACGACCTGCCACATGGCGTCTGCAACGCCGTCTTGCTGCCCCATGTGCAGCGCTTCAATGCCAGCGTCAGCGCGGCCCGGCTGACCGACGTCGCCCATGCCATGGGTGCCAATATTCGCGGCCTGGACCCCGAAGCCGGCGCTCAGGCGGCCATCGAGGCGATCAGCCGGTTGGCGGCCAGTGTCGATATTCCAGCGGGCTTGACCCAGCTGGGTGTCAAGGAAGTTGATATTCCGGCCCTGGCTGCCAATGCCCTGAAAGACGCCTGCGGCCTGACCAATCCGCGCCCGGCGGATCAACAGCAGATCGAGGGCATCTTTCAGGCGGCCTTGTAGAAAGAAGGCTATCTGGCTTGGGCAATGTCCTTCACCATCTGCCGGGCAATGGCCTTGAGCTGCTTGTCGGTCATGGCCGAGAACCACATCTGCCAGCCCTTCGATTTCGTGTCGTACTGGCGTGAGCCGAGCAACCGGCCGGTGCGCAGGTCCTGATAGTCGACCTGCGCATTGACCCAGGCATTGCCGATGGCAAAGCTGCCCGCCGCCCGGGCAGCGCCGGTCAGGTAGCGAAAGTTTTCGACCCGGATCACCACCATCAGCCCGTCGCGTACTTGCGTCTGCGGCGTGCCGGCCAGAAACGTCGTGCGATAGCCGGCTGCGGCTGCATCGCTGGCCAGTGCTTGCGACCAGGTGCCTTTGACCAGGTACCAGTCTGTATTGGCTTCAACCCGTTGGGTGCCCATAAAGGTCACCACCAGATTGGCTTTGGCTGCGGCGCTGATTGCCGGGGGCGGCGTCCCGCTGGATGTCAGACGCGCCGCACAACCGCCCAGCGCAAGGCTTGCCACCAGCAATATCGACACGAGCCTGTTCATTCGAACGTCCTTATTCACTGCCTGAAACAACAAGGGGGTCCATACCTGTGCGGTTGATGGCACAGGGCTTTGAACTGAGACTAGCCAGTTTTTTCAGGTGTGTATGAGGCGCCGATTCAATGGCTTGGCGTTACGGCTTGGCCACCTGCCAAACCTGATTGACGCCGTCACCGGTGGTGTCGCCTGGCTTGGTGTCTTTAGCCCAGCCATAAAGCGGCATTCCTTTGTAGGCCCATTGCCTGGCGCCGTCATCTCGGGTGATGACGGAATAGTCATGATCCGCCTTGGCGTCCGCCGTGGCAGACAGGGGCGGCCAGTTTGCAGCGCAGGGCCCGTTGCAGACTGACTTGCCCGAGGTATCTTTAGTGAAGGTGTAAAGGGTCATTCCCTTGCTGTCGACGAGCACTTTGCCCTTGTCTGTTTCGGCTACTTTGGCTGGCGCGTCGGCAAACGCCATGCCCGACAGGCAGCAGGCGGCAACAGCAGCGGTGAGGAGCATTTTTTTAAACATACGTATTTCCTTTGTTTTTTTAAAATTGTTAGAAGGCTCACTCGCTATTCGACACAGCAAGAAACTCAACAGTAGACGATCAGCAGACAGTTCTCTTGCCGTTGCGTAGAAAAAATGCCCCTGGCTTTTTTGTCGGCCACCTCATCACCTATCTCTGCAGTCTTCCCGGCTGAGTCAAACGACGGCTTTCGAACAGGCTGCAACTTTCCCGGAATCGCTCGAGTGCAGGAGAGATGAATTTGTCGCGGTGCCGGATCAGAAAGAAACGTCGCGTCAGAACAGGCAAGGTGTGTGGCAGTTCAACCAGGTCTTTTGACGCCAGCAGGTCGCCGACAACCCATCGAGACAGGCAACTGATCCCGATGCCTTGTGCGAGAGTATGTTTGATGGCCTCAGAGCTACCGATCTGGCTGATCTGCGCAAGGTCGTGCAAGTGACGCAGGAGCAACTGCTGCACTTCTTCACGGGTGCCAGAGCCTGGCTCGCGCAGCAGCCAGTGCGCGCCATGAAGGTCATCAAGCGTGACCGACTGCTGTTGTGCCAAAGCATGCTGGTGGCCTGCAACAATGAGCAACTCGTCTACAAGCCAAGGCTCGGCAATCAGTTCCGGCAGGTGGCACGGTCCTTCGATCAGCCCGAGATCGATCTCGAAGTCAGCGACCTTTCTGGCGATTGTCATGCTGTTGGCCATGTCGACATCGACGCGCAACTGCGGTGCCGATGGGTGTAATTCTCCCAGGATCAACGGTAGAACATAGTTGCCGATGGTTGTACTGCACCCTACCCGCAAACGTGTTTTCAGCTCGGTATTACCGGCAAGGAAACTGGTTTCTATCTGTTGTGCATTTTCCAGCATCCTCCTGGCCTGAGGCAGTAATGTCAGGCCGTTGTCGTTCAGCACTAATCGTTTGCCTGCGCGGTCGAACAGGCGGGTATCCAATGCGTTTTCCAGTTCATTCAATGCCGCGCTGGTGGCCGATTGCGACAGTGAAACCGCAACGGCCGCGCTCGTGGTGCTGCCATGCTGCGCGATAGCGCAGAAAATTTGCAGTTGACGCAGGCTGAGCTTCAAAATATCTACCTTATTTATAGGTAAGGAAGACCTATATTATCCGTTTTTGTCGCTATGCCAGGCCCACTAAACTCTCTGCATATACATCGAGTGAATACCAAGTCGGGAGCGCAAAGAATGAGTGAGACACGACTCGCAGCGATCATGGGAGGGCGCTATCCATTGGCAGCCTTGTCCAATCCACGGGAAGCGATCCGGCAATTCACCCCCAACTGGTTTGCGGCCACGATGGGCACCGGTATTTTGGCGCTGGCGTTGGGTCAGTTACCGTTTTCTGCGCAATGGCCCAAAGCGCTGGGTGAAGCTTTGTGGTTTTTCAATATCGCGCTGTTTTGCCTGTTTTCGCTTATGTATGCGAGCCGTTGGGTGCTGTTCTTTGATGAGGCAAAACAGATCTTCGGCCACTCCACCGTGTCGATGTTTTTCGGCACCATCCCCATGGGACTGGCAACTATCATCAACGGCCTTCTCCTGTATGGCCTGCCGCGGTGGGGCGACACGGTTATTATTGTCGCTGAAGTGCTGTGGTGGATTGACGTTGCCATGGCGCTGGCATGCGGGGTGCTGATCCCCTTCATGATGTTTACTCGCCAACAGCACAGCATCGATCAGATGACGGCCGTATGGCTGTTGCCCGTCGTTGCAGCCGAAGTCGCTGCTGTCAGTGGTGGGCTGCTCGCGCCGCATCTGGCGGATGCGACTGCACAGTTTACCCTGCTCATTACCAGCTACGTGCTGTGGGCATATTCGGTGCCCGTCGCCTTGAGCATCCTGGTGATCCTGTTGTTGCGCATGGCACTGCACAAGCTGCCTCATGAAAGCATGGCGGCATCAAGCTGGCTGTCGTTGGGGCCGATTGGCACCGGCGCTTTGGGAATGTTAGTGCTGGGTAATGATGCCCCTGCGATTTTCGCCGCTCATGCAATGGCCAGCATCGGTGCCGTTGCCGAGGGTATTGGCCTGATCGCCGGTGTGCTGTTCTGGGGGCTGGGGTTGTGGTGGATGGTACTCGCGCTGCTGATCACTGTGCGTTACTTCAGGGCAGGTATCCCATTCAACCTCGGCTGGTGGGGATTCACGTTCCCGCTTGGGGTCTACGCCGTGACTACCCTCAAGTTGGGCGCCATGCTGCACCTCGTGTTCTTTAATGTCGTCGGTGTGGTGCTGGTGGTGATGCTGGCTGTCATGTGGGTAATCGTCGCGGCCAAAACCCTGGCGGGCGCCTATCGCGGCAACTTGTTCGTGTCGCCGTGTATTGCCTCATTGAGCAATGCCTGCAAAAACTAAGTTTCTGGCGGGCGTTGCTGATGACAATGCAGGCACCACACCACGCCGATCACCAGCAGTCCGATAGCCATCCACTCGACAGCCTCGGGCCAGCGGCCTTCCCAGACAAAGCCCAGCAGCAGCGCAGCAAGCGTTTCGATCACCAGCACTTGCCCGCTGAGCGCCAGCGGCAGCAGGCGGCTGGCCTGATTCCACAGGGCGCCGCCAATCACCGAGGCCAGCAGCGCCACGCCACCGGCGACCAGCAGAAATTGCAGCCAGGTGTGGCTGTCATGAGTACTCAGTGCCGGCCCCAGCAACGGTACGGCCAGCACCAGCGACTGCGCACCGGTCATGACGCCGGCCAGCAGCGCCCAGTCGCTGGCCGAGACGCCGGTCATGACGCTCAAGCGGCGGGCATTGCTGACCGCGAACCAGCTCCAGCTGATCAAGGCCCCGACTGCGCACAGCAGGCCCCAACCAATATTTGCCGATTGTTCGCTGTGGCTGCCGGTTTGCAACGCATGCAGGCTGATCAGCACGGCACCGGCGGTGGCACAGCACAGGGACGGTGCAAGTCGTAGCATTGAGACGGCATTGGCATCCTTGCGCCCGGCCAGCGCCACCAGTACCGGAATCAGTCCGACGATTAACGACGTGGTGGCGACGCCGGCCAGTTGCACGCCGCTGCCGACCAGCGAGTAATACAGCAGGTTGCCGATCAGGCTGAGCCAGAACAGCGAGACCCAGTCTTCGCGACGCAGATTGGCGCATGCCGTTCGCCAGCGTGGCGCCAGCACTATCGCCGAAATCAGCCCATAGCAAAGAAAGCGCAACACCGCGAACTGCGCGCCCGAAAGCCCCGGCGTGAGCTTGGGGCCAAGAAAAATCACGCCCCAGCACAGGCCGGCGCCAACCCCGAAAGCAATGCCCTTGAGAAGTACCCGATTAGCCAACATCACATCACCGCTGTGCAAATCCAAAGCGGTGAGTCTGAGCGGTCGGCGATCGGTTTTATTGTTCGAAAGTCCCGGTTTTTTTACCCAGGCTCTTGCGATAAGCCGCCGGTGTGGTGCCGCACAGGCGGCTCATGGCGCGGGTCAGCGCCGCTTGATCGGAGAAGCCGCTGCGCAAGGCGATTTCGGCTATCGGCAAACGGCTGTCTGCCAGCCACTGCTGCGCTTTGTGCATGCGCACTCTGGCCAGCCAGGCTTGCGGGGTTTCATCGAACAACTGCCGAAAGCGCAGGTGCAACTGGCTCAGGCTCATGCCGGCAATCCGTGCCATGGCTTCGTTGCTCCAGACTGCTGCAGGGTTGGCCTGCAATTGCGTCAGCAACGGCTGTATACCGTTGGGTGCTGCCACCGGACCACTGGATATCGACGACAGCAGCAAGGGTGCGAGTTGGCCTGCGCTATTGGCCAAAGCTTCCTGGCCGACCAGTTCGGCGAACTCGATCAGGCGGCGAGTGGCCGGTGAGATCGGCACATAAATGCGCTGCGCCAGACTGTGCAGCGCCTGTTCCTGCAGCCAGGTCGACGGGCAATCGAGGACCAGAAAACGACTGCCGGGCTCCGCCAGCTGCGCATGCGCCGCACCGGGTGCAACCAGCGCAGCCGTGCCGGCATCGAGGCGAGCGCCGCGGCCTTCCACATCGATTTCCATGCGCCCGCTGATGGGCAACACCAGTTGTGTAAAGGCGTGCTGGTGCCGAGGGTGATCGCCTCGGTAACGGCGGATGTCGAGAGTGGGGGCCATGTGAGGCTCCAGTGGGGTTTGGGTTGGCCGAATCTATTACAGTGCTTTGGGCGCTTTAAATCAACGCAAGGAATGCAGTCATGAATTACCGGGTCATCAAATCCCATCGCTGCGAAACAGGCGAGCCGCTCAGTTTCAGGCGGGGCGACAGGCTGGTCGCCGGCGAAAAATACCAAGGCCCCGAGGGTTGGGAAGACTGGTACTACTGCGTCGACACTGCGCAAACAGGAGGATGGGTGCCCAAGCAACTGATTCACTGGCTGGATGAGAAAAATGTACAAGCGCTGGAGGACTACAGTGCCCAGGAACTGGATGTAGATGCAGGCGATCATCTGGTGGGTGACCGGCAGCTCAATGGTTGGGTGTGGTGCCATCGACCATTGGATGGCGCCGCAGGTTGGGTGCCGCTGGATAACCTTCAGATAGCCCAGTAAACATAGGGCCGTAGGAGATTACCCGCCGCCTTGGCGCCGCGCTGTCGCGCAGCAAACATGGGACCTGTAGGAGGGAGCTCTGCTCGCGATCGGCTGCGCTAGCAGTCGTAAAATGTCAGCGTTTCAGAAATTTCTGTGAGCGCTTCGCGCTCAATCGCCAGCAGAGACGGATCGCCGCCCGCTGCCTCCTACAAGTGGTGCTTTTTAAATTAAATAAAATCAATAAGTTATTTTATTTTTGATGAGAGCGGCCTTAGCCGCGAAGGCCATCATCTACCTATACGCCCGCCAAACGAATCACCCTCGAATCTTCTTCCAGTCCACCCCGAACCGCGTCAGGTATTTGCGCAGCCGATCCGCGTCATTGGGGTTGGCTTTACCCTGACGCGAAACCCCGAACAGTTTGCGCCCGGCATCGGACAGGCTGTCGGCCTGACGGCACACGTCGATCACCGCCGCCAGTTGCAGGCGGTCAAACAGGTCCAGTTCCAGTCCCTCTTCAAGCAGCGGTTGCAGGTCGTCCTGCTCTTGGCTCAGCCCCCAGGCATAGCGCAGGCGCTGTATTTCTTCTTCGACCTGATCTTCATCGATGCGCCCGCTATCGGCCAGCGTGGCCATGCGTGTGATCGAGGCCGACAGTTCGCGGAAGTTACCCAACCAGGCGGCTTCGCTGGCGCAGGCGAAATCCAGGTAGCGGCGCCGTGCTTCAAGGTTGAAGCGCACCAGGCGGCCTTGTTCGCGGGCGTGGCGTTCCAGCTCGAAATCGATGTTCGGTTCGATGTCTTCGCGGCGGCCATTGAGGCCCGGCAGGCTGAAGGTCCACAGGTTGATCCGCGCATAAAGGTCTTCACGAAACAAGCCTTGGGCGACGCGCTCGCGCAGGTCGCGGTGGGTGCCGGCGATGATCAGAAAGTCGCTTTCGACTTCCTTGTCTGCGCCCATCGGGAAGAAGCGTTTTTCTTCGATGGCCTTGAGCAGCATCGCCTGTTCGTCGGCGCCCAGTTCGCCGATTTCGTCGAGAAACAGCATGCCGCCGTCGGCGGCGCGCAGCAGGCCATCGCGCGCGTTCTGTGCGCCGGTGAAGGCGCCCTTGATATGGCCGAACAGCGCCGACATGGCGCCGTCGCCACGCAGGGTCGCACAGTTCACCTCGACGAAACGGCCCTGCACCTGATGCCGGCTGCGCTTGAGTTCATAGATACGCCGTGCCAGAAACGACTTGCCCGCGCCGGTCGGGCCGATCAGCAGCATCGGCGCGGTGGAGCGTACGGCGACGCGCTCGATCTGTTCGATGGAGCGGTTGAACGCGGCGTTGCGCGTGGCAATGCCGGACTTGAGAAACGCCAGACCTTGCAGGCGCTTGTCGGCAAAGCGCGAGGCGATGTGGTCGTAGCACGACAGGTCGAGGTCGATGATGCTGTGCTTGCCGACGGCCAGTTGCTCATCGCCCAGGCGGCGGGCCGGCGAGGTCTGGATCAGCCGCGCCGGCAGGTAGCGCGCCTCGGTCAGCAGAAACCAGCAAATCTGCGCCACGTGAGTGCCGGTGGTGATGTGTACCAGATAGTCCTCGCGCTCGGTGTCGAAGGCGTAGGCGGTCGCGAAGTCGTGCAACGCGCCGTACACCTCCTGAAAGTCCCAGGGGTTTTTCAGCAGCATGGGGTGCAGGCGCACTTCGGTTTCCGGCGACACCTGGCGAATGTCGTCGGACACCCGCTGGGCCAGGCTGACGTCACGGGCATCCACGCTGTGAATCAACTCCAGGCGATGAATCAGCACATCCGGCTGCTGGCACAGGCTGATGCTAGGTCGCCAGTGACTCCAGCGCGCGGCGCCCTTGCCGACCCGGTCGAGGGTGGCGCCGACAAAACCTATGGCAACGGTTTGCTTGGCTGACATGCTGATACCTGAAGATAAATTCTGATAACAAAGGATAGGTTTTTAAGAGTGCCCTTGTCTCGCCGAGCAGGTCATAAAATCCAGGCAAAAAGTAAAATGCTTTTAAATCAATAAGTTAAAAATTTATTTGTCGTGAAAAACAAATCTGGCACGTCGGCTGCAATATCTCTGGCAACACAGGATAAACAGAGCGAGATGCCAAGATGGCCAACGTCAAACTGTTCAACAGTCACCCGGCAACACTGCCCGACAGCGACACGCACAATGCGGCCAAGGCCCCGGCCTATGCCTACAGTGCCCGGCATCAGCTGGCGCAACTGGCAGTCACCGGCTGCCTGAACCAGACGTTTTACGCCTCTGCCCAGACGCAGCTCGACAGCGCACTGCGACTGGTCGGTGAACTGGACAGCCGTTACGTGGCCAAGGCCGCTCTGTATGCCCGTCGCAAGGGCCATATGAAAGACATGCCGGCGCTGCTGTTGGCCGCTCTGGTGGCGCAGCGTTCGGCACTGGTGCCGGCTCTGTTCGGTCAGGTGATCGACAGCGGCAAGATGCTGCGCACCTTTGTGCAGATCCTGCGCAGTGGTGTGACCGGGCGTAAGTCTCTGGGTTCGCAGCCCAAGCGTCTGGTGCAAGAGTGGTTGAACAGCGCCACCGAGTACCAGTTGTTGCAGGCTTCGGTGGGTAACCAGCCGTCGCTGGCGGATGTGGTGAAGATGGTTCACCCCAAGCCGGTCGAAACCTGGCGCGAAGCGTTCTTCGCCTGGCTGATCGGCAAGCCGGTGGATGTTGAGGCGCTGCCTGAGTTGACCCGCGAGCTGCTGGCGTTTCGCAGTGGGGCGAGTACAGCCATACCGGCGGTGCCGTTTCAGTTGCTGAGTAACGAGACACTGGATGCCGAGCAATGGGCGCGGCTGGCGGGCAACATGGGCTGGCAGGCGCTGCGTATGAACCTTAATACCCTGGCGCGCAATGGCGTGTTTCAGGTGCCGGGCTTCACGCCGTTTGTGGCCACACGATTGGCAGATCCTGCGGCAGTCGCCAAGGCGCGGGTGTACCCGTACCAGTTGCTGGCGGCGTACCGAATGGCCGGTGAAGCGGTGCCGCAAAGCGTGCGTAACGCCTTGCAGGATGCGCTGGAGTTGTCGCTGAGCAATGTGCCGGTGTTGCCGGGTGTAGTAGTGGTTTGCCCGGATGTGTCCGGCTCGATGCACAACCCGGTGACCGGTTACCGCGAAGGTGCGACCACGACGGTGCGCTGCATCGATGTGGCGGCATTGGTGGCCGCTGCGGTGTTGCGCAAGCAGCCCGAGGCACGGGTGATGCCGTTTGAGCGCAGTGTCGTGGACATAAAGCTCAACCCTCGCGACAGCGTGATGAGCAATGCGCAGAAGCTGGCCGCCATCGGTGGTGGCGGCACCAACTGCTCGGCGCCACTGGCGCGGCTGGCCGATGCCGGCGACAAGGTCGACACGGTGATACTGGTGTCGGACAACGAATCATGGATCGACGCACGGCGCTATGGTGCCACCGAGACCATGTTGCAGTGGGAGCGGATCAAGCGGCGTAACCCGCAGGCACGGTTGGTGTGCATCGACATGCAACCCGGCGCGACCACCCAGGCGGCAGACCGCGAGGACATCCTCAACGTCGGCGGCTTCAGCGATGCAGTGTTCGATGTGATCGAGCAGTTCATCAGCGGGCGCTACGGCGCTGGCCACTGGGTACAGGCCATTGAGGCTTTAGAGTTTTGATTCACCGGCGCTGAATGCCGACGGGACTACATTCCAAGACGTCTCGTCAATTCTTGTCAGCGGCTGTGAAAGGCACGAATGCAGGTGGCTGTACATCTAATGTCCTTACCAGTCACCGAACCTTGTCGTGCCACCTATTAGCGAGTTTGCCCCGGCGAATGCAGGTGGAACTACAGACTATTGATGTCGCGGGTTCGAGTCCCGTCAGCCGTCAGGCTGTAGCTCAGCGGTAGAGCACAATGCACTGTTTCACCGACGATTGTCGCCCAGGGATATGGAATAAATGCCGAGTGATCGGCCAGAAAAAAGAAGTGAAATCATGCAAGAGAAAACCTGGCAATTGCTGGAAGTCGCCAACGGTAAACCCATCAAGATGTGGACCCAGGGCGTTCCGGTCGAAAGCGAAGCGCGCGAGCAGTTGATGAACACCGCAAAGATGCCGTTCATCTTCAAGCACCTGGCGGTGATGCCCGATGTGCACTTGGGTAAAGGCTCGACCATCGGCAGCGTGATCCCCACCGTGGGTGCAATTATCCCGGCAGCGGTGGGGGTCGACATCGGTTGCGGCATGATCGCGGCGCGTACGTCGCTGACCGCCAGCGACCTGCCGGACAACCTCAGCGGGCTGCGCAGCGCGATCGAAAAGGCCGTACCGCACGGGCGCACCGTGACCCGTGGCGGTCGCGATAAAGGTTCATGGGAAGACGTCCCGCAGCAGGCCGATGACGCCTGGGGCGCCTTGTCGACACGCTTCAAACGCATCACCGACAAGTACCCGAAACTGAGCAACACCAACAACCGCAAACACCTGGGAACCCTGGGCGGCGGTAACCACTTCGTCGAAGTCTGCCTGGATGAAGCCAACCGGGTCTGGTTCATGTTGCACAGCGGTTCGCGCGGGGTGGGCAATGCCATCGGCAACCTGTTCATCCACCTGGCCCAGGACGATATGCGTCAGCACATCGCCAACCTGCCGGACCGCGATCTGGCGTACTTCGAAGAGGGCAGCCAGCACTTCGATGACTACGTGGAAGCCGTTGGCTGGGCGCAGGATTTTGCCCGCCAGAACCGTGAACTGATGATGCGGGCGGTGGTTCAGGCCGCCCGGCAGATCATCAGCAAGCCGTTCGAGGTGGCGCTGGAGGCGGTGAACTGCCACCACAACTATGTGCAGAAAGAGCGGCACTTCGGTGAGGACGTGCTGATCACCCGCAAAGGCGCGGTGTCGGCGAAGAAGGGCGAACTGGGCATCATTCCAGGCTCCATGGGCGCCAAGAGTTTTATCGTTCGCGGCCTGGGTAACGAAGAGGCGTTCAGCTCGTGCAGCCATGGCGCCGGACGCACCATGAGCCGCACCAAGGCCAAGAAGCTGTTCACCGTCGAAGACCAGATTCGTGCGACCGCGCATGTCGAATGCCGCAAGGATGCTGATGTCATAGATGAGATTCCGATGGCCTACAAGGACATCGATCAAGTCATGGATGCCCAGCGCGAACTGGTGGAAGTGCTGCATACCCTGCGTCAGGTGGTGTGTGTGAAAGGTTGAAGAAGGAGAAGGACAATGGAACGCACAGAGGCTCACCCGCTCAGCAGCGCCATGCGCGAGCGGGTGCTGCAAGAATTACAACGCATAGAGCGCGAGCACAACGTCACGGTGCTGTATGCCTGTGAGTCGGGCAGCCGTGCCTGGGGCTTTGCCTCGACCGACAGCGACTATGACGTGCGTTTCGTCTACGTCGAAAAGCCCGAGTGGTTCGTGCAGGTCGACACCCCGCGCGACGTGATCGAGCGGCCTCTGGACGACGAACTGGACGTCAGTGGCTGGGAATTGCGCAAGACCCTGGGGTTGTTGCGCAAGTCCAACCCGACGCTGCTGGAGTGGCTGGACTCACCGCTGGTGTATCACCAGGAGGCGGCCGCCACGGCAGGCCTGCGTGAACTGGCCGAGGCGTTCTACAGCCCGCCGGCAGCGCGTAATCATTACCTGTCGATGGCGCGCAAGAATTTTCGCGGCTACCTGCAAGATGAAAGCGTGCGCTTCAAGAAATACTTCTATGTGCTACGGCCCTTGCTGGCGGTGCGCTGGATCGACCAGGGCCGGGGCCGGCCGCCGATGACCTTTGACGCGTTGCTGGCCACGCTGGATGACCCGCCGTTGCTGGCAGAAATCGATGAACTGCTGGCGCTGAAACGCAACGCCGACGAAGCCACTTACGGCCCACGTCGACCGCTGCTGCATGCGTTCATCAACGCTGAGCTAGATCGCGAAGTGCCGAGCTTGCCGCGCACCTGTGAAGACAGCGCGCTGCTCAACCAGTACCTGCGCGACACCGTGGCGCAGTATTCCTGACAGGGCACCGCGTGGTGCCAATACAAAAAACATTCGATGTGAAAAAAATGAAAATGGACGTCATTGAACTGGACGGCAGCATCGGCGGCGGGCAGGTGTTGCGTAGCGCCCTGAGCCTGTCGATGGTGACCGGCCAGGCGCTGCAAATCACCAACATCCGTGCAAGCCGCAGCCGGCCTGGCCTGCTGCGTCAGCACCTGACCTGCGTGCTGGCCGCCGCTGAACTGTGCGGCGCGACGGTCGAAGGCGCACAGATGCATTCGCAATGCATCAGCTTTAAACCGGGTCCGATTCGCGGCGGCGATTACCGCTTCAGCATCGGCACCGCCGGCAGTTGCAGCCTGGTGCTGCAAACTCTGCTGCCGTCCTTGTTGCATGCCCCTGAGCCCAGTCGCGTCAGCGTCAGCGGCGGCACCCATAACCCGCTGGCGCCGCCGGCGGACTTTCTGCAGCGGGTGTTCCTGCCGCCGCTGCAACGCATGGGCGCCAGGGTCGAGCTGCAACTGCTGCGCCATGGTTTCGTGCCCGCCGGCGGCGGTGAGCTGCTCGCGCTTGTCGAGCCTTCTGCCTTGCAACCTCTGCACCTGTGCGAGCGCGGCGCGCGATTGAGCCGCCGGGCGACTGCCGTGCTCGCCGGCGTACCGGGGCATGTGGCCGAGCGCGAATTGAGCCGTATCGCCAAGCGCCTGAACCTGCAACCTGAAGAGCTGCACTGGCAGGTGCTCGACCCTGAATGCGGCCCCGGCAATGCGCTGATGCTGGAAGTCGTGTGCGAGCACCTGAGCGAGCTGTTCATTGCCTTTGGTCACTCCGGCCTGCGCGCAGAAAGGGTCGCCGATTACCTGGCCGATGCCGCCCGGCCCTGGCTGGCCAGCACGGCCGCAGTGGCCGAACACCTGGCTGACCAGTTGCTGCTGCCCATGGCCCTGGCCGGCGCCGGCAGCTTTACCACGACCCATGTGAGCGAGCACCTGCAAAGCAATATCAGCGTGATCGAACGCTTTTTGCCGGTCAGTATTGAGTGCCGGCAACAAGAAGAGAGGGTGTGGAAAGTGAGCGTGAGCGGCGTCAAGGTTTGATTCACGCCTGGAGCCGATTGATTTCCACGGTCACGTGCGCGAGTTCTTCATGGATCGACAATGCCTGCCGCACGCTGTCGGCATCCAGCGCTGCATGGGTGGCCAGGGTCAGTACGCAGGCGTACTGGTCCTTGCTGACCCGCCAGACATGCAGGTCGGTAATCTCTGCCTGTATCGCTAATTGTGCGATTACATCGCGTACTTCCTGAACCACCGGTGCGTCCATTTCTGCGTCCAGCAACACGCGGCTGGTGTCGCGCAGCAAGCCCTTGGCCCATACCCCCACCAGTATCGCGCCGACCAGGCCCATCACCGGGTCAAGCCAGCCGGCCCCCCAGAACTTGCCCGCCAGCAGGGCAATGATTGCCAGCACTGAAGTCGCAGCATCGGCCAGCACATGCAGATAAGCCGAGCGCAGGTTGAGGTCGTGATGGTGTCCGTGGTGGTGATCATGATCGTGGCCGTGGCCATGTTTATCGCGCAACAACCAGGCGCACAGCAGGTTCACGGCCAGCCCGACGACGGCGATAGCAATGGCTTCGTCATAGCGAATCGGCCCCGGTGACAACAGCCGCTCGATGGACTGGAACACCATCAGCCCGGCCACGCCCAGTAGCAAAATGGCGCTGGAGTAGCCGCCCAGAATCTCGATCTTCCAGGTGCCAAAGGTAAAGCGCCGATCATCGGCCAGACGCCGAGCCGCCGCATAAGCGAACAATGACAGGCCCAGCGCCAGGGTATGAGAGCTCATGTGCCAGCCATCGGCGAGCAAGGCCATCGAATTGAATTGCCAACCGCCCACGATTTCCACGAGCATCATCACCGCCGTGACCCATACTGCGATCCGCGTTTTGCGCTCGGCTGACAGATTGGGCTGATGAAACTGGTGGGAATGCAGGTAGTGTTCCGGGCGATGAGTGGTCATGGCGACATGCTCCAGATGATGGGGTTTTATACTGTACCCCAGTATAGTTTAGAGGAAAGATAATGGCTCATACCGTAAAGGGCAAGAAACAACTGCTGACCCGCGTGCGCAAGATCAGGGGGCAGGCCACAGCTCTGGAAACCGCACTGGAACAAGAAAAGGACTGCGTGGCGATTCTTCAGCAGATCGCGGCCATTCGTGGCGCGGTCAATGGCTTGATGGCCGAGGTCATGGAAGGGCATATTCGCGACCACCTGGGTGATGCCGAGCTGAGCACCGAACAGCGTCAGACCGAGATCGACCAGATTGCGACGCTGCTGCGTTCGTACCTCAAATAGAACCGGTAAAGGCGGCTCGCAACCATGAGCGCACATGACTGGGTGCAACACGGCGAGTCACCCACACGCATCGAGCGTATCGAGGCGTTTTTCAGTGGCCATGGCTACGACCCGCACCGGCATGACACCTACGCCATCGGCCGCACCCTGGCCGGTGTGCAGAGTTTCGAGTACCAGAAAACCCTGCGCCATAGCCTTCCGGGCGGCACGCTGGTGCTGCACCCCGATGAACTGCACGACGGCATGGCCGGCACCGAGGTGGGGTTTCGCTACCGGATGATTTACGTCGAGCCGGTGCTGATCCAGCAGATTCTGGGCGGTCAGCCGTTGCCGTTCATCAAGGGTGCGTTGAGCACCGATGTTCGTCTGTACCGGGCCTGCGACGTATTCATGCAGGCCATGGATTGCCCGCTGGAGGCCTTGCAGGAACAGGACGCGTTGTTCGATCTGGCCCAGGCGCTGCAAGCCGTGGGTGGAAAACCCAGGGCCCGGCGCAGTTTCGATTACCGTGCCGCCGAGCGTGCCCGGGAATACATCCACAGCCGCCAGGGCGCCAGCGTGACCCTTGAAGAACTGGAGCAGATCAGCGGCCGTGAACGCTGGAGCCTGTCGCGGGATTTTCGCGCGTTGTACGGCACCAGCCCTTATCGCTACGTGACCTTGCGGCGCCTGGATGTGTGCCGGCAATTGCTCCGGTCAGGCTTTACTCTGGTTGATGCTGCACTGGCCGCCGGCTTCTTCGATCAGAGCCATATGACCCGCCACTTCATTGCCTGCCACGGCTTGTCGCCGGCGCGTTGGCTGCGCCTGCAGCAATCACGCTGAAGCTGCACGATCGTACAAGAGCCGAATCCGGCCGGTTGGTTAGGCTGGCGATACTTCATCCAGCAGGAGTTTCGCCCCGTGAGCCAGTCGATCAACCTCATGCACAAACTGTCGCTGTTCAACGAACAGTGGACACCCAAAGTGATTGCCGAAATGAACGACTACCAGTTCAAGGTCGTGCGTATCCAGGGTGATTTCATCTGGCATTCTCACGCCGACACCGACGAAGCCTTTCTGGTGCTCGACGGCACGCTGCGCATCGATTTTCGCGATGGCCACGTGCTGTTGAACAGCGGCGAGTTGTACGTGGTGCCCAAAGGCGTAGAGCACAAACCCTGGGCCGAGCAGGAGGTGAAGATGATGCTGATCGAACCTCGCGGTGTGTTCAATACCGGTGATGAAGGCGGTGAGCGCACCGCCGTGAACGATCAGTGGATTTGAACCCGATCACTTATGGGCTGGCTTGCGCCCTCAACGCCTCAAGCGCCTGGGCCAGACTGGCACCCGACAGTTCGCCCAGATGGTTGCCGATCTGCCGGCCCTGGGCGTCGTAGAACAAGGTGGTGGGCAGTGCGGCAGAGCCAGCGCTGCGGCCCAACTGGCCCTCAGGATCAAGCAACAGGTTACGCAGGCTCAACGACTGGCTGCTCAGAAAACGCTGCACGGTGTCGGGCGTCTCGCCTTGATTGACGAACAGAAACTCGATATCGGCATGCTCGGCCTGAGCCGCCATCAGCACCGGCATTTCACGTCGGCACGGCGGACACCAAGTGGCCCAGAGGTTGACCACCCGCAGCTTGCCCGGCGGGTTATGCCAGTCGGCGTGCTGGCCGTGTTGATCGTAGAGGGTCACCTCGGGCAGTGAGTTGGCGCGTTGCAGATTCTGCAGGATCAGGTTGCCGCCACCCCAGCCCAGTACACCCACGGTCAGCGCCACGCCCAGCGGCTTGCGCAACACAGGATTGCGCCATAGCTGCCAACCGCCCAGTGCCAATGCAGCGATCACACCGGGCACTGCGCTGAAACCGCCATCGCGGATATCGACGATGCGCCACAATTGGCCTTGGTAATGCTCGAAGTAGCGGACCACGAACACCAGCCGCGCCACCACTAGCGCGACGATCAATAGCCTGAACAGCTGACGCTCAGGATTGCAGCCCTGCCGCCGGCCCACCCACCAGCCGATCAGAGTTGCCAGCAACAGACTGGCCAACACCAACGCGTGGTGCATGCCCAAGGCAAAGGGACCTATGTTTAACGTCAGCATCATTGCCTCCACGCACGCAACAAACGAGTGAAATGCCCTGCCGCTTCGGACAGTGGCCGGTCGGTCGGCGTGGTCAGGCCGACTGGCGCCCGCAGCAGCGGGCTGGCGAATGGCAAGGCCGTGACGATGCCCAGGCGCATATCCAGATCGACCACGCCGCGTTGCACGAACCACACCGCGTCATGGTCTTGCACATACACCCGCGAGAAGGTTTCGCTCACCGATTCAAGGATCTGAAAACCGCCGCTAGCGTTCTGCGACAGCAGAAAATTATCGACGCTGATGCGCACCAGCGTGCCTTGCGGCGAGGCGATCAGCACGTAAGGGCGCAGGTCATCGAGGCGCAAATGCTCGCGTGCTGTCAGCGGATGGTCCTTGCGCACCACCATCAACAGGTCTTCTTCGTAGAGCGCCTCGAACGCCACGCCGAGCATGTCGCGGCCAATCAGGCGGCCGACGATCAGGTCGATTTCATCGGTGCGCAACTTGCCCACCAGATAGTCGTAGACCCCTGACAATACCTGCACCCGCACGTGTGGATAGAGTTCGCGCATCTGTGCAACCACCGGCGCCAGCATATAGCCGGCGGCGGTGGGCAGTGCACCGATGCGCAGCAGTTGCGGGGTTTCGGCAGCCATCTGGGTCGGGTCCATGGCCTGGCCGAAACTGGCCAGGGTTTGCGCCGCATGCTTGTGAAAGGTCTCGCCGGCCGCTGACAGGCGTACGCCCTTGCGGCCGCGAACCAGCAGTTGTGCGCCGAGTTCCTGCTCCAGCTCCTTGAGGCTTTTGGACACCGCCGACAAGGTGATGTGCAGCAACTGCGCGGCGCTGGCCAGGCTGCCGGCACTGACCACGGCAAGAAATACCCGCAGATGACGAAGGTTGATCAGGGACTGGCTCATAGGGCGGGGCTCTTCAGGGGTTAACCCACAGGTTGATTAACGCGGATTTTATATCAATTTAATCAACCCAAGGTTTGACCTAGTATCGCCTCAGGTACTCGATAACAACTTCAAGGAAAACCTCATGACGCACCCCGCACCGCGCCTGGGGGCTTCAAGCGCCTCGTTGCCCAGCCTCAGCCCCGAAGCGCTGGCCGATGAACTGGCTCGCCTGGGTTATCAGGGCGTCGAATGGCGAGTCGCCGATACCGGCCAGCTCGACCCGCGCCAGCCTTGGGACGCCCGGCACAATAACCGTTGCACCATTGCCCCCGACCAGATTGCCGTCGCGCGTATCCAGCGCCACTGCCAGGCGCTGGGCCTGAAGATTTTCGGCCTGAGCCCGTACCTGACGGTCGGTGATCTGGACGCGGCCTTGCACCTGATCGACCTGGCGGCGATTGCCGATCAGGCCCGGCTGCGTTTGTGGGCGCCAGGCTATGAAGATGAGCGCTACCCCGAAGCCTATGCGCGCATGCGCCGCTTTCTTGATCGGCTGTTGCCGCATGCCGAGAAGCAGGGCGTGCGCCTGGCACTTGAGGTGCATCAACGTACCATCTGTTCCAGCCCGTCGCTGGCCATGCGCGTCGCCGAGCATTATCCGGCCAGCCATCTGGGCATCATTTACGACATCGGCAACCTGGCCATCGAAGGTCGCGAAGACGTGCAACTGTCGCTGGACCTGATGGGCGCGCACTTGGCCCATGTGCAGGTCAAGAACGTGGCTTACCGTCCATTGGCCCCAGGCCTTGGCTGGCAATGGAACTGGTGCCCGCCGGACGAAGGCGTGCTGCCGCTGCGCAGCATGCTCGCCACGCTGGCCGCCAATGGCTTTGCCGACTGGGTGTCGATCGAAGACTTTTCCAGCGTCCATGACGACCGCGACAAGCTGCTGCGCAACCGCGACCTGATCCGCGACTACATGCAGTCGAGCGAGTCGTCTGCCGCGCCCGTAACCACCACCACAACAACAACGAGGCATTGTGCCAATGAACACTTCTCACGCTGAACGCCGCGTGGCGCTGATTACCGGGGCTGCCGGTGAGCTGGGGCGTGCCATCTGCACACGCCTGTGCCGTGACGGCCTGGACATCATTGCCGTCGATCTCAACCTCGAGGCCGCCCAGGCGCTGGTCCATGAGCTGCAACTGGCGCCCGGCCAACGCGCCCTGGCGCTGCACGCCGATCTGGGCAACGAGGCTTCGATCAGCGCGATGGTTGAACAGGCCGGCGCAGCATTCGGGCGTATCGATGTGGTGGTCAACAATGCCGCCGTCAACCATCGCGGCTCGATCTTCGATTTCGATCCTTTGCTGTGGGACCACATGATGGCGGTCAACCTGCGCGGTCCTGCGTTGCTGTGCCAGAAGGTCGCCCCGTACTGGAAGGCACAGGCGCGCGGCGGGCGAGTGATCAACATGGTCTCGCGTTGCTGGGTCGCCGGTGGCCCGCCAGCGTACGTAGCGTGCAAGGCCGGGCTGGTCGGTCTGACCCGCTCGATGGCCCGTGAGCTGGCGCCGCTTGGAGTCACGGTCAACGCCATTGCGCCCGGCCTGTTGCCGTCGGCCTTTACCCTCGATGGCCGCGATGCTGAGAGCTTTGAACGCATGGCCGCAGGCTCCATTGCCAGCACGCCGCTCAAGCGCCTGACCACGCCTGAAGACATCGCCGGCACCACTTCTTTCCTGGCCTCCAGCGATGCTGCGTTCATCACCGCCGAGGTGATGCATGTGTGCGGTGGCAGCCAACTGGCACCGTTCGGCACCTGACCGGCAACACGCTTTACAACCCCTATAAAGACAAGAAAAGCAGGTTGACCCCATGACGACTTCACACATAAAAGACCCGCGCATGGCCCGTAAGGCGGCCTTTGGCAGCTTTCTGGGCAGCGTGGTCGAGTACTACGACTTTTTTATCTATGGCTCGGCAGCGGCGCTGGTGTTCAGTACGCTGTTCTTCCCGTCCAGCGACCCGATGGCCGGCACGCTCGCGGCGCTGGCCACTTTCGGTGTCGGCTACATTGCGCGACCCATCGGCGCGTTGCTGTTCGGCCATCTGGGTGATCGCCTCGGGCGCAAGCACGTGCTGATGCTGACGCTGTTGCTGATGGGCATCGCCACCACCACCATCGGCCTGTTGCCGACCTACGCCAGCATCGGTGCCTGGGCACCGGGGCTGCTGGTGGCCTGCCGCTTGCTGCAAGGCTTGTCGGCCGGCGGCGAGCAGGTCGGTGCCAGCCTGCTGACCATGGAGCATGCGCCCGGCAAGAAAAAGGCTTTCTACACGAGCTGGTTGATCAACGGCGCATCGATGGGCTCGATTCTGGCCACCTCAGTGTTCATCCCGTTGTCGATGCTGTCCGAGGAGCAACTGCTGTCCTGGGGCTGGCGCATTCCCTTTCTGCTGAGCGCGGTGCTGGTCGGCTTTACCTTGTTCATTCGCCATGGCGTCGACGAAAGCCCGGAGTTTCTGGCCAACAAGGCAGCCAAGGCCGAGGCGCAGCAGGCGCCGGTGATCGAGATGTTCAGCAAGGAATGGCGTGCGTTCATCACTGTGTTCTGTTGTGCGCTGATCTGCTCGGTGTCGTCGCTGGTGATGATCTTCGGCCTGTCGTGGGGCGCCAATAACCAGGGCATCGACCGCGCCTCGATGCTGTCGGCCATCGCCGCCAGCCAGGTCGCGGCGCTGATCTGCCAGCCGCTGTTCGGGCTGCTGGCCGACCGCATCGGCAAGAAGCGCATCTTCGTGATCGGCTCGCTGGCCTGCAGCGTCGGGGTGTTTGTGTTCATGTGGTCGATCACCACCGGCAATATCGCGCTGATCATCCTCGCCACTGTGCTGCTCAAGGGCGTGATCTACAGCGCGCCGAACGCGTTGTGGCCATCGTTCTACGCCGAGATGTTCAGCATCCGCGTGCGCTACACCGGCGTGGGGCTTGCCACGCAACTGAGCTTTATCATTGCCGGCTTCTCGCCAACCCTGTGCTACGCACTGCTCAAGCAGGATGCCGGCTGGTTGCCGGTTGGTTACTTCATGGGCGGCCTGGCGTTGATTGCTGCCATTGCCGCCATGCTCTCGCGCCCGGCCAGCGATACTGGCAGCGACCGGGTTCTTGAGCCAGTCGCACCGCGTCATTGAACTTGGGTAAGAGGGTGATGTGGGTTAGAACAGCGGCAGCGTGTACCCCACGATCACCCTATTCTCATCGATATCAGTGGTCAGGCCGCCGCTGGAGCGGAAGGTGGCGTTGCGCAGGCGGATGTTCAGGCCTTTGAGCGTGCCGTCCTGGAAGGTGTAGACCAGGTCGGTGTCACGCTCCCATTCCTTGCCGCCGCTGACCCGCGCCGTTTCGATGTTTTTGCCGTTTACATAGCGGCTCATGAAGCTCAGGCCGGGAATGCCCAGTGCGGCAAAATCGTAATCGTAGCGCGCTTGCCAGGCGTCGGTTTCGGCCTTGGTGAAGACGTTGACCGTCACCAGGTTCACCGAGTAAGGGTCCAGGCCCGGGTAGGCGAAATCGCCGTCGCCCGACAGGTTCTGGTAGCCGACGCCGAACTTGTGCGCACCGACACCCAGGGTCAGCATGCCGTTGAAAAAGCGGTTGTCGATGCGCCCGCCGTCAACCCGGGCGGCGCTGCGATAGCGGTGCTCGCCGTCTTCGCCGGTGTCGAAAAAGCGCAGGTCGGTTTTCAGGGTTATGTCTTCGGCCAGTTTGGCGTTGTGCGTCAGGCCCGCAAAATGCTGGCGATAAATACTGTCCATCTGCGCGTAGTAGTAGCTCAGCGTCAGGTTCGGGTTCAGCGCGTAGCTGCCGCCAAACAGGTCCAGATGCGCGCTTTGCACGCCGGCGTAATTCATCTCGTCGTTGCTCGACGAATCACGCAGGTTGATCTTCTCCAGACGCCCGAGGTTCAGGGTAAGGCCATCGATTTCCTTTGAGGTCAGCAGGCCGCCCGAATAGGTCGACGACAACAGGCGCACATCGTTGTAGGCCGCGACCGGCAGCGCCGGTTGCAGTGTGCCCAGCTTGAGCACACTTTTGGACAGCCTGACCTTGGCGGTCAGGCCCAGCTCGCTGTAGTCGTCTACCGGCTCCAGACTGCTGGCGCCAAACGGCAACAGCCCGGTCCCGCGACGGTCACGGCTGGAGTCGAGCTTGAGGCCCAACTGGCCGATGGCATCCACACCAAACCCCACAGTGCCTTCGGTGAATCCCGATTCCAGGCGGGCGGTGAATCCCTGCGCCCACTCCTCGGCCTTGGCCTGCGCGGCGCCGCCCTGGCGGAAATCACGGTTCATGTACATGTTGCGGGCTTCGAGGCTGGCCTTGCTGTCGGCAAAAAAGTCGGCCTGTACAGCGCCGCTGAAGCTGCAGGCTGTACCCAAAAGACAGGCGAGTGTGGGCAGCGGGTGTCGATTCCTGATCATTGTTTTTATCTCCAGGAGGTACGTGATGAGCGCTTATCAAGCCATATGGTTAATTTATTAACAATGGTAATGTGCCTTGGATGTTGACAATTTTTTATAAAAATTTAATTTGTTAATGAATTGCGCTTCCAGCCGCCATTGCGCTCGCATGGCTACAAAAACAAAACGGAGCTACCCGCATGAAATCCATCACGATTGCCGCCCTGTGCCTGGCCATGGCAGGGACTGCGTCGGCACAGGCCGACACCATCACCCTCAAGGTCGCTCACTTCCTGCCCTCGACCTCCAATGCCCAGGTCAACATCATCGAGCCGTGGTGCGAGCAGTTGCGCCAGGAATCTGCCGACCGCATCAAGTGCCAGCTGTACCCCTCGATGCAACTGGGTGGCACGCCGGCCAAGCTGGCTGACATGGCGCGCAATGGTGTAGCCGATATCGTCTGGACCGCGCCGGCTTATTCGCCAGGCAAGTTCCCCCGCGTCGAAGCGCTGGAGCTGCCGTTCGTGCTGCCGTATGGCGGCAAGGCCGGTAACGACATCATCTGGAATTTCTACGAGCAGTACGGCAAGGACGATTTCAAGGGCTACAAGGTGCTGGTTGTACATGGCGACGGCGGTATGAATCTGCACACCCGTGGCAAGGCGGTGCAGACCCTGGCTGACCTCAAGGGCCTGAAGCTGCGCGCTTCCAGCCGCACTGCGGCCAAGACCGTCGAAAGCCTCGGCGCCACAGCGGTGAGCATGCCGCCGGCACAGATGACCGAAGCCATTTCCAAGGGCGTGGTCGATGGCGCGCTGGCCGCCTGGGAGGTGGTGCCGGCGACCAAGCTCGATGAAGTGACCCAGTTCCACAGCGTCACCCCGGCCGGGCAGCCGGCGTTCGGTTACACCGTGCTGGCCATGCTCATGAACCAGAAAAAATTCGACAGCCTGCCGGCCGATGTGCAGGCAATCATCGAACGCAACAGCGGCAAGGTGTTGTCCGAGCGTTTCGCCACCGCCTGGGACAAAGCTACCGATGCCGCCCACGATGCCACCCCGGCCCAAGGGCTGGTGAGCATCGAGGCCGCTGCCTACAGCGACATGCGCAAAGCCTCGGCCAGCGCGGTCGAGCAGTGGGTCAGCGAAGCCGATGCCAAGGGCCTGGATGGCAAGGCACTGGTGCAGCAGGTGCGTAGCCTGTCTGGCGTGGCGCAGTAATCGCCATGCAGGAATCTCTGAGTATCGAATTCGCGGTTGAACCGCACCACGGGCCGCTGCGCCGCTTGCTCAGGCACGTCACCCAGGCGTTTGCCCTGGGCGGCGGCCTGTTGCTGATGGCGCTGATCGGCATGTCGCTGGTGTCGATCATCGGCCGCAAGCTGTTTTCCGTGCCGGTGCGCGGCGACATGGAACTGGTCGAGGTGGGCGCCTCGATTGCGATTGCCGCCTTTCTGCCGCTGTGCGAACTGCGCGGCACGCACATCAAGGTCGATGCGCTGACCTCGTGGCTGCCTGCCGGGGTGCGCGCGTTTCTGGATGGCGTGGCGCATCTGCTGTGCTGTGTGGTGGCCTGGATTCTGGCGTGGCGCACCGGGCTGCAAATGCTCGACAACCATGAAAACGGTGACACCACCACGCTGTTGTCGTTTCCGTTGTGGGTGGCGCTACTGTGTATCGTGCCCAGCCTGGTGCTGTTGGGGATCTGCGCGCTGGCGCGGGTTCAGGATGTCTGGTTCAAAGCCAGGACCACGTCGGGAGCAGGATCATGAGCGGTCTGGGATTGGGGCTGGTCGCGCTGGGTATCACCATGGCGCTGTTGCTGCTGCGCGTGCACATCGGCATCACCATGCTGATCGGTGGTGCGGCATGTTTCTGGGCGGTCAACGATGGCGACCTGTCCAGCTTGCTGTTCACCCTCAACGACCTGGCGTACTCGCGGCTGTCCAACTACGACCTGGCGGTGATTCCGCTGTTCGTGATGATGGGTCAGTTCGCCACCCACGGCGGCCTGTCGCGGTCGATCTTTCGTTGTGCCTCGGCCTTCATCGGGCACTGGAAGGGTGGCATGGGCCTGTCGGCGATTGGCGCGTGCGCAGGTTTTGGCGCGATCTGCGGTTCGTCACTGGCCACCGCCGCGACCATGAGCCACGTAGCGTTGCCCGAGCTGCGCCGGCATAACTATTCCGGGCGGCTGGCCACGGCGACGGTGGCGGCGGGCGGTACGCTGGGCATTCTGATTCCGCCGTCAGTGCCGTTGATCATTTATGCGGTGTTGACCCAGGAATCGATCGCCAAGCTGTTCATCGCCGCTATCGTGCCTGGAGTGATTGCCATTCTTGGCTACATGCTGGTGCTGCGCATCATGGTCGCTCGTGAGAGCCAGGCCACCCTGTCGCCCAAGGCTTCAGGCGCCGAGCGGGTCAAGGCGCTGATTAACGTCTCGCCGGTGATCGGCGTGTTTCTGGTGGTCATCGTCGGTATTTATGGCGGCTGGGCCAACCCCACGGAAGCGGCGTCCATTGGTGCGGCGGCCTGCGGGATTCTGGCGGTGTGGCAAGGTGGCATGCGCTGGATCGGCATTCGCGCCAGCCTGCTGGGCACGGCAGAAACTTCGGCGATGATCTTTCTCGTGCTGCTGGGCGCCGATCTGCTCAACTCAGGCCTGGCGCTGACGCAGATGCCCGGCGAACTGGCTGCCTGGGTGATCGCCAGCGGGCTGGCACCGTTGCTGGTGCTGATCATCATCCTGGGGCTGTATTTGATTCTGGGCTGCGTGATGGATTCTCTGGCGATGATCCTGCTGACCATCCCGATTTTCTACCCGATGATCATGGGCCTGGATTTCTTCGGCCTGAGCGAGTCGGACAAATCCATCTGGTTCGGCATCCTCGCCCTGATGGTGGTTGAAATCGGCTTGATCCATCCACCGCTGGGCATGAACCTGTTTATCGTGCACCGCACCGCCAGGGACGTGCCGTACGGCGAAACGGCCAAGGGCATCGTGCCGTTTCTGTGCTCGGACTTGCTGCGCATCGTCTTGCTGGTCGCGTTTCCGGGGCTGAGTCTGTGGTTGTTGACGGTGTGATTACCAGGCGCGGGCCAACTGCGCTGGCACCGGGTAGCGCTGGCCGTCGTATTCCAGCGTGGCGCGGGAGACGACAGGCGTGCGTTCGACGGTTTCGCAATCGTCGCCCTTCGCCACGTCTTTGGTATGCACGGTCTTTTCCTCGACCAGTAGGCTGGCCAAGCCGTTCTTGCTCTTGCCGGCGATCGAAATCGTGCGCTCTGTCTCGGTGAAATCACCGTTGCACGCGCCGTCCCAGTCGGCGCTGCTGGCCCTCACTTCCAGCTTGTCCATGACCGGGCGCACGGTCTGGCCGTCGAGTACATAGAGGTTCAGCAGCGTACCGCTGTAAGGGTTGACCCGAGAGGACCCCGTATGGCTGATGCGCACGCCAAACGCGCGCAGTGTGGGCGTGAGTTGATAGCGTGCCGTGTCCAGCGCCAGGCTTTCAAAAAAGATGGCGTCTGACACGATCGCGCCGGGCTGGTAGTGCCGGGCAATGATCTTGCCGGTGGCGGTGTCGGCAACGATCACGCCCAGGCCATAGTCGCCCTGGCCATCGGCGTCGACGTTCTCGGCAAAGGGCAGGGCGGCCAGGGTCTGGCTGGCGTTGCCCGGGTTGATCTTGCACACGGCGTGTTCGCTGTCGAGCTTGAGGCCGGGCTGCAGGGTCTTGGCCCAGGTCTGCAAATGCTCTGTGCAGTCAGCCGACGCGAACAGAGGGGTCACCAGTAGCGCCAGGGCAAAAAATTTACGCATCGAGCTTTATTCCTTTAAATAACAGCAGGGCCAGCAATAGTGCCACGAACGTGATTATCCCCAGGCGGCTGCGTGACGGTGGGCGTGAGCGCGGCGTTTGAGGCGGCGTGGCGGGTGCGCAGTAACGCAGTGCTTCAGTACGCTCTGGCGACAGTATGCGGTTGCCGATACCCGGCTCAAATCTGCCGGGAAATCCCGGCACCGAGACATTCATCAGCTCGCCAAAGGTGCGGTACGCCGAGTTACTGTTGACGGTGTCACGCAAGAGGTTGAAGCCGTAGTTGGGGTAGTTCAGGTCTTGCGCATTGAATGCTGACACTGCGTTTACGGCAGTGTTCCAGCGCGCGAGAATTTCATCTTTGTCGCCGATGATGACGGTGCATGACGGCTGATTATCACGGATGAAACTGGTCCTGTTGACCGGGGCGCCGATTGACTTGGCATAGGCTGCATCGTGCGGGTAATGCCAGGCACGCAGTGAATGCCTGGCCTGGTTGGTACCGATCGGAACGGCCTGACCGGTCCGTCGCTCGGTGGCCAGGCCGTGCAACTGCGCCAGAGCATGG
This sequence comes from Pseudomonas sp. 3A(2025), assembly GCF_054589175.1. NCBI lineage: Bacteria > Pseudomonadati > Pseudomonadota > Gammaproteobacteria > Pseudomonadales > Pseudomonadaceae > Pseudomonas > Pseudomonas sp. 3A(2025). The sequence continues at coordinate 735,270 of NZ_BAAILM010000113.1, read as the reverse complement.
CCGTGCTCATCGCGCAGTACCCAATAGTTGTGCCCGGCAACCCCGAGAATGTTGAGTGAGCGTGCCTCTATCGAATAACCACGCATGGTTGCCTCTTGCTTCGTTAGCGTGGGTGCAGGTTGCCCTCTTCACGGGTCAGCAGCAAGCGCGCCAGCGCCGGTGTCAGGATCAGCGCGCCGAGCATGTTCCAGATAAACATGAAGGCCAGCAGAATGCCCATGTCGGCCTGGAACTTGATCGGCGACAAGGCCCAGGTCGCCACGGCGATGCCCAGGGTCACGCCGGTCAGCACCACCACTTTGCCGGTCGACAGCAGCGCCAGGTAGTAGGCCCGCGACAGCGCGATGCCCTGGCGCAGGTTGGCCAGCGTCACGCTGAGAATGTACAGCGAGTAGTCCACGCCAATACCGACGCCCAGGGCGATCACCGGCAAGGTGGCGACCTTCAGGCCAATGCCCAGCCCGACCATCAACGCCTCGCACAGAATCGAAGTGAGCATCAGCGGCAGCACTGTGCACACCACCGCGCGCCACGAGCGGAAGGTGATGTAGCACAGCAGCGTCACCGCCGCGTAGACCATCAGCAGCATCTGCACGTTGGATTTCTTGACCACAATATTGGTCGCCGCCTCGATCCCGGCGTTGCCGGCTGCCGACATGAATTGCAGGGTCTCGCTGTTGTTGGCGGCGGCAAACGCCTCGACGGTATTGGCCACACGCGTCAAGGTGTCGGCCTTATGGTCGGCAAGAAACACGTTGAGGGTCAGCAAGTCGCAGTTCTGGTTGAACAGCTCACGTGGTGCGCGGGTGATGATCGCGTTGAGCAGGCCCTGGTTACGCGGAATCTCGTACCAGGTCAGGCTGCCTTCGTTCATGCCGGCGGCGGCCTGTTTGCTCAGCGCCGCCAACGAGGTGGTCGAGACCACGCCGGGCAACTGTTGCAAGCGTGCTTCCAGGGCATCGACCTTGACCAGGGTTTCGTAGTTGGCGCAGTAGTACTGCGGGGTCTTGACCATCACCACGTACTTGTCGCTGCTGGCCGCGTAATTGCTGACCATGAAGGCGTTGTCCAGGTTGTAGCGCGACTCGGGGCGCAGCTCTGGCGCCCCGGGGTCGAGGTCGCCGACCTTCAGGTGCAAGCTGACCGCAAAGCCGGCCACCGCCAGCGCCGCCGCGATCAACAAGGCGCCGTTGCTCCAGCGGCCGGGACGGGTGAACAGATCGAGAAACGCCCACAGCGCATTGCGCTCGTTCAGCACGTCGCTGGTGGCGCGCTGTTCGGCGTCGGCCTCGCGTTGCGCGGCCTGTTTGCTGACGCCGGTGTACGACAGCAGCACCGGCAGCAGCACAAGGTTGGTCAACACCAGCACCAGCACGCCGAGGGTGGCGGTGACGGCCAGGTCCTGGATCACCGGAATGTTGATGATCATCAGCACCGCAAAGCCCACCGCATCGGCCAGCAGCGCCATGGCGCCGGTGAGGAACAGGCGGCGGAAGGTCAGGCGCGCGGCGGTCAGTTTGTCGGCGCCGCGACCGATGTCCTGCATGATGCCGTTCATCTTCTGCGCGCCATGCGACAGGCCGATGGCGAAGATCAGAAACGGCACCAGAATCGAGTACGGGTCCAGGCTATAGCCCAGCGCGGCGAGCAGGCCCATCAACCAGACCACCGCGACCACCGAACACAGCAGCACCAGCAAGGTGCTGCGCACGCAACGGGTGTACCAGTACAACACCAGCGCGCAAATCAGCAGGGTGCCGGCGAAAAACAACTGCATCAGCGCCAGGCCGTCCATCAAGTCGCCGACCACCTTGGCAAAGCCGGTAATCGCAATGTCGACCTGCGCGTTGCTGTACTTGCTGCGCAGTGCTTCGAGTTGCAGCGACAGCGCCTGATAGTCCAGCGCCTGGCCGTTGGCGGTGTCTTGCAACGGCACGATGATCACGCTGGAACGCAGGTTCGGCGCCACCAGCCGGCCGATCTCGCCGGAGCGTTCGACGTTCTGCCGCACCTGTTCGATGCTGGCCGGCGAGCCGTTGTAATCCTCGGGAATTACCGGGCCACCGTCGAAGCCTTCTTCGGTTACGCCGATCCAGCGGGTGGCCGGCGTCCACAGCGATTTCATGTACGGGCGGTCGACGCCGCCGAGCAGAAACAACTCGTCGTTGAGCTGCTTGAGGGTTTCCAGATACTGCGCGTCATAGATGCTGGCGCCGTTGCTGCGCACGGCGATGCGCAAGGTATTGCCGCCCTCGCCAAGCTGGCTGCGGTACTTGAAGTAGTTCTCGATGTACGGATGATCCACCGGGATCATGCTCTCGAAAGCCGCGCTCAGGCGCAGGTGCTGCGCCTGCCAGCCGAGCAGCGCACTGGCCAGCAGGCACAGCAGCACAATCAGCCAGCGAAAGCGAAACAGCACCCGCTCGGGCAGGCCGCCGGAACGCGGGTCGAACAGGCTGATCGTGGAGTCGCTGCCAGACGGCGGGTGTTTGACGTTACTGTTCACGTGGCGTGCTCCGCTTCAAGGCATCAGGACTCTGTGAATCAAGGCTCAGCCGCGACAAGCCGCGCGCGCTGCTGACCAGCACCTGGCCGTTGGCCAATTCGGTGAGGCCGGTGAGGTAGGCCGGCTCAGCCAGCGGCGTGGCGGTAAAACCTTGCAGCGGGTCAGTACTGCCCAGCAGCCTGCCGGACTCGTCGACCAGCACCACACGGCCATCGCTCAGGCGAGTGCCGGCGGTGAGGGTGATCGGTTGCGGGTTGGCGATGCCTTGCCAGCTGTCGCCGGCATCGTCGGACAGAAAAATCTTGCCGCGCAGCCCGAACGCCAGCAGGCGCTTTGGCCCTGCCGCGACCAGCCCGAACAGGGTGCCGCTGGCCGGTGAATCCAGGGCCTGAAAGCTGGCGCCGCCATCGGTTGAGCGCAACAGCAGGCCTTGCTCGCCGGCAATGAACACGGCGTCACCTAGCGCCTGGATGGCGTACAGGTGCAGCGCGCCGGGGTTGTCCAGTTGCCGGTCGACCGGCTGCCAGTGCGCGCCGCCATCTTGTGTGGCAAAGGCCAGGCCATAAGCGCCGACGACGAGGCCGCGTTGCGTGTCGAAAAAGTGCACGGCCAGAAACGGTTTGTCCGGGCCGTCGGCGAGCTGATTGCGTGCATCGTTCAAGCGCCGTTCGGCCGCCGCGCCGGGTTCGGTCGTCAGGTTTTGTTCGGCGGCCTGAACCAGCAAACGCGCCGCTTCACGGCCGTCCAGTTGCAATTGCCAACTGCGCCCGCCGTCATTGCTGTGCAGAATCACCCCGGCGTGACCGATGGCCCAGCCTTGCTCGGCGCTGGCGAATGTCACCCGGGTCAGGGTCACGCTGACCGGCGCGGCGACTTGCTGCCAGGTACTGCCGTTGTCGTCGGAGCGCACGATAAAACCGCGCTCGCCCACCGCCACCAGGGCGTTGCCGGCGCGGGTTACATCAAGCATCAGCGAGCGTTGCGCCAAGGCACTGATCAATGCCGGTTGTTGCAGCGGCTCGGTGAGCACGGGGGCCTCTTTGGCGCTGCCGGTCATGGCGTGCAGGCACAGGCATGCCGTCAGCAGGCTGACTGGAAATCGTTGCATCGTTGAATCCTCGAACGAGGGGCGGGCGCGCAGGCCCGCCCTTGAGGCTGGGTCAGCGTGCGGAGTCCGACGCCACCGCGTTGCCGGTGAAGAAGTTCTCCGGCTTGCGCGGCACGACCGAGTAGCGCTCGCCATTGAGGCCCTGCACCACGCTGTAGGTGCCGGCTTGCAGGTTGTAGATGACCACCGGCTTGACCACCACGGCCGGGATCGACGGCACTACGAACGGCAGCACCTGATTGACCCGCCACAGTTTGCCCTGCGCGTCGTAGCCGTCGACCATGGCCACGGTCCAGCTGTCTTCGTCGATGTAGAAGCGCCGCTTGGGCACGGCATGGCGTTTGCCGGGGGCAACGGTGGCCTCGACTTCCCAGACACGGTGCAACTCCCAACGCATCTTCTCCGGGTTGAGCACGTCTTTGGTGTTCACATCCTCAGGCTTTTGCGCATGAAAGTTGTTGGTGTTGTAGGGCACGTACATTTCTTTCTTGCCGATCAGCTTCCACTCGTAGCGGTCCGGGTGGCCAATGAAACCGTGCACTTCATCGAAGTAGTTGGCGCCGGAGGCGACAAAGTCGGGGGTGTCGTAACCCACGGTCGGGGCACGACGTACGCGGCGCTGGCCGACCAGGTATTGCCAGGCATCACGGGGGCTGGCGGCGTTGATACTGTCGTGGGTCACCAGCGATTCGCCGGCCTTGAACGGCGGCTCGTTGGTGATAAAGCGCAGCAGCACGTACTGGCCTGGCCATTTCTCGGCGCTACCGTCTTTGTAGTAGTACGGGTATTGCCAGTTCTCGACGCCCCGGCTGGCCATGGTCCGCGAGCCGTCGGCGTTGCCGATGGTGTTGCGATAGCCCATTTCGATCGACTCGGCTTCGACGCGCAGCAGCGAGTTCCAGATCAGTTCGTTGCCGTTTTTCGGAATCGGGAACGGAATGCCACCGTAGCAGCCCTGCACCGATAACCCTGCTTCAGTGAGCTGGCACTTGCTGGCGTTGCCGGCGGTGTTGTCATACACCCATTGCGGCGCGGCCGCCGTGCGGTGGGTGGGGTAAACGTCGATGAAGAAGCTGTTGGGGTATTTCTGCAACAGCGCCTGCGTGCCTTCGCTGAGTTTGCCGGCGTACTGGCTGGCGTTGGCGGCGGTGATGCGCACCAGCGGTTTTTCACCGGGGAAAGGGTCAGCCGGTACATCGCCGAACTTGGGGCCGGCGATGTCTTTGGTCAGCCCGCCGGTCCAGGCCGGAATGCTGCCGTCGGCGTTGCCGGCACGCTCGGCGCCCAGCGGGGTGAGGGTGGTCTTGAGTCTGGCGGCTTCTTCGGGCGAGACCGCCGCCATGGCGGTGCTGGCGATCAGGCTGGCAGCGAGGGCCGTGAGCAGCAGAACTTGTCTTTTCATCTTATTGTTCTCCGTGGATCAGAAAGTGCGCTGGATCGAAAAGGCGATGAAGTCTCGGTCCTTCAGGGTTTGCTCGAAGGTGTAGTTGTTGTCCTGGCCGACGATGGGGCCGCCGTCGCCGAAGAAATTGGTGTAGCTGAGCGAGGCGTACCACTGCTTCTGGTAATCGGCCTTGAGCGCCAGGGTGAAGTCGCCGCCGTGCTCGGGCGCGAACGCCTGCGGGGTGACCGAAGAGCGGCCGTAAGGGGTGTAGCCCACGGTGATCGGCAACTGCACGTCGACGCCGGGGAAGACCTGGAAATACTGCGGCTCAAAAGTGGCGCGCACCGAATAGGCATCGCGGGTGCTGTTGGGGTCCAGGCGTTCGGCGTTGCGCTTGACGCTCAGGCGCCGGTTGAACGCCACTTCACCGACCAGCGATGCACCGTCCCACAGCGCGTTGCCGCCGTAGACGTTGACCATCGACAGTTGCGCATGCAGCGAGTCGCCGATCGGGTACAGCGCGCGGCTGCTGTTGTTGGCGGTCATGTCGCCGGTGACCACCACACCGCCGTTGGCGGCCAGCGGCGTGTCGACGCGCATCGAGATTTCACCGGCGATATTGGCCTCACCCACCAGGGTGCTGAAGCTGGCGCCGTAGGTCTTGATGTCTTCGGGGTAGACGTTGATGAAGCTGTCGTCGCCGCCGAGAAAGCCCGGCCGGAAATACCAGACCGGGGTCTTGTCGTGGTAACGCGCCGCGTACAGGCCGAACTCCCAGTCCTCCAGTGCAAAGCGGATCTGCCCGCCGAACTGGCCCGAGTCGCGGGCCTTGATGTCGCTGCCGCGCAGCAAGCGGCCGCCGGCGAAGTACACGCTCTCGGCACCATCACCCACAAAGTCGCCCACGTTGAAATAGCTGCCGGAGCCGGGCAGGCGGGTCTTGTTCCATTCGAACTGGTAGTAGGCGCCGACGCTGACGGTGTCGGTCAGTTGCCAGTTGAACGAGAACTGCTCGGTGGGCAGCAGGATTTCCTTGAACTGCGAGCCGGGCACCGATTGCAGCTTGACCAGGTCGACGGTGCTTTGCGCGTTGGCGATGCCGTTGGCGCCGAAGAACAGGCTCTCGCCGTAGATCTGGTTGAACTGACCCAGGCGTGCCGACAGGCGAGTGGAGCCGATATCGGTGGCGCCGTAGACAAAGGCGTCGAGCAACTCGCCGTCGCGGCCGTGCAGGTTGCGGGTCTTGCGAGTGAATTCGTTGTAGCGAACGCTCACCGGGTTGGCCGTGCCCGGCGAATTGTTGTCGTTGCTCTCGTTGTACACGGTGTCGTACCAGGCCGCGCCGCTGATGCGTGCGCCGACATCCTTGTACTTGATGTCCAGCTCCGAGAGCAGGTCGAAGCGGTTGGAAATCAGGCCGGTGCTGAAGTTGCGGTCACCGTCGTCGACGTTGGGGTTGGACGCCGAAGACATCACGTTGTCGGCGCGCTCGTTGAGGCGCCAGGCGTTGCTGTATTTGACGGTGTTGTCCCAGCGGGTGGTGAGCCCGTCGATGCCGGTATCGAAGGTGAAAGCCATGGCGTTGGCCGAGCACAGGGCAATGGCAGCGCTCAGGGTGTTGACCGTACGCCGGGTGAAAACCGGTGTGACGCGGTGGCGTTGCTGGATGTTCATGGATACCTCGTCTGCATTTTTATTGTTGTTACAGGGGGTTCCATCTGTGAGCACGGTGGCTTCAGATGATGCTTTTATTTTTGTGCATTATTATTTTCTTTTTGCTTATTGTGATGCTTTGTGCACAAAAATAGGATGCCTGAGGAAGGGAAGTCAAGCAAAAAACCGAGACTTGCCGCCAAAGGCGCCATCACTGGAATGCCATAGGAAAAATAAAAAGATGAAATCTATGTCTGCACCGTTTCAATCGCTGTCCATCGGCACCTTGCTGGCCTTGGGTTTCAGCCTGTTGTGCGGGCTGAGCGTGCTGCTGGCGGCGGCGATTGCCGGCAATCTGCAAGCGGTGTTCGAAGGTCAGGGCCGGCTGCACAGAATTGTCAGCGTGCACGAGGCGATTCTCGCCACCCGTATCGCCGAAAAGAGTTATCGCCTGGACGGTCGTCAGGCTGATCAGGAGGAGGTGCAGCGCCTGCTGCAAAGCATGGTCGAGCCACTGCACGGCCTGGGTGAAGCGCAAGCGGCGCTGCTGGCTGCCAGCCAGGATTACCGCGCCCAGTTCCAGCGCCTGGCCCAGGCGCGTGGGCGAGTGCTGGAAACCCAGCAGAGCATGGGCGTGGAGGCCGAGCGGGTACGGCTCAGCTTCGAGAGCGTCGAGCAGGATGTGATCGAATCGTTGATGCAGCCAGACACTGACCCGCTGGCGGCCATGGCACAGACCGAAAGCGCCACGCTGCTGATGCGCAAGCTGCTGGCGCTGCGCAACATCGAATGGGCCTACAGCCTGACCCTGCAACCGGCGCATTACGACCAGTGGGTGCTGCAACTGAGCGACCTGCGCTCATCGACCCAGGCCCTGGCCGGCGGCGCCCAGACGCAGCAACGCGCCTTGCTGGATGCGGCGCTGGAGTCGCTGGAGCGCTATCGCACAGCGTTCGAGGACTATCACGCCAGCGGCGCGGCCAGCCGTGAGACAGAGCGCGAAATGGACCGTATCGCCGAACAGATGCTTGGCGTGTCCAGCCAGTTGCGCGAACAGATTGCCGCGCACCAGTTGCAGCTCAAAAGCGATGCCTATGCCTGGCTGCTGGTGATGACCGTGCTGGTGGTGCTGATCGGCGCCGTCGCGGCCTGGTTCATCCGCTCACGGATCATTCACTCGTTGCGCGACACCGCCGCCTTGGTCGAGCAGGTCGCCGCCGGGCGCCTGGACCTGCACATTGACGGCGAGCGCCGCGATGAACTGGGGCTGGTGCAGCAGGCCATGAAACGCATGTGCACGAATTTGCACGGCATCGTCAGCCGTATCGAACAGGGCGCGGTGGGCTTGAGCGCAGCGTCCAGCGAACTGGCACGGGTCACCGAAGACATGACCCTGGGCGCACAAAGTCAGGTGGATGAAACCGAGCGGGCGGTGGACGCCATGCACAGCATGAAGGCCACCCTGGTCGATGTGCTCGGCCGTACCGAACAGGCCTGCGCGGCCGCCGGTTCCGCCAGCCAGGGCAGCCAGGCCGGCAGTGCCGATGTCGGCGCGACCGTGGCACAGATTACCGGCCTTGACGATCAGGTGCGTGAAGCCGGACAAGGCATGCGCTCGCTGGATGCGCGCAGCATGAGCATCGGCCGGGTGCTGGAAGTGATTCAGGGCCTGGTCGAGCAGACCAACCTGCTGGCCCTCAATGCCGCCATTGAGGCGGCCCGCGCCGGCGAGATGGGCCGGGGGTTCTCGGTGGTCGCCGACGAGGTGCGCAGCCTGGCCAATCGCACGCAGATGTCGGCGGCAGAAATCGCCGGGATGATCCAGTCCTTGCAGCACGACAGCAAGGCGGTGCTGAACCGGGTCGAGCGCGCCGGCGAAGAATCGCTGCGCGCCCGCGAGCATTCGGCACGGGCGAGTCAGGCGTTGAGTGGCGTCAGCAGCGATGTCGCGACCATTCATCAGATGAATCTGCAGATCGCCAGCGCCACCGATGCACAGAACCGCATGGCCGGTGAGGTCAGCCGCAGCATGCTCTGTGTGCGGGAAGCGGCGGTGCAGGGCCAGGGCCGCAGCGTGCGCGTGCGTCAGGCCAGCCATGAGCTGGAACAACTGGCCGGGCAACTGCGTGAGGCGTTGGGATATTTCCGGCTTAAATGATGTCAAAAAATTGCACAAATCTTCCTTTGTGCATAAAATCGACAAGCGTGCAACATCCATGGATACCCACTGACATGCTTACTCCACACAGCGGCTCTCTCATCGAGGTGGCCTTGCAGCAGATGAAAAAGTCGATCATCTGCTGCGACCTGGCCCCCGGCGAAAAACTCAAAGTGGCCGAGCTCTCGCAGAACTACGGCCTGAGCAGCTCACCGATTCGCGAAGCGCTCAATCGCCTGGCCCAGGAAGGCATCGTCGAGGCCGTCGAGAACAAGGGTTTTCGCGTCGCGAAACTGTCGGTCGAGGACTTCCAGCAGATCACCCAGTTGCGTCGCCTGCTCGAATGCGAAGCACTGGCCGACGCGATCCGCCATGGCGACGATGCCTGGGAGGCCGATGTGCTGGGCGCCTACCATCGCCTCGGCGTGGTCGAAAAACGCCTGGGCAGTATTTCGGTGGCGCTGGACGATGACTGGTCGGTGCGTCACAAGGCCTTCCACTTCGCCCTGTTCTCCGCCTGCCCGTCGGTCATGCTGCTGCGCCTGATCGACTCGCTGTTCGACCAGGCCGAACGCTACCGGCGCTTCTCGGCCTTGCACCGCAAGGTCGAGCGGCACAAGGGCGACGAGCACAAGGTGTTGATGGACGCGGTACTGGCCCGCGACATCGAAGCCTCGACGCAGATGCTGGGCAACCACATCGGCGGCACCCTGAAAAACGTCACCGACGTGCTGCGCCAACAGCATTCGACGTTGCAATAAGGGACAGCACGCCGAACCCGTAGGACCGACCGGGCGGCGATCCGCTTTAGTCGGGAAAGGCGCAACACGGTGTCGTGCCCTTCGCGGCTGAAGCCGCTCCTACGAGTTGAGGTGGATCAACCGCGCAAGCGGCCCAATGCCTGGCGAATCAATTGCACGGCCTGTTCAAGGTCGTTGGCGCCGCCGTACACGTAATGGTCCGGTCGTACCAGCAGTACCTCACAACCCTGTCGTGCCATCCAGCTACCCAGCACGCCATCGTGCTCGCGGTACTGATTGGCATTCGATGGCTGTGCACTCAGTTGCACCACACTCACCGGAATGTCCTGCCCGGCCAGGCTGTCTTGCAATGCACTCAACAGCACCTCGGTGGCGGCAAACCCTTCGCTGATCACCAGCCGCAGGCTTTGCCCGGTAAAACGGTCCAGCAGGTCTTCGCGGCCCTTGTGGTCGGTCACCCGTGGCTGCGGGAACAGCTCGCCTGCCGGCGCCTGGCCGTCGATAAAGCCGCCCTTGAGTCCCGGAATCAGCGACTGGCGAATTGTGCCGCTAGGTGTGCTTTCCAGGCTGACCAGCAGTACCCGGTCACGCTCGGCGGCGCGCAGCGGGTCGCGCTCGCAGATGGTCTGGCCAAACTCCTTGGCCACCTCGGTGGTGCGTTTGACGTGAGGCGCACGTTCGACCTGATACGTGTCGAGCAACGAGGGCGCCGCCACGCCACGGCGGACCAGCGCCAGTTTCCAGATCAGGTTCATCGCGTCACGAATGCCCTGGCACATGCCTTGCGCCAGAAACGGCGGGGTCATGTGCGCGGCATCGCCGAGGAAGAACAGGTTGTCGATCCTCCACTGTTCCAGAATCAGCGCGTGGAAGCGGTAGCTCGATGCACGCCAGATGTCGTAGTCACCCGCTGGCAGCCAGCGCGCGATCAGTTTCTGGATGGACTCAGGCTGCATGATTTCAGTGGGCGACTCATCGTCGTTGATCATGAACTCCCAGCGCCGATGCCGGCCCGGCCCCACCACGAAGGTGCTCGGCCGTCCGGTTTCGCAGTACTGCACGTTGGTCACCGGCAAGCTGTCGCCGGCCCCTTCCTTGAGCATCACATCGACCACCAGCCACGGCTCGTCGAACGCCAGGTCTTCCATGTTCAGTTGCAGGTGCATGCGGATCGGGCTGGTGCCGCCGTCGCAGGCCAGCAGGTAAGCGGCGCTGGCTGTATCTTGTGAGCCATCGGGGTTGCTGAAACTGACGCTGACCTGGCCTTCGCGCTGCTGAAAACCGAGCACCTCGCGACCGAGGCGCACCTCGACGTGCGGCCAGTGCTGCAGGTTGCTGCGCAAGGCGCGCTCCAGCGGCGGCTGCGAGAACACATAATTCGGCGCCCAGCCGAGCTGAAACGGCGGCTTGGCGGCGTCGATGTGCTTGATCAACTGCGCCGCGCCATTGAGGTAATGCGAGGCGCGATAAGGCATTACGTGCTCGGCGATGCTGTCGGCCAGGCCAATGTTGTCGAAGGTGCGCATGGCCTCGTGGTCCATGCCCATGGCCCGAGGGTTCTGGTAGACGCTGTCGCTCTTGTCCAGCACCAGCGTGCGCAGGCCCCAGGTGCCGGCGAGGTTGGCGGCGGTAACGCCCACCGGGCCCAGGCCGACGATGATCAGGTCGTAATCCATAATGTTCTCTCTTGTTGTTTTCAGGCCTGGGTGTAGGCGGTTTTCAGCGTGGTGAAGAAGTCGATGGCGTGCCGGCCCTGTTCCCGTGGTCCGTGACTGGAAGCCTTGGTACCGCCGAACGGCACGTGGTAATCGACGCCGGCGGTGGCGGTGTTGACCATCACCATGCCGCTCTGCACATGCCGCTTGAAGTGCGTGGCGTGCTTGAGCGAGCTGGTGCAGAGGCCGGCCGACAGACCGAACGGCGTGTCGTTGGCGATGTGCAGCGCGTGTTCGTAGTTGTCGGCGACCAGCGTGCAAGCCACCGGGCCGAAGATTTCTTCCTGGGCGATGCGCATCGATGACTGCGCGTCGACCAGTAGCGCCGGGCTCATGTAATAGCCCTCGGTGTCGCGCTTGAGCGCCTCGCCGCCCCAGGCCAGTGATGCGCCTTCGTTGCGGCCGATGTCAATGTAATCGAGGTTCTGGCTGAATTGCGCCATGTCCGCCACCGGGCCGATCTGGCTGTCAGGGTGCAGGGCATGACCGACGCGCAGGTTTTTCAGGCGTTCGATGACCGCCTCGACAAAGCGTCCGTGAATGGCCTTCTCGACGATAAAACGCGACGACGCCGTGCAGCGCTGGCCGGTGGAGAAATACGCGCCTTGCACCGCACATTCCACAGCCTGCTCCAGGTCGGCATCGGCGAGCACCACCAGCGGGTTCTTGCCGCCCATTTCCAGTTGCAGCCGGGCAAAGCGCGAACCGGCCGTTTGCATCAGGCGCTGCCCGGTGGCAGTCGAGCCGGTAAAACTGATGGCGCGCACCGCCGGTGACTCGGCCAGTGCCTGACCGATCACGCTGCCACGGCCCATCACCAGATTGAAAGTGCCCGGCGGCAGGCCGGCGCGGCTGATGATCTCGGCCAGCGCCCAGCCACTGCCCGGCACCAGATCGGCCGGCTTGAACACCACCGCGTTGCCATAGGCCAGCGCCGGGGCGATCTTCCAGGCCGGAATGGCGATGGGGAAGTTCCACGGCGTGATGATGCCGACCACGCCCACCGGCTGGCGCAGCACATCGACTTCGATGCCGGGCCGTACCGAATCCAGATGCTCGCCGCTGACGCGCAAGGCTTCACCGGCGAAGAACTTGAAAATCTGCCCGGCGCGCACCACTTCGCCAGTGGCTTCGGCCAGCACCTTGCCTTCCTCACGAGCCAGCAAGCGGCCGAGCTCTTCGCGGCGAGCAAGGATTTCGCTGCCGATCAGGTCCAGCGCATCGGCGCGGCGCTGGCTACCCGCTGCTTGCCACAACGGCTGGGCCGCCGTGGCGGCGGCGATGGCGCGCTGCGTGTCGTGGGCATCGCCTTGCGCGTACAGGCCGACGCTTTCGGTCAGGTCCGACGGGTTGAGG
>NZ_BAAILM010000113.1:635867-722459 GCF_054589175.1 Pseudomonas sp. 3A(2025) | reverse complement strand
GTGCATGACAGATTCTGCCCCGAGTGATGTGCGGCCCGGCGGGCCGCACAGAGGTGGCTTAGCCGTGATCGTTACCAGCGCACGCGCTGTTCGGCGATGCGCTGGCGGGTCGACTCGATCCACTGCTCGCGGGTCTGGAAGCCCGGCCGGCGCCGGCACATGGCTTCGGTAGTGGCCAGAATCTGCTCGCTGCTCTGCTCAAGGTCCAGCGGCTCGCGGCACGGCTGGTTGGTGTAGAACGGCGCGTCGACGTACATCTCGATCGGGTTGCCTTCCGGGTCCTTGAAGTACATCGACCAGGCGTTGCCGTGGTCGACCTGATCGAGCGGGCCCAGGCCCTTCTCCTTGGCGAAGGCGTAAAAGGCCTTGAGGTCGTCGAGGCTGTCGAGCAGGAACGACAACTGGTTGATCGGGTTGAACGGCAGGTCGGTGGGCTTGCCGTCGAACAGCACCAGTTGGTGATGCACCTCAGGGTTCTGGGTCATGAAGAACAAGCGATGGCCGGTGGAGGCAACGCCCTTGTCGCTGACGACGAAGCCAAGCGTGCTGCAGTAAAACTCGACCATGTTGTCGAGGTCGCTGCAAAAGGTGCCGGTGTGGGTGAACTCGATGCGGGGCAGGGTGGCCATGTTCTGATTTCCTGGTGTTGTACTTGTTAGAGGATTGATGGCTCAGTCTTCATCGACGACCGGGTTGGACAAGGTGCCGATCTGGCTGATGGTCACCTCGAACACATCCCCCGGCTTGAGAAATATCGGCGGGTTGCGCTTGAAGCCGATACCGCTCGGCGTGCCGGTGGCCAGAATGTCACCGGGGTTCCAGTCCAGTGCCTGGGAGACGTAGGCGATCAGGTGCGGAATATCGAACGCCAGTTCCGAGAGGCTGCCTTCCTGCAGTTGTTCACCGTTGAGAATGCCGCGAACTTTCAGCTCGCGATAGTCGGCGATTTCATCAGCGGTCACCAGCCATGGGCCTAATGCACCGGTGTTGCGGAAGGTCTTGCCCATGCCGTACTGGTGGGTATGAAACTGCCAGTCGCGCACGCTGGCGTCGTTGAAGCAGGTGTAGCCGGCCACATGATCCATGGCGTTTTCCGGGCTGATGTGCGAGCCGCCTTTGCCGATCACCACGGCCAGCTCGGCCTCGAAATCGAACTCCTGGGACACCTTCGGGCGTACCAGCGGCGCGTCGTGGGCGGTCAGGGTTTCGGCAAAACGCTGGAAGATCACCGGGTGCTGGCCGACCTTGCGCCCGGCTTCTTCGGCGTGGGCCACATAGTTGATGCCCACGCAGATGACCTTGCCCGGTGCCGGAATCACCGGCGCCAGGGTCAGGTCGTTCAGGGCGTAATCGCTGTTGCCACTGGCAGCCAGCTGACGGGCCTGATCAAGGCGGGCGGAATCGGCCAGCAGACTGGCCAGATCGGGCACCTCGCTGAAGTGGCGAGCCAGGTCGACGACCCGCTCGCCGACCACGGCGCCGTAGCCGGATTGGCCGTTTAGCGTGAAGGAAATGAGTTTCATGGTGGTGCCTCTCTGTTGTTTTGTGCATAAAACATAATTTCTTGCACAATAAATCGCAAGATGCATAATGCAAACACGCCAATAAATATTTCAGGGCGTTACCAGGAGAGCGAGCATGGCATTGGTGAAAGTCCGCAAATTCAAGCTGGATATCGAGGAGGTTCTGCACGAAGGCGGCCCGTTGGCGGCCACGCCGTTGAAGATCGCCGTGGCCACCGCCGTGATCGAAAACCCCTATGCCGGGCGTTACGTCGAAGACCTTTTACCGTTCATGCAGGAACTGCGGGCGCTGGGCACCGAGTTGTCGCAACGGCTGGTCGAGGCGCTGGGCGGGGCCGACAGCGTGCAGGCCTATGGCAAGGCGGCCATCGTCGGTGAGGACGGCGAGCTGGAGCACGGCGCGGTGTGGCACGAAGCCGGCGGCTGGGCCATGCGTGCGCTGCTCGGCGAACCCAAGGCCATCGTGCCGGCGGCCAAGACCATCGGCGGGCCGGGCAGCCGCCTGATGATGCCGCTGGGGCACATTCACGCCGCTTACGTGCGCAGCCATTTCGGTACCGCCGAAGTCACCGTGTGGGACGGCCCACGCCGTGGCGAGATCGCCTTTGCCCTGGCCATGGCCACCGGCGGGCGCATTCAGGCACGCCTGGGCGGCCTTGCGGCAGACGACGTTAAGGGTGAAGACGGCCTGCGCTGAAACGCTCTACACGCAAGACACAATCAAGGTTTCTGCGCTCGCACCGAAACAACTGTGAGCGGCCAGCAAAAACAAGAACAAGAGTCGGAGAAAACCAGCATGACCACGAAAATGATGCGTGCCGCACGGATGTACGAAGGCGGCAAACCGATGGAAATCGAACAGGTTGCCGTGCCTGCCATTCGCCCCACTGAAGTGTTGGTACGGGTCAAGGCCTGCGGCATCGTGCCCAACCTGCACAACATCCTGACTAACTGGACCACCTGGTTCCCCCACCTGCCGTTGCCCAGACTGCCGGCCATCTTTGGCCTGGACCCGACCGGCGTGATCGAAGCGGTCGGTGATCAGGTCTACGACTTCAAGCCTGGTGACCGCGTCTACGTCAACCCGGCGCGTTTCTGCGGCTCGTGCCGCGCCTGCCGTGCAGGCAACACCACCGGCTGCACTTCCTACACCTTCAACGGCTATTTCGGCTTCACCCCGAACAGCCCGCGCATGTTTGAAGACTACCCGTACGGCGGGCTCTGCGAATTCATGCCGGCGCCGCAATACAGCCTGGTCAAGCTGCCGGACAACCTGAACTTTGAAACCGCCGCGCGCCTGGGTTACCTCGGCACCGCTTACCGTGCGCTGCTCAAGGCCAATGTCGGACCGGGCACCACGGTGCTGATCAACGGCATCAGCGGCACCCTCGGTCTGGGCGCCGTCGCTTTGGCACTGGCGATGGGCGCGCGCAAGATTCTGGGTACTGCGCGTAATCAGGCGCTGTTCCAGCGGGTCAAGGACCTGGCCGCGCCGGGGCGCATCCAGATTCATACCCTCGGCCAAGGCTCGATTGCCGATTGGGTCGAGCAAGTCACCCACGGCGAAGGCCTGGATGTGGTGATCGACGCACTCGGCCCCGGTGCCCAAGGTGAAACCCTGGTCGATGCCATGCGCGGCCTGCACCGTGGCGGTCATCTGGTCAATATCGGCGCAGTGGCAGGCCCGGTACCGCTGGACCTGCACTGGATGATGGACAACGACATCCAGCTCAGCGGCTCGGCCTGGTTCACCACCGCCCAAGGCCAGAACATGGCCGACATGGTGGAATCCGGTGTGCTGGACCTGTCGTTCTTCGAACACAGTGCCTTTGCGCTGGAGCAGATCAACGAAGCCATCAGCGGCATCGAGAACCGCAACGGTGGCTTTGGTAACTACGTGATCTGCCCATGAGCTGCGCATAAGTGGCCGCCGGGTGAAGTGCCACGACTTCACCCGGCGTCATGAGCGACCGACCGTTTGAGGGTTTCTATGCACGTCAGAAGAATCGTCACCGGGCACGATGAACAGGGCAACGCCGTGTTCGTGTCCGATGCCCCGACACCTCGCGCCAACAGTTTTGAAGATTTGCCCGGTTATGGCATCAGCCAGGTCTGGGCCACCCAACCCGGCCTGCCAACCACGCAAGACCTTACCCGAGCCAACGGCTCACTGATTCCCGGCCCCGGCGGCACCTCGCTGCTGATGGTCAGCCTGCCGCCCGACACCGTCATGGCCGCGCCGCTGGACCCGCAACGGCTGGTGGGGCAAATGATCGAAGCCATGCCCGGCCTGCTGGAAACCTTCGAGGCCGCAGACCCTGCCATGCACCGCACGCCGACGCTGGATTATGGTGTGTTGCTTGAAGGCGAGCTGTGGCTGGAGCTGGACAACGGCGAGCAGCGCCTGCTGCGCCCCGGCGACGTGGTGATTCAGCAAGGCACCCGCCACGCCTGGCGTAACCGCTCCACGCAGGTGGCCAAGGCGGTATTTTTCATGGTGGGCACGGATGTGCCTTGCCTGTGAGATCTGCAATGAGCGACGTGGTCATAGTGGCAGCGGCCCGCACGCCGACAGGGAAGTTTCAGGGCATTCTCGGCAACGAATCTGCAGTCGATCTGGGTGCAGCGGTGATCCGTGGCCTGCTGGAGCGCACCGGGCTGGCGGCCGACCAGGTTGATGAAGTGATCATGGGCCAGGTGCTGAGCGCAGGCGCCGGACAGAACCCGGCGCGCCAGAGCGCCTTGCGCGCCGGGCTGCCGTATACCGTGCCGGCGATGACCCTCAACAAGGTCTGTGGCTCGGGCCTCAAAGCGGTGCAACTGGCCGCCCAGGCCATTCGTTGCGGCGATGCCGGTATCGTCATCGCCGGCGGCCAGGAAAACATGAGCAACGCGCCGTACCTGTTGCCCAACGCCCGCAGCGGCCTGCGCATGGGCCACGGGCAACTGCGCGACAGCCTGCTGCACGACGGTCTGTGGGATGCCTTCAACGATTACCACATGGGCATCACCGCCGAGAACCTCGCCGAGCAATACGGCATCAGCCGCGAGCAACAGGATGCTTACGCACTGGTGTCGCATCAACGCGCTGAGCAGGCCCGCAGCCGTGGCCGCTTTCAGGCTGAAATCGTACCGGTGACAGTCCGCGACCGGCGTGGCATGCCCATCGTCATCGACCGCGACGAAGCCTCTGCATCAGTCCCCACTTCCCAGAGCCTGGCAGATCTGCGCCCGGCTTTTGCACCGGACGGCAGCGTGACCGCCGGCAATGCCTCATCGCTCAACGACGGCGCCGCCGCAGTGATGCTGATGAGCGAAGACAAGGCCCGGCAACTGCGCTTGCCGATCATGGGCCGCATCGCCGCGTTCGCTAGCGCCGGCGTCGACCCGACGGTGATGGGCATCGGCCCGGTATTCGCCACCGACCTGTGCCTGCAAAAAGCCGGCTGGAGCCTTGAGCAACTGGAACTGATCGAAGCCAACGAAGCCTTCGCCGTGCAGGCCTTGGCGCTGCAACGCGAACTGGGCTGGGACCTTGCACGGGTCAACGTCAACGGCGGCGCCATCGCCCTCGGCCATCCGCTGGGCGCCTCGGGCTGCCGCATTCTGGTCAGTCTGCTGCACGAAATGATTCACCGCGACCTCAACCGTGGCCTGGCCACCCTGTGCATCGGCGGTGGTCAGGGCGTCGCCATGGCCATCCAGCGCAACCCGGAGAAACACCCATGAAAACCCTGCACCTGCTGGGCCTGTGCGGCAGCCTGCGCCAGTCGTCCAGCCACGAAGTCATCCTGCGCACGCTGGCCAGTGAATTGCTGCCCGAAAACGTGCAACTGGTCATCCACCCGCTGCACGACATCCCGATGTACAACGAAGACCACGACGGTGCGGCCTCGCCAGCCTCGGTCAGCGCCCTGCGCGATGCGGTGGCCAATGCCGACGCCATCGTGCTCGCCGCCCCCGAGTACAACCATGGCATGTCAGGCGTGCTGAAAAACACCCTTGACTGGTTGTCACGCCCACATGGCCGCTCGGTCCTGAAAGACAAACCGGTGCTGACCTTTACTGCATCGCCTGCGTTTACCGGCGGCGTGCGCGCGCAGCAACAGGTCAATGAAGCCCTGTGGGCAGTGCAGGCCCGGCTGGCGGTGTATCCGCAGATCGTGATTGGCGGCGTGAGCGGCAAGATTCGTGAAGGGCGGTTTGAAGATGACGCAGCGCGAAGGTTTCTGGCGGAAGGGGTTGGGGTGTTGGGCGGGATGTGTGGCCTGACCTGACCTTCGGCAACTTTTGCTGAGGTAAAGCGTCAGTAGGAGGCGTGTTGCCACTGATTGAAAGGGACTTCTGCGATGAAAAAAACGATTCCGGCTGTGCTGTTGTCGTCGGTACTGCTGGCCGGCTGCGGTCCTGACAAAGTGGTTTACGAGGTGCTCTCGCCGAGCGGGAAATACCATGCTCAGGTTCGCCAGTGTCCTGAAACCGGCTCAATTACCTGGGGCGAGCAGCTGGAGGTCTACATTCTTGAGGCCGGCGTGTCGTCAAGATGCCATTCCCTCGTAGAGCCGCTGGTAGGGTTTGACGCAGGTTCACCGGGATTGCGGCTCGACCAATTGCAGGTTGAATGGGTGACAGACACGCAATTCAGAGCCTGGTATCCGGGCTTGAAGCCGAACGAGTTACCCAATGGGCTGTATCGCAAGAACGGCTCACCGATCGAGATGATTTTTCTGCCGAAACCCTAAACCCGCCAACGCGCAGGCTCCTACAGCGAGTCATCCTGAATGCGATACAGCAACCAGCAGGCCTCGCGCTTGAAGAACAATGAGCGTTGGTAATCCGTATCGGCCTTGGTCAGTTTGATCATTGCCCGGTCTGTTCCAGTGAGCTGTTTAGTCAGCGTCAGGCCCTGCGCGTGCTGTTGCTGATCGTCAGGCATCAGCGGGAAATTCAGTTGCGCCTTCTCCAGACGTTGCGACACCTGGCGAGGTTCAGGCTGCGCTTCAGGATCGATAAAGGTGTTTTGCAGCGGCGTGCTGACGAAGGATTTCTGCACGTCGATGTCATTGGCAAAGCGTTGCGCGAAACGATCAAAATCCTGAGACGGACACACCGGTTCAGGCTCTGAACTTGTCGCCTGGGTTTGCGTGCTGGCAGCGACGGCCAGGGGCAGTTGCAGCGCAATCAGTGAAGTGATCAGCGCGCGTGCCATGCAGCGACGCAACGTCATGGATGTGTTCATCTGATCACCTGTTACGGGTAGGACAATCCAGACGGCACCGGGTAGCGCTTGCCGTCATAATCCAGCGTGAATCGGGAAACAGCGGGTGTGCTTTCGATGTTTTCGCAGTCATCACCCTTCGGCAGGTTTTGCGTGCTGATGACCTTCTGCTCGATCTGCAGGCCGGCCAACCCGTTCTTGCCCTTGTCGCCTATCGAGATCGTGCGCTCGGTCTGGCTGAAGCTGCCGCTGCACGAGCCGTCCCATTCACCGCTGCCGCTGCTCACTTCCAGCTTGTCCATGACCGGGCGCAGTTTCTGGCCGTCGAGTACATAGAGGCTCAGTAGCGTACTGCTGAACGGGTTGACTCGCGAGGAGCCTTGATGACTGATGCGTACGCCAAACGCCCGCAATGTGGGCGTGAGTTGGTAGCGCGCCGTGTCCAGCGCAAGGCTTTCAAAATAGATGGCGTCTGACACGATTGCGCTGGGCTGGTAGTGCTGAGCAATGATCTTGCCGGTGTCGGTGTCCGCAACGACCACGCCAAGGCTGTAGTCGCCTTCGCCATTTTCGTCGACGTTCTCGGCAAAGGGCAGGGCTGCCAGGGTCTGACGGGCGTTACCCGGATTGACCTTGCACACAGCGTGTTCAGTGTCGAGCTTGAGGTCGGCACGTACAGTCTTGGCCCAGGCCTGTAAATGCTCCGTGCAGTCGGCTGACGCGAACAGTGGGATAAACAGCAGCGTCAGTGCAAAAAACTTACGCATTGAGCTTCATTCCTTTAAATAACAGCAGGGCCAGCAATAGTGCCACAAGCGCGATTATTCCCAGGCGATTGCGTGAGCGCAGCATTTTATGTTGCGTTGCGGGTGCGATCAGTTCACCGAAAGTGCGGTAGGCAGAGTGGCTGTTGACGGTGTCCCCTCACACCTGAGGCTGATTGACCCGGCGCTGCCATGAAATGGCCAGATAACCGGCGACGGTGCCCACGCAGGCAACCAGCCCCAATGAGCCAAAGCTCTGCAACGTAGGCGGCAGTTGCGAGGCGAAGTAGGCGGCCAGGCCGAGGAAGAAGCCGATCAGGTTGTTGAAGACCGGCATTTTCGCCAGCGACAGGGCGACGACGGTAATGATCATCACCACGGCAGTAATCGTGTAGATGCCCAGCAAGGGCTCAAGCGCGGCATTGGTTCGCGCAGCGGCGATGCCCAGCACCAGACCGATGAAGACACAGCCCAGGTTGATCAGGCCGTGACGCAGGTTCAGGCCGCGTGAGAAGAACGCAATCCAGCCGATGAACATGGCCCATATCGGCATGCCCAGTACCAGCACGCTGAAGGTGGCTGCCGATGCTGCCACCAGCGATTCGCCGAAAACGATCTTTACGTGTTTTTTCAGTGCTTCAAGCCACATGATCAGACTCTCTTTTTATTGTGCGTAAAAATAATATTTATGCACAAAAATAAAGCGTTCGCCAATGAAAACTCTGCACGCTGTGCGCAACTGTGAGCCCACCAACAGATGTGGGTCTGTGTTACGAAATTTAGCTATGGGTTTAGACTGCGATCAAGCGAATCGCTGCTTGCGCAGTTCTGTCCATGATAGGGCCCGGTATTGCTCTGGAAGACAGCCGAACCTGCTCAGGCCCGCACGTCAAGGAGGCGCTGACTCTCAAGGCTCAAAACTCCCGCAACAGCTACGTCGACATGCTCAACCAGCAAAGCCGCAACGTCTGGGCCAAAGTTTCAGGCATCCACGAAATCGAGAGCTTCTCGACCCACAAGGAATCGGGGCGGAAAAAATGTTTCGCCAAGGCATTAGTGGAGTCCAACATGGGCATGCTGGCGCAGCCAGTATGGATGACCTACACCCTTGGCTAATATGCTTCACGGCAAGCAGCACACGGCCATTCATGTGATGTCGGCAGATGAGCGCAAAAGTTTCTCTCGCGGTCACTGATTGTTTAGGCATTACCCCCTGATTGCAGTGGGGTAGCCTCACACCCCAGGCTCACGCTCCCACAGCCGCTGCACTGTAGGCCTCGAATACCCCAGCTCCGCAACCACCTCACTCCGGCTCAACCCCTTGCTCTTCAACACCTGAATCGCACACCACTTCTCTCTAGCAGCCTCCACCCTGGGCGACTCAAGCTGCCTCGGTGCATCGGGAAAGACCTCATCGGCCAGCCCCATCCCCTCCAGCTCCGCCAGCGCAGCCAAAAGCACCTCTCTTGACGATCGACCTTCATGGGCTGCAATGACTGATGCAAAAAATGTCGTGGCCTGAAGATTCAGTCCTGCGGCGAGTTCGTAGGTGACGTCGACAGTCGCGGTGGTTTTCAGCTTCTCAAGCTGGCTCACATGGGATTGTGTGATTTTGCCCGCCACTTCGTGCTGAGACAGGCCGCGCCGCTTGCGAAGCAACTGGAGAACAGCGGCGTAAGGGCTTCGAAGCGACATTGGAGGATTCCTACAAAAGAAGACGGTATGCCGTATTGCTCAAGTCGACATGCGTTGGCAGGGCAGCAGGTTAAAGCACATCCGTCGATATGCAGACGGTTGATAAGGGCTTTTTGGGGAAGGTCGCAAGCAGATGTGGAGCTGAGTGAGGCGGGAGTATCACAAATAGCCAAAGCCAATGACTGCAGGCTTTGTGGCTATTGGGGCGGTAACGGAGGTTACGCGAGTACGAGGGGAAAAGCTGGAGCGGGTGGCGGGAATCGAACCCGCGTAATTAGCTTGGGAAGCTAGAGTAATACCATTATACGACACCCGCCAAAAGCGACTGACGTTGTACCAGATAGCGGTTCTGAATTGAAGCTTTGTTTTACCTCATGCTGCAAGAATCATTCGCCGAGAGGCTGTGGGTGAGCATCGGCGAATGGATTCGCGGTGTTTGGCGCGGTCGTGGTTCAGAAGGCGAGTGCATGGTGGCCCAAGGTCGGGTTGCTGGAGTAACGGGGAGTGCTGGAGGCCAGTGGTTCGGGCTTCAGGAATTCCGTCAGTGCGTGTTTCGAGTCGCGGCAGGCGGCCTTGTTTTCCATGTCCAGAAAGTGGCCGGCATCCTGGATGATGCTGAAACGGCTGTGTTCAACGTAGTTGGCAAACAGCGGCGCGTCGCAGGCGCTGGTGTATTCGTCCAGGGCACCGTTGAGGAACAGCACCGGTACGTTGATGTTCTGTGCGGCGGCCAGATAATTTTGCGGGTCGATTTCCAGCACCTGGCTGACGTGGTGGTGCATCTGGTCGTATTCGTGCAGGTCCAGGCTGCTGACGTGCCGATAGTTGAAGCGTTTGAACAGCGATGGCAGGTGTTTGCCAATGGTGTTGTTGACCAGGTGGCCCATCTCGTAGCGATTGTGCTCGCCGAGGTGTTTGACGCCGCGCATCAGGTAATCAAGCATCGCTTCGTTGATCAGCGGCGAGAACGAGCTGATGACGGCTTTTTCGATGCGTTTGGGGCGATGCGACAAGGCCACCAGCGTCGGGGCGCCGCCCCATGAAAAGGACATGACGTGCTCGGCCTGGAAGTGGTCGATCAGTTCCAGCAGGATCTGGCCTTCCATCTCGCGGCTCAGCGGTGAGTCGTTCAGGTTGTGCGGCTTGGATTTGCCGGCATAGGGTTGGTCGTACAGGACGACGTTGAACTGGGGGTGCAGGTTACGAACAGTCTGTGCAAAGGATGCCGTGGTGGCCATTGAGCCGTTGACCAGAACGATGGTCTTTTCCGCGACGTCCGAGCGATAGAATTCGGTGTAAACCCTGAACTGTCCCTGTATATCAAGCACAGCGATTTCTGGCCTCATATGTCTTCTCCTGGCGTAGACAAGTGTGCGCGCAACTGAATTTGCACGAGTTTCGTGACAGGTAGGCATACGCCTGAAAGGCCCATGTCGATCCGAACGAACTGTCCGACAGGTGTTGTTATTAGGCGGGCGATTTGTCGTGGGCCACATGGCCCGGTACGGCAAAAGGTTTCTTAGAATGCGGGTATGACTCATCGGTCACATGCAGACCGACGATTGGATTCAAGCAGTGGATCCCGGAACCCGCAAGTGCCGTTCGTACCTTGTTTGCACCAATGGGGGCGCGTCCGACTGACGGTCTCAGATGGCGAGGATTTCTTCGGCAGTCAGGGCGCGGTACTGGCCTGGGGACAGGTTTGCATCGAGAACCAGCGGGCCCATGCTTTCTCTGTGCAGAATCAAGACCTTATTGTCGAAGTGACCGAACATGCGCTTCACCTGATGGTAGCGGCCTTCGACAATGCTCAAGCGCGCCTGGTGCGGCCCGAGCACGGTCAGCAGGGCGGGCTGGGTGGTGATATTTTCAAAGGCGAAGTAAAAGCCTTCGGCAAAACGCGGCGCGTACCGTTCGTCGATCAGTTGCTCGGTCTCGACGTAATACACTTTTGGCAGTTTGGTCTGCGGTTGGGTCAGGCGCCGTGACCACTGCCCGTCGTTGGTCAGCAGCATGAGCCCTGTGGTGTTGAAGTCCAGGCGGCCAGCAATGTGCAGCTCGTGCCTGTCGGGCATATCGAGCAGGTCGAGCACCGTGGGGTGTTGCGGGTCGGTGGTGGCGCTGACGCAGCCGGTGGGCTTGTGCAGCATGAAATAGCGCGCCGGTTTGCCGGCTTGCAGCACTTCATCGTCGAGCACGACGCGGCTGAACTCGCGCACCTCACATAACGGGTCGCGTGTCACGTGACCGTCGACCTGTACGCGTCCGGCAATCAGCGCCAGGCGTACTTGCTGGCGGTTGAAACGGGGCAGGTTGCCGAGAAAGCGGTCCAGGCGCATGGCGTCAGTGGTTACTCGGTGGGGTGAGGTGTTCGATCCCGGCGCAGCGTGGGCACAGGCAGGCCTTGTTGCGCAGTTCATCGGGCAGCGCATCGAGGCGAGCGGGGTCTATCTCGACGCTGAAACACCAGCAGGGCCGCGTGGCGGTGCGTGGGTCGGCCAGGGTGCAACGGTTGCTGTGCCCGCAGGCCGGACACAGGTTGGGGTCGTATTCGTTAATGGTCATGTTCATGCAGAAGCCGCTTGCTCGATGCACACCTGATTGCGGCCGCTGAGCTTGGCGCGATACAGCGCGCGGTCGGCGCGGGCGATCAGGTCTTGCAGGCTGTCGTCGGCCTGGCGCTCGGTAAGGCCCACGCTGACGGTAATCTGCAGGGTGACGCCTGAAAACGAATAGTCGTGTTTCTCGGCCAGTAGACGAATCTGTTCGGCGACTCGCCGGGCACCGGCCATGTCGCTGTCCCTGAGCAGAATCACGAACTCTTCGCCGCCCCAGCGGCAGATCACGTCCGACTGGCGCAGGCAGCTTTTCAGGTCTTCGGCAAAGCCTGCCAGCACCGTGTCGCCGGCCAGGTGGCCGTGGGTGTCGTTAAGGTGTTTGAAGTGGTCCAGGTCCAGCAGCATGACCACCACCGGGCTTGTACTGCTGAGGGTATTGCCCGCCAGCAGGTTGAAGCCGCGGCGGTTGGGCAAGCCGGTCAGGCTGTCGAGCGTCGCCTGGGTTTCCAGGCGGCTTTGATAACGGCGCAGCGTGCGATGCAGCAGCAACACCACGATCAGGGTCACCACCAGACAAATCACCAGGTTGATATACAGCGACTGGCGGACATCGCTCAGGGCGCTGTCTTCCTGCTTGTCGACGAACAGGTACCAGTTCAGCTCGGGAATGAAGCGCACGTTGAGAAAGTGGCCTTCGCCCTCGGTGTTGTATTCATAGGTGCCGCTGTGCGGCTTGGGCAGTTTGTCCTGCAGGTCACGCATGTTCGGCAGGTCTTTGAGCGACTGGCCGATGGCCGCGCCACGCGGGCCGCCGCTGGCGCCGGTGAGCACGATGCGCCCGGCGGTGTCGACAAAATATACGCTGCGGTCATAGCGCTGCTGGTAGCGGTCGATCAGCTTGATCACCGCATCCACCGTCAGGCCCACGCCAGCCGCGCCGATGAAACGGTTTTCGTAGTCGAAGACCTTGTAGTTGATGAAGAACGTCATGCTGTCCTGGTTGGCCATGTCCGGGTCGACGCTGATTTCATAGGGCTCGCTCATGTCGCGCACCCGGTAATACCATTCGTCGCGCGGCTCGCCGGGCTTGACCTTTTTCAACACACCCTTGGCCTGGTAGTACGTCAGCGTGGCGTCGGAGATGAAAAAGGCTGTATAGGCGCCATAGTGGTCCATCACCTCGCGCAGGTAGCGGGTGATCTGCTCTGGGTTGCGTTCGCCGCCCACCACCCAGTCGCGCATGAAGGTGTCGCGCGACATCATCGACGAAATCAGTACCGGCCGGACCAGGTCTTTCTGGATTTCCGAATAGACCGTGTCGGAGGTCAGCGGCAGCTCGGTATTGATGATGCTGTCGCGGATCGAGGTCCGCGACGCGTAGTAGCTCAGCAGCGAGGTTGCCAGAAAGCCGCTTGCCAGTAACACCACCAGGGTCATTAACAACGGGCGCTGCGACGTGATGGTGTTGGAGAAAGGCATGGCAAGTCCGGATGGCTGGATAACCCTGAGGATTGGCATAGTAGACCAAAGCCGTTTATGGGGTAACTGGCACGCCATGCCCGATGGGTGCGGTCCAGACGGGTGCACGACGCAGCAGTGCGCCAATGGCGGAGCAACGACAATGCAGTAGCAGAATGCGGTCGTAATGAATGCCCTGGCTGGCCAGACTCCCGAACAGATCCGCCAGCGTCGGCGAGGTGCTGCCGAAACGGTTGCGCACCGACAACACATCCATTGGCGCACTCGGCAACTGCCCGGCCAGCAGGCTGTGATGACTGTTGCGCACGACCCGGACGATCTCCTGATAGTTTTCGCCGCCGGGTGTCTGGAATTTGGTCAGCGTGTAGTTTTTCAAGCGTCCGGGCAGATCGGTGCCAGCCACCAGTTTGCCGGTGGGCAGCAGCGGTGGCAGGGCGGTGCCGAGAAGGGTATTGCCCGCAGCACTGGAACTGCCGAACGCACTGACGCGCTGACTGACGACGCGGTGCAGCATGGGGTCGACCAGCGTATGACCGTCTGGGGCATAGGTGTGAATGTGCGTACCGTTGGGTATGGGCACGGTCTTGCTCCACGGCAGGTAATAGCCATGCGTGCTGACCACCAGTGTCCTGGCCTGGCCACGGTCGGATGTCCATAACAGGAATTTGTGCCCCAGTTTCCAGGCATGCACTGGCTGGCCACCGAAATTAGGGTGAGGGTGGACCGTCCAGCGCTTGAGCAGGCTGTCGGTATGAAAGAATTTTTCCAGGCGTGTCTGGCGCGGGTGCAGCGAACGACGCAGCCAGGCACCGACTCCGCGTACCGTCTGCGTGCTTGCCTGCGGCGCACGCAGCGCGACCTTGCTGACGCTGCTCACTTTACTCAGCGCACCCAGCAGCCTTGGAGTAAACGGTGCCAGACCCAGCAATCCCAGTGACAGCATCGACAGCAGCACCTGACGCTTTTCGGCCTGGCGCTGGCCGGGCAGGCTGGCTTGCGCGATATTCAGGGCCAGCATGCCGGCTTCTGTCGCCAACGAGGCGATCAGCGCCGGGGTCAGCAGCAGCGACATCGGCGCCAGCAGCCATTGCAGGTGCACCATGCGTGCGCTCCAGTATTGCAGCGAAGCCTGGCGTGAGGTCACGATCAACTGCCGCGCATCTTCCAGTGCATTGGCTTTGAGGGTCTGGCGCATGAAGCCCACTGGAGGGCCGGGCGGCAAAGAGTGTTCGTGCAACGAGTGGTCGAGCGTCTGGTGTGCGTCGGGACGATAAATAACGTCTGTCCACGGCCTGAGCAGCGAGGCGGGCGATGAGGCGGGCGCGACCCCGCTCCAGAACCTGAACAGCCAGGCGAGCCGCTCGCGATGGTGCGTGGGCACATAGTGCAGCACAGCGCTGCGCCACGGCTCGCCGGCCGCTGCCGTTCTGAGATAGGCGCTCAGGGCGTCGCTGTTTTCAAACTCTATCAAGGCCTTGTGCTGTCCTGCCTGATACAGCACGCGGCGTTGTGTATTGGCCGGGCACAGTACCAGCATGCCCGCGCAAGGCTGACGGATGAGACCTTCGACAAAGGAACTCTGCACCTCGAACCCCAAGGCCCGCCAGCCCGGTGTCGCACTGTTGAGCCCGAGCACGACTGCATCGAAGCCTGTGCGTTGCAACGTGCCGTGTTTGAGGCTGATCACTGCCTGGGAAATCAGCAGGGTGCGCAAGGCCTTATCGATATCGCCTTGTTGCCCGTCCCAGAACTCATCGAGGCGCCGGGTCATGATCGCGAGAAAGTCGATCTGCTCGATGTACTCGCACAGCGCCGCCGCGCTGACGGGCAGTAGCCGATCCTTGGCCCACTGCCCTTTGCCATTGGGATCGTGGTAGACGACAGTCTGCGCGCCATGGTCGATATAGCCGCTGGGCGACTCGATCCGGTAATGGCTGATCAGCGCCTTGGTCAGGCTCAATGGTGTCTCGTCAGGCACGCGCACATGGGTATTGGCATGGTTCACCTGACCCAGTGGTGTGCGGGTATGACCTGGGCGGTAAGCGATAAACACGTGGTGTGGGTCGAGGTCCAGACCCTGTTGTTGCAGCCAGTGTTTCATTCGTTCGGCGGCAATGGCATCGGTACTGGGCAAGTTGTCGAGAATTTCAGGCGTTGCCTGCCAGAGGTCTACGGCGCAGGCCAACGTCATGGCGCGGGCGATGAAGCGATGAAGCAAGGCATCGCCGTGTGGATTTGGCGGCTGCTCGGCAAAGTCGCGTGCGGCGAGCAGCAGTTCGTTGAACACCTCACCTTCGAAAGGCCGTGACTCGATGCGTTGCGAGCTGTCATGCAGCGTCTGGCGGCCATCCAGCCACTGGCGGTGCCACTTCGAGCCGTTTACGGCGTCAAGCAGACGAGCCGTCATGACGGCACTGTCATCGCTGATGTATTCGACCGTCTCCTTGGCCGTACCGGGCAGATGAATGAAGCAATGCGAATTGAGCCGCGAGCGAATCTGAAACAGGCCAGGCACCACCTCGTCGTCGATATACAGCAGGCGCAGCTCGGCCTTGTCGCCCGGATCGCCGGGTTGCAGTGCCTGACTTTCAGTCGGGAAGGTCCGGTAGCCCAGTGCATCGAGGGTCAGGTACAAACCTGCATGGCTGAGGGTCTTGCGCGTGCGCTGACGCGCCAGGCCATCGAGAAAAGACAGCCTGGCAAGGTTTAGCCAGGTGCCGGCATGGCGCTGCCAGAACACGTCGAGTTGCTGTTGGTAATCGTCGAACCAGCGGTTATCGATAATTTGCCTGAGCAAGGCACTGGCGGTGAGCTGTGGCAGCTCGGCCAGCGGTTTGTCGTCGGTCGGCAAGCAATGCGCCAGCGCCGACAATTGCTGCATGTTGGCGCTGGCGATCGCCAGTTCGGTCAAGCTGCACTCAAGGCTGCCGCGCTCAGCACCTTGCCCGTCAACCCAGGCATGCGGACTGTTCAGGTGCAGCTTCAAGGTGTCGGGGTCCAGCGATTTTCCGGCCGTTTTCAGCAACCATGCGCTCAGGCGTTGACGGGCATAGTGGTGCCAGGGAGGCGGGTAATCCATGTCCAGCTGCATCGACTGCAATAGCAACACGGAATCGGCGAGCAGCGCAAACCCCGGACTTTTGCGCAAACGACGCAGGCGCTTGAGGATGTTCGGGTCGATCTCGCTGGCGGAAGGCAGCTCGGTGTGCAGTGCCGGGAAGCCTTGCTCGACGGTTGAGTAATGAAACGGCGACAGGGCAAAGGCATCCGCTGCCGGCAACTGGTCAGTGCGTTCCTTATCCTGACCGGACAGCAGCACCCGATCAGAAAAGAGCGGTTCGAAAAAAGACAGCGGCGGGTTCAAGGCGTCGTGCATGGCAAGGTTCGCAGAGGGATGGAAATCCACTATGTCGCGGCCCTGGCGTTGCGTGCGGCTAACTATATATAGCGTTTGGTTTTGATAAGCCTGTAGCTCACGCATACAGAGCATTTGAAATGTCTTGTTGCATATTCTTGTGCCGCTTGTAACAGGCCTGAAAACCTTGTTTGACGTGGCTTGCAAGCGTTTTCGAGGTTATTTCGCAAATGCCTGCGCAGGGGCGGCGTCGCACTTGAAGGTCGTTTTCCAGTCTGATGTATCGTCCCCCGGTCTATCGTGTCGGCGGACACCGACCAGCGTCGCTGGTTGTGACCACCTGCGGTCCAGGAGGCCGCCATGTATCGACAATCCTTGCTTGTCTTGCTGCTGTCCCTGTTCATCTCCGGCTGTTATGCAGGCCCCGGCTACTATGAATCGGATGTTTACACCCGGCCCACTACCGAGGTCAGGAGTTACTACGACACCGGTTACAGCCCCACCTATTATCAGGAGCGACGCATCTACGTCGCACCCCAACCACGTTATTACAGCCCGCCACCCCGGGTTTACTACCGCGCACCGCCACCCCCACCGCGCTACTACGCACCAGGCCGCCCGCCTGGGCATGGCTGGGACAATCACTGGCGCGGGGGTGACCGCGACCGTCACGACCGCCGCCCCGACTACCGCTCGGAGCGCCGCGACCGTGGCGATTACAACCGTGGTGATCGCGACCACCGGCCCGGCAATTGGGACCGCCGTTAAGGTGCATTAACCCTCTCGATCAACGGCGCTCATGGTAGCGCCGTTTTTTATAGCGGGTCCGACGCAGGGCATTTGACTTTGTCAGCCAGCTTTCCTAGTGTCCGCGCATTGTTTCCAGCAGGTATTACCATGACAAGCGACGACCGGATCAAACTCGAACCCAGCTGGAAAGAGGCATTGCGCCCCGAGTTCGAAAAGCCCTACATGAGTGAGCTGCGCGAGTTCCTGCGTCAGGAGCATGCCGCCGGCAAAGAGATTTATCCGCCCGGCCCGCTGATTTTCAATGCCCTGAACTCCACGCCGCTGGACAACGTGAAGGTAGTGATCATCGGCCAGGATCCTTATCACGGCCCCGGCCAGGCGCATGGCCTGTGCTTCTCCGTACAGCCCGGTGTGGCGACGCCGCCTTCGCTGGTTAACATCTATAAAGAGCTGCATCGCGACCTGAACATCGATATTCCCAACCACGGTTATCTGCAATCCTGGGCCGATCAGGGCGTGCTGTTGCTCAATACCACCCTGACGGTCGAGCGTGCCAATGCCGCCTCGCATGCTGGCAAGGGCTGGCAGCATTTCACCGACAAGGTCATTGAGGTGGTCAGCGCGCACCAGCCGCATCTGGTGTTTCTGCTGTGGGGCGCGCATGCGCAGGGCAAGCGCAAGCTGGTCGATGCGACCAAGCACCTGGTGCTGACCTCGGTGCATCCATCGCCGCTGTCGGCTTATAAAGGCTTTATCGGCAACGGCCATTTCAGCCGGGCCAACAAGTACCTGGAGCAGAACGGCATGACGCCGATCGACTGGCGATTGCCGCCGGTTTAAGCCGCTTTTCTGGCCCACAGCCGATAGAGCGGCTCGGCCAGAAACAGCACGAACAGCAAGCGCATGACCTGCATGGCGGTGACCAGCGGCACCGACAGTTGCAGGACCTCGGCGGTCAGGCTCATTTCGGCGATGCCGCCGGGCATCATGCCCAGGGTCAGCGAGCGCACATCCAGATGGCTTAGCGTGCCCAGGCCCAGTGCGGCCAGGGCGGCGGTCAGCATCATCAATGAGGTGCCCAGCAGGGTACGCGCCAGAAACGACGGCGCCCGGCGAAAGAACGCCCGGTTGAAGTGGCAGCCCAGGCCACTGCCGATCAGCAACTGGCCCAACTGGCTGGCGCCGTTGGGCAGGCCGAGGTTGAGGTCACAGGTGATGCTCAGCACCGAGGTCAGCAGCAGTGGCCCGAACAGCCAGGGGTTAGGCTGTTTGAGACGTTGCCAGAGCACCGCCATCGCCGCGCCGCCAAGGCTCAGGCCAGCCAGCCAGCGCCAGTCGACGCTGGTGGCATGCATGACCACGGCGCCATCGCCGAGCAGGTATTTGAAGATCGCCGGTACGCAGAGCACCACCGCCAATACCCGCAGGCTTTGCGCTGCTGCCACGTTGCTGAGAGTCGCGCCGTTGCGTGCGCCGAGATTGACCATCTCTTGCGAGCCGCCGGGCATGCTGGAGAAGAACGCCGTCGGGCGGTCTTCTCCGGTGCGCAGCATCAGCCAGACGCCGATCAGGCTGGACAGCCCGGTAACCAGCGCACCGAAGAAGATCAGGCCGAAATGCGTCATCACCTGCTCGATGATCTCGGCATTGAAATGCAGGCCGATGCCCACACCGATAATCAACTGCCCGACCTTGCGACCGCCGGGAATTTGCGTCACCTGCCAGGGTGTCAGGCAACGCACCAGGATGATCGCCAGCAACGAACCGACCATCCAGGGCAGCGGCCAGCCCACCAGGCTGGCCAGGTAGCCGCCCAGCAGGCCGATCAGCGGTGTGGGCCACCAGCTACGCCACGAGCTGTCAGGCATCGGCCAGCGCGCTGCGTTGCTTGGCGCGCTTGCGCCAGATGCGGTACAGCGGGAACAGCAGCATGAACACGGTCAGCACCCAGACGCCCAGCGTGATCGGGCTGTTCCACAGAATGCCCAGTTCGCCATTGGAAATCGACAGCGCCCGGCGCAGGTTCTGCTCCATCAGGCCGCCCAGAATGAAACCAAGCAGAATCGGCGACAGCGGGAAGTCCATCTTGCGCAGGATGTAGCCGAAGATGCCGATGCCGACCATCAGGAACAGGTCGAACGTGGTCGCATGCACGGCATAGACGCCGATCGCGGTAATGATCGCGATCACCGGCACCAGTGCCCAGTTCGGCACGGCGAGGATGCGGGTGAAGATGCGGATCATCGGGATGTTCAGGATCACCAGCATGACGTTGGCGATGAACAGCGAGGCGATCAGGCCCCAGACGATATCGGGTTGTTGCTGGAACAGCATCGGCCCCGGCGTGATGTTGTACAGCGACAGTGCGCCGATCATCACCGCCGTGGTGCCGGAGCCCGGAACACCGAGGGTCAGCATCGGTACCAGCGCGCCGCAGGCGGTGGCGCCGATGGCGGTTTCCGGGGCTGCCAGGCCGCGCATGTCGCCCTGGCCGAATTTGCCGCTGGCGCCGGCAATGCGTTTTTCAGTCATGTAGGCCACGGCACTGGCCAGGGTTGCACCGGCACCTGGCAGCACGCCAAGAATGAAGCCCATCAGGCCGCAACGGATGTTCACCGTGAAGACGGCAGCGGCTTCCTTGAGGTTGAACATCATGCGTCCGGTGGCTTTTACCGCTTCCTGGCCGCGGTGGGTTTTCTCCAGCAGCAAGAGGATTTCGCTGATCGAGAACAGGCCCAGCACCAGTACCACGAACTGAATACCGTCGGTGAGGTGAATGTTATCGCCGGTAAAGCGGTACACGCCGCTGTTGGCATCGATACCGACTGCCGACAAAAACAGGCCGATCAACGCTGCGATAAAGGTCTTTAGCGGTCGATCACCGGCCATGCCGCCCAGGCAGACAATAGCGAAGACCATCAACACGAAGTATTCCGCCGGCCCAAAGGCAATCGCCCACTTGGCCAGCAGCGGCGCGAACAGCACCATGCCGCAGGTGGCGATAAAGGCGCCGATGAACGAACTCCACGCCGACAGCGACAGTGCAACACCGGCCAGGCCTTTGCGCGCCATCGGGTAGCCGTCCAGGGTGGTCATGACGGTGGAGGCTTCGCCCGGAATGTTCAGCAGAATCGAGCTGATCCGGCCGCCGTATTCACAGCCCAGGTACACCGCCGCCAGCAGGATCAGCGCCGATTCCGGCGGCAGACCCAGGGCGAAGGCAATCGGGATCAGCAAGGCCACGCCGTTGATCGGCCCCAGCCCCGGCAGCAGGCCGACGATGGTGCCGATCAGGGTGCCGGACAGCGCGGTAATCAGGTTGTAAGGGGTGAGTGCAACGCCAAAGCCCTGACCCAGATAGCTGAAAGTATCCACATTAATTCTCCAGAACGCTGAGCAGGCCCAAAGGCAGGGGAACGTCCATGGCTTTATCGAACAGCAGGTAAAGGCCGACGCTCATCAAGGTCACGACCACCGCACCCGGCAGCCAGCGGCCACCGTACAGGCGGGCCATGGGGATGCCGATCAGGATGCTGCTGAGAATGAAACCCAGCGGTTCGAACAGGCCGGCAAACACCAGCAGCAAGACGATGCAGATGCCGATCTTGACCAGGGTTTCACGGTCCAGAGGCGGCTCTTCTTCGGTGTGTACGATCGCGGTCGGGCGAAAGATCATGTACAGCAGGGCGGCGCTCATCAGCCCCAGCATCAGCAGGGGAAAGGCGCGCGGGCCGACCGGTTCATAGGAAAACGGGGCCTCGTAAGGCCAGGCCATGACGGCCAGGGCGGCGCATGCCAACAGCAATACGCCAGCAAATATACGTTGCAGGACCATAGGTCACTCCTGGGCTGCACCCGCCTGGCAGGTGCAGCGGTCAATGGCAGGTGATTACTGAATCAGGCCAAACTCTTTGGCCAGCAACTTGTAATCGGCGACCTGCTTCTTGACGTAGGTGTCCAGCTCTGCGCCGGTCATGGCGAACGGGAACAGCTCGCGCTGGTCACGCAGCTTGGCGAAGTCTTCCGAGGCCAGCACTTTGTCGAACGAGGCTTTCCACCAGTTGTAGTCTTCGTCGCTGACCTTTGGCCCCAGGTAGAAGCCGCGTACCACCGGCCAGACGATGTCGTAGCCCTGTTCCTTGGCGGTCGGGATGTCTTTCATTTCCGGCTCGTCGATGCGCTTGTCGGCAAACACGGCCAGCAGGCGCATGTCGCCGCTGAGGATGTGTGGCATGGAGTCGGAGATGTCGGTACTGCCGACCTGAATGTGCCCGCCGAGCAGGGCGGTGGCGATTTCACCGCCGCCTTCCAGCGCCACATAGCGCAGCGCGCGCGGGTTGATGCCGGCGGCCTTGGCGATCAGCGCGGTTTGCATCCAGTCCTGGCTACCAACGGTGCCGCCGGAGCCGATCACGACTTTGCTCGGGTCGGCCTTCAGAGCCTTGACCAGGTCATCGAGGTTTTTGTACGGCGAGTCGCTTTTCACCGCGATAGCGCCATAGCTGGTGCCGACCGCCGCCAGCCAGCGCACGGCGTTTTCATCGAAACGACCGAACTTGCCCTGCGCCAGGTTGAGCAACGAACCGCTGGACCAGGCCACCAGTGTCCCGGCATCGGCCGGCCGCTGGGCGACCACCGCGTTGTAGGCCACCGCACCCACGCCACCGGGCATGTAGGTCACACGCATCGGCGAGGTCAGAATCTTCTCGTTGATCAGCGCGCTTTGTACCAGTTTGCAGGTCAGGTCAAAGCCGCCGCCAGGGGAGGCCGGCGCGATGCATTCGGGGCGTTTGGGCTCGGCGGCGAACAGTTGGCTGGCGATCAGCATGCTGCCGGCGGCCAGGGCCAGATGACGAAGGGACAGGTTCATGGTCAGTCTCCTGAAGCGTTTCTTGTTTTTGGATGGGCGAATCGGTTGGCGGCGGCCTGTGTTTCAGGCAGCGAAGATCATCGAGGCAGAGCGCTGCATCGAAGCGTTGAAGTCAGATAGAGGGGAGGCTGCGCGATGGCAGTCGAGAAATGGGCGTGATGTCCGGCCGCGAAGGGCTTGGTCATGAGTAACTCCGTTTACTTATTGTTGTTATTGGCCACGCCTCATTTTCGGGCGTTTGCTCGATGCTAAATCACCAACCTTTCGCAAACCTTTCAGCTACCTTTCTGACAAGCGTTTAATCGCGTCGAGTTGTTTCGGTGCTTCACAGGCCTTGGTGCGTCTGTAAACTCCGTGTCCACAAGCCGTCATGGCAACCTGATTCTGGAGACGTTGATGCGCGTTCTGCTCGTCGAAGACCATCTGCAACTGGCTGAAAGTGTGGCGCAGGCGCTCAAGGGCGCAGGTTTAACCGTTGATGTGCTGCACGACGGCGTGGCGGCAGACCTGGCCTTGAGCAGCGAGGAATATGCCGTGGCCATTCTCGATGTGGGCTTGCCGCGCATGGACGGCTTCGAGGTGCTGGGCCGGTTGCGGGCGCGGGGCAAGAACCTGCCGGTGTTGATGCTGACGGCGCGCAGCGACGTCAAGGACCGGGTGCTGGGGCTCAATCTGGGTGCCGACGACTACCTGGCCAAGCCGTTCGAACTGTCGGAACTGGAAGCGCGGGTCAAGGCCTTGTTGCGCCGCAGTGTGCTGGGTGGTGAGCGCCAGCAGCGCTGCGGCGCGCTGTCGTATGACCTCGATACCCGGCGTTTCAGCCTGGCGGGTGAACTGCTCAACCTGACCTCGCGTGAGCAGGGGGTGCTTGAGGCATTGATCGCCCGTCCCGGTCGCGTCATGAGCAAGGAGCAACTGGCCTCGCAGGTCTTTGGCCTGGACGAAGAGGCGAGCCCCGATGCCATCGAGATCTATATCCATCGCTTGCGCAAAAAGCTTGATGGTCAGTCCGTGGCGATCGTGACCTTTCGTGGCCTGGGCTATCTGCTGGAAAGCCGCGATGCGCAATAACAGCCTGCGCGGGCGGCTGCTGTGGAACCTGGCCTTACTGTTGATCGTGCTGATGCTGGCCAGTGTCATGAGTGCCTACTGGAACGGCCGTGAAGTGGCCGA
Source organism: Pseudomonas sp. 3A(2025) (assembly GCF_054589175.1). NCBI lineage: Bacteria > Pseudomonadati > Pseudomonadota > Gammaproteobacteria > Pseudomonadales > Pseudomonadaceae > Pseudomonas > Pseudomonas sp. 3A(2025). The sequence goes on along the minus strand of NZ_BAAILM010000113.1, from coordinate 699,074 downwards.
CACCGCCTACGACCGCACACTGCTGGCTTCGGCTCGGACCATTGCTGCCGGCCTGACCCAGCGCGACGGCACCTTGAGTGCCGAGATTCCCTATGTGGCGCTCGACACCTTTGCCTACGACAGCGAGGGGCGGATTTATTACCAGGTCAATGACATCAACAAGAAGCTGATTTCCGGCTACGAAAACCTGCCGTCGCCGCCGCCCGGCACGCTGCGCACCGATGATTATCCGGCGCTGGCCAGCTTTTATAACGGCGTGTATCTGGGCCAGGACGTGCGCGTGGTCAGCCTGCTCAAGCCGGTCAGCGAGCCGGGCATGAACGGCATCGCTGAAATTCGCGTGGCCGAGACGCAAGAGGCACGGGTCGGCATGGCGCGCAGTCTGATGGCCGACACCCTGTTGCGCCTCGGCATGCTCGGTGGCGGTGCGCTGTTGCTGGTCTGGTTCACGGTCAGCGCCGCCTTGCGTCCGTTGGGCCGCTTGCGCAGCGCGGTGGAAGAACGCCAGCCCGACGATTTACGTGCCTTGCCGATGGTTGAGGTGCAGCACGAGTTGCGCCCGTTGGTCGGTGCGTTGAACCACTTCACCGAGCGCTTGCGTGTGCAATTTGAGCGACAAGGGCAATTTATCGCCGATGCGGCGCATGAACTGCGCACACCGCTGGCGGCGCTCAAGGCGCGGGTCGAGCTGGGGTTGCGTGAGCAGGACCCGGCGCAGTGGCGGCGTACGCTGGAACTGGCGGCGCAAAGCACCGACCGGCTGACGCACCTGGCCAATCAGTTGCTGTCGCTGGCGCGCATCGAAAACGGCGCCCGGGCGATCAGCGAAGGCGGCGCGCAGCAACTCGATCTCAGCCAGTTGGCCCGCGAGCTGGGCCTGGCCATGGCGCCGCTGGCGCATGCGCGCGGGGTGGCGCTGGCGCTGGAGGCCGATGAGCCGGTGTGGCTGCGCGGAGAGCCGACCTTGCTCAACGAACTGCTCAGCAACCTGATCGATAATGCGTTGGCCCACACGCCGTCGGGCGGCAACGTGGTGTTGCGGGTGCATGCACCGGGCATTCTGGAAGTCGAGGACGATGGACCGGGGATCCCTGAAGCTGATCGGGTGCGGGTCTTCGAGCGGTTTTACCGACGCAGCCAGCAAGGTTCGGGGACAGGGTTGGGGCTGGCCATCGTCGGCGAAATCTGCCGCGCTCATCTGGCGCAGATTTCGTTGCACGACGGCGCGGAGCGCGGGTTGAAGGTGCGCGTGAGTTTTGTGTGATCACCCGCCGCTCTTCGCTCAGTAAAGCATCTTGCGCGCTTCATCCATTTCTACGCTCAACTGCCCGCCGGCCGGGTCGAGCCCCAGCTGGTTGAACGCTGGCAGGTCGGTGATATCGATCTGGCCAAAGGGGTGATTGCTGCCTTTATGAAGATGCACGCTTGCCACCTGAACCAGATCGACGTAATCGGCTTTTTTCGATACGCGGGTCAGGTCCTGAAAGTGGCCGGGCAGGGTGGCCAGCGGTTCGGGAAAGTCCCAGGAGCGCAGCAGGCGTTCGCCGATGGCCGGGTGGATGTTGTCGATGACATGGTTGAGGCTGACCGGGTCTGACAGCAGCTCGAAGTGGTCTTCGGCGTAGGTCAGGATCGGCAGAACGCCGATCAGGTGCACCAGCCCTGCAAGCGTGGCCTGGTCGGGTTTCAGTTGGGTGTAGCGCTGGCACAGGGTGTAGCCGATGCCGGCCACTTGCAGGCTCTGTAGCCAGATTTCGCGCATTTTTTGTTCGATGACCGGCGATTTGGCATGAAACATCTGCTCGACCACCAGGCCAATCGCCAGGTTGCTGGTGTAGTTCACGCCCAGGCGCAAAATAGCAGTGTTCACATCGCTGACTTCGACGCTGCCGCGCAACATCGGACTGTTGGCCACTTTGATCAGACGGGCAGAAAGGGCCGTGTCGCTGCCGATCACCCGGCTCAGCGCGGTCACACTGATCTCGGTATTTTCGGCAGCCTGACGGATTTTCAAGGCAACTTCAGGCAAGGTCGGCAGGAACAAGGCATCGCGATCGATAGCCTTGATCAGATCTTTCTGTACCTCATCAGCCATCTTGCTCATGCTAAGTCTCGTAGCTGTGGGTTTCTTATAAAGCCGACAGGCCTTTAGCCTGCCGGTTTACTCAGCGCTGGGTTTCCAGTTTGCTGTCCAGCGTGTAGGGCAGGTCGTGCAGGTGCAGGGCAGGGCCCTCGGCGTCACCCAGATGAATCAGTCCGGCTTCGGCAACGTCTGCTTGTAAGACCGCAAGCAGTTCACTGCCGTTCAGCGTATTGGCGGCCAGTACCACGTTGCCAACGGCGCTCTTGTGCGCCGGCGAGAACAGTGGGGTGCCGGGCTCGGGGTGTTCGACACCCTCCACGCTCAGGCGATACAGGTGGCGCTTGAGCTTGCCCAGGTACTGCATGCGCGCCACGATTTCCTGGCCGGTGTAGCAGCCCTTCTTGAAGCTCACGCCGCCAACGGCCTGCAGGTTGATCATCTGCGGGATGAACTCTTCGCGGGTGGCGGGCATGACCTGGCCGATACCGGCGCGGATCTGCCCCAGCAGCCAGTCGTTGAGCGAGCCTTCGGTCAGGTTGGCGGCCAGTGTTGCCTCGATCTCTTCGGCATGCGCTGCGCGCACCCAGAGTTCGGCCCGGCCCGGGCTGACTCGTGTGGCAATCACCTGCTCGTTGCGCACCAGGCTGTCGGTTTCAGCCGGCAGTGCAAGGTCCAGTGCGGCCAGCGCGTGATCGCCGTCCTGCAGGCCGAAACGCACCCATTCGGCGCTTTCATCGGTCAGCTTCGATTTGGAAAACACCGCGTACTTGCGCAAATCGAGCAGTTGCGGCTCGATCAGCTCAGAGGCCATCGCCAGCAGGCAGCCATCGGCGTCGAACAGAATGCGAAAGCTCGATTGCATGCGGCCCTTTTGCGTGCAGCGTGCACCCAGGCCTGAGCGGGTTTCACTCAAGTAATTGATATTGCAGGTCAACTGACCCTGGAGGAATTTGCCGGCATCCACGCCGCGAACGGCCAGAATGCCTTCGTGAGACAACGTGCAGAAGAAAGCTGAGTCGGCCATGGTCATCGCAAAGGTTTAAAGGAATGACGCACATCATAGTGCTGCAACATGAATAAAGGTATACGCAAACCGCCAGGCACCCTATACGGCGGCATGGCTGTATACTTGCCGGCTACTTTGAGGAGCGATCCATGGTCGAAGATGTAGAACTCAACCGTCTTTTCTGGCATAGCCGCCGCGGCATGCTCGAGCTGGACGTGCTGCTGGTGCCGTTTGTCCGCGAGGTTTACGCCAATCTTAACGATGTCGACCGGGCGCTGTATCGCCGTCTGCTCGAATGTGAAGACCAGGACATGTTTGGCTGGTTCATGCAGCGCGGCGAGTCTGAAGATCCCGAGTTGCAGCGCATGGTTCGCATGATCCTGGACCGTGTCCAGCCCAAGTGAGCCGTTCGAATGCCGTTGGCAGGCCTCAAAGGGTTTGCTGACGGGGTATCTGCTTGCCCAGGCGCTGGCATGGCTGGCCTTGTGGCAGCTCGATATACCGTTATGGGGTCAGGCGGCCGGTTTGTCGCTGTGTCTGGCTCATGCGGCCTATGTATTGCCGCGTGCCATCCTGCTCAGCCACGCGCAGGCATTCAAGGCCCTGCGCCAGGGCCGCGAAGGCTGGCAGATATGGAGCGGGCAGGGTGGCTGGCAGCCGGTGCAGATCATGGCCGACAGCATGGCATTACCGTTGATGGTGGTGCTGCGTTTTCGTCTGCTGCACGGCGAACGGCCCGGCTGGCGGGCGCATTCTGTATGTATTGCACGTGATGCGCTGGCGCCGGACATTCACCGTCGCCTGCGGGTGCGGCTCAGGTTTGCCCGGCGCGGCTGACTCAGCTGTTGAAGTTGCCCGGTACCAGAATCGTGTCTCTGGCTTGCGGCAGCATGTCCGGGTAATCCAGCGTGTAATGCAAGCCGCGTGATTCCTTGCGTTCCATGGCCGAGCGGATCATCAGTTCCGCCACCTGGGCCAGGTTGCGCAGCTCGATCAGGTCGCGGCTGACCTTGTAGTTGCTATAGAACTCGTCGATCTCATCCAGCAGCAAACGCACGCGGTGTTCGGCGCGTTGCAGGCGTTTGCTGGTACGCACGATACCAACGTAGTCCCACATGAAACGCCGCAGCTCGTCCCAGTTGTGGGCGATGATCACGTCCTCGTCTGAATCTGTCACCTGGCTGGCATCCCAGGCAGGCAATGACGTCGGCATGTCGATGTCCGCCAGTTGCCCGACGATGTCAGCGGCCGCCGAGCGGGCATAGACGAAGCATTCGAGCAGCGAGTTGCTGGCCATACGGTTGGCACCATGCAGCCCGGTGCAACTGGTTTCGCCAATCGCGTACAGGCCCGGCACATCGGTGCGGCCCTGGCTGTCGACCACCACGCCGCCGCAGGTGTAATGCGCCGCCGGCACCACTGGAATCGGTTCGCGGGTGATGTCGATAGAGAACGCCAGGCAGCGTTCGTACACCGTCGGAAAGTGTGACTTGATGAAGGCTTCGGGCTTGTGGCTGATGTCCAGATACACGCAGTCGATGCCCAGGCGCTTCATTTCATGGTCGATGGCGCGGGCCACGATGTCGCGCGGGGCCAGTTCTGCGCGTTCGTCGAAGCGCGGCATGAAGCGCTCGCCATTGGGCAGCTTGAGGAAGGCACCTTCGCCGCGCAGGGCTTCGGTGACCAGAAAGCTTTTGGCCTGTGGGTGATACAGGCAGGTGGGGTGGAACTGGTTGAATTCCAGGTTGGCCACCCGGCAGCCCGAGCGCCAGGCCATGGCAATGCCATCGCCGGAGGCGCTGTCCGGGTTGCTGGTATAGAGGTAGACCTTGGCTGCACCGCCCGAGGCCAGAATGGTGAAGCGCGCAGCGTGGGTGTCGACCTCGCCGGTCTTGCGGTCCAGCACATAGGCGCCCAGGCAGCGCTGGCCGGGCAGGCCCAGGCGCGGCTCGGTGATCAGGTCGACCGCGACGCGTTGCTCCAGCAGTTCGATATTGTCGCGCTTGCGGGTTTGTTCCAGCAGCGTCCTGAAGATCGCAGCGCCCGTGGCATCGGCGGCATGGATGATGCGCCGGTGGCTGTGGCCGCCCTCGCGGGTCAGGTGGAATTCGAAGCTGTGCGGCTGTTCGTCGCCATCGTCGTCGCGAGTGAAGGGCACGCCCTGCTCGATCAGCCACTCGATGGCCTCGCGGCTGTGCTCGACGGTAAAACGCACCGCTTCTTCGTTGCACAGGCCGCCACCGGCATTGAGGGTGTCCTCGACGTGCGACTCGACGGTATCGGTGTCGTCCAGAACCGCCGCAACGCCACCCTGGGCCCAGAAGGTCGAGCCGTCGGCCAGGTCGCCCTTGCTCAGGATGGCAATGCGCAGGTGCGCAGGGAGTGTCAGGGCCAGGCTCAATCCCGCCGCGCCGCTGCCGATAACCAGAACGTCATGCTGAAAATGTTGGCTCATCTATCAACTCCGCGTCGAGCGGCCACTAGTATAAGTAAGGGGGGACCGGCACAATAGCCTCGCTTTTTCATGGCAATGTGAGACTAGAGGCGGGGGGCGGATTGTGCGCCAGTCGTTGACGCCATGCCTACCGTTTTCGCTGCAATCGCTCGTTGGGGTCCAACAACGGTCATGCGGGGTAGCGATCAGGGTGGGTGGTGTGGGTCTTGCGCCTGCATTTGCGGGGTGCGGGAACTTTTCAGCAAACCCCGCGTTCAATAGCAGGTTGCCTGTATCAGCAACAGCGTCGGCCATGCCGCGAAGGATCATCGGCAGCGAAATCGACGACAAGACTATTCACGCAGCCGGGCAGTGTTCGAGCTGCGTTTTTCGTGCAGGCCAGCTTAGTGCCAGCAGGAAACTTGCCTGAAGGGGGAGAACTTTTGTCAAAAGCCCGAGTCTATGTTTGCAAGCCTGAACGATGGCTGATGCAACACTCCTTCAGGCTCAATGAGGAGTGTTCATGCTAACCCAGGAAGAGGATCAGCAGCTGGTCGAGCGCGTACAGCGTGGCGATCGGCGAGCCTTTGATCTGTTGGTGCTGAAGTACCAGCACAAGATTCTCGGGTTGATCGTGCGATTCGTGCACGACACCCATGAAGCTCAAGACGTTGCGCAGGAAGCCTTTATCAAGGCCTACCGCGCACTCGGCAACTTTCGCGGCGACAGTGCTTTTTATACATGGCTGTACCGCATCGCTATCAACACGGCGAAAAACTACCTGGTGTCGCGCGGTCGGCGGCCACCGGACAGTGATGTGAAATCCGAAGACGCAGAGTTCTACGACGGCGATCATGGCCTCAAGGACATCGAGTCTCCGGAGCGTTCATTGTTGAGGGATGAGATCGAGAGCACTGTGCATCGAACCATCCAGCTTCTCCCGGAAGATTTACGCACGGCCCTAACTTTGCGCGAATTCGACGGTCTGAGTTACGAAGACATTGCGAGCGTCATGCAGTGTCCGGTGGGTACCGTGCGATCTCGGATCTTTCGCGCTCGGGAAGCCATCGATAAAGCCCTGCAGCCGTTGTTGCAGGAATCCTGAGACAGCGGCGATAGCCAAGAGAGGAACCCGCCATGAGTCGTGAAGCCCTGCAGGAATCGCTGTCCGCAGTGATGGATAACCAAGCGGACGAACTGGAATTACGTCGAGTGCTGAGTGCCATCGACGACGCGGAGACACGCGCCACCTGGTCTCGTTATCAGGTCGCCCGTGCGGCGATGCACAAGGAACTGTTGCTGCCCCATCTGGACATCTCGGCCGCTGTATCGGCTGCGATTGCCGACGAGGCTTCGCCAGTCAAGGCTGCTCGCGGCCCATGGCGTACCCTTGGTCGCCTGGCGGTTGCAGCGTCGGTAACGGTTGCGGTACTGGCCGGTGTACGCCTGTATAACCAGGACGAAATCACCGGTGCCCAGCTGGCCCAGCAGAATCAACAGCCTGCCAACCTGTCGGTCGCACAGCCTCAAGGGCCTGCGGTACTGGCCGGTTACACTGAGGAAGCTGCCGGTCCCGCCAATGGTGCTGTACAGGCTCAGGCCGGTGCAGATGACCAGCGTGTGCCGGGCTACCTGCGTCAGCATGCCCAGCAGGCGGCTCTGAAGGAGACTGAAAGCGCTCTGCCTTACGCACGCGCTGCCAGCCTGGAAAACCGCTAAGGAAGAGTATGCGAGCCATTCCCCTATTGCCGTTGTTGTTCAGTGGATGGCTAGCCGCTCCAGCGTATGCCGACGATGCGCAAGATCTTCTCAAGCGTCTTGCGCAAGCCGAGCAGCAACAAAGCTTTCAAGGTACTTTTGTTTACGAGCGTAACGGTGGTTTTTCCACCCATCGCATCTGGCACAGGGTACAAGATGGCAAAGTGCGTGAACGCCTTCTGCAACTCGATGGCTCAGCCCAGGAAATCCTGCGTGTCGACGGCCTGACGCAATGCGTCAGTGGCACGCTGGTGACGGGGCTGGCCAATCTGCCCGATCCTTCAGGGCGTGTGCTGGATGCCAGAAAGCTGTCCGCCTGGTACGACATGAAAGTGGCTGGCAAGTCCCGCGTCGCCGGACGCTCTGCCACAATTCTGGTCATGTCGCCCAAGGATCAGCACCGTTATGGTGTCGAGCTGCACCTGGACAACGAAACCGGCATGACCCTCAAATCGCTGTTGTTGAGCGAGAAAGGGCAACTGCTGGAGCGTTTCCAGTTCACGGACTTCGATCCTTCCCGACTTCCTGACGAGCAGTCCTTGCAGGCCAGTGCCGAATGCAAGCCCTTGCCGGCGCCTAAAAACAAGCCTGCTGCCCAGGCTTCGTCCATGCCGGTTGCCTGGCGCGCGGACTGGCTGCCGCCCGGCTTCGAGCTGAGTAATCAATCGGTGCGCAAGGACAGCGACTCCAGCCCCCAGGTTATCAGCCTGCTGTATGGCGATGGCCTGACGCGCTTTTCGGTGTTTATCGAGCCGGTGCCTGCACAGGTTGCACCGGACATCCGTACCCAGTTCGGTCCCACGGCCGTTGTGTCGCGGCACCTGAATTCGGCGCAGGGTGAGGGCATGATCACGGTGGTCGGTGAAATACCGGTCGGCACCGCCGAGCGTATTGCGCTGTCGATGCGTCATGGCGATGCAGCGGCCAGTAAATAGCCGCGCGCAGTCGCAGATGTAAAAGGTTTCACTTCGGTTGCGGCGTCGATACAGCCTATAGTTTGCTCTGACTGGAGCGGTCTGACGGAAATGTTTGGTGAGCTTTGCAGGTTGCAAAAACGCTGAATTTTTTCTATAGGTCACAGCCTCACAGCTGTGGCCTTTGTCGTTTTATGAGGCTGGAAAAGGTTGTCTGAAGGATCAGTCGCTCTATTGCTTAATTTGCTCGTACCAACGGGAGCCGTATGTCGATACCACGCTTGAAGTCTTATCTATCCTTGATGACTGCCGTGCTGATGCTCGGTCAGATCGCCGCAGTCCAGGCAGAGGACCTGCCGGATTTCACCGGGTTGGTCGAACAGGCATCCCCGGCGGTAGTGAATATCAGTACCCGGCAGAAAATGCCGGAGCGCGCCATCGCAAGCCAGGTCCCGGATCTTGAGGGCCTGCCGCCGATGCTGCGTGAGTTTCTTGAGCGCAGCACGCCGCCAGGCTCGCGTTCGCCGGGGCGCGGTGATCGTCAGCGCGAGGCCCAGTCGCTGGGTTCGGGCTTCATCATTTCCGACGACGGCTATGTGCTGACCAATAACCATGTGGTCGACGGTGCCGATGAGATTCTTGTGCGCCTGTCCGATCGCAGTGAGCTGAAGGCCAAGCTGGTCGGCACCGATCCTCGCACCGATGTCGCCGTACTGAAAATCGACGGCAAGAACCTGCCGACCGCCAAGCTGGGCAACTCCAACACCCTCAAGGTCGGGGAGTGGGTGCTGGCCATCGGCTCGCCCTTCGGTTTCGATCATTCGGTGACCAAAGGCATTGTCAGTGCCAAGGGCCGCAGCCTGCCGAACGACACCTATGTGCCGTTCATCCAGACCGACGTGGCGATCAATCCGGGCAACTCCGGTGGTCCGCTGTTCAACATGAAAGGCGAAGTGGTCGGCATCAACTCGCAGATTTTCACCCGCTCCGGTGGCTTCATGGGTCTGTCGTTCGCGATTCCGATCGATGTGGCGATGGATGTGGCCAATCAGCTCAAGGCCAGCGGCAAGGTCAATCGCGGCTGGCTGGGCGTGGTCATTCAGGAAGTGAACAAGGACCTGGCCGAATCCTTCGGTCTGGAGCGTCCAGCCGGTGCGCTGGTGGCTCAGGTGCTTGAAGACAGCCCGGCAGCCAAGGGTGGCTTGCAGGTCGGTGACGTGATTCTGACCGCCAATGGTCAGCCAATCGTGATGTCTGCCGACCTGCCGCACCTGATCGGTAACCTCAAGGACGGCAGCAAGGCCGAACTGGAAGTGATCCGCGACGGCAAGCGCCAGAAGGTCAGCGTCACCGTCGGTGCGCTGCCTGACGAAGGCCAGGAAATGGGCGTGCAGGGTTCCGGTGCCGAGCGCAGCAGCAATCGTCTGGGTGTGTCGGTGATCGAACTGACCGCCGAGCAGAAAAAGAGCCTGGATCTCAAGGGTGGCGTGGTCATCAAAGAGGTTCAGGGTGGTCCGGCAGCACTGATCGGTCTGCAGGGGGGCGATGTGATTACCCACCTCAACAACCAGGCCATCGTGTCGGCCAAGCAGTTCACCGAGGTCGCCAAGAGCCTGCCTAAAGACCGCTCTGTGTCCATGCGCGTGTTGCGTCAGGGGCGTGCGAGCTTCATTACCTTCAAGCTTGCCGAGTAATTTTCGGGGCTGAACGGCAAAAGGGCGGCATGGGTCGCCCTTTTGCTTTACTGTCGGGCTCGCTTTGCGGCGAGCGTGACGCCCCGGCGTTCCTTCAGGTACAATTCCCGGCTATTTTTCAGCGGGCGATTTGCCTGTGCCCCTTTTTGAGTGTTGATCCGTGAGTGATTTGAGCCACATTCGTAATTTCTCCATCATCGCCCACATCGATCATGGCAAGTCGACCCTGGCCGACCGCTTCATCCAGATGTGCGGCGGCTTGTCCGAGCGCGAAATGGAGGCGCAGGTTCTCGATTCCATGGACCTTGAGCGCGAGCGTGGCATCACCATCAAGGCCCACAGCGTCACCCTGTATTACAAGGCCCGCGACGGTATCACCTATCAGCTGAACTTCATTGACACCCCGGGCCACGTCGACTTCACCTATGAAGTCAGCCGTTCCCTGGCAGCCTGTGAAGGTGCACTGCTGGTGGTCGATGCCGGTCAGGGCGTCGAGGCCCAGTCGGTCGCCAACTGCTATACCGCCATCGAGCAAGGCCTGGAAGTCATGCCGGTCCTGAACAAGATGGACCTGCCGCAGGCCGACCCGGATCGGGTCAAGGACGAAATCGAGAAGATCATCGGCATCGACGCAACCGACGCGGTGGCGTGCAGCGCCAAAAGCGGCATGGGCGTCGACGAGGTGCTCGAGCGTCTGGTCGCGACCATCCCGCCGCCGACCGGTGAAATCGACGCACCGTTGCAGGCGCTGATCATCGATTCCTGGTTCGACAACTACTTGGGCGTCGTCTCGCTGGTGCGTGTGCGCCAGGGTCGGGTCAAGAAGGGCGACAAGATTCTGGTCAAGTCCACCGGCAAGGTGCACCTGGTCGACAGCGTCGGCGTCTTCAACCCCAAGCACACCGCCACCGTTGACCTGAAGGCCGGCGAAGTGGGCTTCATCATTGCCGGCATCAAGGAAATTCTTGGCGCGCCGGTGGGTGACACCCTGACCCTCAACTCGACGCCCGATGTCGAGATGCTGCCAGGCTTCAAGCGTATTCAGCCGCAGGTGTATGCCGGCCTGTTCCCGGTCAGCTCCGACGACTTCGAAGATTTCCGCGATGCCCTGCAAAAGCTGACCCTCAACGACTCGTCGTTGCAATATATGCCGGAAAGCTCCGACGCACTGGGCTTCGGCTTCCGTTGCGGCTTCTTGGGCATGCTGCACATGGAGATCATCCAGGAGCGCCTTGAGCGCGAGTACGACCTGGACCTGATCACCACCGCCCCGAGCGTGATCTACGAGATCAAGCTCAAGACCGGCGAAACCATCTACGTCGACAACCCGTCGCGCCTGCCGGATGTCTCGGCGGTCGAAGACTTCCGTGAACCGATCGTTCAGGCCACGATCCTTGTGCCGCAAGAGCACCTGGGCAACGTCATTACCCTGTGCATCGAGAAGCGTGGCGTGCAGCGCGACATGCAGTTCCTCGGCACACAGGTACAGGTTCGCTACGACCTGCCGATGAACGAAGTAGTCCTGGATTTCTTTGACCGTCTGAAGTCGACCAGCCGTGGCTACGCTTCGCTGGACTACCATTTCGATCGCTATCAGTCGGCCAACCTGGTCAAGCTCGACGTATTGATCAACGGTGACAAGGTCGACGCGCTGGCGCTGATCGTGCACCGCGATAACGCGAACTATAAAGGCCGCGCGCTGACTGAGAAGATGAAGGAACTGATTCCAAGGCAGATGTTCGATGTGGCAATCCAGGCCGCCATTGGCGGGCAGATTATCGCGCGGACCACTGTCAAGGCGCTCAGAAAGAACGTATTGGCCAAATGTTATGGCGGTGACGTCAGCCGTAAGCGCAAGCTGCTCGAGAAGCAAAAGGCCGGTAAGAAACGCATGAAGCAGGTCGGCAACGTGGAAATTCCACAAGAAGCCTTCCTTGCAGTGCTCAGGTTGGAATAGCAGGTCATATGTCACTAAATTTCCCGCTGTTGTTGGTCATTGCTGTATTCGTCTGCGGCCTGCTGGCCTTGCTCGATCTGGTGTTGCTGGCGCCTCGGCGCCGTGCGGCCATCTCGAACTATCAGGTCAGTGTCGGACAGCCGGACATGGCGGTCGTCGAGCGCCTGAGCAAAGAGCCGATCCTGGTTGAATACGGCAAGTCGTTCTTCCCGGTGCTGTTCATCGTGCTGGTGCTGCGTTCGTTTCTGGTCGAGCCCTTCCAGATTCCGTCTGGCTCCATGAAGCCGACCCTCGACGTGGGTGATTTCATTCTGGTCAACAAGTTCTCGTACGGCATTCGCCTGCCGGTGCTGGACCAGAAGGTCATCCAGATCGGTGATCCGCAGCGCGGCGATGTAATGGTGTTCCGCTACCCAAGCGACCCGAGCGTCAACTACATCAAGCGTGTCATCGGCCTGCCGGGCGACCAGATTCGCTACACCAGCGACAAGCGTCTGTTCGTCAACGGGCAATCGGTGAGCAAGACCCTGATCGGCAGCGAACCGGGCACCCTGGGCAGCGCCGAGCTGTATTCGGAAAAGCTGGGTGAGGTCGAGCACCAGATCCGTCAGGAAATGACTCGCTACCGTGCACCGCCAGACAGCGAGTGGACGGTGCCGGCCGGGCACTATTTCATGATGGGCGACAACCGGGACAACTCCAACGACAGCCGTTACTGGGATGATCCCAATATTCCCAAGGACGAGCTGGGCATGGTCCCGGATCGTAATATCGTGGGCAAGGCCTTCGCGGTCTGGATGAGCTGGCCCGAGCCCAAGCTCAGTCACTTCCCGACCTTTTCACGGGTCGGGTTGATCAAGTAATCGCTGCGGCGCTGTCTCGAACAGCGCCGTATGTCATTTTGACCGCTCGAAATCCTGGCTCGTAAAGTCAGGGTGCCGAGCTACTCTTTGGACGTGGACATGAAGTTCGGTGCCTGGCAAAAGGGATTGTCGCTGGTGGGGCTGTTGCTGCTGCTGGGACTCATTGCGTTTACCGTGAGCACCGCCTTCAAGATAGTGCCTCATTACCTCGACTATTTTTCCATGAAGAAGATCATCGAGACGGCTGAAACCAACCCGACACTGGGCATTGATTCGGTCGATGACTTTTACAGTTATGTCGGTAAGAACATGCAGGTCAATAACATCCGGAATCTAGATTTGAAACAGGCTTTAAAACTGAAGGTGGAGAACAACAGGTTCGTGGCCCACCTCGATTACGAACAACGTGAACCCCTGATCTTCAATGTCGACCTGGTCATGAAGTTCGACAAGCAATTCAGCGTGGCCAAACCGTGAGTGCATCCCTAAGTCGTCTCGAGCGTCAGCTCGGCTATACCTTCCGCGATCAGGAACTGATGATCCTGGCACTGACCCACCGCAGCTTTGCCGGTCGCAACAACGAACGTCTGGAGTTTCTCGGCGACGCGATTCTCAACTTCGTGGCCGGCGAGGCGCTGTTCGAGCGTTTTCCGCAGGCTCGCGAAGGCCAGTTGTCGCGCTTGCGCGCCCGTCTGGTCAAGGGTGAAACCCTGGCCTTGCTGGCTCGCGGTTTTGCACTGGGCGAGTACCTGCGTCTGGGCTCGGGTGAATTGAAAAGCGGCGGTTTCCGTCGTGAGTCGATTCTTGCCGATGCCCTGGAAGCACTGATCGGCGCGATCTACCTGGACTCGGACATGGCCACCGCGCGCGAGCGCGTGCTGGCCTGGCTGACCAATGAGTTCGAAAGCCTGACGCTGGTCGACACCAACAAAGACCCCAAAACCCGTCTGCAGGAATTTTTGCAGTCGCGCGCGTGCGAGTTGCCGCGCTACGAGGTGGTCGATATCCAGGGCGAGCCGCATTGCCGGACATTCTTTGTCGAGTGCGAAATCAGCCTGTTGAACGAAAAAAGCCGCGGCCAGGGTGTCAGCCGGCGTATTGCAGAGCAGGTCGCTGCTGCTGCGGCCCTAATCGCCCTGGGCGTGGAGAATGGCAATGACTGATACAAACGTAACCCGCTGCGGCTATGTCGCGATTGTCGGCAGACCCAACGTGGGCAAGTCCACGCTGCTCAACCACATCCTTGGCCAGAAGCTGGCGATCACCTCGCGCAAGCCGCAGACCACCCGCCACAACATGCTGGGGATCAAGACCGAAGGCGATGTGCAGGCCATCTACGTCGACACCCCCGGCATGCACAAGAACAGCGACAAGGCCCTGAACCGCTATATGAACAAGACCGCCTCGGCGGCGTTGAAAGACGTCGACGTGGTGATCTTCGTGGTCGACCGTACCCGCTGGACCGATGAGGACCAGATGGTGCTGGAGCGTGTGCAGTACGTCGAAGGGCCGCTGATTCTGGCGATCAACAAGACCGACCGCATCGAAGACAAGGGCGAGCTGATGCCGCACCTCGAGTGGCTGCAAAGCCAGTTGCCGAAGGCCTCGATCGTGCCGATCTCGGCCCAGCACGGCCATAACCTCGAAGCGCTGGAAGGCCTGATTGCTTCGCACCTGCCCGAAAGTGATCACTTCTTTCCGGAAGACCAGATCACCGACCGCAGCAGCCGCTTCCTGGCCGCTGAACTGGTGCGCGAAAAGATCATGCGCCAGCTCGGTGCCGAGCTGCCGTACCAGATCACCGTCGAAATCGAAGAGTTCAAGCAACAAGGGCGTGTTCTGCATATCCATGCGCTGATTCTGGTCGAACGCGACGGCCAGAAGAAAATCATCATCGGCGACAAGGGCGAGCGTATCAAGCGCATCGGCAGCGATGCACGCCGCGACATGGAAGTGCTGTTCGACTCCAAGGTCATGCTCAACCTGTGGGTCAAGGTCAAGGGCGGCTGGTCCGACGATGAACGCGCCCTGCGTTCGCTGGGTTACAACGACCTGTAAGGCTCCTCGATGAGCACGCCCCTCGCTCAGCTTGCCTATGTGCTGCACAGCCGGCCGTATCGCGAAAACAGTGCGCTGGTCGACTTTCTGACCCCGCAAGGGCGTTTGCGGGCCGTGCTGCGCAATGCGCGGGGCAAGGCCGGCACCCTGGCGCGGCCGTTCGTACCGCTGGAAGCCGAGTTTCGCGGGCGTGGCGAACTCAAGAATGTCGGGCGCATGGAAGGCGCCGGCATCGCCCGCTGGCTGGTCGGCGAAGCGCTGTTCAGCGGCATGTACCTCAATGAACTGTTGATTCGCCTGCTGCCGGCCGAAGACCCGCACCCGGCGGTCTTCGACCACTATGCCGCCACCCTGGTGGCCCTGGCCGAAGGCCGCCCGCTGGAGCCGTTGTTGCGTTCGTTCGAATGGCGGCTGCTCGACGACCTGGGCTATGGCTTCGCGCTGGACACCGATGTCGACGGCCAGCCGCTGGACGTCGAGGGTCGGTATCGTCTGCGTGTCGATGCCGGGCTTGAGCGGGTCTGGCTGTTGCAGCCCGGTCTTTTCCAGGGTGTCGAACTGTTGGCCATGTCTGAGGCCGATTGGGACACCCCCGGCGCACTGGCCGCTGCCAAGCGCTTGATGCGTCAGGCGCTGGCCGTGCATTTGGGCGGAAAGCCATTGGTGAGCCGCGAACTGTTTCGCAAGCCATGAACAGGCTTTATGCTCTGCGGCCTGTCTTCTTAAGTTAACCCCTGATTTGCAGGAGAACCCCGTGACCCAAAGCGCTCGTATCCTTCTTGGCGTGAACATCGACCACGTCGCCACCCTGCGTCAGGCCCGCGGTACCCGTTATCCGGACCCGATCAAGGCTGCGCTGGACGCCGAAGAGGCGGGGGCCGATGGCATCACCGTGCACCTGCGTGAAGACCGCCGGCACATTCAGGACCGCGACATCCTGTTGCTCAAGGATGTGTTGCAGACGCGTATGAACTTCGAAATGGGCGTCACCGAAGAAATGCTCGCGTTCGCCGAGCGCCTGCGCCCGGCCCATGTGTGTCTGGTGCCAGAGACCCGTCAGGAACTGACCACCGAAGGCGGCCTGGACGTGGCCGGGCAGGAAGAGCGCATCAAGGCGGCGGTAGAGCGCCTGTCACGCGTCGACAGTGAAGTGTCGCTGTTCATCGATGCCGACCCACGGCAGATCGAAGCCTCCAAACGCGTCGGCGCTCCGGCTATCGAGCTGCACACCGGCCGTTACGCCGATGCCGAGACGCCGGCCGACGTCGCGGTTGAACTGCAACGTATTGCCGATGGCGTGGCGTTTGGCGTCGCCCAGGGTTTGATCGTCAATGCCGGTCACGGCCTGCATTACCACAACGTCGAAGCAGTCGCCGCGATCAAAGGCATCAACGAACTGAACATCGGCCACGCACTGGTGGCCCATGCATTGTTCGTTGGCTTCAAGGCGGCCGTGGCCGAAATGAAAGCGCTGATTGTCGCCGCTGCCCGTTAAGCCCGATCAGGGCTTGCGGCCGATGACTACGGCGCGCATCGGTGCCGGCAAGCCTTCTACGGTACGGCTGTGGTCGTCGGGGTCGAGGAAATCGCCCAGCGACTGGTAGCGCATCCAGTCGGTGCTGCGCTGTTCCTGGACACTGGTGGTACTCACGTCCACACAGCGCACCTCGGTGAAACCGGCGCGGCGCATCCACAGCTCCAGCGCCGCCACCGACGGCAAGAACCAGACGTTGCGCATCTGCGCGTAACGGTCTTCGGGCACCAGCACCTGCTGCACATCACCGGGCACTACCAGGGTTTCCAGCACCAGTTCGCCGCCCTTGAGCAGGCAGTCTTTCAAGGCCAGCAAATGGTCGATGGGCGATTTGCGGTGGTACAGCACGCCCATCGAGAACACCGTGTCGAAGCCTTCAAGCCCCGCCGGTAAATCTTCCAGGGCGAACGGCAAGTGCCAGGCCGGCAGGTCGGGCAAATAGCGCTGCATGGCCTGGAACTGGCAGAAGAACAGCCAGTTCGGGTCGATGCCAATCACGCTGTCGGCGCCGGCACCGAGCATGCGCCACTGGTAATAACCGTTGCCGCAGCCGACATCGAGCACGCGCTTGCCGTTCAGGTTCAGGTGCGGTGCAACCCGCGACCATTTCCAGTCCGAACGCCATTCGGTGTCGACGTGTACGCCGAACACATCGAACGGCCCTTTACGCCACGGTGAAAGGCCCATCAGCGCGCTGCGTACCTGAGCACGGGTCTGCTCGTCGCAGTCCACGTCCAGAGTGAAACCGTCGAGCAGTTCAACGCGGCTGGGTGTCAGCGCCGGCAAGGCTTGCAGGGCACTGCTCCAGCGGTCGAGGTCGCCGTGACCCTTGGCCATCTTGGCATCGAGTTGCGCTTGCAGGCCGTCGGCCCAAGTGGCCAGTGGAGTGTTCGCCAGGCGGCGAACCAGTGGAGCGAGATCGATCATGGCAGGGCTATCAACGAGGCAAAGTTAATGCATTGGAACCACAGCACCACGCGCGAGAAACCGGCCTCGCGCAGGCGCTGGCGGTGTTCTTCGAGGCTGTCGGGTTTCATGACGTTTTCGATGGCACTGCGCTTCTGGGCAATTTCCAGTTCGCTGTAGCCGTTGGCGCGCTTGAAGTCGACGTGCAGCTCGGTGAGCAAGGCATGTTCATCGGCATCGTTGAAGCGCAGTTTTTCCGAGAGAATCAGCGCGCCGCCCGGCACCAGGGTCTTGCGGATACGGCTGAGCAGTTCCAGGCGCTGTTCGGGGACGATGAACTGCAAGGTGAAGTTCAGCGCCACCACCGAAGCCGGCTGCCAGGGCAGCTCAAGAATATCGCCTTCGATGACCTCGACCGGCAGCAGCTCCTGAAACATCGAGTTCTGCGCATTGAGATATTCCCGGCAGCGCTCGACCATCGCCGACGAGTTATCGACCGCAATGACACGGCAACCATCCTGCCGCACATGGCGGCGCAGCGCCTGGGTCACCGCACCCAGCGAACTGCCCAGGTCATAGAGCACGGTATCGGGCCGGGCAAAATGCGCGGCGATTACCCCGAGGTTTTCGACGATGGCCGGATAACCGGGCACAGAACGTTTGATCATGTCCGGGAAAACCCGCACCACGTCTTCGTTGAAGGCGAAGTCAGGCACCTGGGGCAGGGGCTGGGAGAAGAGGCGATCGGCTGGCTGGTTCACGGCGATTCCGGCGCAAGGCGTGCAAAGCCCGGCATTCTAGCCAAGTTGCGGGCCGGATGCATGAGCCTGTGCAGGTTGCCGGACCAGTCGCCGGTTCACTGCACGCTGATTGCGCACTCGAACGTGGTCTGTGGCTGGGCATCGGGTTCCCACGGCTGCTGGTAGGTCAGCAGCAAACGGCCGGCGCCGGGCTTTTCAGCCTTGTAGCGCCATATCGATTGACCGCCGCTACCGACCACCATGTCCTCGCGCCGGTCGGCGTTATACACCTCGGGCCCCAGGCTGCGCAGAACGCCTGCTGCGGGGTCACGCACCTGCCAGCGAAAGCCGGTGGTGGGATTACTGGGCAAGGACAGCAGCAGCGTTTGACCTTTGACAAGGGCCAGCGGGCAATCGTCCTGTTCTTCAAGCGAGACAATCGGGTCCGGTGTTTGCGCGCACGCCGCAAGCAGAACAAGGCTGAAGGGCGCAAGCAGTCGGGCAGGGGTCATGGCAAGGTCCGTTTCGGCAAGACAAAACCGCAGGATACCATCACAGCACCGGCCGGCAACCCAAAGGGCAGGCCGGTGCCATGCAGGGGGTTAGAACAGTACCTTCGCCACATCGCTGAAGCGTTTGGCAAAGTGCACGGTCAGACCTTCCTTGAGGTATTCCGGCAGTTCCTCGAAGTTGCCACGATTCGGCTCCGGCAGAATCAGCTCGTTGATCTTCTGCCGACGCGCCGCAATCACCTTTTCACGCACCCCGCCAATCGGCAGCACATGCCCGGTCAGGGTCAGCTCGCCGGTCATGGCCACGCCTTTTTTCGGCGCCTGATTGCGTGCCAGCGACAACAGCGCACTGGCGATGGTGATGCCGGCACTCGGGCCATCCTTGGGCGTAGCGCCTTCAGGCACGTGCAAGTGCACGAAGGCCTCATCGAAGAACTTCGCATCGCCGCCAAACTTCGACAGGTTGGAGCTGACGTAGCTGTAGGCGATTTCTGCCGACTCTTTCATCACATCGCCCAACTGGCCGGTCAGCTTGAAGCCACGGTTGTGGGTGTGGATGCGCGTCGCCTCGATCGGCAGCGTCGCGCCGCCCATGCTGGTCCAGGCAAGGCCTGTGATCACCCCGGTGCCGGACAGCACCTGTTCGCTACGAAACACCGGCATGCCCAGCAAGGCTTCCAGGTCCTTGGGGCCGATCTTGATTGCGCTATCGGGGTTGTCCAGCAGCTTGACCACCGATTTGCGCACCAGCTTGCCCAGTTGTTTCTCCAGTTGCCGCACGCCGGATTCGCGGGCGTAGCCTTCGATCACTGCGCGCAGGGCGGCGTCGCTGATCGACAGACTGGTCTTGGCCACGCCGGCCTTTTCCAGCTGCTTGGGCCACAGGTGACGCTTGGCGATGGCCAGTTTTTCTTCGGTGATGTAACCCGCCAGGCGGATCACTTCCATACGGTCGATCAACGGACCGGGAATCGAGTCCAGGGTGTTGGCGGTGCAGATGAACAGCACCTTGGACAGGTCCAGGCGCAGGTCGAGGTAATGGTCGAGGAATTCGACGTTCTGCTCCGGGTCCAGTGTTTCCAGCAGCGCCGAAGCCGGGTCGCCCTGGTAGCTCTGGCCCATCTTGTCGATCTCGTCGAGCATGATCACCGGGTTCATCACCTCGACGTCCTTGATTGCCTGCACCAGCTTGCCCGGTTGGGCGCCGATGTAAGTGCGACGGTGACCCTTGATCTCGGCTTCATCGCGCATGCCGCCCACGCTCAAGCGGTAGAACGGCCTGCCCAGCGATTCAGCAATCGAGCGGCCGATGCTGGTCTTGCCCACGCCCGGCGGGCCGACCAGCAGCACGATGGAGCCGGTAATCTCGCCTTTGTAGGCGCCGATGGCGAGAAATTCGAGAATGCGTGCCTTGATATCGTCCAGGCCGGCGTGATGCTGGTCCAGCACCTTGCGCGCATGCTTGAGGTCGAGTTTGTCGACGCCGTTCACCCCCCACGGGATAGCGCTGGCCCAGTCCAGATAATTGCGGGTTACGGCGTACTCGGGCGAGCCGGTTTCCAGGACCTTGAGCTTGTTCAGCTCTTCATCGATCTTCTTGCGCGCCTGGGCCGGCAGGGTCTTGCCTTCCAGGCGCTGTTCGAACTGCTCGATGTCGGCGCTGCGGTCGTCCTTGCTCAGGCCCAGCTCCTGCTGGATGACCTTGAGCTGTTCCTTGAGGAAGAACTGACGCTGGTGTTCGCCGATCTTGCGGTTCACTTCGGCCGAGATTTCTTTTTGCAGGCGTGCGACTTCGACTTCCTTGCGCAGCATCGGCAAGACTTTTTCCATGCGCCGCAGAATCGGCACGCAGTCGAGCACTTCTTGCAGGTCGACACCGCTGGCCGAGGTCAGCGCGGCGGCAAAGTCGGTGAGCGGCGATGGGTCGTTGGGGCTGAAGCGATTGAGGTAGTTTTTCAGTTCTTCGGTGTACAGCGGGTTGAGCGGCAGCAGTTCCTTGATCGCATTGATCAGCGCCATGCCGTAGGCCTTGACCTCATCGGTGGCCTGATTGGAATTCTGTGGATATTCGACCTCGACCATGTACGGCGGGCGATGGTGCTTGAGCCAGGTCTTGATGCGTACCCGCGACAGACCCTGTGCCACGAACTGCAAGCGACCATTTTCGCGGCTGGCGTGGTGGACTTTCACCAGCGTGCCATACTCCGGCAGGGCCTTGGTATTGAAGTGGCGCGGATCTTCCTGCGGGGTGTCCATGAAAAACAGCGCCAGCGAGTGATGGTCCGACTTGCTGACCAGCTCCAGGGTCTCGGCCCACGGCTCTTCGTTGACAATGACAGGCAGTACCTGGGCGGGGAAAAACGGGCGATTGTGGATCGGAATGATGTAGACCTTGTCCGGCAGATTTTGTCCGGGCAGGGCCAGCGAGGTGCCGGAGCCGAGGTTCACTTCATATTCAGTGGCGTCATCGGATGAGTCGTGTGTAGCGGTCGGCTGGTCGCTCATGGTGCACCTGGGAGATTGAACATGCCTGTTTAGATGGGGCAGACGCGCTCAGGTTTCAATGGCAGCGGTCGATAGTGTGTTATGGGTGTGCAACAAACCTTGTGGGGGCGCAAAGTAGCGCCACTCGTCGGTTACGGATAAATGATGGCAAAATGCCGTAATCAGTGCGTTCCCAATGCCTTGTGTGAGCGGTAACCTGCATGCCAGACGCATCGCTGCCAGGGTTGGCTTAACTTTCCGGCATTGGCCGTTGTGGAAGAGTTCAGTATGACCAACGTTTTTTCTCGCGTGCTGCTGGCTGGCGTCTGTCTGCTCTCTATGGCCGGTGCCCATGCGGCAACCCTGACCGCGCAAATGTTCGATCGCCAGGGCCAGCCGCTGGCCAATGCGGTCCTGACCCTCAAGGGCAGTGGCGCGGCACCGGCCGCTGCGCTCAAGGCCAGCATGGACCAGCGCAATCAGGAGTTCGTGCCACGGGTACTGGCCGTGCACACCGGTACCCAGGTGTCTTTTCCCAATAGCGATGACATTCGCCACCAGGTATACTCGTTCTCGCCGGCCAAACGTTTTGAGCTGCGACTTTACGAAAAGACCCCTTCGGAACCAGTGCTGTTCGACAAGCCCGGCCTTGTGGTGCTGGGCTGCAATATTCACGACTGGATGCTGGGCTACATCTATGTCACCGACGATCCATGGTTTGCGGTGACCGACGCCAGCGGCCAGCTCAAGCTCGATCAATTGCCGCCGGGCCGCTATAGCGCGACCCTCTGGCATCCGCAAAACGAAGACATGCAGCCGGTGTCCGGTGGCGATATCGAGGTGCCGGCCGCCGGCCTGAGCAAGCGTTTCGACCTGGCCGTCGAGGTCAAGCCTGAAGACCAGCCTGCACGCCCGGCCCCGAGTGCTTTTGGTGATGCTTTCCACAAGGCTGCGCATTGATGAACCTGCGCCTGAGCTTTCAGAGCCGGATTGCCGGTGTACTGATCGCATTGCTGCTGGTGGTGATCGGCGCGGTGTTTATCGCCGTCAAGTTTGCCACCAGCGATGCCGTGCGCAGTCAGGCTCAGGCGCAGCTCGAGGTCGGCAGCCGGGTGTTCGAGCGCCTGATCGACCTGCGTGGCCGGCGGTTGCGCGATGCGGTGCAATTGCTGGCAGCCGACTTCGGCTTTCGCGATGCCGTGGCCAGTTCCGATGCCTCGACCATTCGTTCGGTGCTGCTCAACCATGGCGGGCGTATCAATGCCAGCGACATGTTCCTGCTGGGCATGGATGGCCAGGTGATTGCCAGTACCGAGCCTGAAGTGCCCGAAGGCTCGAAATTCATTTATGACCAGGCGCTGCGCACTGCCAAGCGTAACAACCAGTCGATGTTGATCGTGCCGGGTGGCGGTATCCCGCATCTGTTGGTCGAAAGTACCGTCCTGGCGCCGCTGCCACTAGGCCGGGTTGTCATGGGGTTTACCATCGACAGCGACATTGCCAAAGAGATGCTCTCGCTCAGCGGACTGGAAGTGTCGTTCCTGACCATCGAAAACGGCCAACCTGGCAAACTGATCAGCACCCAGCCCGAAGCCATGCATGAAAGTCTGGTGGCGTTGATGCAGTCGTCGTCGGGCGGTCAGATGAACCTCACCGAGCACGAGAATCTCAAGTTTCTCAGCCAGACCCTGACCCTGGCCAATGCCGGCGAAGGGCAAGTGCTGGCCTTGCTGCAAAGCCCGCTGGACAAGGCCTTGCAGGCTTTTGTGCCGCTGGACGAAAAGATTTTCTGGATATCCCTGGCGGCGCTGCTGGCCTCCCTGATCGGCACCCTGGCCCTGGCGCGCAGTGTGTCCCTGCCGGTGCGCGCCCTGGCGCTGGCCGCCAAGCGCATCGGCGATGGCGACTACCGCACCCCGGTCAGCATGGCGCGCGAGGACGAACTGGGCATGCTGGCCGGCGCAATCAACACCATGCAGCACGGTATTGCGGTACGTGAAGACCAACTGGCGCATAACGCGTTGCACGATGCCGTGACCGGTCTGCCCAACCGGGCGCTGG
Source organism: Pseudomonas sp. 3A(2025) (assembly GCF_054589175.1). NCBI lineage: Bacteria > Pseudomonadati > Pseudomonadota > Gammaproteobacteria > Pseudomonadales > Pseudomonadaceae > Pseudomonas > Pseudomonas sp. 3A(2025). The sequence continues at coordinate 676,070 of NZ_BAAILM010000113.1, read as the reverse complement.
TCATGGAACGCCTGGGCAGTTCGATCGCTTCCGGGCGAATGGTGGCCCTGATGTACCTGGGCATCGACAACTTCAAGTCGATTCATGACAGCGTCGGTGTCGAGGCGGTAGACACGATGCTGCGTGAGCTCGGCCAGCGTCTGCAGTCGGGCCTGAACGCCGGTGATACCGTCGCACGGTTGACCGCCAACGAATTTCTGTTGTTGCTGGACCACACCAGCAGTGACAGTGCCGTAGGGCGCGGCGACCAATTGCAGCGTTTGCTCAACGAGCCACAGCACGTTGATGGGCACGATATCGCGCTTGAATGCTGCATCGGTATCGCGGTCTACCCCGAGCACGGCGATGCCGCACAAGAGCTGCTCAATCGTGCGTTGATTGCGCGCAAGGATGCGGCCAGCCTGCCGGGCCGCCTGCATATTTATGAAGATGGCCGCGATCTGGCCCACCAGCGCCAGATCAGCCTGATCCGCGATTTGCGCAAGGCGCCGGGTAATGGCGAACTGCACCTGCACTACCAGCCCAAACTGGACATCCGCCAGGGCCATGTGCGCCAGGCCGAAGCCTTGCTGCGCTGGAATCATCCGCAGTTCGGCAATGTTTCGCCGGCCGAATTCATTGTGCTGGCCGAGCGCACCGGCAGTATCCAGTTGCTGACCACCTGGGTGATCGGCGAAGCCGTGCGCCAGTTGGCCGAATGGCGCCGACGCGGTCTGCTGGTGCAACTGTCAGTCAACGTCTCGGCCGATGACTTGCTGGCTGGCGATCTGGTCGGGCACGTGACCCATGTGCTGCGCCTGCATCAGGTACCGGCCGAGCAATTGATTTTCGAAATCACCGAAAGCGCCATCATGAGCGAACCGGAGCGCGCCCTGGTTGTGCTCAATCGCCTGCGCGAATGTGGCATCAGCCTGTCGGTGGATGATTTCGGCACCGGGTATTCCTCACTGGCGCACCTCAAGCGTTTGCCGGTGCAGGAGCTGAAAATCGACCAGTCGTTCGTGCGCAATCTGGATGAAACCAGCGAGGACGCGGTGATTGTTCGTTCGACCATCGAGATGAGCCACAACCTGGGGCTCAAGGTGGTCGCTGAAGGCGTCGAGTACGAGCACAGCCTGCAACTGCTCGAACGCTGGCATTGTGATACGGCTCAGGGTTACCTCATCAGTCGTCCGCTCGCGGCGGCGGCATTCGAGGCCTGGATTACCAAGAGCCATACCTCCACTGGCCTGATGGTTCATTGATATGCGCGACCGCTACTCATGCTTTTCAAGTTGTCTGTTGAGCTGCCTGCTGGGTGCTGTCGCGCCCCAGGCCCTGGCCGATAATGGCCGTCTGGTCGCCACCGGCGGTGCCGGCAGCATCGAAGGCAGCGCCGGCGGCGGCATCACCCCGTGGGCGGTGATCAGTGGCTATAGCGAGGAGGGCGAGTGGGGCGCGACAGCCGCTGCCACTCACGTCGATCTGCCGGACTACACCTTCGATGTGGCCGGGGTGACGGTGTCATACGGCAACCGCATCGAGTTTTCCTATGCGCACCAGCGCTTCGACCTCGGGACCTTGCAGCGCGACCTCAGCCTGCCCGAAGACAACCTGACCCAGGATGTTTTCGGCGTGAAGGTGCGGTTGTTCGGCGACCTGATCTACGACAACCTGCCGCAGGTATCGCTGGGTGTGCAGTACAAGCACCAGAACGATTTTCTGATTCCCAGCCTGATTGGCGCCAAGCGTGACTCTGACGTCGAAGGCTACCTGACCGCCAGCCGATTGTTCATGGGCGCTGCGTTTGGCTACAACCTGCTGCTCAACGGCGGGGTGCGTTATAGCCGGGCCAACGAGACCGGCCTGCTGGGCTTCGGTGGCGACCGTCGCGACAGCCGCAGCCTGCTGAAAGAGGGCTCTGTGGCGGTGCTGTTCAATCCGCACTGGGCGCTGGGCGTCGAATACCGGGAAAAACCCGATAACCTCTCGTTCGCCGGTGAAAGCGACTGGGCCGATGTGTTTGTCGGCTGGTTCCCGAACAAGCATTTCTCTATGGTCGCGGCCTACGCCCGTCTGGGCGATATCGCCACCATGGAAGACCAGAACGGCGCTTATGTGTCCTTGCAGGGGGGGTTCTGATGAAGCGTCTGATCACATGCCTGATGTTCCTCATGCTGGTCGGTTGCGCGCAGCCGCCAACGCCTGCCAAAGACGACAGCCTGTATCAGGAGCTTGGCCAGCGTGCTGGTATTCAGCGCATCGTCGAGGGCATGTTGATCAATTCGGCTCAGGATGAACGTATCGTCGAGCGTTTTCGTCGGGTTCACATCGAGCTGTTGCGTGACCGGCTGGTGGAATTTTTCTGCGTCGAGGCTGGCGGGCCATGCACCTACGGCGGCGATAGCCTGCCCGAGTCGCACAAGGGCCAGAACCTGACCCGCAGTGACTTCAATGCTCTGGTGGAAAATCTGATCAAGTCCATGGATGAGCAAAAGATCCCGGTGCCGACGCAAAATCGTCTCATCGGTCGCCTGGCGGCGCTGCGCGGGGACGTGATTGGCAAGTAAGCGTATGATCGGTGCCTTCTCCACAACCCAGGTCTGGGCGTCATGACTGCAACGGACTTCTCCAGCGATATCCGGGCCATCGGCCGTATCGATTCGGTACCGATCATCCTGCGCATGATGAAGCAGATGACCGGCTTGCGCTTCGCTGCCGTGGCGCGGGTCACCGAACAACACTGGGTAGCCTGCGCCGTCGATGACTCGATCAACTTCGGCCTCAAACCCGGCGGTCAACTGGTACTCGATTCCACGATCTGCCATGAAATACGCCAGCACCGCCAGCCGGTGGTGTTCGGCCATGCCAGCCAGCATCCGCTGTATGCCGGGCACCATACGCCGCGCCTCTATCAGCTGGAGAGCTACATCTCGATTCCGATCGTTCAGGCCAATGGGTATTTCTTCGGTACCCTGTGTGCCATCGACCCGGCACCGGCCGAGGTCGAAGATCCCGACCTGCTGTCAACCCTGACCCTGTTTGCACAACTGATTGCCACTAACCTTGACCTGCAACGCAACCTTGAAGCCAAAGAACATGCCTTGTCCGATGCCGAAGAGGCCGGGCGTTTGCGCGAGCAGTTCATCGCCGTGCTCGGCCACGACCTGCGCACGCCCTTGAGTGCCATTCGCATGAGCGCCGAACTGCTGCAGGCGCGAGTGGCCACCGAGCGTGAGCAAAAGCTGGCGGCGGCAATCGGCAAGAGTTCGCAACGCATGGGCGCCCTGATCGAAGACGTGCTGGATTTTGCCCGTGGCCGGCTGGGCGACGGCATTGCGGTGCGGCGTGTCTGGGTCGAGGACCTGGAGGTCTATTTTCAGGCGGTGGTCGGCGAGGTATTGGCGTCGAACCCCGACAGCCATATCCACGTCGATCTGAACTTGAGTGGCGGCATTTACTGCGATCCCGGCCGTATGGGACAACTGTTGGCCAATCTGCTGGGCAATGCCGTGACCCACGGTATCCGGCAATCGCCTGTCGAGCTGGTGGCACGCATCGACGAAGGCGACCTGCTGTTGTCGGTGAGCAATCAGGGCGAGCCAATTCCTGCGTCACTGATGCCCTTGCTGTTTCAGCCGTTCACCCGCTGCGAAGCCGGTGCGCGCGGCGAAGGCCTGGGGCTGGGCCTGTATATCGCCGCGCAGATCATGCAAGGCCATGAAGGCAACCTCTCGGTTACCTCCGATGAGGTGCACGGCACCTGCTTTGTGGCCCGCTTTCCGAGTGGTAGAGGCTGGCCGGGCATTGAACGCAGGGCCGACTGAGCGTTATTTCGGCAGCTTGTAGGCCACCACATAGTCCCCTTGTTTAGTCCCCAGCGAACCATGACCGCCGGCGACCACCAGCACGTATTGCTGGCCGTCCTTGCCAGTGTAGGTCATCGGTGTGGTCTGCGCGCCGGCCGGCAGGCGGGCCTCCCAGAGTTGCTTGCCGTTACGCAGGTCGTAGGCACGCAGGTACTGGTCGAGCGTACCGCTCAGAAACCCCAGGCCACTGGCGGTGGTAATAGTGCCACCCAGACTCGGCACGCCCATGGTCAACGGGATCGGTACCGGCGAGCTGTCACGCACGGTGCCGTTCTTGTGTTTCCACAGGGTCTTGTGAGTGGTCAGGTCCACGGCCGCCACGTAACCCCAGGCAGGCGCCTGGCAAGGCAGCCCCATGGGCGACAGCAAGGCCTCGAGAATCACCCCGTACGGCGCGCCCTTGTTGGGTTGCACGCCTTCGGTTTCGCTCTTGCGACCAGGGCCTGCTTCAACCTCTGCAGCCGGCACCAGCTTGGAGCGGAACGCCATGTAGCTGGGGTTGACAAAGGCGATCTGGCGCACCGGATCGACCGAAATACCGCCCCAGTCGAATACCCCGAAGTTACCCGGATAGACCAGCGTGCCTTGCAGAGACGGCGGGGTGAACGGTCCTTCGTAGCGCAGCGACTTGAAGTCGATACGGCACAGCAACTGGTCGAACGGCGTGACGCCCCACATGTCGCGTTCGCGCAGCGGCGGTGGCATGAAGTTCAGCTCCGATTTGGGCTGAGTGGGTGAAGTACGGTCACCTTCGACCGCGCCTTGCGGCACCGGAACTTCATTGATCGGCACGATAGGCTCGCCATTGCGCCGGTCCAGCACATAGATGCTGCCTTGCTTGGTCGAGGCCAGCACCGCAGGCTTGAGGCCGTCAGCGGTTTTCATGTCCATCAGCGTCGGCTGGCCGCCGACGTCCATGTCCCACAAGTCGTGATGGGTGAACTGGTAATGCCAGCGCACCTTGCCGCTGGCAATGTCCAGGGCAACCAGGCCGGCGCTGTATTTCTCCGAGTCGTCGGTGCGGTTACCGCCCCACTGGTCGGGCATCTGGTTGCCCATCGGCAGGTACAGCAGGCCGAGGTTTTCATCGACGCTGAACATCGACCACATGTTGGGCGAGTTGCGCGTGTAGGTCTGGCCCTCGGCAATCGGTGCGGTTTGTTCCGGGTTGCCGCTGTCCCAGTTCCACACCAGGCGGCCGGTGCGCACATCGAAGGCGCGGATGACGCCGGACGGCTCGTCGACCGAAACGTTGTCGGTGACATGCCCGCCGATCACCACCAGGTCCTTGGTCACCGCCGGTGGCGAGGTCGAATAGTAACCGCCGGGGGCGAAGCTGCCGATGTTGGTTCTCAGGTCGACCGAACCCTGATTGCCGAAGCTCTCGCAGACCTTGCCGGTGTCGGCATTCAGTGCTATCAGGCGGGTATCGGCGGTGGGCAGAAAGATCCGCCGCGGGCAACTGTTGGTGGCCACGTTTTGTGTGGCCGGCGTTGAGCTATAAGCGGCTTCGTCGTGATAGGCCACGCCACGGCAGGTCATGTGCGCCCAGCCCTTGAAGTCCTTGGCGCTCTGCGTGCTGATCTTCGGATCGTAGCGCCAGATCTCCTTGCCACTGTCCGGGTCCAGCGCAATCACCTGGCTGTGCGGCGTACACACGTACAGCATGCCGTTGACTTTGAGCGGGGTGTTTTCCGCCGTGGTTTCGCCCGGATCGCCCGGCCCAGGAATGTCGCCGGTACGAAAGGTCCAGGCGGCTTCCAGCTTATGCACGTTCTCGGGCGTGATCTGCGCCAGTGGCGAATAACGGTCGCCGTAGGCGGTACGGCCATAGGACTGCCAGTCGCCATCGGGCATGGCAGGCGCCGTATTGGTGGTACCGGCGGTCTCGCGGTCGAGCTGGCCTTCGATACGTCCCGGATGGGTGAACTGGCTGGCGATGGCGGCAAGCCCCGCCAGCAGCACCGCGATGCTCAGGCTGCCGGTGTGCAGGCGTCCGGGGTGGGCGATTTGCAGCGGCCGCCGTACCCAGGGCAGCAGCATGACCAGGCCCAGGGCAAACCACAGTGCCAGGCGCGGCACCAGTTGCCACCAGTCCAGGCCCACTTCCCAGAGTGCCCACACGGTGCTGGCGAACAGGATGACGGCGTAAAGCCCCAACGCTGCGCGATGGCCCTTGAACAGCAGAATCGCCGTCAGTACCAGCCCCAGACCGGTCAGGATGTAATACGTCGAGCCGCCCAGTTGCAGCAGCCGGACCCCATAGGCCAGCAAGAACAGCCCCATCAGCAACACAACCACCCCGAGCAGTCTCGGCAGCAGGCGGTTGCGCCCAATAGCACCTTCAGTGCTCATAGTGCGAATCTCCGTGAACGTTAATAGACTGCAGACGTTGCTGGTAACAAAACGTTTCAGCGAAATGCAATAAACAGGACGGATGGCGGGCGGTAAAAACCGCTGCAGCGACGGGCATCGCTCAGTGGCCCTTCCCGCCATGCACGGGCTGGGCTAAGGTGCGCTGTTTTAACGCCAAGGTGCGACATGACAACACCCTCCAACGACCCGCTGCACGGTGTCACGCTGCAAGGCATCCTCGAAGCGCTGGTGGCGCACTATGAATGGTCGGGCCTGGCCGAACGCATCGATATCCGTTGCTTCAAGAGCGACCCGAGCATCAAGTCGAGCCTGACGTTCTTGCGCAAGACCCCGTGGGCACGAGAAAAGGTCGAAGGCCTGTACGTGAAGTTACAGCGCACCAAACGTCCGTCCTGATGCGCCACTTAGTTCTGGTCTCGGCCTGTCTGGGCTGGTTTGGCCTGGCGGTGCAGCAATACCTGATTTTTCTGGGCCGTTGGGCCGATCACGCCAGTTTGCTGGGCGGGCTGGTGCGCTTTTTCAGTTTTTTTACCGTGCTGACCAATACGCTGGTGGCAGTCGCCTTGACCTGTGCGCTCAGCCGCCGCGAGGGCGCCGGTTGGCGGTTCTTTCGTAATCCTGCGGTGTGCAGCGGTATTGCCGCCAGCATCGCGCTGGTGGGGCTGGCCTATAACCTGCTGTTGCGCCACTTGTGGCAACCGCAAGGCTGGCAGTGGGTGGCCGACGAACTGCTGCACGACATCATGCCGCTGGCATTCGTGATCTATTGGGCGCTGTATGTGCCAAGGGCCGGGCTGGGCATCCGCCATGTCTTGCTGTGGACGCTGTACCCCATCGGCTACTTCGGCTATGTGTTGCAGCGCGGCAATGTGGTCGGCGACTACCTGTATCCGTTCATCGACGTCGGTACCCTCGGCTTTGGTCCGGCGCTGATCAATGCGGGCGGCGTGCTGGCAGGTTTTGTGCTGATCGCGCTGCTGGTGCTGGCAGCGGATCGTTTGCTGAAGAAGGGGTAGAGAGCCCGACCGGCGAGGGGCGGGCTATTACAATCAATGTGTTGCCGGTTCTGACTCATCCAGGCGCCAGTAACCAGCCGCCTTGACGAATTCATCATCCAGCCCCAGATCGTCAAGCAATACGCGGCGCGCCTTGCGCGACAGCGCAGCTTCGGTCGCCACCCAGGCGTACAGCTTGCCGGCAGGCACCTGCACATCGCGGATCGCGTCCAGCAGGTCCTGCTCGCCGCGCACCACCCAGCTGACTTCAACCTGTGCCTGGCTGTTCAGCGGCTGGCGCTCTTGCAGGCTGGCGACCTCGATCAGCACCCGCGCGGTACGTCCGGCTGGCAGTTCTTGCAGACGCCGGGCAATCGCCGGAATCGCAGTTTCGTCGCCGATCAGCAAATAGCTGTCGAAAATATCCGGCACCACCAGCGAACCACGCGGGCCTGCGATGTACAGGAACTGGCCGGGCTGAACCTGCGCGGCCCAACTGGCGGCAGGGCCGTCGCCGTGCAGCACAAAGTCGATGTCCAGCTCGTTGGTTTGCGCATCGAAGCGCCGTGGGGTGTAGTCGCGCATTGCCGGGCGCGGGCCTTCGCTGTCGCGGCCCAGGCTGAGGTTTTCCAGCGCCGCCTGTTCTTCCGGGGTACGCGCGAACAGTAGCTTGACGTGGTCGTCGGTGCCCAGGCTGATAAAACCGGCCAGGTCCGGGCCGTGCAAGGTCACACGGCGCATCAGCGGTGTCAGGTCGGTCACGCGCAGCACTTCGAGCTTGCGACGTTTGATTTCATGCATGACGCGATGGATCGATAAAGGTGAATTCATAAAGGTTTCTCGACTTGGGAATGAGGGCCGTCGGCAATGGCTTTGGCGGTGTCGTTGAGCAGGGCGCGCACCCGCAGGATTTCTTCGGGCGACCAGCGGCCGTGGTGCATGTGCAGCGCGTGGCGCAGGTTGTTCACCGCTTCATGGATTTCAAGCGGACGATCATGGCCGCGCAGCGAGCGCTTGCTGACTTCGATGCGCATGCGTACGCCGTCCACGGCGACGGCCTGTTCGGCCAGCCAGGCACGGCCGGTTTCGGTCAGGGCATAGCGTTTCTTGCCGGCGGCGGTATCGCCCTGGATCAACTCGCTTTCTTCAAGAAAGGTCAGCGTCGGATAAATCACGCCAGGGCTTGGGGTGTAGGCACCCTCGAACATGGTTTCGATCTGGCGGATCAGGTCATAGCCATGGCAGGGCTGCCCGGCGATCAGGTCCAGCAACAGCAGTTTCAGGTCGCCGGGGGCAAACACTCGTGGCCCGCGCCCGCCGCGTTCGCGACCGCCACGCTTGTCGGTGTGGGGGGCTGTGGGGTGAAAGTCATCGCTCATCAGGGTTCTCGTTGTTACGTTTAGATATACCTTAAGATATATCTTTACGTCTTCGCAAGAGGCTTGTCTGGAATTGTTCTCATTTGAGAATCAAGTGCCTGATTCATCTGGAAATTTAAATGCCGGGTTGTGGGCCACACATGGCCAGGCCATGGTCCTCCAGATACGGCGTCAGAATCGGCGCCATGCCCTTGAGTACTTGCACCGGCAGCGCCGAGGTAAAGCGATAGCCTTCGGCCGCGCGGCCGGGCACATAGGCGGTCAGGGTGCCGAAATGGTGGTCGCCCAGATAGAACACGAATGTGGCGGTACGGTTGATCGCCCGTGACTGCAGGATGCGCCCGCCGGCGCCGACGCTTTCGATACGGTTGTCGCCGGTGCCGGTCTTGCCGCCCATGGCCAGTACGCTGCCGTCCTGGAGCTTGAAGGTGCCCAGCACACGCTTGGCGGTGCCGCTGTCGACCACTTCCGACAAGGCTTCGCGCATGGCGGTGGCCACCTCGGAGGGCAGCACGCGTTTGCCCAGGTCGGGGTTGATGGCCAGGCGGGTTTCATAAGGCGTGTCGGCGGCGAAGTGCAGGCTGTCGATGCGCACCGTCGGCAGGCGAATACCGTCGTTCTGGATAATCCCGATCAGCTCGGCCAGCGCGGCGGGGCGGTCGCCGGAGCTGCCGATGGCGGTGGCCAGCGACGGCACCAGATGATCGAACGGATAGCCCAGGCGCTGCCAGCGCTGCTCGATATCCAGAAACGCCTCGACCTCCATCATGCTGCGGATACGGCTGTCGCGGGCGCTCTTGTGCCGGCTCTTGAACAGCCAGCTGTAGACTTCCTGACGCTCATGAACACTGGCGGCCACCGCGTCCTTGAACTGCGCTTGCGGGTTATTGAGCAAAAAGCCCACCAGCCACAGATCGAGCGGGTGGACCCGGGCAATGTAGCCCTGGTCAGGCAAATCGTAGGCGCCGGGGCCGTAGTTCTTGTACAGCTCACTCAGGCGCTTGTCGGTGACCTTGGCCGCTTCGCTGTCGGCCAGGTGTGCGCGCACAAAGGTGTTGAAGGTTTTCTGATCGGCGCCCGGTAGCAGGTAGCGATGCACTGCTGCAAGGCGCGACGCCGTAGGCCGCATGCCATCCAGAAAGGTGTCCAGCCGTGCCTCGGAGGTCTTGTCCTTGTAGCGTTTCCAGAAGCGCAACAAAAACACCCGGCCTTCGCGGTCGGCGAACTGGCTCAGGTATTCCTGACGGCGCGGGTCGCTGTCGTCCTTGAGCAGTTCGGCGCTGTTGCCCGGCGCCTGATAGGTGCTGTAGCGCACCACATCGCGCATCAGGCGAATGAACGGCAGGTTGATCGACTCACGCAACGATTCACGCAGCGTCGGCAGCCGTCCGTTGTCCTGGCTGCGAAAGTTGTTGAAGCGGTGCAGGCCGCCGCCGGTGAAGAAAGCCTCGCCGGGGCTGGCCGAATAACGCCGGTCCAGCGCTGCACCGAGCATCTTCGACAGGTCGCGGTCGGGGTTTTGAATCAGGTAGTCGACGGCCCAGCGGGTCAGCCGGTCGGGCTCCTCCACCGGCACCTTGCGCAGCTCACCAACGCTGGTGTCGGCGTAGCGCTGATGCAGTTCGGCGATGATTTCAAGGTAGGTGGTCAATACCCGCAGCTTGGCGGTAGAGCCCAGCTCCAGCTTGCTGCCTTCGTTGATGTCGAACGGCTGGTCGGTGCTGTCGGTCTGCACCCGTACACGAAAACCGTCCGGCGTGCCTTCGAACAGGGTAAAGCTGTAGCGCACCTGCGCGGTGCTGGCCGGGCTCAGCAAGCGCTCGCCGATCAGGCCCAGGCTGGCCGCGAACGTGGGGTCGGCCAGCTCACGCAGGTAGCGAGTGACCTTGTCCTGCAATTCGCCCTGCAACGTGGTGCTGGCCGACAGGTCAAGGCGGTCGAGGTCGTAGAACGGCCGGTCGAGCATGTTCGACAAACGGCTGCGTGCCACGCTGATGCCCTTGTTGTTTTCGATGGGTTGCCAGGTGGGTTGTTGTTCCCAGTCGCGGTAGGTCAACTGCCGGGCCAGTGCGGCATTGGCCAGCGGTTGCTCGATGATGCCGGCACCGGCCAGCACGCGAATATGGCTATCGATCAGCTCGGCCAGCTCGGCGCGGCCTTTGGACAGGTAATACGATGGCCGCCGCTGCGCAATGATCAGCGCCAGCACCTCGCGCAGGGCCAGGGCTTGTTTATCCAGCGCCTGGGGGGTGTCGGCGCTGCCTGACAAAACCTGATTGGTGCGCGTAAAGTCGGCGCCGAACCAGACCCGCAAGCCTTCGGCCAGACCATGCACCTCACCGTGGCCGGGCACCGCCGACAGCGGCACGCTATTAAGGTAATCACGCACCACGCGCTGGCGCGCGGGCAGGGTTTGCTCACCTTGCTGGTACACCCGCACGCTGGCAGAAAACATCTGCCGCAGTTTCTCGATGCCGGTCTGCGTCAGGCCATCGGGTGAATGCCGGTACTTTTCCAGTTGTGTGGCCAGAGTGCTGCCGCCTGCCGACTGGCCGGGCAACGACAGACGCTTGGCCACTTGCGACCAGGCCGCTTTGACAAAGCGTGGCCAATCCACCGCCGGGTTGGCCAGCGGTTGCTCGGGGTCGAGCAGGTTGCGGTTCTCGATGAACAACAGGCTCTGCACCACCAGCGGCGGAATGGCGGAAAATTCTGCATAAAACTGCTGCGGATAACTGAACTGGTACAGCGGTGCGGCGCGGCAATCGGTAATCGTCAGCCCGGTCTGGATCTTTTCCTGATAGGGCACAAAAAAACCAAGTTGGCCGTAGCGCATCAGCTCAGGCGAAAAACGCGTTTGCTCGGCGATCAGGTAATCGCGCTTGAGCAAACGTTGCATGAACACCTCAAGAGCGGAATAGCCCAGGCGTTTGTCGAACGGCCCTTCGCCCGGATAAATGCGCCGATCGCTGGGGCCTGGCTCCAGCGTCCAGGTCAGGTCGGCGGCCAGCCTGGAAATCTCCTGCGCCTGCAAACGCGAGCTGCGGGTTTCCATCGCCAGCCCCACACCCAGCCCCACACCACCCATGACCACCAGCACCCAGAATACCCGCCAGCCGTAACGCTTGCGCGGTGGGGGTGAGTGAGGCGGTGGCGGCTGCTCGGCGCTATCCACCGCTTGCCCAGTATCTGAATGCCGTAATACGCCCATAGACAATTGGCCCCGGTCATCCTGTTGAACCTGCTTCAGACAAGCGTAGACGCTGGCCGGGGAGGGCAGCAGAAATTGTCAGGCAATCTGCCGCTATGTCATCCACTGATGCAGGTTATGCATCACGCCTGCAACAGCGATCAGCAACAAGGCGACGCCCGAACAACGGTTGATCAAACGACCGCCAACCCGCCGCGTCAGCGTGCCGGCAAGCACAATCCAGGCGCCCAGTACCAACAGGTCGATGATGACCCACAGTAATGAAAGAAGAGCCAGGCTGGTCGCCATCGACGCGCTGATCTGCAGAAATTGCGGAAAGAAGGCCAGGAAGAAAATGATGTCCTTGGGGTTGGATATACCCACCACGAAGCCACGCTGCAAACCACCCGACCCTGTGTTTTTTGCGGCGGTGTGCGGTGTCGTATCGCGCAGAATCGCCAGCGCCATCCAGGCGATATACAGGCAGCCGAGCAGGCTGAGAACCGTCAGTAATCCTGCAGCGATGACAGTGCTGCCGACGATCAGCCAGGCTGCCACGCCAATCAGCACCAGCGATGCCGCATTGCTGCCCAGTGCGGTGGCAATGGCCTGACGACGTCCTGTGCGGCTGGCGGTATTGACCACCAGCGCCACGACCGGGCCGGGTGTAGCGATCAACAGCAAGACAGTGGCGATATAGGTGAGGGTCAGGGCGATATTCACGGCGCAGTGTCCACAAGCGAAGGACGCTGATTCTTGCGTTGCAGCGCTGCGTTGTAAAACGGGTTAAGTTCTGTCCTACTATTAGCTTTACTCATCATTGGGGCGGGCATGGCAGAACGCATCCCGGCGCTGTATTCATTGCGCGCCTTTGAAGTGGCGGCGCGACACGGCTCGTTCAGCAAGGCCGCTCAGGAACTCTCGGTGACGCAAAGTGCCGTCAGCCATCACATCAAGAACCTCGAATCACTGTTCGACTGTGCGCTGTTCGAGCGTCATGGTCCCAGGCTGAGCCTGACCGCGCCGGGACAACGGCTGGCCGATGAGCTGAAGACCGGTTTCAAGATCATCGAAAACGCCTGCGCGCTGCTCAAGGTCGATCGCCACAGCCTGCGCCTCAAGGCGCCTTCGACCCTGACCATGCGCTGGCTGCTCAAGACCCTCGACCGTTTTCGCCAGGCCGATAATCACTGTCATGTGCAACTCTCAAGTGTGTGGATGGACATCGACAGCGTGGACTTTTATACCGAGCCCTACGACTGCGCCATCCTGCTCGGCCCCGGCCATTTCGGCGCCGACATCGAGAGCTGCAAGCTCTTCGATGAATGGCTGATCCCGGTCTGCCATCCGCACTATCTGCCCGACACGCCCGAGCTGTCTCTGCTCAATAGCGTGGAGTTGCTGCACCCCTCTGCCGACCGCCGCGACTGGCGCCGCTGGCTTGAAGGTGTCTGCGCCAGTGAGCCGATCAATCTGGACCGCGGCCAGTTATTCGACACCCTCGACCAAGGCATCAGCGCCGCCGTGCAAGGGCTGGGCGTGTCTGTCGCCGACCTGCTGCTGGTCAACGCCGAATTGCGCAGCGGGCAATTGCGCCTGCCGTTCAAGCAGGCGGTGGCGACGGGGGATGGCTATTACCTGGTGTGGTTGAAGAACAGCCCCAAGGTGAAGCAGATGCGGGCGTTGCGCGATTATTTGTTGGGGGAAGTGCCGGAGGGGGTGGATGAACGTATCGAGTATTTGAACGGCTCCTTCTGAGGCAGGCCAGTTATCAAACGTTTACATCGATCCGGGAGGGTGAATCGTGATCGGTGTCCTCACGTTTATCCGCATACCGGTGGACCTGCCACGCCCAGGTGTCCATGAAATTGCCGATGGTATTACGGGTGAAGATCTGCCCGTAATCGATGACCTTGTGATAGTTCTCCAAGGTGACCGAATACATGTCCGCAAACATCTCGGTGAGGTGGTCGACCAGTTCCATCACGGTTTTGGCGTGGATATGCAGATTCTCTTTCAGGCGCTCGCGCTCATTGAGCTTTTCAGTCAGATAGCCCGACTCCGCAGCCGTCAATACGTTGTCAGGGTCGGTGATCTTGATCTGCTGATCGGGTCCCAGGGTGAAGCCAAAGTGCTTTTTCGACAGTTCCGGGTTGATGAAAGATAACTGCTGACGGAAGTTGTGATAGTCGTCGAACATGCCGTGTATGGATTGGTTGCAATCATCGATAACGAGCTTAAGGTAAAAGGCCCGGTCTGTTTCAAGAATGGCGTCGGGTATGTCTTGAAGGGGCCTTGGCGTATGGCGCAAACGCGGGAAGCGAGCCCCTGGCCAGTTATCAATCAAAGACTTTTCGAAAACTTCTTCCTCTGGTTTCAAGAGGTTCTCGATGTTCGGGATAGGATCGTTTTCGGGAAGCCGGGCCATCGAGCGCATGTGCGTCTCTAAGAGTGGCATTACGTGTGCTACTGCGCTGATCGTCATCAGGGTTTTCTCTTGAGAGTGTTGTTCTCTCAATAGCGGCGATGCGCAAAGATACTTGCCCTGATAACGTCGTAGGAATCTTCCGAAAGCGCCACTTATTGCGAAGCCGTTCTCAACTTCGTACTCTCGACAACCACCTTGCTTGCCCCCAGTCGCTTGTTCAGCTCCAGCCCGTTGGCCATCAGCATCATCAGGCCCAGGCCTGCGATGGCGGTGGTGACCTGCATGGGCCAGGTATCACCGGCCAGGGCATTGGCGGCGTCGGCCAGCGGGGCGAGGAGCACGCCCAGACAGAAGATTTCCAGCGAGTAGCGGCCCATCAGGCACGTCTGGCGTGCTGGCCAGTTGTCGAGCCAGTTGGCGTGAGTGGGCAGCAGTTTGGCGGTGACATACACCAGTGCCACGAAGTGCAGCAGGCGCACCGGCGCCAGGTCGGTCTTGCTGATCGGGTAGAGATGTTCCAGATGCAGGCTGGCGACCAGTGCGCCGTGCACGTGTGGCCATTTCTCGCTGAAGGTCAGGGCACCGGCAATCAATAAGTAGATTGCTGCCAGCGCGAACAATGGCTGCTGACTCAAGGGGCGGGTATCGACCGTGCGCGGGCGCTCGTTATAGAGGGCAAAGGCGCCGCCAAGGATGAACACCAGTTGCCAGGCCACCGGGTTGAAGTACCAGACGCCGCCGCCTTCATAAGAACGCAGGTTCCAGCCGTACAGCGGCACCATCATGTACAGCGCGAACGACAGGGCCACGGCCAGTTCGACCTTGCGCAGCATCAACGGCAGGATCAGCGGCAGCGCCAGCAACAGCAGGATGTACAGCGGCAATGGGTCGGTGAGGTTGGGCTTGAAGCGCAGCAGCAACTCATCGGCCAGCGCTTGCTGCGGGTTGCCGACAAAATGCTCAAGGCCCATCTGCTGAACCATATCGCGGGTTTCAACATAGTTGTTGGCGACAAACACGATGCCCATCAACAGGGTCAGCAAAAAGATGTGCACGACGTACAGCACCCAGGTGCGCCTGAGGATGCGCACGCTCGCCACCAGCCAGCCGTCGCGTCGGGAGATGCGACCGTAGGCCAGGATGGAGGCGTAGCCGGCGAGAAATACGAAAATTTCTGCGGCGTCGCTGAAACCGAAATTACGCACGGTCGATTGCGCGAGGGGGTTGTCCGGTACGTGATCCCAAAAGATGAAGATCAGCGCCAGGCCTCGAAAGAAGTCGATTCGATAATCGCGTCCGTTAGTCATAACGGTGGGCTCTTGAAAAGTGTCAGTGAAATAAAGACAGGCGCACGATGGCCTTGGTTGCCTACCGTCAGTCAGAGTCGCCGGGGCGAGGCAGGGTCGCCGGATTCTACGGCAAATGCAAAAAATGCCCTATTACAGAATGTCTCTGCTGGCGCTCTGGGACGCCTTTATGGGCTCAGTTCTCCATCACCCGGGGTTTTATCCGGCGGATGCGCTCGACCATGCTGTAGACATCGTCGCGACCCTGCGGGCTGGTCCGGCGCAAATGCTCGATCAGTTCATGTTCCTTGGCATTGAGGGCGACAAAACCCAGTTCGTCGGCCTTGCGCATGAACCCGTCACGCGGCCCGGTCGGGGTGCTGGCGGCGATCACTTCCTGCAACGCGCTTTGCAACATGCTCACATAGCCGACCAGCATCGAGGGGTTGCACAGCACGTCGGTCTTGTTGACGTAGCTGTCCAGCAAGCGCAATGAGTCGCGGGCCTCGATCAAGCGGGCATAAGCGTGTGGCGGGAGGTCATAGGTGACAAGGTTCTCGGACATGAACAATCCTGCTGATAGAGGTGATGTGGTGCGCTTGTGGCCCATTACCACTCGAGCCAGCGCAGCCGTATGGCCGGGCCTCTATCTGAGAGAGGCGGGCGAAACCTTAGCGGCAAGTGCCAGCCTGAGCAAGCAACGCCATGGGTGAGGGTGGCAGGTTGATAACCGCCGGGCGATGTTTTATGTTACTGTATAACGTACCTTTCGATTGTTAATCACCCATCATTGATCTGGAGCCATCATGAGACCCGATATCCATCCCGCTTACCGCACCGTCCTGTTTCACGACACGGCGGCTGACGTGTTCTTTCTGATCGGTTCGACCGTCGACACCCAGCGTACTCATGCGCACAGTGACGGCCAGACCTACCCTTATGTGGCACTCGATGTGTCCAGCGCCTCGCACCCTATCTATACCGGGCAACAGCGCAAGACCACTACCGAAGGCCGCATCGCAGGCTTCAACAAGCGTTTTGCCGGTTTTGGTTCGGCTGCGCTCAAGGACACAACTGCCGCACAATGATCCGCGCACTGCGGTCCAGCGGTCATTTGCCTTCCTGCACGTGACCGCTCGGCATCTTTTTTTCCGCATTTGCCTGCTGCGACAGCCGGCCCACTGGACTCCCCCCGGTATTGCTTTTATCTTCGCGGCCTGAAAAACAGGAGTACCGCGTTTTGAAAAAATCAGTCGCCATCGTTTTCGGCGGGCAATCCAGCGAGCACGAAGTCTCTTTGCAGTCGGCACGCAATGTCATCAATGCCATCGACCGTGCCAGCTACGACCTGACCCTGATCGGTGTCGACAAGCTGGGGCGCTGGCTGCGCTTCGATGAAAGTGATTACCTGCTCAATGCCCATGACCCTGCACACATCAGCCTGAGCACCGCTGGCACGCAACTGGCGTTGTTGCCGGGCAGTACGAGTGGGCAGTTCATCGAGGTCGAATCCGGCCAGGCCCTGCCACGTATCGAGGTGGTTTTTCCGCTGATTCATGGGGCTTTCGGCGAAGATGGTGCCCTGCAAGGCTTGCTGCGTTTGCTGGCGATTCCGTTTGTCGGCCCGGATGTACTGGGTTCGGCTGCCTGCATGGACAAAGACGTCACCAAGCGTCTGTTGCGCGATGCCGGTATTGCCGTGGCGCCATTCGTGGTCCTCGAACGTGGCCAGACCCTTGGCTTCAATGAGGCCGCCGCGCAACTGGGCGTGCCGATGTTCGTAAAACCCGCCAGTCAAGGGTCTTCGGTGGGCGTCAGCAAGGTCACCGACGAAGCCGGTTGGCAGACTGCGTTAAGCCTGGCGTTCGAATACGACCACAAGGTTCTGATCGAGCAGGGCATGGTCGGGCGTGAAGTGGAGTGCGCCGTACTCGGCAACCGCCAGCCGCATGCCAGTGTGTGTGGCGAGGTGATTGCCAATGACGACTTCTATGCCTACGACACCAAGTACCTCAACGATGGCCAGGCGCGTACCGTGATCCCGGCCGAGCTGGCGCCGGACCTGGCCTTGCAGGTGCGTGAAGTGGCCTTGCAGGCTTACCGCGTGCTGGGTTGTGCCGGGCTGTCGCGAGTGGATTTCTTTGTCACCGAACAGCGCGACATCGTCATCAACGAGATCAACACCATTCCCGGTTTCACCTCGATCAGCATGTACCCCAAGCTCTGGCAGGCCAACGGCCTGACCTATGCCGGGCTGATCGACCGGTTGATCGAACTGGCGCTGGAGCGCGGTGAAGAAAACCTCCTGCTGAAAAGAGAGGCCAACCTTTGAAGATCATCGATATCGCCGCCGCGCTGCTGGTTGGCGCCGACGGCAAAACGTTGCTGGTACGCAAGCGCGGCACCCGTGCATTCATGCAGCCGGGCGGCAAGATCGAAGCCGGTGAGCCGCCGGTACAGGCGCTGGCGCGAGAGCTGGAAGAAGAGCTGGGCCTGCGTATCGACCCAGCGCAGGCGCTGTTTCTCGGTGAGTTCAAGGCACCAGCGGCCAACGAGCCGGGCTTTGAGGTACGTTGCCAGTTGTTCCGCGTGGCCTGTGATGGCCAGGTACAGCCGGCGGCCGAGATCGAAGAAGCCGTGTGGGTCGATGCCCAGGCCAGCGCCGTGCTGGAACTGGCGCCGCTGACCGGCGAGCTGATTCTGCCGGCCTACTGGCAAACCCTGCAAAGCGCTTAACGCACCGCGCTGACGCCGTCCAGGGTCGCGAAAGACGTGTCCTTGGCGGTGAGCAGAAAATCCCTCATATAGGGCGCGTCGAGCATATCGGCGCGAATCGCCGCGTGCAGGGTGGCGAACAGGCCTTTTTCGCCCAGGCGCTTGCCCTTCACATAGCCGCGCGAGCTGTATTCGTGCAACGCCCAGTGCGGCAGGCCGCAAACCCCGCGGCCGCTGGCCACCAGTTGCATCATCATCACGGTCAGCTCGGAGGTGCGCACCTGGGCCGGCTCGACATCGGCGGGCTCCAGAAAGCGGGTAAACACATCCAGACGATCACGCTCCACCGGGTAGGTGATCAGCGTTTCGGTGAGCAAGTCTTCCGGCACGATGTACGGCCGGCTGGCCAGCGGATGCTGGTTGGCCACCGCCAGCATGGCTTCGTAGGTGAACAGCGGCACATAGGTGATGCCCGGCAGGTCCAGCGGGTCTGACGTCACCACCAGGTCCAGGTCGCCACGCGCCAGCGCTGGCAGCGGCGCGAAAGAAAACCCCGAAGACAAGTCCAGCTCGACCTCAGGCCATGCATCGCGGAACTGGTCAATGGTCGGCATCAACCACTGAAAGCAACTGTGACACTCGATCGCCATGTGCAAACGCCCGGCGGTGCCGCCTGCCAGACGCGCCATGTCACGCTCGGCACTGCGCAGTTGCGGCAACATCGAATCGGCCAGTTGCAGCAGACGCAGCCCGGCACTGGTAAAACGCACCGGCTTGGTCTTGCGCACAAACAGCTGCATACCCAGACGCTCTTCAAGTTCCTTGAACTGATGAGACAACGCCGACTGAGTCAGGTGCAGGCGTTCGGCAGCCTCCACCAGACTGTCCGCTTCGCGCAGGGCATGCAAAGTCTTGAGATGACGAATTTCCAGCACGGCAGACGCTCCATGAGCAGAATTTGTGTTTTCGAAATATAAGGTGAGTTTGTCTCATGATCACCCCAATGTCGACCCTGTCACCGGCCTGACATCCAACACGCCTGACTTGCCGCTTGCAGCTAAAAACTTGCCGCTGATCCTCCTTCATCAAATCGTCACGAAAGTGTGGCAGCGCGAATGGCAAAACATCATCAGACTGGGCGCCAACTGGGGATCTTTTTTTTGGTGTTCGTGCAATGCGCGTCTTTCTTTTTCTGGCTGCACTGCTGTGCGGTCTGCCGTCTTTCGCTGCCGAAAAATGTGCTGTCGATACACCCGTACAGGTGGCCGCACTCAAGGATGTGCGCATCGCCTATCAAAGCATTGGTGCCGAATCGGACCCTGCGCTGCTATTGGTCATGGGCCTGGGCGGGCAGTTGATTCACTGGCCCGATGAGGTCGTGGCGGCGCTGTGTCAGCAAGGCTTTCGGGTGATTCGTTATGACAACCGCGATGTCGGCCTGTCGAGTTGGGTGAAGCCTGTGGCCGAGGTCAACCTGACCTTCGAGGTGCTGCGCTTCAAGCTCGGCGTGCCGGTGTCGACGCCTTACTCGCTCAGCGACATGGCCGATGATGCGTTGGGCCTGATGGACCATCTGAACATTCGCCGCTTCCATGTGCTGGGCGCGAGCATGGGCGGCATGATTGCCCAGCACCTGGCCGACCAGGCGCCGCAACGGGTCGAAAGCCTGACCTTGGTGATGAGCAGTTCCGGCGCAGAGGGGCTACCGATGCCCGATGCCGCCTTGCTGCAATTGCTCGCCCGGCGCGGCGCACCGAACCGGGCGATGGCGCTGGAACAGCAGGCCGACCTGCTCGCCGCGCTGGGCAGTCCGCGGGTCAAGGATGATCGGCAAGTGTTGCTGCAACAGGCTGCCACTGCCTATGACCGGGCGTTCAACCCTGAAGGGGTCAAGCGCCAGATCACTGCGATTCTGGCCGAGCCGAGCCGTGTCGAACTGCTTAACCGTTTGCGTGTGCCCACGCTGGTGGTGCATGGCACGGCTGATCCGTTATTGCCGGTAATGCACGGTGTGCATCTGGCGGCGCATATTCGTGGCAGCCAGCTCAAGCTGATTCCGGGCTTTGCCCACCGCTTCCAGGAAGCCTTCAAGGCTCCGCTGCTGGCAGCGGTGCTGCCTTATCTCAGGGCCCACCATGATGACGAGCAACGGCAAATGGCGCAGTTGTAAGCACGTCGTGCGGGACGGGTTTACAAACCGTATTTCTTGGCCTTGTCGAACAGTGTAGTCTTGGCCATGCCCAGTTCCTGGCTGGCCTGGCTGAGGTTGCCGCCGCTGCGTTGCAGGGCTTCGTTGAGCAGGTTCTTTTCGAACGCCTCCACCGCCTCGGCAAAGCTCAAGGCAGGGCTTTCGACCCCACTGACAACGCCTTTGAACGCCGGCAGGCCCAAGGCGTAGCGTTCGGCAACGTTGCGCAGTTCACGGACATTGCCCGGCCAGTCGTGGCTGTTCAGGGCTGACAGAGTCTGGCGGTCGATACTGCGTGGCTCGCGGTCGAAGCGTAGCGCCGACAGCTGCAAAAAATGCTCGAACAGTTGCAGGATGTCTTCACGACGTTCGCGCAGCGGCGGCAACTCCAGGGTCACCACATTGAGGCGGTAATACAGGTCGCTGCGAAACTGCCCGGCCTTGCTCGATGCATTCAGGTCGGACTTGGTCGCCGCAATGACCCGGCAATCCACCTCGACATGCTGATTGGAACCCAGCCGTTCCAGGGTGCGCTCCTGCAGCACGCGCAGCAGTTTGATTTGCAGCGGGATCGGCATGCTTTCGACTTCGTCGAGAAACAGCGTGCCCTTGTGGGCGTGTTCGATCTTGCCGATGCGCCGCTTGCCGGCGCCGGTGAAGGCATTGGCTTCGTGGCCGAAGATCTCCGATTCGAACAGGCTCTCTGCCAGGCCGCCACAGTTCAGCGCCACGAATGGGTGACTGCTGCGCCGGCTGAAGTCATGCAGGCAGCGGGCGACCAGTTCCTTGCCGGTGCCGGTTTCGCCTTCGATCAACACGTTGGCCGAGGTGTCGGCGACGTTGGCGATCAATTCGCGCAGGTTGTGCATGGCCGGCGAGCGGCCGATGATCTTGCCTTCCAGGCTGTCGCGCTCGGCCAGTTGCCGGCGCAACGCCCACACTTCACGGGCCAGGCCGCGTTGTTCGAGTGCCCGGCGGGTGACATCCACCAGGCGTTCGGGGGAAAAGGGCTTTTCCATGAAGTCGTAGGCGCCGTCGCGCATGGCATTGACCGCCATCGAGATATCGCCGTGGCCGGTGATCAGCACCACTGGCAGGCTGGCGTCGCGGGCCTTGAGCAGGCTGAGCAGTTGCAAGCCATCGATGCCCGGCAGGCGGATATCGCTGATCACGATGCCGGCGAAGTTGTCGCCCACCCGTGCCAGTGCTTCCTCGGCACTGCCTACCCCTTCACTGACGATGTCTTCCAGCGCCAGCGCCTGTTGGCAGCCGAGCAACACATGAGGATCGTCTTCGACGATCAGCACGGTCAGGTCATGGTTGATGTTCATGGCAGTGGCCTCAAGTGGGCACGTCTGTGCGAGGTGATGGGGCATCGACAAGCGGCAGGCTGAGGACGAAGACTGTACCGGCGCCTTCTGGTTGTTCCGCGCTCAGGCTGCCACCGGCAGCGGCGGCGAGGCTGGCCGACAGGGTCAGGCCCAGCCCCAGGCCTTGCTCGCCCGGCTTGGTGGTGAAGAACGGTTCGAACAGGTGCTTGCGCGCCTGATCGTCGATGCCGTGGCCATTGTCGCGCACTTGCAGTTGGTAGCGGTCTTCGACCCGTGCACCGGTCAGCCAGAGTTCGGGCAACGGTTGGGCCTGCATGGCGTCCAGCGCATTGCCGATCAGGTTGACCAGAATCTGCTCCAGGCGCGTCTGATCGATGCCCAGCAAACTGTCTGTGTATTCGTGGTGCAGGGTCAGTGCACTGCTTTCGACGCGCCCTGCGAGCAGTTGCAGGGCGGCGTCGACCGCCTTGCCCAGTTGCGCCTGGCCGCGGTCGTCACCACGTCGGGCAAAGGCGCGCAGGCTGGCCGTGATGCGCCCCATGCGGTCGACCAGGTCGTTGATGGTGCGCAGGTTGGTGGTGGCGATGTCCAGCGAGCCGCGTTCGATGAACCGAACGGTGTTGCCCGACAGGGTGCGCAGCGCCGCCAGTGGCTGGTTCAGCTCATGGGCGATGCTGGTCGACATCTGCCCGATGGCCGCCAGCTTGCCGGCCTGTACCAGTTCATCCTGAGCCTTGCGCAGGGTTTCTTCGGCCTGTCGGCGTTCGCGGATCTGCGCCTTGAGCCGTTCGTTGCTGGCGCGCAGGTGTTCGGTGCGCTCGGCGATCTTGCGTTCCAGTTCATCGTTGGCGGCCTGCAAGGCCTCGCGGGCCGCCAGCCGGGTCGAGATCACCTTGCGCCGCTCGTTCCAGGCGATCAGCAGAAAGGTCACCAGTGCGCAGGCCACCGCCATCAACATGCCCTGATTGGCGGCTTCGCGGCGCAGGTCTTCAAGCGGGGTCAGCAGGGTCAGGTGCCACGGTGTGTCATTGAGTTGCCGGGTCTGCGCCAGGTAGCTGACCTGGGTGTGTTCCTGATCGACGCTCGCGTTGGCCGGGAAGGTCAGTTCTTCGACGCCCTCGGTCAGGCTTTCGCGCTCCAGCGGCACCAGCTCGTTGAGCGGCCACCAGTAATATTGCAGGCTGCGCGCCAGGCGTTCCTTGATGGTCGGTGTCAGCGGGCGCACTGATTTAAGCCGCCGGGCCGGGTCGCTGGACAGAATGATGATGCCGTTCTCGTCGCTGACGAAGGCTTCGAGACGCGCTCGTTGCCAACGCTCTTCGAGGGTGTCCAGGCGCACCTTGACCACTGCCACGCCGATGATCCGGCCTTTTTCTTCCAGGCCGTGGGCCAGGTAATAGCCGGACTCGCCGATGGTGGTGCCGATGCCATAAAAGCGCCCCGGCGTGCCGCGCACGGCATCCTGAAAGTAGGCCCGGAACGACAGGTCTTCGCCTTGATAGCTGTCGGTGTCGCGCCAGTTGCTGGTGGCCAGCACACGGCCCGTGGTGTCCAGCACATAGATCACGCGGCTCTGGCTGCGCCGGTTGAGGCCTTCCAGATAGCGGTTGACCTGCTGTTGCAGCTCGGGATTGGGCGCGTTGAGCAACTGCCCGACACTGTCTTCCAGTTCCAGGATGCTCGGCAGGTAGGTGTATTTGCTGATCTCGCTTTCGACGGTGCGCGCGTGCAGTTCAAGCTGGCGTGCGCCGCTCTCGCTCAAATCGCGGATGCCGTAGTGTTCACTGACGCGATAGGCACCGAAGCCCAATGCGATCACCAGGATCAGCAGCAGGGGCGGTATGAAGAGATGGCGGATCAGGCGGGGTTTCACGGCAAGTGATGGCGGTGCGGCGCGAGTCAGGGTGGGGTCGCATTTCATCACAAATCGTTCCGGAGCGAATAGCTGCCCGTGCGTTGGCACGGGCAGCCGCTCGACTTAGTGCTGCAGGATCTTGGCGAGGAACTGCTGGGCGCGGTCGGAGCGCGCTGTCACGTCACCGAAGAACTCCTCTTTGGCGCAGTCTTCGATGATCTGGCCCTTGTCCATGAAGATCACCCGGTTGGCGACCTTGCGGGCAAAGCCCATTTCGTGGGTCACGCACATCATGGTCATGCCTTCGTGGGCCAGTTGCACCATCACGTCGAGCACTTCGTTGACCATTTCGGGGTCCAGCGCCGAGGTCGGTTCGTCGAACAGCATGACGATCGGGTCCATGGCCAGGGCGCGAGCAATCGCTACACGCTGCTGCTGGCCGCCGGAAAGCTGGCCTGGGTGCTTGTTGGCGTGCGCCGACAGGCCGACGCGCTCCAGCAGTTGCAGGCCCTTTTGCGTCGCTTCTTCCTTGCTGCGGCCCAGTACCTTGATCTGCGCGATGGTCAGGTTCTCGACGATCGACAGGTGCGGGAACAGTTCGAAATGCTGGAACACCATGCCAACCCGCGAGCGCAGCTTGGGCAGGTTGGTCTTGGGGTCGGAAATCGAGGTGCCGTCGACCACGATGTCGCCTTTCTGGAACGGTTCGAGCGCGTTGACGCATTTGATCAGCGTCGATTTGCCCGAACCGGACGGACCGCAGACCACGACCACTTCGCCCTTGCTGACCTCGGTGGTGCAATCGGTCAGTACCTGGAAGTCCCCATACCACTTGTTGACATTTTTTATGGAAATCATACGGCGAACCTTTTTTGCAGATGCTTCACCAGGCGCGAGGCGGCGAAGCTGATCGTGAAGTACACAAGACCGGCGATAATCAGGAATTCATTGGCACGGCCAATGATGTCGCCGCTGGCGCGCGAGGCATTGAGGAAGTCGACCAGGCCCACGGTGTAGACCAGCGAGGTATCCTGAAACAGGATGATGCTCTGCTGCAGCAGCAGCGGGGTCATCTTGCGAAAAGCCTGGGGCAGGATGATCAGGCGCATCATCTGGCCGTAGGTCATGCCCAGTGCCTTGGCGGCACCCATCTGGCCCTTGGAGATCGACTGCACACCGGCGCGGACGATTTCACAGAAGTAGGCCGCCTCGAACATCATGAACGCCACAACGCAGGAGGTGAATGCACCGATCGGGGTGTCTTCGCCGGTGATCCAGCGCAGCACGAACGGCACTGCCAGATAGAACCAGGTAATCACCAGCAGCAGCGGAATGGAGCGGAAGTAGTTGACGTAGGCACCGGCGATGTTGGCCAGCAGCTTGCTCGGCGACAGGCGCATCAAGGCCAGCACTGTACCCAGTGCAATGCCGCCGACCACACCCATGACCATCAGTTGCAGGGTCATGACCATGCCGTTCCACAGGCCGGGCAGGGCGGGAATGATTCCACTGAAGTCCATTATTTACCCCCTACGGAGATCAGGCCGGGCACGGCGACTTTTTTCTCGATCAGGCGCATGAGCAGCATCAGGCTCATGTTCAGGGTGAAGTAGATCAGCGTCGCCAGGGTGAAGGCCTCGAACAGGTTGGCCGAAAACTCGGCGGTCTGCTTGGTCTGCGCCAGCAGCTCCATCAGGCCGATCAGCGACGCCACCGAGGAGTTCTTGAACACGTTCAGAAATTCCGAGGTAAGCGGCGGAATGATGATCCGGTAGGCTTGCGGCAGCAGCACGTTCCAGTAGATCTGCGGCAGGCTGAAGCCCATGGCGCGCGCGGCGGCTTCCTGACCGCGAGGCAAGGCCTCGATGCCGGTACGCACCTGTTCGCACACCCGTGCGGCGGTAAACAGGCCCAGGCACACCACCACGCTGATGAACGCCGAGGTGGTCGGGTTCAGGTCCTGTTTGTACCACTCCTGCATGCCTTGAGGCAGCAGGTCGGGGACCAGGAAGTACCACATGAACAGCTGCACCAGCAGTGGTACGTTACGGAAGATTTCGACGTAGGCGGTGGCGATGCCGGAGACCACACGGTTAGGCACCGTGCGCATGATGCCCAGCACCGAACCCAGTGCCAGTGCGACAATCCAGGCCACGAGAGCAATGGCGATGGTCCAGCCCAGACCGGAAACGTACCAGTCCAGGTACGTCTCGTCGCCGACGCCGGTGGACTTGAAGAACACACCCCAGTCCCAGTTGTAATTCATCAGGGTCTCCCCCTCTTGTTCGGTGTCGATCGAAATGCACGCTTGCGCCAGGCGCTTTACGAAAAGTGACATGGCCACTTTTCGTAAAGCCTCTGTTGCGTGTTGGTTAAGCGAGCCCGGAGCGCCGCGCAGGCGGCTCCGGGCGGACAGCGGCGAGTCAGCCTGCTTTGGCTTCAGCCGGTTTGTCGGTCGGTTCGGCGATCAGCTTTTTCAGCTCGTCGCTCATCGGGAATTGCAGGTTCAGGCCTTTTGGCGGGATAGGCGACTGGAACCACTTGTTGTAGATGGTGTTGATTTGGCCAGACTTGTACACGGCAACGATGGCGTCATCGACGGCTTTCTTGAAGGACTCGTCGCCCTTGCGCACCATGCAGCCGTAGATTTCATACGATTGCGCAGTACCGGTCACCGCCCAGTCATTCGGGTTCTTGGCCTTGGCCATTTCGCCTGCCAGCAGCGCGTCGTCCATCATGAACGCCACGGCACGGCCGGATTCGAGCATCTGGAAGGACTCACCGTGGTCCTTGGCAGAAATCACGTTCATGCCCATTTGCTTGTCGGCATTCATGGACTTGAGCAGGCGCTCGGAGGTGGTACCGGCGGTAGTCACCACGTTTTTGCCCTTGAGGTTATCGAAATCTTTGTACTCGGAGTTTTTCTTGGACAGCAAGCGAGTACCGATTTCGAAGATACCCACCGAGAAGTCGACCTGCTGGCCGCGTTCTGCGTTGTTGGTGGTCGAGCCGCACTCAAGGTCGACGGTGCCGTTTTGCACCAGCGGGATACGGGTCTGCGAGGTTACCAGGTTGTACTTGACGTTCAGGTTTGGCGCGTCCAGCTGCTTTTTCAGTGCTTCGACGACGGCCAGTTGCAGGTCGTGGGAGTAACCCACCGGTTTGCCGGACGCGTCAGCCATGTACGAGAACGGAATGGACGCGTCGCGGTGACCGAGTGTGATGGTGCCGGACTCTTTGATTTTCTTCAGTGTGCCGGTCAGTTCGGCAGCCATGACTGGGGTACTGATCAGAGCGGCAGCGATGGCTGCGCCTAACAACTTGGGAACGATACGCATCGATGAATCCTCGACTTCATTTTTTATTCGGGTGGCCGATCTGTCGTCAGTCCACTGGCTTAACGAATGCTTCAGCAGCGCCTTTGCTAGACACGCGCCTTGGTGCTGAAGCGGTCGACAATGAGTGTAGAGCATGACTCGTGCCAGATCGGACGATATGGTTATGTTGTTGATTTATAGGGCATTAAATTATTGTTTCAGCCTCAGGACGCTTATCGGACGTCCGGGAAGCCGAATTTGGACCGCGCAGGCGTTCGGAAATCCGAATGTTTTATGCAGCGCTTGCGCGCGATCTTTCATCCAGCCAGGTCTGCAAGGCCCGCTGTTGATCGGCATGGGTAAACAGCCCCAGCTTGGTTCGCCGCCAGAGAATGTCGTCAACGTTCATCGCCCATTCGTGGTTGCACAGGTAATCGACTTCACGCGCATACAGTTCAGCGCCAAAGTGTTCGCCCATGTCCGCCAGGCTTTGCGCGCCGTCGAGCAATTGCCAGCTGCGCGTGCCATAGGTGCGCACCCAGCGGCGGGCCAGTGAGGCTGGCAGCCAGGGGTAGCGGGCAGTCAATTCGCTGGCCTCGATGCTGCGTTCGCCACCCGGCAATGGCGCACTGGCGGTCCAGGCCGGCTTCATGTGCGGGAAGTACGCGGCCAGTTGTCCCAGCGCCGATTCGGCCAGCTTGCGGTAGGTGGTCAGCTTGCCGCCGAACACTGAAAGAACCGGTGCTTCACCGGCGGCGCCGTTCAATGACAGGGTGTAATCGCGGGTAATGGCCGAGGGGTTGTCGGACTCGTCATTGCACAGCGGACGCACGCCCGAATAGGTGTGCAGGACATCGCTGCGGTTCAGTTGCCGGTTGAAGTGATCGTTGGCCACCTGGAGGATGTAGCCCATTTCGGCGTCGGTGATTTGCACCTTGGCGGGGTCGCCCTGATATTCCCGGTCAGTGGTGCCGACCAGGGTGAAATGCTCCAGATAAGGAATGGTGAAGACGATGCGCTTGTCTTCGTTCTGCAGGATAAAGGCGTTCTCGCCCTCGTACAGTTTCGGCACGATCAGGTGGCTGCCCTGAATCAGGCGAATGCCGTAAGGCGAATTCTGCTTGAGGTCTTCACGCAGCAACCGTGCAACCCAGGGGCCGGCGGCATTGACCAGTGCCCTGGCGTGAATCGAAAACGAGTGCCCCTCGCGATCCTGCAGGTTGATCTGCCACAAACCGTTCACCCGCTGGGCATTTACGCAGCGCGTGTGCGTGTGGATATGCGCGCCGTTTTCACGCGCAGCCATGGCGTTGAGCACCACCAGGCGGGCGTCATCGACCCAGCAATCGGAATATTCGAAGCCTTGGGTAATGGCAGGTTTTAGCGGGCTGTCTGCGCCGAAACGCACCCGGCGTGAAGCGGGCAGCTTTTCGCGCTTGCCCAGGTGATCGTAAAGAAACATCCCGGCACGGATCATCCACGAGGGCCGCAGGTGCGGCCGGTGCGGCAGCACGAAACGCATCGGCTTGACGATATGCGGCGCCTTGGCCAACAGCACCTCGCGCTCGGCCAGCGCTTCGCGCACCAGGCGAAATTCGTAGTGCTCCAGATAGCGCAAGCCGCCGTGAATCAGTTTGCTGCTGGCCGATGAGGTATGGCTGGCAAGGTCGTCCTGCTCACACAGCAACACCGACAGCCCACGACCGCTGGCATCGGCGGCAATGCCGGTGCCGTTGATGCCGCCGCCGATGACCACGATGTCGTAGGGCTCGGATGAAACCGGTGGGTTGGTCTTCGACATCGCGTGGCACCCCTGTGAATGTTGATAACCATCATGGCCCAGCCGCACTCTTCTTTACAGCGCCTCGTCGTGGGGTGCCCAGTCGCGGGTGCGCTCGACTGCCCTTTGCCAGCTCGCGTAGTGATGCTGCCTTTGCGCGTCGTCCAGTTGCGGCTCGAAGATCCGCTCGATACCGGCCTTGTTGCGCAATTCGTCCAGATTGCTCCAGAAACCGGTGGCCAGGCCCGCCAGAAACGCAGCGCCCAGGGCCGTGGTTTCACGCATGTGCGGGCGTTCGACCTGGGTGCCGAGGATGTCGGCCTGGAACTGCATGAGAAAGTTATTGGCCACCGCGCCGCCATCGACGCGCAGCGATTTGAGGCGTGCGCCGGCGTCCTTTTGCATGGCGTCGAGGACATCGCGGGTCTGGAAGGCGATCGACTCCAGGGTCGCGCGAATGATGTGGTCGATCTTCACGCCACGGGTCAGGCCGAACAAGGCGCCTCGGGCGTACGGGTCCCAGTAGGGCGCGCCCAGACCGGTAAAGGCCGGGACCAGATACACGCCGTTGCTGTCCTTGACCTTGCTGGCGAAGTATTCGGTGTCGAGCGCATCGTTGACCACTTTCAGTTCGTCGCGCAGCCACTGCACCGTAGAGCCGCCATTGAAGACCGCGCCCTCAAGGGCATAAGCCACCTCGCCGCGTGGGCCGCAGGCGATGGTGGTCAGCAGGCCATGGGCCGATTGCACAGGCTTGTCGCCGGTATTCATCAGCAGGAAGCAGCCGGTGCCGTAGGTGTTCTTGGCCTGACCGGGCTCGACGCACATCTGGCCGAACAGGGCGGCCTGCTGGTCGCCGGCGATACCGGCAATCGGAATGCCACTTTCAGTGAGCCCGTAGATCTCGCTGGAGCTTTTGACCTGCGGCAGCATCTGCGCCGGGATGTCCAGCACTTCGAGCATGCGTGCGTCCCATTGCAGGCTATGGATGTTGAACATCAGGGTACGCGAGGCATTGGTGTAATCGGTGACATGCACCTTGCCGGCCGTCAGTTTCCAGATCAGCCAGCTGTCTACGGTACCGAACAGCAATTCACCGTTGCGCGCACGTTCGCGGCTGCCGGGTACATTGTCCAGAATCCACTTGAGCTTGGTTCCGGAAAAATACGGGTCGATCACCAGCCCCGTGGTTTGCCGGATGTAATCTTCCAGGCCCTGGCTTTTGAGTTGCTGGCAAATCTGTGTACTGCGCCGGCATTGCCAGACGATGGCGTTATGGATCGGCCGGCCACTGTCCTTTTCCCAGACCAGCGTGGTTTCACGCTGGTTGGTGATGCCGATTGCAGCCACCTGGCTGGGCAACAGGTTGGCCTGGGCCAGGGCCTGGGTCATGCAGGCACTCTGGGTGGCGAAGATTTCCATGGGGTCGTGCTCGACCCAGCCGGCTTGCGGGTAATGCTGGGTGAATTCGCTCTGGGCGCTGCTGACCACATTGGCATTGCGGTCGAAGACGATGGCTCGCGAACTGGTCGTGCCTTGATCGAGGGCAATGATGTAGTGCTTGTCGTTTGCGTCGGTCATGTCGATGGGCCTCATGAGCAGGACGGGGTTTTGCCGCCCGGCAGGTGGCGGGCAATCAGCAGACGATACCCGGCGGCGCCCAGGCAAGCACCGATAATCGGCGCCAGCAGTGGCACCAGCATGTAGGGAATGTCGCGCCCACCGGTAAAGACAAGGTCGCTCCAGCCGGCCAGAAAGGTCATCAGGCGCGGTCCGAAATCCCGTGCCGGGTTCATCGCAAAACCGGTCAGTGGTCCCATGGAACTGCCGATCACCGCCACCAGCACGCCGATCAGCAAGGGCGCCAGTGCCCCGCGCGGCAGCCCGTTACGGTCATCGATCAGGGCCATGATCACCGCCATCAACACGCTGGTAATGATGACCTCGACCGCAAACGCCTGGCCGACCGAGATCGACGGGTGCGGGTAGGTGGCGAACACAGCGGCCAGTTCCAGGCTTGCCTGGCTGCCGCGCAGCATCAGACGGGTCTGTTCGACATCGACGATCAGGCTGACATACAGCAGGTAGACCAGGCTCGCGCCGCAGAAGGCCCCGCAGACCTGGGCGGCGACATAGAACGGTAGTTTGCGGCGCTCGAAGCCGGCGAACAGGCACAGCGCAATGCTGACCGCAGGGTTCAGGTGCGCACCGGAAATGCCTGCACTCAGGTAAATGGCCAGGCTGACGGCCATGCCCCAGATCAGGCTGATTTCCCACAGGCCGAAGCTGGCGCCAGCGACCTTGAGTGCGGCCACGCAGCCGGTGCCGAAGAAGATCATCAGGGCCGTGCCGAGAAATTCGGCCGTACACTGGCCGGTGAGGGTGGGTTGGTTGATCGCAAGCGTCATGCATACCTCGTCTTGTTGTTATTTTTTATTGTCCGCCCGGTGCCGGGGTGGCCTTTGAATAGCTGCCCGGAACCATAGCGCGGCCAAGGTCTGAGCGCGATTCATGGCGGTCTACTTATGATGTGGGAAATTTCTCGTTACAGAGCGGCGGCACGGAGGGCGCATTTCGCTTAAAGTGGCGACCGCCCTGTCCGCAATGGAGTGCCCCATGACACCTGCCCTGGATTTGCTGAAAAAAAACCGCATCGAGCATCGTGTGCACAGCTACGAGCATGACCCCAAGGCGGCGTCGTATGGGCTTGAGGCGGTCGAAAAGCTGGGGCTGGAGGCGGCGCGGGTGTTCAAGACCTTGCTGGCCAGCAGCGAAAAGGGCGAGTTGCTGGTGGCGGTGGTGCCGGTTGCCGGAACCCTGGACCTCAAGGCGCTGGCGCAGGCGGCCGGGGTGAAAAAGGCCGAGATGGCCGACCCGGCTGCCGCGCAGCGTTCTACCGGCTACTTGTTGGGCGGGATCAGCCCGCTGGGGCAGAAGAAGCGCCTGCGCACGTTCATCGACCAGAGTGCCGAGCCGTTCGAAACGATTTTCGTCAGTGCCGGGCGACGTGGTCTGGAAGTGGAGCTGCCTGCCGCAGCGCTGGCCCAGCAGACCACGGCACGCTTTGCTGCAATCGGTCGCAATTGAGCGACTAGAGCCTGGTGCTGTGGGTCGCGACACTGCCCGCAGCGGCAAAGGCAACCAGGTGCTCGGCGGCCACGCGAATGGCGACTTCATCGCCGGGCATGTGATCGACATGGCTGGGGAACAGCGCCTCCAGCTGGCTGCCGGTGGACAGTTGCAGGCTGTACAGGGTCGAAGCGCCCTGAAAGGTGCGCCCGGTAACCCGCGCTTTTAGCGGGCTGTCCGGGGCATGCACGATGTCGTCCGGTCGCAGCAAGACATCCACCGCGCTGCCGGGTGCGCCAGGGTAGGCACGGTTACCGCGCAGTACGCCGAGTTCGGTGTTGATCGATTCATGGTCGAGCAACTGGCCGCGAATGAAATAGCCCTGGCCGACGAAGCTGGCGACATAGGGTGTCAGCGGTTCGTGATAGAGGTTGTAGGGCGTGTCCCACTGCTCCAGCCGTCCCTCTTTGAATACGCCAATGTGGTCGCTGACGGCGAAGGCTTCTTCCTGATCGTGGGTGACCAGAATCGCACTGGTGCCACGTGCCTTGAGAATGCTGCGCACCTCATGGCTGAGGCGTTTGCGCAGCTCGACATCGAGGTTGGAAAACGGCTCGTCGAGCAACAGCAGTTGCGGCTCGGGCGCCAGCGCACGGGCCAGGGCGACACGCTGTTGCTGGCCGCCGGACAGCTCATGCGGGTAGCGTTTGCCCAGCCCTGTGAGGTTGACCAGTTCCAGCAACTCAGCGATGACCTGATCGAGACGCGGATGGCGACGAATACCAAAGCCGATATTTTGTGCAACGCTCAGGTGCGGAAACAGCGCGTAGTCCTGAAACACCATGCCGATGCGGCGCTTTTCCGGGGCCAGGGTAAAGCCTGGGCGGGAGATAACCTCGCCACCCAGGCTGATCTCGCCGGCGTGTACCGGCTCGAAACCTGCTATGGCGCGCAGCGTGGTGGTCTTGCCGCAGCCCGAGGAGCCCAGCAGGCAACCGATATCGCCCACGTTAAGGTGCAGGTTCAGGTCCTGCACCACACGTTGGTCCTGATAGCCGCATGCCAGATTGCGCAGGTTCAGCAGCAAGGGCTGGCTCATGGCTGGCGGATTGGTGCGATCAGAAACTCCAGCAGAGCCTTCTGCGCATGCAAACGGTTTTCAGCCTGATCCCACGCCACAGCGCGCGGATCGTCGAGTACGTCTTCACTGATTTCTTCGCCACGGTGGGCAGGCAGGCAATGCATGAACAGCACATCTTCGGCGGCGAGGTCGAGCAGGGCGCGGTTGACCTGATAAGGCGCGAACAGCGCCAGGCGCCGTGCGGTTTCGTCCTCCTGGCCCATGGAGGTCCAGACGTCGGTGCTGACCAGGTGCGCGCCGGCCACTGCCTCTTTGGGGTCGCGGGTCACGGTGACCCGGTCGCCGGCCAGTGCCAGAAACTCGGGGTTGGGCTCGTAGCCGGAGGGGCAGGCGACCCGCAACTGGAAGTCGAACTGAATCGCTGCTTCTATATAGCTGTTGCACATGTTGTTGCCGTCACCGATCCAGGCCACGGTCTTGCCCTTGATCGAGCCACGGTGCTCCAGGAAGGTCTGCATGTCGGCCAATAACTGGCAAGGATGCAGGTCGTCCGACAGGCCATTGATGACCGGTACGCGCGAATTGGCGGCAAACTCGACCAGATTGTTGTGCGCGTAGGTACGGATCATGACGGCGTCGAGCATGCGTGACATGACCTTGGCGCTGTCGGCAATGGGTTCGCCGCGTCCCAGTTGAGTGTCGCGATGGGACAGAAAAATGGCCTGACCACCCAACTGGATCATGCCGGCTTCAAAGGAAAGACGGGTACGTGTCGAAGATTTCTCGAAGATCATGCCCAGGACACGATTCTTCAAGGGTTCGAAAAGTACGTCGCGATTTCGCAGGTCTTTGAGCTCTACGCCACGACGGATCAAGCCCAGCAGTTCGTCCGGGGTGTAATCCATCATCGAGAGAAAGTGCCTGGCGCTCATTATTGATTACCTTTTTTGCAACAGACCGCAGGTGTTCATAACCGGTTATATATCGGGAAAACGGTCGTGACCTGCAGCGAAAGCCGATTGAACGACGAATAGGGAAGGCGCGATGGTATAAAAAATTGTCGCAGCAACACAACGGCGCCGTTGATTTACAGGGGGTTGGGAGTATTTTGCTGGATTGGTGACCCATCATGGCCACAAGCGGGGCATTGACCGGGTAGGGGAGACATTCCGTCCGTTGTTCAGTTGGGCAAGAGAGCATTTGTACACTGCCCCCCGATTGCTTTGCAATATTTGCAACAAAGCGGCTGGGGCGGGCACTGCCCGTTTGCACCTGCCAGGTCGCTGATGCGATGCGCATCACGTGCGACGAAGTCGTTTGTATCTTTAGTATCAACCCTGAGTTATAAAGCTTACAGATCTACAGGAGGTTTTTCGGCATGAACTCAAAAGAGCGTCAATTAACGGAGCTTCTGGGGCTGACGGCCCGCACCCTTACGCATCTGACGGCCTCGATGACCTCCATGTCTTTTGAGTTGCTGCGCAGTGAGGATGAAGTCACCCGGGCTTCGGGACGCAGGATGATCGATCGCATGGCAACCATCAGCGCAGGCCTCGATGAGCACTGGCGTCTGATCGGCGAACTGACCGGCGTGCCGGTGGCCCAGGAACAGATCGAAACCGTGACCGAGATCCAGATGCAGCGCAAGGTCACGCCAATCGGTTCGGCATCCGATATCGGTTGAAGACGGTGTGAGCGTCAGGCTCGGCTTTCCGTTACAATGCGCCACCGTGCCGACATCTGAGTCGGAAAGTTCAGCCGAGGTGCTTCATGGATATCATCGAAACGATCAAAGAGCAGATTGCCAACAACACAATCCTGCTTTACATGAAAGGCGCTCCGAACGCGCCACAGTGCGGTTTTTCTGCCAAGGCTTCTCAGGCATTGATGGCCTGCGGTGAGAAATTCGCCTACGTCGACATTCTGCAGAACCCGGAAATTCGCGCCAACCTGCCCAAGTACGCCAACTGGCCGACTTTCCCGCAACTGTGGGTAGGCGGCGAACTGGTCGGCGGCAGCGACATCATCGTTGAAATGCACGCAAACGGTGAGTTGCAGACCCTGGTCAAGCAGGCTGTAGAGCAAGCCAAGGCCTGATGCAAGTGACCCGCCGGGTCTGAACCCGGCCGGCACAGGCAAGCAGACAAAAGAAAGCCCCGCCTCTGACAACAGAGCGGGGCTTTCTGCATTGTGCAACCGATAACCGCTAGCGGTATCAGCTGTCCATCTGCGACTGCAGGTAGTTCTCGATGCTGACTTTGACGATCAGACCCAGTTGAGTCTCCAGCCAGTCGATATGCTCTTCCTGAGATTCCAGGATATCTTCGAGCAGTTCGCGGCTACCGAAATCGCCAACGGTTTCAAAGTGTGCAATGGCGGCTTTCAGATCGGCCAGGCCTTTGTGCTCGATGCGCAGGTCGCACTCAAGCATTTCTTTGGTGTGCTCGCCGATCAGGATCTTGCCCAGGTCCTGAAGGTTGGGCAGGCCTTCGAGAAACAGAATGCGCTTGATGACTTTGTCGGCGTCTTTCATCGCCTGAATGGATTCACGGTACTCGTGGGCACCGATTTTGGTCAGGCCCCAGTCGTCGTACATACGTGCATGCAGGAAGTACTGATTGATGGCGACCAGCTCGTTGCCGAGGATCTTGTTGAGGTGCTGGATGACTGTAATGTCGCCTTTCATGTTGTGTTCCTGCCGCAGGCTAATGTCTATAGGCAGCGAGTTTGAGCCGGCACTAAACGGCTGTCAAACCTAAGTTATTGAATAATAAGTGAATTTAAATCTGAATAAGAATGTTTGAGTTCTGCATCTTGACGCTAAGTAATTGAATTGCAGGCATAAAAAAACCGGACACTGGGTCCGGTTCGATAAAACAGGGTCTTTTATGCGGCAGAAAATTCTGCAGGATAAGCCAGCGACGCCTGGCTGGTTTGCAGTTCGGTCAAGGTTTCACGCACGACCTGTTTGGCAAGGCAGGCGCATTTGCCGCACTGAGTGGCTACACCGAGTGTCTGGCGAACGTCGCGGTAACTGCAGCAGCCTTCGAGAATCGCATCCCGGATCTGACCGTCAGTAACACCTTGGCAGAGACAAACATACATAAGCTTGAACCGTCGCTGTGCATTGCTAGTTGCCGACGAGACTAATGATAATGAGAATGCTTGTCAAAATTGTTTTGAAGCGGATTCAGCCAGCCCGATGAGTGGTGCGGTGTTGCAATAACCGTGTCACCCAAAGCGCACCTGCGCGGTGCAGGTGCGCAAGCGGGCTTAGTCGTAATCGCGCCAGCCGCCCATGTCTTTCCAGCGGTTGACGATGCCGCAGAACAGCTCTGCGGTCTTTTCAGTGTCGTAGCGGGCCGAGTGGGCCTCGCGACCGTCGAAGTCCATGCCAGCAGCGTTACAGGCCTTCGCAAGCACGGTCTGACCATAAGCCAGGCCGGCCAGCGTTGCGGTGTCGAAGCTGGAGAACGGATGAAACGGGTTGCGCTTCATGTCCAGGCGCGCCACGGCGGCGTTCAGAAAGCCCAGGTCGAAGCTGGCGTTGTGGCCGACCAGCACAGCACGCTTGCAGCCATTGGCCTTGATCGCCTTGCGCACGCCACGGAAGATGTCGGTCAGCGCGGTTTCTTCGCTGACAGCCATGCGCAGCGGATGATCGAGCTTGATCCCGGTGAACTCCAGCGCTGCCGCTTCGATGTTGGCGCCTTCGAAAGGCTCCACACGGAAGAAGTAGGTATGGTCGGGGTACACGAAGCCTTTTTCATCCATGCCGATGGTCACGGCTGCGATTTCGAGCAGGGCATCGGTGGCCGAATTGAAACCGCCGGTTTCAACATCGATCACAACGGGCAGATAGCCGCGAAAGCGCGCGGCCATCGGGTGGCGCGAACCGCCGCCACCGTGGTGGATGTCGAGATCGTCGTCGAGATGATCGTCACTCACGCGTTTTCCTCCAGAACACGCCAGCGCAGTTTTTCACCGGCGCGTAGCGGTATAACGTTCAGTTCGCCAAACGGCAGGCTGGCAGGCGCTGTCCATTCGTCGCGAATCAAAGTGATGGTGTCCTGGTTGGCAGGCAAACCGTAAAAAGCCGGACCATGCAGGCTGGCAAAGCCTTCGAGTTTGTCCAGCGCATTGCGCTGCTCGAACGCCTCGGCATACAGCTCGATGGCGGCATAGGCGGTGTAGCAGCCGGCACAGCCACACGCCGCTTCCTTGGCATGCTGGGCATGCGGCGCCGAATCGGTGCCCAGGAAGAACTTGTTGCTGCCACCGGTGGCGGCATCAAGCAATGCCACCTGATGCGTGTTGCGCTTGAGGATTGGCAGGCAATAGAAGTGCGGACGAATACCACCCACCAGCATGTGATTGCGGTTGTACAGCAAGTGATGCGCGGTAATGGTCGCCGCCACGTTGGCGGATGCCTCGTTGACGAACTGTACGGCGTCGCCTGTGGTGATGTGTTCGAACACCACTTTCAGGGTCGGGAAGCGCTCGACGACGCGGCGCAGATGCTCGTCGATGAAGATCTTTTCGCGGTCGAATACGTCGACTTCGCCACGCGTGACCTCGCCGTGCACCAACAGCAGCAGGCCAACTTCGGCCATGGCTTCAAGCGCCGGGTAGATCTTGTCGAGGCTGGTGACGCCGGAGTCGGAGTTGGTGGTCGCACCGGCCGGGTACAGCTTGGCAGCATGCACAAAGCCACTGGCCTTGGCGATACGTACGTCTTCGGCGGTGGTCTGGTCGGTGAGGTACAGCACCATCAAGGGTTCGAAGCGGCTGCCGGCAGGTCGCGCCGCAAGGATGCGCTGGCGGTAGGCATCGGCCTGTTGCGCGTTGCGTACCGGAGGCACCAGGTTGGGCATGATGATTGCGCGGCCAAAGGTGCGCGCAGCGTCGGCGACGGTATGAGGCAACACAGCTCCGTCACGGAGATGGATGTGCCAGTCGTCGGGACGCAATAGGGTCAGGCGGTCGGACATTGGGGATTCCAGGCGGTTCGAACTCGCGGAATGCTACCGGAAAAGACAGTCTCAGGCACTCGCTATCAAGTTTTGTAGGAAGTTACCGATAGCAAGCAATCAGGTCGGCATTTTCTGTTTTGCCGCCAATTTTTCAGGTGGAGCCTCCCGTGCGCCAGCGATATCTAGCCTTGCTCAGCCTTGTCGTCAGCCTTCCGGCCGCAGCGGTCAATTTCCAGACGCGCCTGGAAAGCATCGAGTGGAAGGTCGACGGCGATCAGTTCGAGTGCCGTCTGAGCCAGCCGATCACCGACCTGGGTGCCGGAGAGTTCGTGCGCCGCGCCGGCGAGCAGGCGACTTTCCGTCTGAAGGCTTCCTATAACACGCTGGGCAACGGCTCGGCGACGCTGCTGGCGGCCGCTGCGCCGTGGCAGCCAGGGCGCGGCGACATCAATCTGGGGTCGGTGCGGGTCAGCAACGGTGAAATTCCATTCAATACCACCCAGGCGCAAGCCGGCCGTCTGATTTCCGGTTTGCTCGAAGGCCGCAGTCCGGTGATTCGTCATTTTGCCCGCGATGGTGGCGGCACAATGGAAGTACGTCTGTTGCCGGCCAGGTTTCGTGAAGCTTTTGGCGAGTATCAGGCCTGTACGGCCAAACTGCTGCCGATGAACTTCGATCAGATCAAGCAGGCCGAGGTGGGCTTTCCGGGCGGCGGCATTGAACTCGATGCCAAGGCCAGGGCGCGGCTGGACAACATGCTTGCGTATATCAAGGCCGACCCGACGGTTAACCATATCGAGCTGGACGGCCATTCCGACAACAGCGGCAATCGCCTGACCAACCGCGATCTGTCGCGGCGCCGGGCCCTGGCGGTCATGGACTATCTCAAGGCCAATGGTGTGCCCGAAGAGCAGATCACGCTGCGCTTTCATGGCGAACGCTACCCGCTGGCCGCCAACACCAACAATGCCAACCGTGCGCGCAACCGTCGCGTGAATGTGCAACTGGACCGCGTTGCGCCCCCAGAGCACGCAGCGCCGGCCTCTATGCCCGGGGCACCGACAGAGGCACCACCGGTCGCTCCGGCAGCGAGTCTGCCGGCACCCGCAGCGCCTGTCACAAGTACGCCAGGCAAGGCCTCCTGAGCAGACGAGGCCTGTCGCCTGGTGATCACTCGCTGTCGCGCCACTGTAAATCTGCCGGTTTGAACGGTAGACTCGACGGTTTTCCGTACAACCCGGTGGAGTGATGGCATGGCGGACGTAAACAAGGTCGTTCTGGCGTATTCGGGTGGCCTCGATACTTCGGTGATCCTGAAGTGGCTGCAAGATACCTATAACTGCGAGGTGGTGACGTTCACCGCTGACCTGGGGCAAGGTGAAGAGGTGGAGCCTGCACGCGCCAAGGCGCAGGCCATGGGCGTCAAAGAAATCTACATCGACGATCTGCGCGAAGAGTTCGTGCGCGATTTCGTCTTCCCGATGTTCCGCGCCAACACCGTCTACGAAGGCGAGTACCTGCTGGGTACTTCCATCGCACGTCCGCTGATCGCCAAGCGCCTGATCGAAATCGCCAATGAAACCGGCGCCGATGCGATCTCCCATGGCGCCACCGGCAAGGGCAACGACCAGGTGCGCTTCGAACTGGGCGCCTACGCGCTCAAGCCAGGCGTCAAAGTCATTGCGCCGTGGCGCGAATGGGACCTGCTGTCGCGCGAAAAACTGATGGATTACGCTGAAAAGCACGCCATCCCGATCGAGCGTCACGGCAAGAAGAAGTCGCCGTACTCCATGGATGCCAACCTGCTGCACATCTCTTACGAGGGCGGTGTACTGGAAGACACCTGGACCGAGCACGAAGAAGACATGTGGCGCTGGACCAAGTCGCCTGAAGATGCGCCGAACACCCCGACCTACCTTGAGCTGACCTACCGCAATGGCGACATCGTTGCCATCGATGGCAAGGATCTGAGCCCGGCCCAGGTGCTGGCCGAGCTGAACCGCATCGGCGGCGAGAACGGTATCGGTCGCCTCGACATCGTCGAAAACCGTTATGTGGGCATGAAGTCCCGTGGCTGCTACGAGACCCCGGGCGGCACCATCATGCTGCGCGCTCACCGCGCCATCGAGTCGATCACCCTGGACCGTGAAGTCGCTCACCTCAAGGATGAGCTGATGCCGCGCTACGCCAGCCTGATCTACACCGGCTACTGGTGGAGCCCTGAGCGCCTGATGTTGCAACAGATGATCGATGCTTCCCAGGCACACGTGAATGGCGTCGTGCGCCTGAAACTGTACAAGGGCAACGTGATCGTTACAGGCCGCAAGTCCGATGACTCGCTGTTCGATGCCAATATCGCCACCTTCGAAGAAGACGGCGGCGCTTACAACCA